>NZ_JBFAGG010000003.1:613860-692270 GCF_040653595.1 Sphaerisporangium sp. NPDC051011 | reverse complement strand
TGGTCGATGTGCTCGATGTCCACCGGGCACTGCTCGACGCAGGCGCCGCAGTTGGTGCACGACCACAGCACGTCCGGGTGGATGACGCCCTGCTCTCCCACCAGCGGCTTGCCGGCCAGGGCCAGCACGTCCTCGGGCAGCTTCGCCCGCTCCTGTTCACTGGCGAGCAGGTAGGGGGCGATGGCGAAGGCGTGGTCGCGCTGGTCCAGGATCAGCATCTTGGGCGACAGCGGCTTGTCGGTGTTCCATGCCGGGCACTGCGACTGGCAGCGGCCGCACTCGGTGCAGGTGTAGAAGTCCAGGAACCCCTTCCACGTGGTGTCCTCGATCTTGCCGCGGCCGAACACGTCGGTGTCGGGGTCGGCCTCCTCGAAGTCCAGCACCGTACCGTTGCTGCGCATCGGCTGGGCCGGGCCGAGGCCATCCGGGCGGCGGGAGAACAGAACGTTCATCGGCGCGGTGAAGATGTGCAGGTGCTTGGAGTTCACCACGATGACCAGGAACACCAGCATGACGCCGATGTGCAGTAGCAGGCCCGTGGCCTCCAGCCCCTCGCTGTCCGGCAGGATCGTCGCCACCGCCTCGGAGGCGAACGCGCCCGACGCGTAGGGGAAGTTGCCGGTGTTGACGGCGGCCCCCCTGAACAGGAACATCGTCCAGATCACGTTGAAGATCATGAACAGAATGAGCCAGGCCCCACTCAAATGCGACCCGGAGAAACGCGAAGTGCGGCCCAGCTTCTTCGGCGAGTTCCTGAGCCGGATGGCCGCGAACGCGATCAGCCCGATCAGCGCCGCGACCGCTATGAAGTCCTGCAGGAACCCCAGCACCGGCCAGGTCCCGATCAACGGAATGCGGAAGTCGGGCCTGCCGGTGATCGCGCCCTGAATGAGCGCGCCGTACGCCTCCAGGTAGACCGTGGCGAGGATGAAGAACGCCCACATCACGAAGAAGTGCGCCGTGCCGGACGGCGTCCACTTCAGCAGCTTGCGCTGGCCGAACACCTCGACCAACTGCGCCTTGATCTCCTCGCCCACGTTCGCCCCGGCGTACTCGACGCGCTCCGGGGCCGGCTGGCCGCTGGTGGCGAGCCGGTAGAGGAACAGCACGCGCCGGCCCGCCAGCACGACCGCCACTGCGGTCCCACCGAGCCCGACCATCGACACCCAGAGCATGAGCCCTCCGTTTCATGAAGGATTTCCGACGTGATGGCCGATTCGCACGATCCAGGCCATTCGATGCAGGCGGCGCTTGACAGGATCACCGGGCGGAAAGGTCGTGACCCAGCCGGGCCGACAGCTGCCGCAGCAGGTCCAGGGCGGCATCGGTGATGACGGTGCCGGGCAGGAAGACGGCCGCGACCCCGGCGTCCAACAGCGCGGGGACGTCGCCGGGCGGGACGACCCCGCCCACCACGATCATGATGTCGTCGACGCCGGCGGCGGCAAGCTCCTCGCGTAGCGCGGGCACCAGCGTGAGGTGCCCAGCGGCGAGCGACGAGACGCCGACGATGTGCACGTCGGCCTCGACCGCCTGACGGGCGACCTCGGCCGGGGTCTGGAACAGCGGGCCCACGTCCACGTCGAAGCCCAGGTCGGCGAATGCGGTGGCGATCACCTTCTGGCCCCGGTCGTGGCCGTCCTGGCCTATCTTGGCCACCAGGATCCGCGGGCGCCGTCCCTCGGCCTCGGCGAAGCGGTCGCAGGCCTCGCGGACGGTGTCGGCCCCGGGGCCCATCTCCTGCCGGTACACGCCGGAGATGGTCCGCACGTTCGCCTGATGCCGGCCGAACACCTTCTCCAGCGCCTCGGAGATCTCCCCCACCGTGGCGTGCGCCCGGGCCGCGTCCACCGCCAGGGCCAGCAGGTTTCCGTCCGAGGCCGCCCCGCGGGTGAGCGCGTCCAGCGCGGCGCGCACGGCCTCTGGGTCACGCTCGACCCGGATCCTGCGCAGCCGCTCGACCTGCCGGGCGCGTACGGCGGTGTTGTCGACCTTGAGCACCTCCACCTCCGGTTGGGCGTCGGTGCGGTACATGTTGACGCCGATCACCGGCTGGGCACCGGAGTCGATGCGGGCCTGGGTGCGGGCGGCGGCCTCCTCGATGCGCGCCTTGGGCAGCCCGGCCTCGATCGCCCTGGCCATGCCGCCGACCTCCTCCACCTCGGCGATGTGCTGCCACGCCTTGCGTGCCAGCTGCCGGGTGAGGGTCTCGACGTAGTGGGAGCCGCCCCAGGGGTCGATCACCTGGGTGGTTCCCGACTCGTGCTGCAGCACGAGTTGGGTGTTGCGGGCGATGCGCGCGGAGAAGTCGGTCGGCAGGGCGAGCGCCTCGTCCAGGGCGTTGGTGTGCAGCGACTGGGTGTGCCCCTGGGTGGCCGCCATCGCCTCCACGCAGGTGCGCACCACGTTGTTGAACACGTCCTGGGCGGTCAGGGACCAGCCGGACGTCTGGCAGTGGGTGCGCAGCGCCAGCGACCGCGGGTCTCCGGCCCCGAAGTCCTTCACCAGGCCCGCCCAGAGCAGCCTGGCCGCGCGCAGCTTGGCGACCTCCATGAAGAAGTTCATCCCGATACACCAGAAGAACGACAGCCGCGGGGCGAACGCGTCGATGTCGAGGCCGGCGGCGGTCCCGGCGCGCAGGTACTCGACGCCGTCGGCCAGGGTGTAGGCCAGTTCCAGGTCCAGCGTGGCCCCGGCCTCCTGCAGGTGGTAGCCGGAGATGGAGATGGAGTTGAAGCGCGGCATGTGGGCCGAAGTGTAGGCGAAGATGTCGGAGATGATCCGCATCGACGGGCCGGGCGGATATATGTAGGTGTTGCGGACCATGAACTCCTTAAGGATGTCGTTCTGGATGGTCCCGGTGAGCTGCTCCGGCTTCACCCCCTGCTCTTCGGCGGCCACGATGTACAGCGCGAGGATCGGCAGCACGGCGCCGTTCATCGTCATCGACACACTCATCCGGTCCAGCGGAATGCCGTCGAACAGGACGCGCATGTCGTAGATCGAGTCGATCGCCACGCCCGCCATGCCCACATCGCCCGCCACACGAGGGTGGTCTGAGTCATACCCCCGGTGCGTCGCCAGGTCGAACGCCACGGATAGGCCCTTCTGCCCGGCGGCGAGGTTGCGCCGGTAGAACGCGTTGGACTCCTCCGCCGTCGAGAACCCCGCGTACTGGCGGATCGTCCACGGCCGGGTCACGTACATCGTCGGATACGGCCCGCGCACGTACGGCGGGATCCCGGGGTAGGTCCGTGGGTCGTACTCCCCCGCCGCGGCCGGCGCCTCAAGATCCGCGGGCGTGTACATCGGCGCAATCGGGATGCCCTCCGGGCTCTCCCACGCGCCTTCGCCGGTCATCGACGGTATGTCCGGTCGGCCTGATCCGGTCAGGCCGACACCGCGGAAGTCCGGAATCACGCGCCCACCTCCAGATCCGCGAGCGTCGTCCGCAGCACGTCGACCACGTCGCACCCCGCGTACAGGTTCCCGTCCACGCCGTCGTACCGTCCCCTGCCGGCCAGCCAGATCCTGACCGCGCCCGCCTTCCGGAGAGCCTCGGCAACCGTCGCCGCGTGCTCGTCGTACATCTGGTCGCTCGAGCACAGGCAGGCCACCACGGCACCGCTCGCCGCGAACTCTTCCGCGATCATGTCCGGATCGGTGGCCGGTCTGGAGGTGATGGACTCGATGCCGCCCGCGTGGAAGACGTCCGCCGCGAACGACGCCCGCGCCACGTGCTCGCCCACCCTCGAGCCGATGGCGGCCAGAAACACCTGCGGCCGGGATGGGCGGTCGTCGACTTGATCACGCAGGTCCTCGAACTCCTGGGCGTAACGGATCCTCGGCAGCGTTCCCTCGGGGGTCCGTGGCGTGGGGGTGCGCGCAGGGGGCGCCTCGGACAGGTCAGGGAACCGGCTGACGCCGACGATCGGCGCCTTCCGGCGGGCGATGTCGCGCGATCTGCTCGCCCGGGTGGCGGCGATCCTGCCGGCCACGAGCCCCGACGCGAGCGCGTCGGCCATACCGCCTGCCTCCTCGATCTCCTGGAACCACTGCCAGGCCACCTCCGCCAGGTCGGCGGTGCGACGTTCGACATACCAGGACCCGGCGGCCGGGTCGCTCACCCTGGCCACCCGGGCCTCCTCGACCAGCAACGCCGAGGTGTTGCGGGCGATCCGGCGGGAGAAGCCGTCGGGCAGGCCGAGCGCGTCGTCGAACGGCCGCACGGTCACCGCGTCGGCCCCGGCCACTCCCGCCGCGAAGCACGCCAGCGTGGTGCGCAGCATGTTCGTCCACGCATCTCGCCTCGTCACCATCGCCGCCGAGGTCACCGCGTGCTGGAGTTGACCGGGCGGCCCGCCGCACACCTCTGCGACTCGCGCCCACAGCACCCGGGCCGCGCGCAGCTTCGCGATCGTGGCGAACTGGTCGGCGGTCGCCGCGTACCGGAATTCCAGCTGACCGAAGGACTCGTTCACGCCGAGCCCGTAGGCGGTGAGCGTCCGAAGGTAGGCGATGCCGGTCGCGATCGAACATCCAAGCTCCTCCGCGTCGCCGGCACCCGCCTCGTGGTACGGCGTGGCATCGACGACGACCGCGCGCATGCCAGGAAGGTCGTCGGCGCAGCGGCGCGCGAGTTCGGCCATCTGCGGGAGGTGGGGTGCCGTGCCGCAGCGGCTGAGAATGCCCAATGGGTCGGCCCCCAGGCAGCCCCGCAGGGCCGCGGCGGGGACGCCGCGTCCGGCGGCCAGCGCCAGGAGCGCGTCCGCCGCCTCCCGAGTACGGCCACCCGCGTCCAGCGCGATCGAGATCCAGTCCAGGTTGACGCCGTCGAGGACCCGGGGCAGGTCCTCGGGGGCAACGGCGAGCCAGAGCGAGTCGACGCCGTTCTCCAGGTCGGCCATGACGGCCTCGGGATCGGCGACCTCGTGCCGCTGCCGTACCTCCCACGCGGCGCCGAGTCTACGGCCCCCAAAGGCGTATGGGGGGAGGCCGGGAAGCCCGGGCACCGCGGGGAGATCAATGGGGTCGTACAGCGGGGCGATGGTGATGCCGTCGTCGGTCGCGCTCGCCAGCGCCTGCTCCGGCGACTCGGCCGCCTGGCCCGACCTGCGGAGAACCTCCTCCGCCAGTTCCCGCCACCGCTCCCGCGTCGCGGGAGGAAACCCCGCGCCCGACTGAAATGTCTGAGAGAGAGTCACGTCCGCTGCTCCTCCCGGCCCTTTCTGGGCAGGACCTGCGGTTTCAGCCTCCACGCTCGAGGGAGGCCAGGGCCGGTCACGCCTGGTCCTTGATCTCGCATACGACGGCGCCGGCGGACACCGTCGCCCCCACCTTCGCGGACATGCCGACCACGATGCCGACTTTGTGGGCGGTGAGCGGCTGCTCCATTTTCATGGCCTCCAAGACGACGATGGTGTCGCCGGAGGCGACCTCGTCGCCGTCGGCGACCATGACCTTGACGATCGTCCCCTGCATGGGGCTGACCAGGGAATCTCCGCTGGCTGCGGATTTCGCCGCACCGGTGCCGCCGCGACGGCGGACGCCCGGGGCCGAAGGCCGGTTCGCACCGTCGCCGCTACGCGAGCCGGCGCCGAGGCCGGCGGGGAGCACGACCTCCAGGCGCTTGCCCGCCACCTCGACCGTGATCCGCTCGCGTTCCGCCGGGTCGGCAGACGTGCCGGGCTGACCGTCGTACGGGGCGATCGTGTTGTCGAACTCCGTCTCGATCCATCGGGTGTGGACGGTGAAGGGCTCGCCCGTGAACGCGGGGTCCTGCACGACGGCGCGGTGGAACGGCAGCACGGTCGGCATGCCGTCGATCTCGAACTCGGCCAGCGCCCTGCGGGCCCGTTGCAGCGCCTGGGCGCGGGTGGCACCGGTGACGACGAGCTTGGCGATCAAGGAGTCGAAGGAGCCCGGCACGGTCTCGCCCTGCTCGTATCCGGCGTCCATCCGCACACCCGGTCCGGAGGGGGCACGCCAGCGGGTGATGGCGCCGGGGGCGGGCAGGAAGCCGCGCCCGGCATCCTCGGCGTTGACGCGGAACTCGATGGAGTGGCCGCGCGGCTCCGGGTCTCCGTAGCCGAGCTCCTCCCCCGCGGCGATCCGGAACATCTCCCGCACCAGGTCGACGCCGGTGACCTCCTCGGTGACCGGATGCTCCACCTGGAGCCGGGTGTTCACCTCCAGGAAGGACACAGTGCCGTCCTGACCGATGAGGAACTCGCACGTCCCGGCGCCCACGTAACCGGCCTCGCGGAGGATCGCCTTGGAACCGTCGCGCAGCAGGGCCTCCTGCCTGGCGGTGAGGAACGGCGCGGGCGCCTCCTCGACGAGCTTCTGGTGGCGGCGCTGCAGCGAGCAGTCCCGGGTGGAGACAACGACCACGTTGCCGTGCGCGTCGGCCAGGCACTGGGTCTCCACGTGCCGGGGCTTGTCGAGGTAGCGCTCCACGAAGCACTCACCCCGGCCGAACGCCGTCACGGCCTCGCGCACGGCGCTCTCGTACAAGTCCGGGATCTCCTCCATCGTCCGGGCGACCTTCAGCCCGCGCCCGCCTCCGCCGTACGCCGCCTTGATCGCGACGGGCAGACCATGCTCCTCGGCGAAGGCCAGCACCTCTCCGGCCCCGGAGACGGGATCGGGGGTCCCCGCGACCAGAGGGGCTCCGACCCGCTGCGCGATGTGCCGCGCCTGGACCTTGTCGCCGAGTGCGGTGATCGCCGACGGTGGCGGCCCGATCCATACCAGCCCGGCGTCGATGACCGCCTGGGCGAAGCCGGCGTTCTCGGCGAGGAAGCCGTATCCGGGATGGACCGCGTCGGCGCCGGACCGGCCGGCGATCTCGATGATCTTCTCGATGGCCAGGTACGTCTCCCCCGGCGTGACGCCGCCGAGCGCGTACGCCTCGTCGGCCATGCGCGCGAACAGGGCGTCGCGGTCCTGCTCGGCGTACACCGCCACGCAGGCGATGCCGGCGTCCCGACAGGCCCGGATCACGCGGACGGCGATCTCGCCGCGGTTGGCCACCAGCACTTTCCGCAGGGAACCGCTCACAGAAGTCCTCCATAGGTCCATCTCGACTCCCGCCATCCCTGGGGACCGGTCGTAAGGGGGCGGCACAACGCGTGCCGGCGCGCCAGATCACGCCAGCCGGACGGCGCCGGCGGCGTGACCGGGCCGGTGTCATGCGCCGCGAGCAGCACCACCGTCAGCGCGGCCAGTTCCTCCGGCAGCGGCGTGCCCTTGATCACGCGGAGCACCTGTGTCATCTGCGGCCCGGTCACAGCGGGATGTTCCCGTGCTTCTTGGGCGGCAGGGCGTCACGTTTGCCGCGCAGCATTCGCAGGGCTCGGACGACCTCGCGGCGGGTCTCGCGCGGCGCGATCACCGCGTCGACGTAACCGCGTTCGGCCGCCAGGTACGGCGTGGCGAGGGTGTCCTCGTACTCACGCACCAGCTCGGCCCGCAGCGTCTCGGGGTCGCCGGCCGCGGCCAGCGTCCTGCGGTGCAGGATGTTGACCGCGCCCTGCGCGCCCATCACGGCGATCTGCGCGGCCGGCCAGGCGAGGTTGACGTCCGCGCCCAGGTGCTTGGAGCCCATGACGTCGTAGGCCCCGCCGTACGCCTTGCGGGTGATGACCGTGACGAGCGGCACGGTCGCCTCGGCATAGGCGTACAGCAGCTTGGCCCCGCGGCGGATGATGCCGTTCCACTCCTGCTCGGTGCCGGGCAGGAAGCCGGGCACGTCCACCAGCGTGAGCACCGGGATGCCGAACGCGTCGCAGGTGCGTACGAACCGGGCGGCCTTCTCCGAGGCGTCGATGTCCAGCGTGCCGGCCAGCCGCATCGGCTGATTGGCCACCACACCGACCGACCGACCCTCGACGCGGCCGAAGCCGACCACGATGTTGGGCGCGAACAGCGCCTGCACCTCCAGGAACTCGCCGTCGTCCAGCAGGGCGGCGATGACCTCGTTCATGTCGTACGGCTGGTTCGCCGAGTCGGGCACGACCGTGTCGAGGGCACGATCGCCGTCACTGATTTCCAGGTCCGCCGGGGACTCGAAATAGGCCGCATCGTCGAGGTTGTTCTGCGGCAGGTACGACAGCAGCCCGCGGGCATAGTCCAGCGCGTCGTCCTCGTCATCGGCGAGGTGGTGGGCGTTACCGCTGCGGCTGTTGTGCACGCGGGCGCCGCCCAGTTCCTCGAAGGTCACGTCCTCACCGGTCACCGTCTTGATGACATCCGGGCCGGTGACGAACATGTGCGACGCCTCGTCCACCATGACCGTGAAGTCGGTGAGAGCCGGCGAGTAGACGTGCCCACCCGCGCAGGCACCCATGATCAAGGAGATCTGCGGTATCACGCCCGAGGCGCGCACGTTGCGGCGGAAGATCTCGCCGTACAGGCCGAGGGAGACGACGCCTTCCTGGATGCGCGCGCCCGCGCCCTCGTTGATGCCGACGACCGGCGCCCCGATCTTCATGGCCAAGTCCATGACCTTGCAGATCTTCTCGCCGTACACCTCACCCAGGCTCCCGCCGAACACGCTGAAGTCCTGGGAGAAGACGCAGACCGTCCGGCCGCCGACTGTGCCGTGCCCGGTGACCACTCCGTCGCCGGGGACGCGATGACGTTCCATGCCGAAGGACGTGCTGCGATGCACGGCCAGGGCGTCCAGTTCGACGAACGACCCGGGGTCGAGCAGACGCTCGATCCGCTCGCGGGCGGTGAGCCTTCCCTTGGCATGCTGCTTGGCGGCCGCCCGTTTCTCGGCGGTGCGGATCGCCTCATCCAGACGCTCTTCGAGGCCGGTCAGGCTGGCCGCGGTGCCACGCGGTTCCATGAATCACCACATTCGGCGTAAGACTGAGTTTCAACATTAAAATACTCAGTCTCGCGACGACCCACAACCCTGGATCCGCGACAATGGCCCCATGGGCACTCCGTCAATCGGTCACCGCCTCGCCGAGGCGGCGGTGGCGCTCTTCGACGAGAACGGGTACGACGAGACCACCGTCGACGACATCGCGGCCCGAGCGGGGGTGAGTCGCAGCACGTTCTTCCGCTACTACCGCTCGAAGGAAGACGCGATCTTCCCCGACCACGACACCCTGCTCGCCACAGTGGACGCCCGCCTGCGCGCCTCGACCGCCGACACCGCGATCGTCGCCGTCACCGACGCGGTCCGCATCGTGCTGGCCCACTACGTGGACGACGCGGAGGTGTCGCTGCGCCGCTACCGCCTCGTCGGCCGCGTACCGGCACTCCGCGACCGAGAGATCGCCAGCGTCGCCCGCTACCAGCGCCTGTTCCGCGAATTCATCGGCACATGGCTGGCCGGAACCCCCGACGCCGACCTGCGCGCCGAACTCATGGCCGCATCCGTCGTCGCGGCCCACAACCAGGTCCTACGAGGGTGGCTGCGCGCCGGCGGCATGTACGACCCCTCAGGCCCACTCGACCACGCCCTCGGCTACGTGATCGCGACCTTCCGCCACCTCGAGCAGCCGAAAGAGGCCGGGGACGACCAGGTCGTCGTCGCCACCTTCAGCCGCTCGGCCTCCCCGCAAGCCGTCATGGAAGCCATCCAGGCCCATCTGAATTCCCGCCCCTGAGGATCCCCGCCGTCTGTACGAACGTGGGCCGGACCTTCCCCTCCTCCGACGGCTCAAGACCTGATCCAGGTGGCCCTGTTCCGCTTGGCGCAAACGACGGCTTCCAGGGATGTTCGAGTCTTTCCCAAGAGTGGGCAACGAGTGGAGGCGGGCCATCTCGCGGGTCCGTCCCCAACCTCAAAGCCGGAGCACGGACAGGGCGGAGGTCACCGCTCGCCGGGCAGGAGCTCGCGGGCGAGTTCGGCGAGGGCGGCGCGGTCCTCGGCCAGTGCCTGGCGACCGGAGTCGGTGGCGCGGTAGACCCGGCGCACCCGTCCGCCGACGGTGCGCTGCTCGGAGACCAGCAGTCCTTCGGCTTCCAGGCGGTGCAGGGTCGGGTACAGCGTGCCGGGGCTGATGGCGTACCCGTGGCGTTTGAGCTCCTCGGACATCCACGCGCCGTGGATCTCCTGCTGGGCGGCGTGGTGCAGGATGTGCAGCCGCACCGCGCCGCGCAGGAACTCGCGCACCCCTGCCCCCCTTCATCGGCCGTGCGGTCGCTTCGGCGCACCGATGTGTGACGAAACCGATATCGGCATCCGATGCTACCGCTGGTCGTATCCGCAGTCCGCCGTCTACGGCGCCACGCCACAGGGTCGCGGTGCCGGGCCGCTCATGGACCGCAGAACCAGCCCGCGCGACACCGCCTCGGAACGCCCCTCTCTGCGTCGGCCGCCACGGCGATCCACGCCGGCCCGCCGTCACGACAGCCGTGTACCGCCAGAGCGTTCCCCCGAGGGAGCCCTGTGGGCCCGCCATCGGTATCGTTGGCCGATATCGGGAACCGAATTCGCTGGAGGTCGTCATGGTCGGCACACCGGCTCCCGCCAGGCGAGGGCGGCTGGAGCGGCGTCTGGGGCCGGCCGACGCGGTGGTGATCGGGCTGGGCTCGATGATCGGCGCCGGTGTCTTCGCCGCCTTCGCGCCGGCGGCGCGCGCGGCCGGCTCAGGGTTGTTGCTCGGGCTGGCGGTGGCGGCGGTGGTCGCCTACTGCAACGCGACATCCTCGGCGCGGCTGGCCGCCCGCTATCCCGCCTCAGGTGGCACCTACGTCTACGGGCGGGAGCGCCTGGGGGATTTCTGGGGGTATCTGGCCGGGTGGGGGTTCGTGGTGGGCAAGACCGCCTCGTGCGCGGCGATGGCGCTGACCGTGGGCTCCTACGTGTGGCCGCAGCAGGCGCACGCCATCGCGGTGGCGGCCGTGGTGGCGCTGACCGCGCTCAACTACACCGGGATGCACAAGACGATCTGGCTGACCAGAGGGATCGTCGCCATGGTGGTGGCCCTGCTGGCCGCGGTCGCCTTCGCCTTGCTCACCTCCGGCGCCGCCGACCCCGCACGGCTGGATGTGACATCCGATGCCACCGCCATCGGGGTATTGCAGGCAGCGGGCCTGCTGTTCTTCGCCTTCGCCGGCTACGCCCGCATCGCCACCCTGGGCGAGGAGGTCCGCGACCCGGCCCGCACCATCCCCCGCGCGATCCCGATCGCGCTCGGCCTCACCCTGATGGTGTACGCGGCGGTCGCGATCGGGGCTTTGGCCGTGCTGGGCGCCACCGGCCTCGCCGAGACCGGCGCACCGCTGGCCGACGCCGTGCGCGCCGCCGGGCCGGCCGCACTGGCGCCGCTGGTGCGCGCCGGCGCCGCGGTCGCCGCACTCGGCTCACTGCTGGCGCTGATCCTGGGCGTCTCCCGCACCACGCTGGCGATGGCCCGGGACCGGCACCTGCCGCACGCCCTGTCCGCCGTCCACCCCCGCTTCAACGTCCCGCACCGCGCCGAGCTGGTCATCGGCGCGGTCGTGGCGATCCTGGCAGGCACCGCGGACCTGCGCGGCGCGATCGGGTTCTCCTCGTTCGGCGTGCTGGTCTACTACGCCATCGCCAACGCCGCCGCCTGGACCCTCACCCCGGCCGAGGGGCGCCCCGCGCCAGTGGTGCCCGCCATCGGCCTGGCAGGGTGCCTGGTCCTTGCCTTCTCCCTGCCCCTGTCCTCGGTCGTCGCCGGTGCCGCGGTGCTCGCCGCGGGCGCCGCCGCCTACGGTCTGCGCAGGATGATCACGACCCGCGCTACATGACATGACGGCGTGCGGCCTATAGCGGAAACGATCGACGATATCGGCATCCGATACGCCGGTCGCCGGGGTCGCGCTGCGGAAGAGAGCCACACTCCGGCCTCGATCAAACCCGTGCTCCCCGCTGAGCCGGCTGCCGGGGGCCGACAGCGGTGCCGCCCCAGACCGCCGAACGGCGGTCGAACGCGGGCTCGTATCCGCTGTGGTCAGCAGGTCAGCCGGTACGGCGAGAGTGGGCCAGAGCCAGCCCGCTGAGGACCATGGCGATCAGCCCCACCACCAGGGCCACGAAGCCCCCCACTATTCCGCCGCCGGTGCCGGGACCTCCATCGGCGGCGGCCACGACCAGACCACCGACGACCACGCCGGCCAGTCCCGCCACCAGAGCCACGCCGGCCCCCCTTCTCCCGCTTCCGGTGCCGGCACGACCGGCGGAGCGGGCCAGGGCGAGTCCGCCGAGGACCACGCCGACCAGCCCCAGCACCACGGCCACCAAGGACCAGAGACGCCCGGCGGTCAACGCGTACGCACTGACGTCGGCCGGCTGCACCGAGACGTGCGCGGCCGCCGGTGCGGCAACCCCGAAACCTCCGAGCAGGGCGACCGCGGGGGCGGCGAACAGGTGACGGACGGACATGAGGTGCTCCTTCTCCCCTACGACTGGACGTCGCCTGATCATGTCCGCTGGACCCACCGCCGGTCGTCCTGCGAACGCAGGCAATTCGCGCTGCCACCGATGCCGAAGCCCGGCTGCCGCAGACGCCGCAGGAGCCGCGAAGATACCGCGTGTGCGGTAGGCGGCTGATCGTCCGTGCGCATGAGTCGTCCACGCGAACATCCGGCTATGGTGCGCGCATGAGCACAGGACGGTCCGGTGTCCGGGCGGGTGCCGGAGACTGGGCGATCGCCGTCGGCGTGGCGGCGACGCTGCTGGTCACCGGACTGTCCAGGCATCACTCCGCCACGTACGCCGACCTGCTCGGCTACACGCTCCTGACGGCCGGCGGCCTCGGGCTGGCCGCGCGCCGCCGGGCTCCGGTTCCCGTCCTGGTCCTCACCGGGCTGTGCGCGGTGGGCTACCAGGCGGCCGGTTTCGACGTGCCTGCCGTCGCGTACCTGTTCGCCGTGTACGCGGCCGTACGGGCGGGACACCGCACCATCACGGTGGTGGCGAGCGTGACCATGCTGGCCCTTCTCCCCCTCGCGGCGCTAGCCTCAGGTCTCCACGACACAGGCGAGGCGTTCGCGCAGGCCAGAGGCGCCCTGGAGCTGGCCTGGCTGATCGCGGCCGGTGCGGCGGGTGAAGCACTGCGGCAGGCCGAGCGGCGGGCGGATGAGGCCGAGCGCACCCGGGAGGAAACCGCGCGACGCCGCGCCGACGAGGAGCGGCTGCACATAGCGCGGGAACTGCACGATTCGCTCACCCACCAGATCTCCGTCATCAAGGTGCAGGCCGAAGTCGCCGTCCACCTGGCCCAAAAGCGGGGTGAACAGGTGCCGGAGGCCCTGCTGGCGATCCGGGAGGCCGGTCGGGAGGCGGCACGGGAACTGCGAGCGACCCTGGAGGTGCTGCGCGACGACGGCAAGAGCCCGCCTCATGGGCTCGACCACGTCCCGGAGCTGGTGGAACGCGCTCGGACGACCGGCCTGGACGCGAAGCTGACGATCGAGGGACACCGAAACGACGTGCCGCCCACGGTGGACCAGACTGCTTATCGGATCATTCAGGAGTCGCTGACCAACGTCGCCCGTCACGCCGCCGCCGCGACGGCGTCGGTCCGGATCGACTACCGTCCCCACGCCCTGGTCATACGGGTCGATGACGACGGCAAGGCCACTCCGGACACCGTGCCGGTGCCCGGCGTCGGGCTGCTCGGGATGCGTGAACGAGTCACCGCCCTCGGCGGTCGCCTGCGGGCGGCACCGCGCAGCGAGGGCGGCTTCACCGTCCAGGCCGAACTACCCGTGAATCGAACCACATGATCCGTGTCCTGCTGGTCGACGACCAGCCGCTCATCCGCAGCGGATTCCGCGCGCTCCTCGACGTCGAGGACGACATCGAGGTGGTGGCCGAGGCCGCCAACGGGAAGGAATGCCTGGCCCTCGCCAGGGAACACTTGCCCGACATCGCGCTCATCGACATCCAGATGCCGGTCATCGACGGCATCGAGGCGACCCGGCGCATCGCCGCAGACCCGACCCTGGCCGGCGTGCATGTGGTCATCCTGACCAACTACGGTTTCGACGAATACGTCTTCAACGCGCTGCGCGCCGGCGCCGCCGGATTCCTCGTCAAGGACATCGTGCCGGAAGACTTCCTGCATGCCGTACGCGTCGCCGCGCGCGGCGACGCCCTGCTCGCGCCGTCGATCACCCGCCGGCTGATCGACCGGTACATCACCCAGCCGCTCAACACCGGCATCGGCACAGGGCTGAAGGAACTGACCAACCGCGAACGCGAAGCCGTCGCCCTCGTCGCGCAGGGCCTGTCCAACGACCAGATCGCCGACCGCATGGTGATCAGCTCGCTGACCGCGAAAACCCACATCAACCGAGCCATGGCCAAGCTGCACGCTCGCGACCGTGCCCAACTCGTGGTTCTCGCCTACGAATCCGGCCTGGTGGTCCCGCGCGACTCCTGACATCCACGGTCCGCATGCCGGCCTGCCCGCCGTGCCGAATCGACCGGCACGGTGGTGCCACATCCCCACGACAGGGGCGACGATGCAACGCGCTAGTCACCACTTATCGGTACGTATCACCACGAAATCAGTAGGCGGGTGATAAAGGCGTTGTAGATGTCATTGATACCGCCGTGAGACGACGGGGCGTTCCAGATGGTCCGGACGGCTTTGACCCGCCGGCCGAATAACTCCGCCGGCCCCCGGTCACGGGTGTGGGCGGCGGCGCTGTGGCCGAGGCCGCCGCACTCCCCCCATGCGCTCGGCCAGCACGATGCCCTCCTCCTCACAAGTCCCTGCCCCAGCAGGCACCCAGCCGTGGCAGCCCACCGAAAGCCACTGATGGGTTACGGCCGGGCCGGCTGACGCAGGCCTGGCGTCAGGGGCTTGCATCCGGTACCCGGGTACAGGCTTACCGTCGGAGCCATGACACACATCATCGGCCCTGACCAGGTGTGGGCGCCCTCGGCATGTACGCTGCCCACGGCCGAACGGCCGCTGCGGGTGGCCGAGTTCGACGCCTTGTTCGCCGAGACGGTCCAGACGGTGCGGCGCGAGGAGCGGGAGCGGCTGCACCTGGAGCTCGTCTTCGGGCCGGAGCACGCGGCGCGGGCGGCCGAGCTGGCGGCGCGGGAGAACGGCTGCTGCTCGTTCTTCACCTTCACCCTCACCATCGCCGACGGCAGCCTGACGCTGGACGTGGCCGTCCCTCCGGAGCAGATCGAGGTACTGGATGCGCTGCAGGCCCGCGCCGGCGCCGCCATCGCTCCGGCTGCGCCGGCCTGAGTGGCCACGGCCGACGACCAGACGCTCGCACGAAGGAGGACTGTGATGCACCCCGTCACCCGCGAGGAACTGCTCGCGGCACGCGAAGCCGGGCCGGTGCAACTGGTGGAGGCCCTTGCGGCCGACGCCTACACGGCCGAGCACATCTCTGGCGCCCGCAACGTGCCCGGCCGGCTCACCGCCGAACCGGCCGAGGCGGTGGCGCCCGACCGCGCCACCGCCGTGGTGGTCTACTGCTCAGGCCCGTACCGCAACCGCTCGACGATCACTGCTGCGGCGTTCGTCCGGCTCGGCTACGCCGACGTGCGCATCTACGCAGGCGGCAAGCAGGACCGTGCCCAGGCCGGGCTCGCGTTCGCCGGCAGCCGCGCAAGCGCGCCCGCCGGGGTGGGGCGGGCGGCGTGACACAGGACATCGTGCTGCATGATTCGGGCCGGCCCTACCTGCGCAGCGGGCAGGTGGCCGAGCAGGCCGGGGTCAACATCCAGACCCTGCGCTACTACGAACGCCGTGGCCTGATCGCCGAACCGGCCCGCAGTCCCGGCGGGCACCGCGCCTACCCGCCCGAGACCGTCACCCTGCTGACGGTGATCAAAACCGCCCAGCGGCTCGGTTTCAGCCTGGAGGAGGTGGCCGAGCTGATCGACACCGGCCGGCGCCGCCATCCCACCCCGGACCTGCGCGCCCGCGCCCAGGCCAAGATCGCCGAAGTGGACGCGCGTATCGCCGACCTGACCACCATCCGCACCGCGCTGACCCAGGTGGTCGCCGCCGGCTGCGACAGCCTGACGAACTGCACCTGCCCCGACTGCCCGCTGCCGTTCGCCGACCTGGCCGAAGGCCGCACCCTCAAGGAGAGATGACCTGTGAGAGCCCACCGTCAGCACCGCACACCGGGCGCGGACTCAACGACGGGCCCGCTGCCGGGCCGCGCCTCTGACGACGTCGGCGGCCCGCCACGGCGGAGCAAGGTCGTCGCGACGCTCGCGGTGCTGGCGTGCGCCGCCTGCTGCGCCCTGCCGGTACTGATCGGCGCCGGACTGCTCACCGGAGCCGGCGCGGCGCTGGCCGAGCAGGTCCTGCCGGCCATGGCCGGGCTGCTGGTCGCCGCCGCCGCGGGCATGTGGTGGCTGCACCGCCGCAAGACCGCCCGCGCCGCCCGCGGCAGCATCGGTGCGGCGTGCGACCCGTCCGGCTGCGGGTGCGGAGGCTGCTGACCCCGGCAGAGCTCCTGACCACCACCCGGCACGGCCCGATCGGCCCCGCCCTGCCGGGGACCGGCGGAGGATCCACCTGTGGCGCCGCATCCGGGCGCGGCGATTACCCGCACATTGTCAGCGTTAGGTGGTGATGCTGCTACCAATAGTGACTGACCATGGATGTCGGGGAATGGTGCATGCGGAAACCACGCTGGGCGGCGTGGTTCGCCGTGCTGGTCGGCGTGGTCACCGTCGCGCACCTGTGGACGCACGCGACCGCGCCTCATCACCGGCCTTTCGAGGTGGGCGCCCTGGTGGTGGACTCCTGCCCCGACCGCCCCGCGCATGACCATCATGACCAGTCCGCCCACCCCGAAGCCTTCACCGTGCCGGGGTGGGACTGCACGATCACGGCGCAGCCGCCGATGACGCCGGTCGTCCCGAGTCTCTACAGCGTGCCGGTGTCCGTCGCTCCCCCGGACAGCCCGAGCCGTGCACCGCCCCGCTGCCACCGCGGCCGCGCCACGCTGACCCACACGCTTGAGATCCGCCGTCGCTGATGAGCGGCGAGCCGCCGTCCGTATCGGACGACCGGGCTCGCTCGCCCGTGCCGATAGATCAGCGACCCCGGCGCACCACCGTGCCGGAGAAAGCGTGTGTCATCAATGTCCGTCGCCTCTACCGTCGTCGCGTCTCCCACCATCGCCCATCTGGTGGGGAACACACCCGTCCACAGGATCTCCGTGCCCTTCACGCCCGCTGAGCGGGGCTTCTGGGCCAAGCTCGAAGGGGCCAATCCAGGCGGCATCAAGGACCGTGCCGCGCTGCACATCATCGAACGCGCGCGAATGCGCGGCGAGCTCACCCCGGGCGCGATGATCGTCGAGTCCACGTCCGGAACGTTCGGCCTGGGATTGGCGCTGGCCGCGATCACGCACGGGCATCCGCTGACCGTGGTGTCCGATCCGGGCATGGAGGCCATCGTCGAACGCCTGCTCACGGCCTACGGCGCTCGCGTCGAGACCGTCACCGCCCCGCATCCGGACGGCGGATGGCAGCGCGCCCGGCTGGACCGCGTCCGCGAACTACTGTCCGTCCACCCCGGCGCCTACTGTCCCAGCCAATACGACAATCCGGACAACGTCGATGCCTACGCCGCACTGGCCGGTGAGCTGATCAACCAGATCGGCCGGATCGACGTCCTGGTGTGCAGCGTGGGGACGGGGGGACATTCCGCGGGCATAGCCAAGGTTCTTCGCCGTCTGTATCCGGACATGAGGCTGATCGGCGTCGACTCGATCGGGTCCACCGTCTTCGGGCAGCCCGCGCGCCCCAGGCTCATGCGCGGCCTGGGCAGCAGCATCCATCCACGCAATGTCGCCCACCGCTGGTTCGACGAGGTGCATTGGGTGGCACCGCACGAGGCCGTATGGGCGAGCCGCACCCTGGCCGCCACGCACTACACGACCGGAGGGTGGAGCGTGGGCGCCGTCACCGTCGTCGCGGCCTGGTACGCCCGCACCCTGGCGGTCGGCACCCGCGTCGTGGCGGTGTTCCCGGACGGCCCCGCCCGCTATTACACCTCCGTCTTCGACGACGCGTACTGCGCCGCCCACGACCTGCTCGACCGGCCTCCGGGCGATGAGCCGGACGAGATCGAACATCCCGGCGAGGCCGAAGTGACCCACTGGACCCGGTGCACGCGGGTGGTGAGCCGCTGATGTGGCGGCGCATCGCGTCCTTCGACCGCGGCGTCCGGCTGCTCATGCTCAACCAGTTCACCATCAACGTCGGCTTCTACATGCTCATGCCCTACCTCGCCGGGCACCTGTCGGCGGGGCTGGGCATGGCTGCCTGGACGGTCGCGCTGGTGCTGGGGATGCGCAACCTCTGCCAGCAGGGCCTGTTCCTGCTCGGCGGCACCCTGGCGGACCGACTCGGCTACAAGCCGGTCATCGTCGCCGGATGCCTGTTGCGCACGGCCGGGTTCGCCATGCTGGGACTGTCCGGTTCTCTGCCGGCGCTTCTGGTGGCCTCGGCCGCCACCGGGTTCGCCGGCGCGCTGTTCAACCCGGCGGTGCGCGCCTACCTCGCCCATGAGGCAGGGACGCGAAGGGTGGAGGCCTTCGCGCTGTTCAACGTGTTCTACCAGGCGGGCATCCTGGCCGGGCCCCTCGTCGGGCTCGCCCTGGTCACGCTCGACTTCCGGCTGGTCTGCCTGGTCGCAGCGATCCTGTTCGCCCTGCTCACCGTCATGCAGATTCGCGCCCTGCCCCACTGCGCCGCCACAACCGGCGGCTCCGCCACCGGCACGTCCACCGGCGTTCTGGCGGAGTGGAAGGTGATGCTGGGCAAGCGGCCCTTCGTGCTCTTCTGCGCGGCGATGGCGGGGTCGTACGTCCTGTCGTTCCAGATCTACCTGCTGCTGCCGCTGACCGCGGGCGGCAGCGGCGCGGCCGGCCTCCTGTTCGTGCTGTCCGCGGCCGTCGCCATCGCCGGCCAGATGCGGATCACGGACTGGGCGCGCCGGCGCTGGCACAACTCCGCCGCCATCACGCGGGGCCTGCTGCTGATGGGTGCGGCGTTCCTGCCGCCTGGCCTGTGCGTCACGGTCTGGCCGCACTCCACAGCGGCACGCCTGGCCGCGGTACTCGCCTGCACGATCGTGCTGACGCTCGGCACGACGCTGAGCTATCCGTTCGAGATGGACACCATCCTCGCCCTGTCTCACGGGCGGATGGTCGCCACGCACTACGGGCTGTACAACACCGTCGCCGGCGTCGGGATCGCGGCCGGCAACGTGCTGATCGGCGTGCTCGTCGACAGCGGATCCCCGGCGCTGCCCTGGCTCGCCCTCGCGGCCCTCGGCGCTATGTGTGCTCTGGCCGTCCATCTGCTTCACCGGCACGCACGACGCGGCGTCCACGGCCGCCCCCGGCGTTCCCATGCCGGGCGGCGACATCGCGAAGCGCTCTCGCGAACAGGTCCACTTGGTCCCGGGAGGTGAACAACGCGGGCGTGACCCGCACGCAGGCGCCTCCCAGGGCACCTCCGCGCTGGACGGTGAACAGCCGGTACCGATCGAACAGGTGCTTGACGATGGCCTGGTTGTCGGCCTCGGAGGTGTACCCGGTGATCCGGAACGCGGTGATCGCACCGTACATGCCCGGCTCGTCGGGGGTCAGGATCTCCATGTTCGGCAGATCGCGTACCTGGTGCACCCACCGGTCACGCAGGAAGCGCAGCCGTGCCTCCTTGATCGCGGCGCCGAGGGCGTCGTGGAAGTCCAACGCGGTGGGGACCGTCAGGACGGCCGCCGCGTCGAGCGTGCCGCTGTGGACGCGTGAGCGGATGTCGTCCGCAGGATAGGTCTGGTCGGCGTAGGCATGATCGACATCGGCGAGGCGATGCCGCCGGATGTACAGGAACCCGGTGCCCAGCGGTGCCCCCATCCACTTGTGCAGGGAGAATCCGGCGAAGTCGGCCCCGAGGTCGCCCACGGCGAAGTCCAGGTGACCCCAGGAGTGGGTGGCGTCGACGATCACGTCCACCCGATGCGCACGGGCCACGGCCACCAGTTCGGTGACCGGCAGGACCAGACCGGTGCGGTTGTTCATGTGGCTGAGCAGCAGCAGCCTCACCCGGGGGTGGTCGCGCAGCGCCTCGGCGTACGCGGCCATCGCCCTCTCGCGCGTCACGGGCTCGGGAATCGCGATCCGCACCACCTCGGCGCCCCGGCGTTCGCGGAGCCAGTTCATCGCGTACTGCATGCCGGGATAGTCGAGGTCCGCGTACATGACCGCGTCCCCGGGGCGCAGCCGGCGATATCCGGCGATGAGCGCCTGCAACGCCTCGGTTCCACCACGGGTCAGGGCGATCTCGTCGGGCGACACCTTCGCCACGGCGGCGACCCGCCCGCGCACCTGGTCCGCCTGCGCCTTGTAGGTGGTGCGCAGGAGATAGGAGTTCTCCTCGTTCAGCCGGTCGACGTTCCGGTGATACGCGCGGCGCACCGGCTCCGGCATGATCCCGTAATAGCCGCTCTCCAGATTGACGAACTCCCGGCTCACGCGATAGCACCGTGCGGCGGCACGCCAGAATCGCTCGTCTTCCGCCAGCCGCTCCGGGTCGGCTCCGGCGGGGACGGGCGGCGGCTCGGCCACCGCCTCCCGCGTGCGCCCTCCGAGCCCTGTGACACCCAGCGACAGGCCCAGCGCTCCGAACCGTGCGCCGATCTCCCGCCTCGACGGCTTCACCGGCGCCGTCCACCGCGCATACACCACATGAGCGCCATTCCCCGGGCGGAGACGCCACGCTGATCTTCGCGGGCAAAGAGATCATCAGGGCTGCGTACGGGTTCATCGACACGCTCAAGCGGGCCGGCTCGGCGCTGCGAGCGGATGACGGCGCACGGCCGGGCTCGATGAGGGGATGTCGCGGCTGCGCGATCACCCGGGGCTCATCGAACCCGGCCGGCGAGTGCTATCGGCGTTCGGGCCGAGGTGGGTTTCAGCCCTTCACGGTGAGCACCACACGCTGGTACGACGTGAGCGCAGGCGAGCCGTTGTCGGTCGTCTGCAGGATCAGGTGGATCGTCTGGCCGGGCAGCGCGTCCTCGGGCACCTGCAAACGCACGCTGTTCAGCTGTCGCCCTGCCGACTTCTGGGTGAGCGCCACGGTGCCGGGGTAGGTGTCAGCGTCGGTGTACTGCCACCACGTGCTGGTCAGCTGGTCGCCGTCCGGGTCATCGGTCAGCCCGTTGATGACCACCGACTGGCCGCGCGAAACGGTCCGGTCCAGCGGCCCGGCCACCTTGACGGTCGGTTCGTGGTTCGCCTTGGAGTACTTCGGCGTGACGCTCCATTTGAACCTGGCGGCGAAGTCCTGCTGGGCCGCGCCGAACCAACGGCTCGCGGCGTATGACGTGGACGGCGTGCCGGAGGCGTTGACATCCGCCCCGTTGCGCCCGCCCCAGCCGCCGTAGCTCGCGTCGACGTAACCACGCAGACCGTTGTCGAGCAGGTTCATGTAGATCGAGGTGTCACCCTCGGAGATCCATGATCCCTTCTCCTGCGGCGCCGTCCACACCACATAGCCCATCGCCTTGAGCTGCTCGGTGGTCAGCCCGGAGAAGCCGAAGAAGTCGAAGATGTCGCCGGGGACCATCTGCTTCCCATCGCCCCAGACCCGGTAGAACTCACCGAACGGCCCGACGCCGGACACGTTGGCCTTCGTCCACTCGGCGGACAGGTACTTGGCGTCCTGCGGGAGCACCGCACCCCGGGCGCCATAGCCCCAGATGCTGGTGGACATCTGCCGGAACTCCAGGTCCGGCCAGTTGGGCTTGATGTAACTGGCGTAGGTGCCGTCCTGGTCGCCGAAGGACTGGATGATCCCCTTCTGCGACACCTTCTTGTAGATGGCGGCCCACTGTGGCGTGTTCTGATACTGATCCTTGATCGACTTCAGCGCCCGGGCGATCGTGCTCTGACCCGCGCCGGTGAGCAGATAGACGGGGCCGGGCCGATCGTCGAGCAGCGACCGCTTGACCAGCTCGGATCCGGGGGTGTCCTTGGAGATGTCGCCGTCGAACTCGATGTTGCCGGTGAAGATCTTCGACTTCAACTCCTGCGGGGACGGGTATCCGCCGGCGTGCACCCGCAGGTTGGGGTAGACCTTCGCGTAGATGTCCACCGCGTCATCGATGAAGCGCTCGCCCTGCTTCCACCGCCATGACGTGCACGGGCACAGGTTCAGTCCGAACCGGGTGTACTCGCGCCCCGGCACGAACCATTTGGTGCCCTTTCCGTCGCCGGCCCAGTGCACACCACTGCTCGAGTAGACCAGGCCCTCGGTGTTGAACTCGTTGCTGTACAGCAGGTAGCGGATGAGCGTGTTCTGGTCGTCCAACTCCGGGTCGTGCATGAGGATGACGCGCGGCTTGTCACCGTGCCCGTTGTCGCCTCGGGGCTCGACGCCGAGCGGAGGATCCAGCGGCGTCGCCGATGCGGAGGCGGCGCCGCCCATCGAGACCATGGTTCCCACGAGCGCGATCAAGGTGACGAGACGCCGCCCTCGTCGCCGGGGGCGTCTGGCGGTTGTCTGGGGTGTTGCGTGCATGAACCCTCCTTGGTGGCCCGAGTTCACCCGCACGATCAGGGGGATGTCTCCGCGAAACGGGGGGTGAATGTTTATGCGGGCCCGACTTGAGATGAACCATTAACCAGCCGGAAACAAATGTCAAGGGTTTGGAGATCGGTGGATCGTACCCGGATGTCGGCTTCGCCCTGTCGCATCCCGTCGATCCGGCAACGGGCGGCCCCCACATCGAGCCGTCGCCCGGTCACACCCGCAGACCCCGGGGATCGCTCCGAATCACCCCTCCGACCAGGCATACTCCGCCCCCCCGACCCGCACCGCCCGGCACGGCCCGCGCAGGCGAGGTCTGGTTCATCACTGTTCGCGATCAACGCGAGGGAACACCCAAGCCCAGGCTCATGACAACGGACCTCACCGGGCACGCAGGGTGACGATGAAGCCCTGCGATGGCATCCCTCGGATCCTTGACACTCGCTTTAATCCTCCCGTAACTTGCACGCATGTCTGATCGTGATCGCATAAACATTCAAGGTGAGGGTGAGCCGGTCTTCGGGGCCGGCATCTGGCACTTCGCGACGTACGTCGACCGGTACGCGACCGACGGGTACGGCGAGCCGCGGACGGTGCTGGATGCCATCGAGCTCGCCGGAGCGGTCGGGGATCTGTCGGTCGTCGACCTCAACTGGCCTTTCCCTCCCGGTGGGATAGGTACCGCCGAGGTGAAGGACGCGCTCGACGCGCAGGGCCTGCGCGCCATCGCCGTCACGCCGGAGATCTACACCGGCAAGTTCGCCAAGGGCGGGTTCACCAACCCTGACCCCGCCGTTCGCCAGGACGCCATCGACCTGGTGGCGGCCTCGGCCGAGGTCGGACGCGAGCTCGGGATCGATTACGTGAAGTTGTGGCCCGGTCAGGATGGTCATGACTATCCCTTCCAGGCCGACTACACCGACCTGTGGGACAAGTCGGTCGGCGCCGTTCGGGAGCTGGCGCGGGCGTTCCCCGACCTGAAGTTCGCGATCGAGTACAAGCCGCGTGAGCCGCGCAACCGGATGGTCTTCTCCTCCGTCGCACGCACGCTGCTCGCGATCGAGGACATGGGGGTGGACAACGTCGGCGTTCTGCTCGACTTCGGCCATTCCCTGTACGGCGGAGAGACACCGGCAGAGGCGGCACGGATGGCGATCGCCCGGAACAAGCTGTTCGCGATCGACGTCAATGACAACTTCCGGGGCTGGGACGACGACATGGTCGTCGGTTCGGTACACCTGCTGGAGACCTTCGAGTTCTTCTTCGCCCTGCGCGACGCGGGCTGGCAGGGCGTCTGGCAGCTCGACCAGTTCCCGTTCCGTGAGGACTCCGTCGAGGCGGCACGCGCGGGAATCCGCACCATGCGTGCCTTCCACCACGCGCTCGGCCACCTCGACCGCGAGGAACTCGCCGAGGCGCAGGCCGCGCAGGACGCCCTCGGCGCCCAGCGCATCGCGAAGCGAGCCCTCTACCGGGCGCTTGCGGAAAGCGAGTCCGCATGACCGCCCTGGAAGTCGCGCCCCGGCCGCTCCAGCTCGACGAGGACGCCGCCGCGGTGTACGTCGAGAAGAGCGCTCGCCTTCGTGCCGCCTCTCCCGCGCAGGCGGCTCCGGAGCTGGCCGAAATCTCCACCCGGATCCGGCGTGACGTTCTCACCACCATCCAGGCGGCTCAGATGGGACACGTCGGCGGTGACCTGTCGGTGACCGACCTGCTCGTGACCGCCATGTGGGGCACCCTCAAGCTCGACCCGCACGCTCCGGCCAACCCGCTGCGCGACCGGTTCGTGCTGAGCAAGGGGCACTGCGCGGCGGCCCTGTACTCGACGCTCGCGTCCTGCGGGTTCTTCCCGCAGGGACGGCTGACGGAGTTCATGGCGCCGCTGTCGCCGTTGAACGGCCACCCGGACCGGGTGAAGGTGCCCGGGGTGGAGACCAACACCGGCCCGCTGGGGCACGGTTTCCCGGTCGCCACGGGCTGCGCGCTCGGCGCCAAGCTCCGCGGCGAGACCTGGCGCACCATCGTCGTGCTGGGTGACGGGGAGATGCAGGAAGGCAGCAACTGGGAGGCGGCGATGACGGCCGCCCACTACCAGCTGGCCAACCTGACGGCCGTCGTCGACCGCAACCGGCTGCAGCAGGGCGCCCGTACCGAGGACACCAAGTCGCTGGAGCCGCTGGACGCCAAGTGGGCGAGCTTCGGCTGGGAGGTCCGGGTCATCGACGGCCACGACCACGAGGCCATCAAGCAGGCGTTCGCGCCGTCGTCGACGGGCCGGCCCGTCGCCGTCGTCGCCAACACCGTCAAGGGGAAGGGCGTGTCGTTCATGGAAGACCGGGTCGAGTGGCACCACAAGGTGCCCACCGACGAGCAGGTCCGCCTCGCGCTCGAGGAGCTGAGCCGATGACCGCCGTGGCCGAGAAGACCCCCACCTTCGACTGCCGGGCCGACTTCGCCGACGAGCTCGCCATCCTGGCCCGCGCCGACGAACGGATCGTGGCGGTGTGCAACGACTCCGTCGGGTCGAGCAACCTGGTCAAGTTCCGTGAAGAGTTCCCCGACCGGCTCATCAACGTCGGCATCGCCGAACAGGACCTCGTCGGCGTCTCGGCGGGGTTGGCCAACGCGGGCTTCATCCCCTTCGTGTCCGCCGCCGCGCCGTTCCTCACCGCACGCGCCATGGAGCAGATCAAGGCGGATGTCGCCTACAGCGGCCGGCACGTGGTCCTGTGCGGACAGAGCCCGGGCATGGCCTACGGCGAGCTCGGCCCCACCCATCACTCCATCGAGGACCTGTCCTGGATGCGGGCCGTTCCCCGGCTGCAGATCGTCGTCCCCGCCGACCCGCTGGAGACGCGAAGCGCGGTCCGCTGGGCCGTCGAAAGCGGCCGTCCTTCATATATACGTATCCCTCGTTTCAAGGTGCCGGCGGTCACTCCCGCGAACACGCCGTTCGAGACGGGCCGGGCGACCCGGCTCGTCGACGGCGCCGACGTGACCCTGATCGCGATCGGGACGATGGTCTCCCGAGCTCTCGAAGCCGCGGCGTCGCTGCGCGAACAGGGTCTGGCGGCACGGGTGGTCAACATGACGTTCGTCGAACCGCTGGACGTGGCGGAGGTCCTCGCCGCGGCCCAGGACACCCGAGCGATCATCACGGTGGAGGAGGGACTGGTCTCCGGGGGCCTCGGGGCCGCGGTCGCCAGGGTCGTCGCGGAGAACCGGCCCGTCCCGGTCCGCATGCTGGGCGTGCCCACGTTCGCGCCGACGGGAAGCACGTCCTTCCTGCTCGACCATTTCGGTCTCAACGCCGCGGGCATCGCCGCGGCCGCCCGTGAGGCCCTGGGACGAGTCTGATGGAATCGCTCGTCCTCGCCATCGACCAGGGCACCAGTTCCACCAAGGCCCTGCTGGTCAACGCCGCCGGAGAGCTCGTCGCGCGTGCGAGCGTGCCGGTGTCCCAGAGCCATCCGGCGCCCGGACTGGCGGAGCAGGACGCCGGGGAGTTGCTCGGCAGCGTCCGCGACGCGGTCGCCGCCTGTCTGCGCGGCTTCGACGCCCGGGCCGTGGCGGGGATCGGGCTGAGCACCCAGCGTGAGTCGGTGGTGTTGTGGGACGCGGTGACGGGCAGACCGGTCGCGCCGCTGATCAGCTGGCAGGATCAGCGAGGCGCGGTCCGGGCGGCCGAGCTCATCGACAAGGGGTACGGGGACCTGGTCCGGCGCCGGACCGGGCTCCCGCTCGACCCGATGTTCTCGGCGCTGAAGATGGCGGCCTTGCTCGACCGCCATGACCCGTCACGCGAACGCAGCGAACGCGGCGAACTGCGGCTCGGCACCGTCGACGCGTGGCTGCTCACGTCGCTCACCGGCAGCTTCGTCACCGAGATCGGCAACGCCTCCCGGACCCAGCTCCTGGACCTCGAAACCGGGGACTGGGACGAGGAACTGCTGGAGATCTTCGGTGTTCCCCGCGCGGCGCTGGGCCGCGTGGTGCCCTCGACCGGGCCCTTCGGCGAGACCGGTGATCTCGCCCCGCTCCCGGCGGGGGTGCCGGTGCTGGCGGTGCTGGGAGACTCGCACGCCGCGTTGTTCGCGCACGCGGGCTGGAGACCGGGCGTGGTCAAGGCGACCTACGGCACCGGGTCATCGGTGATGACCGTCGCCGGGACGCGCGGTCCGGCGGGCGCCGTGTGCGACACGATCGCCTGGTCCACCGGGCGGCCGACCTTCGCCTGCGAGGCCAACATCCGCTCCAGCGGGCGAACGCTGACCTGGCTCGCCGAACTGCTGGGCATCTCCATGGACGTGCTCGTCGACCTGGCGGCGGGAGCGGACGCCGGTGACGTCACACTCGTACCCGCCTTCGGTGGTCTCGGCGCCCCGTGGTGGGACTCCCGGGCGGTGCCGGTCCTGGCCGGCTTCGGCTTCGGCACCGGGCGGGCACAGCTCGCCCGCGCCGCGCTGGAATCGGTGGCGCATCAGGTCGACGACGTGCTGGCGGGCATGCCCGATGCCGATCGGGTCTTCGCCGACGGCGGCCTGACCCGTAGCGGTGCGCTGATGCAGCTGCAGGCCGACCTCAGCGTGGTCGAGGTGGCCCGTACCCGGCACCACGAACTGTCGGCCGCCGGTGTCGCCGACCTCGCCGGTCTGGGCCTGGGGCTCTGGACCACCGGCGACCTGGAACAGCGGGCCGACAGCGGCCTGGAGGTCTTCACTCCGGCCTGGAGCGACGAGCGGCGCGGCACCGCCGTCGCGCGGTGGCATGCGGTTCTGAGGACCGCCCGCGACCTCGGCGCGCACGCGATTGAGAGGATGTCATGACGACAGCGCAGGAACCGCGATCCGGCTGGAACACTCCGGACCGCCACGGCCGGCTCACTCTCGGCCGCGGCAGCCTGATCGCGCTCGCGCTCCTGGTCGTCGCGATGCTGGCCGGCACGACCTACCGCTCCGACAGCGCCCCGCGAGCCGAGGAGACCGGAAAGTTCGACCCGGCCGGCTACGGCGCGCAGACCTACGAGCCGAAGGTCGTGCCGGCGATCCGGCAGAAGGCCGTCGACATCGTGACGCTGCACAAGGCGATCGCGGCCGGCGCCGACGCGGCCGGCGAGCAGTACGGCAACCGCGAGGGCACAGGACCCTACAGCTACGCGGTCACCTTGACCGGAACCGCCGGCGCGGCCGAGAGCGGCCTCCTCCCGGTGACGGTGCCCGGGGTCGGCAAGACCCGCGTTTCTGTGCAGATCGGTCCGGCCATCAACGGCACGGCCCTGCGGGACGCCGTCGGATTCATCAAGTTCGGCCAGTTCACCAACCAGGTCGACTACGCCGACGCGGGCACCGCCCTGAACGACCAGGTGAAGTCCAAGGTCCTGGCGTCCCTCGACGTCGCCTCGCTCAAGGATAAGAAGATCACGGTCGTGGGAGCGATGACCCCGCTGACCGCCGACGTGCTCACGATCACGCCGATCTCCATCGAGGCCGTGTCATGACCACCACGACACCTCGCCCCGGCATCACCACGGCTCCGGTCGCGCCCGTCCTGCGGGCCGTCGACGTCACCAAGGTGTACGGCGGAACGCAGGCGCTCAAGGGCGTCTCCCTCGACATCGCTCCGGGACGCGTGACGGTGCTGTTCGGCGAGAACGGCGCGGGAAAGTCGACGCTGATGAAGATCCTCAGCGCGGTGGAATCGCCCACGACCGGGTACGTCGAGCTGGACGGGCAGGTGGTCGAGTTCGGCAGTGCGCGGGACGCGGCCGACCGCGGCATCTCGATCATCCACCAGGAACTCAGCCTGTGCCCGAACCTGAGCATCCAGGACAACCTGTTCCTGGGACGCGAACGCACCCGCGGCGGCGTCCTCGTCGACGGCTCCACCGAGCGCGCGCTGGCCACGACCGTGCTCCGGCGCCTGGACGAGGCTCTCGACCCTGATCAGCCGGTCGGGGAGTTGCGGCTGGGCCAGCAGCAACTGGTCGAGATCGCCCGCGCGTTGCTGCAGAAGGCCCGGATCCTGATCATGGACGAGCCGACCTCCGCGCTCAGCGCGCCGGAGGTGGAGACCCTCTTCCAGGTCATCCGCGAACTGACCGGCCAGGGTGTGGCGATCGTCTACATCTCCCACCATCTCGAAGAGGCGCTCGACATCGCCGATGACGTCGCCGTGCTCCGCGACGGCTCCATGGTCGCGGCCGCCGCGGCGGCTGACGTCGACCTCGCCTGGGTCGTGCGGAAGATGGTCGGACGGGAGCAGGACGAGCTCTTCCCCGTCCGCGATCCCCACCTCGGGCCGGTCGTCTTCGAGACGATCGAGCTGTCCGTCGCCGATGCCGCCAACCCCGACCGTCTCGCCGTCGACGGCGTCTCGCTGAGTGTCCGCGCCGGTGAGACGGTCGGCATCTACGGACTCATGGGCAGCGGCCGTACCGAACTGCTGGAATGCCTGGCCGGTCGGCTGCACGCCGACTCCGGGCAGGTGCTCATGCACGGCGGCACGCTCACCGGCAACGTCCGCCAACGGATCCGGGCCGGACTGGCCCTGGTCCCCGAGGACCGCCAGCGCGACGGCCTGGTCCAGACCATGAGCGTCGGCCAGAACCTCTCCCTGGCCGCCCTGACCATGTTCGTCCGGCGCCTCTTCGTGAACCGAAGCCGGGAACGCGCCGCGGTCGAGTCGATGATCTCGGATGTCACCGTCAAGACCGCCGGCCCCGACGCCCCGATCGGCTCGCTCAGCGGCGGCAACCAGCAGAAGGTCGTCATCGGCAAGGCGCTGATGACAGGCCCGCGCGTGCTGTTGCTCGACGAGCCGTCCCGGGGAGTCGACGTCGCCGCCAAGGCCGACGTCTTCAAGCTGATGGCCGAGCAGGCCGAACGCGGCCTGGCCGTCCTGTTCACCACATCCGAGACCGAAGAGGCGCTGCGCATTCCCGACCGGCTGCTCGTTATGGTCCGCGGCCGCCTGGTCGCCGACCTGCGCGCGGGTGAGATCACCCGAGACCGGCTGATGAGCCTGGCCGACGGCGCCGACACCACCGAAGAGGCGTGACCATGACCGACACCCTGACCCACGACCACGCGACCGTCCTGGAGCAGCGCCGTCAGGCGGCCGCGGAGGCCCGTCGGCTCAAGACGCTCAACTCGATCTTCGAACTGCGGGCGTTCATCGCGCTCGGCGTCCTGATCATCGTTTTCAGCCTCCTGTCCGACTCGTTCCTCACCGTCGACAACCTCATCACCATGACCAAGCACGTGGCCATCAACGGCATCCTCGCGCTCGGCATGCTGCTGGTCATCCTCAAGGGCGGCATCGACCTGTCCGTGGGCTCCATCGTGGGCCTGTCGGGCGTGGTCGCCGGAGAACTCCTCAAAGGCGTGCACCTGAGCCTCTTCGGCGTCATCGCCTACCCGCCGGTGTGGGCCGTGGTCATCTTGTGCATCGCCGTCGGCGCCGTGGTCGGCACGGTCAACGGAATCCTGGTCACAAGGCTGAACGTCGCGCCGTTCATCGCCACCCTCGGCATGTTGTACGTCGCGCGCGGAGCCGCCCTCCTGATCTCCGGAGGCACCACCTACCCCAACCTGGCGGGACAGCCCAGCACGCACAACACGGGCTTCGACTGGATCGGCGGTGGCCGCCCCCTCGGTCTCCCGGTCGCCATCTGGATCATGGTCATCCTGGTGGCCGTCGTGGCCGTCCTGCTCCGCTCTACGCCGTTCGGCCGCTGGCTCTACGCCACCGGCGGCAACGAGCGGGCGACCGAACTCACGGGTGTGCCCGTCAAGCGGGTCAAGACGATCGTCTACATGATCTCGGGCGCCTGCGCCGCGATGTCCGGCATCATCATCGCCTCCGAACTCACCTCCGCCGCCCCCCAGGCCGGAGACAGCTTCGAACTCAACGCCATCGCGGCCGTCGTCATCGGCGGCGCCGCCCTGTCCGGCGGACGCGGCAACGTACGCGGCACGCTCGTCGGCGCCTTTGTGATCGGCTTCCTCGCCGACGGCCTCGTCATCCTCGGCGTCTCGACGTTCTGGCAGATCTTCATCAAGGGCACCGTCATCATCGTCGCGGTCATCCTCGACCAGAGCCAGCAGCGTTTCCAGCGCCGCGGAGCCGCGGCGTCGGCCGTCGCCGTCGCCACCACGAACGAGCCGACCGACCTCGGCGCGACCAAGGTCAGGCCCGAAGACACGGCTCCCTGACCATCACTTTCACCCACCAACCGGCGCGATTCGGTGTCCGGCTCTCCACGATTCCCATCCATCGTCGATGCCGACGTGCCCAACAGGAGGTAGTCATGTCCCACCCCAGCCGCCGTCTGGTCGTCCAGGCCGCCGCGGCCCTGACCGCGGGCCTGCTGACGCTCACCGCGTGCGGATCGTCCGACAAGCCGGAGGGTGCGGGGGCCTCCAGCGCCACCGCTCCCAAGAGCAACCTGATCGCGATCATAACCCCGTCGCCCGACAACCCGTTCTTCAAGGCGGAGGCCGACGCCGCCAAGGCCAAGGCCGAGGGCCTCGGCTACCAGACCTCGGTCGCCTCGCACGACGACGACCCCAACAAGCAGAGCGAACTGATCGACGCCGCCATCTCCCGCAAGGCCGCGGCGATCATCCTCGACAACGCGGGCGCCGACGCCTCGATCGGCCCCGTCCAGAAGGCCGCCGACGCCGGGATCCCGGTCTTCCTGATCGACCGGGAGATCAACAAGACCGGCATCGCCAAGGCCCAGATCGTGTCGAACAACGCCCAGGGAGCCCAGCTCGCCGCCCAGGAGTTCGTCAAGGCGATGAAGGAGCAGGGCAACTACGTCGAGCTCACCGGCAAGGAGTCCGACACCAACGCCGGCGTCCGCTCCAAGGGATTCGCCGACGTCATCTCCCAGTACCCCGGCATGAAGCGCGTGGCGCAGCAGACCGCGAACTGGGACCAGCAGGAGGCCTTCAGCAAGATGGAGACCATCCTCCAGCGCAACCCCGACATCCAGGGCGTCATCGCCGGCAACGACACCATGGCCCTCGGCGCGGTGGCGGCGCTGAAGGCCGCCAAGAAGACCGACGTGGTCGTCGTCGGCTTCGACGGCAGCCCGGACGCCATCGCGCAGATCAAGGCCGGAGCCATGCTCGCCACGGCGCTGCAGCCGGCCGCGCTCGGCGCGGAGACCGCGGTCGAACAGGCCGACAAGTTCGTCAAGACCGGCTCGACCGGGGCGCAGGAGAAGCAGTCGATCGACTGCGAGCTCATCACCAAGGAGAACGCCGACCAGTACGGTGTCTTCGCCAAGCTCTGAGCCGCCGACCGCCAGGGGCGCAGCACAGCGCCTCGCCCCTGGCCTTCGCAACGTTTACCATGCAGACCGGATCATCCGGCCGGCGCGCCCGCCTGAACGAGAGGGAACAGGACACCACGTGGTGATCGCTTCGACTCCCAGCCCCGACCACCTGCGACTGCTGGTCAAGGTGGCGCGCATGTACCACGAGCGCGGGCTACGTCAACCCGAGATCGCCGCCCTGCTCAACATGTCCCAGCCGCGCGTGTCCCGCCTCCTCAAGGAAGCCGCCGACCGCAACGTCGTCCGCACCGTGGTCGTCTCCCCCGACGGCGTGCACTCCGAACTCGAAGACGCCCTCGTGCAGCAGTACGGGCTTCGCGACGCCGTCGTCGTCGACGCCGAAGGCGCCGGAACCGACGTCATTCCCGCACTCGCCGCCGCGACCGCCACCTACCTCGACGCCACCCTCAAGGGCGGCGACACCATCGGGATCTCCTCCTGGAGCGCCACGCTCCTGGAATCGGTCAACGTCATGCGCGCCAAGGCCACCCCCGTCGCGGAAGAGGTCGTCCAGATCGTCGGCGGATCGGGAAGCCCAGAGGTCCAACTGCACGCGACCCGCCTCACCAGCCGCCTCGCCGAACTCACCGGCGCACGACCGGTCTTCGCGCCCTCGGCCGCACTCGTCGGCAGCCGCGAACTCCGCGACCTGCTGTCCAAGGAGCCCACCGTCGCCCAGGTCATGCAGACCTGGTCACGCCTCACCCTCGCACTCGTCGGCATCGGCACCCTCGAGCCCTCCCCGCTGCTCCGCCGCTCCGGCAACGCGATCACCCTCGAAGACCAGCGCCAGCTCCAGGAGCTCGGAGCGGTCGGCGACGTCTGCACCCGCTACTTCGACGCTGAGGGACGAGCCGTCGAAGCCGATTTCGACGACCGCATCATCGGCATAACCCCGGACCAGCTCCGTGCCGTGGATCGCCGCATCGGCGTCGCCGGAGGCGCCTCCAAACTCGCCGCGATCCGCGGCGCGGCCCGCGGCGGCTGGATCAACATCCTCATCACCGACGTCGACGTCGCCCGGGCCCTCCTGAACCGCGGCTGACCGAGAAGGGCCGGCACGTCCGGATCCAGGCGCGCGGCGGTCGCCTGTTCCCGCACGGTTCACGACCTGCACACGGCGCCGGTGAGGAGGTTCCTCAGCCGGTGCGGATCCCCGGCCGGGCCAGGACGCGCTCGGCGGCCTCCTGGCGGGCCGTGCGCGCCGCGTACTCGAACTCCTGCCGCGGGTCCTGCATGGCGCCGAGCGGGACGATCTCCCGCCGGAAGAAGAACCCCATGACCCAGTCGGCGAGGACGCGCGACTTCTTGTCCAGGGTCGGCACCTTCGACAGGTGGTAGACGCGGTGCAGCAGCCAGGCGGGGTACCCGCGCAGCTCGTGCCCATGGACGTTGGCGACCCCCCGGTACAGCCCGAGGCTCGCCACCGAGCCCGTGTCGCGGTGCGCGTACGGCCGGCGGCACCCGCCGCGCAGGGTGGCGACGAGGTTGTCGGCCAGCCGGGCGGCCTGCCGTACGGCGTGCTGGGCGTTGGGCGGGGTGGTCTCCCCCGGCCGGGTGAGGTCGGGGACGGCGGCGCAGTCGCCGGCGGCGAAGGCGAACCGGGTGCCCTCGACGGTGAGGAAGGGGTCGACCTTGACCCGGCCCTTCTCGTCCAGCGGCAGGTCCCCGCTCGCGCACAGCGGGTGGGGTTTGACGCCTGCCGTCCACACGAGGGTGCCGGCGTCGAACTCGTCGCCGTCGCTGAGGATGATGTGGTGGTCGACGGCCGACTCGAGCCTGGTCCCCAGGCGCACCTCGATACCCCGCCGGCGCAGCTGCTGGGCGGTCCACCGGGCCATCTCGGGGCCGACCTCGGGCAGGATGCGGCCGGTGGCCTCGACCAGCGTCCAGCGCATGTCCCGCCGCGCGACGCCGGGGAAGTAGCGGCAGGCGTCGGCCGCCATGTCCTCCAGCTCGGCCAGGGCCTCCACGCCGGCGTAGCCACCGCCCACGAACAGGAAGGTGAGCGCCCGCCGCCGTACCCGCTCGTCGGTGGTCGAGACGGCCAGGTCGAGCTGGGCGAGGACGCGGTTGCGCAGGTGGATGGCCTCTTCCAGGGTCTTGAAGCCGATGCCGCACTGGGCGAGGCCCGGGATGGGCAGGGTGCGGGAGATCGAGCCGGGCGCGAACACGAGGTAGTCGTACTCCAGGTGCCGCGCGGGCCCGGCGGCGGGCTGGAACCGGGCGGTTCGCGACCCGAGGTGCACGTTCTCGACGCGGCCGCTGAGGACCTCGCAGCTCGGCAGCACGCGGCGCAGGGAGACGACGACGTGCCGGGGTTCGATGTTCCCCGCGGCCGCCTCCGGCAGGAAGGGCTGGTAGGTCATGTACGAGTCGAGGTCGGCGACGGTGACGCGGGCCTCGCCGCGGCGCAGGCGGCGCTGGAGCCGCAGGGCGGCGAACATGCCGACGTGGCCGCCGCCCACGACGAGTATGCGTGGAGTTCGCTGCCACATGCTTCTTGACGTACCCCGCCAGAGCGCAGCGCAGTGTGATTTGTCAGATTTGAAAGCGCATTGTCAGACTTGTCCCATTCAACCCCGTGCGGAGGACCAACTCCTTGGCGAGCCTTCGCGCCACCCACAGGCCCATGCCGCTCGTGGAGTAGTCGTGCGGCGCGATCATGCCGGGCTGGTCCTCGATGATCCAGTGCCCGTTGTCGTGGACGGCGATCAACAGGTCGCCACCTTCGCGCCACACGCGCAGCCGTGCCTTGGCCGAGCCGTGTGTGACGGCGTTGGTGGCGGCCTCGTTGACGGCGACGAGGTAATCGCCGATGTCCTCCTCCGCCATGCCCGCCCCGCGGGCCTGGAGCGCCGCGAAGTCCCGCACCTCGGGCAGGTCGGCGACGCAGAAGGTCAGCTCCCGGACGGTCACGCCCCCCGGGAGCGACGACCCCCCGCTCCCGTCCGCGCAGAAACGGGGAGGAGGGATATCGTCCTCGTTCACCCGATAACCGCCTCCAAGAGCGATCAGCCTAGGTCGTCCGGCGTCCGGGGCATCCGCGCCGAGCTCGGCGAAGGTATCCCGGGATGCCGCTTCGCGAGGGAAGTACTCCTTCGCGTAAGCCCTGTTCCGCGGGTCTGTGTGCCCTCGGAAGGGCCGCCTAATCAGCTCGCGCCGACGAGCTGCGAACGGAGCTGGTCCAGCACCTTGCGGAGGATGCGCGAGACGTGCATCTGGGAGATGCCGAACTCGGCGGCGATCTCGGCCTGCGTCATGTTGCCGTAGTAGCGCAGGAGGAGGATGTCGCGCTCGCGGTCGGGCAGCCGGTCGATCAGCGGCTTCATCGCCTCGCGGTCGACCAGCGTGGCCAGCTCGTCATCCTCATCGGGGATCACGTCCCCGAGCGCCGCGGCGTCGTCGGCGCCCATCGGGGCGTCCAGCGACAGAGTGGTGTACGCGGCCGAGGCGTCCATCGTGAGGAGCATGTCCTCCTCGGAGATGCCCATCTTCGCGGCCAGCTCGGCCACGGTGGGGAACCGGCCGAGCTCCTGGGTGAAGTCGGCGACGAGCCGGTTGAGCTCGGAGCGGCGCTCCTGGTAGAGGCGCGGCACCCGTACGGCCCAGGTGCGGTCGCGGAAGTGCCGCTTCACCTCGCCGGTCATCGTGACCATGGCATAGCCTCTGAAGCCGTACCCGAGCTCGGCGTCGAACCCGTTGATCGCCTTCATCAGGCCGACGTACGCGGCCTGGAGGAGGTCTTCCATGGGCTCACCCCGGTGGCGGTAGCGGCAGGCGATCTCCCGCGCCATGGGAAGATGCATCTCGACGATCATCTCGCGCAGCCGCGCCCCCCGCTCCTCGGTGGTGCCGGGCTCGGCCAGCTCACGCAGGAGGTCTTCGGCGGTGACGTCGGCCTGGGGGAAGACGCGGTCTTCGGCAGCCATCGCTGCTCCCTCGTATGCCTTGCAAGCGAGGCGAGAGCCGACTGAACCCATGCAGAGCCGGCATCGCCTCGCGTACCACGATCGAGACGAGGCCCTCTGCTGGACCTCGGCTCCAGTATTCCCCCCAAATCAAGAGTATTGCCACCCCCGGGGCAACAGTAATGTTGCGGATGACCCCCCGATGGGGTTGGCGCCATGCGCCAGGAAGCGGTGAGGAGGCGCGTGGTGACCATTCCAGGTAGGGCCGAATCGGCCTTGACCCTGACCTCGGCCGTTACCGAGGGCGTGCCGGTCGTGCGGGTGGGCGGCATCCTCGACGCGACCACGCGCCGGCGGTTCACCGACCGCCTGGCCGAGATCACCGGCGATCACGGGTCCGATCTGGTGCTCGACCTCGCGGGCGTGACGTTCATGGACTCGCGGGCGCTCGGCCTGATCGTGCACCACTGGCAGCGCACGATGGCGGCGCAGGGCCACTTCGCCCTGGTCGGCGTGCAGTACTCCAACTCCAAGGTGATGTGGGTGACGGGCCTGGCGCAGCGGCTGCCGCTGTACGACACGCTGGAGGAGGCGCTCGCCGCCTTCAAGAGCTGAGACCGGCCACCCCCGCCGTCAGGACGGGGCCGCGCCGCCGTGCTTGCTCTGGTGCTCGCCGACCAGCAGCCGCGCCAGGTCCGCGACCTTGACCTGGTGGTGCTGCGAGAGGCGGCGCAGCTCGTCGAACGCCGCCTCGGCCGAGCACCCGCTGGCGTGCATGATGATGCCCTTGGCCTGGTCGATCACCGACCTCCCCGCGAGCGCCTCCTGAAGCTGCGCGGCGTCGGTCAGCACCTCGTCGTACTCCGAGATGTTGGCCAGCGCCACGGTGAGGTGCTCGGTGAGCAGGGCGGCCATCGGGCCGGCCGAGCCGCCCGTGAACGCGCCCGGCCGCACCCCGTACAGGCCGAGCACCAGCGTGGCGTCCTCGATCTCGATCGGCAGCACGAGCGTCGCGCGCACACCGTGCCGGACGGCGGTCGCGGCGTACCGCGGCCAGCGCGTGTCGAGCAGCACGTCGGGCACCAGGACGTTCCTGCGGGTCGCCAGCGCCTCCAGCGACGGCCCCTCGCCGAGGGCCTGCTCGCGGTCCACCAAGGCGATCAGGTCACTGTGGGAGGCCGAGAACATGAGCCGCTCGTCGCGCCGCAGCTCGGCCGCGCCGCCGGCGCACCCCGGCACCCCGACGGCCACGGCTCCGGTGATGCCCCGCAGGACGCTCTCGATCGAGGTGCCCTCGTTGACGCGGCCGAGCGCCGCGAGGTCCCGGGCGAGGGCCGGACTGAACATGCCGCGCATCGTCTCCATCGAGATCCTCCGCTTCCGTCAGCTTCTCGGTCGTGAACGACCGAGCTTGCAGCTCCTCGCCGTCGATGCACGAGGGCAATTCCACCCGAGAGATGCCCTTGGTCGCGCGGCGCCTTCGTGACGTACCGTCTAGCAGGAAACGCCCGCGCCCGCATACGAAGGACGTCCCTTGGCCGGCCCCACCGACCTGCCCGCGCTCGAACAGGCGCTCAGCGGCCTCACGGCCCGCATCTCGTCGCTGCGCCAGGCCCGCTCGGCCTACCCCGCCGACCCGGGTCCGACGCTGGACGCGGCGCTCGTCGAGCTGGACACCGCCCGTGACCTGCTCCGGGGCGCGCTCGGCGAGCTGGGCAAGTCGCGCCGCAGGCCGGGCGGCGGCAAGGACGGCGGGAACCGCGAGCTCAAGCTGCTGCGCGCGCTCTACCGGGCGATGCCGGTGCCCGTGATCGTCCTGGACGCGACGGGCACGGTGCGGCGGGTGAACGCCGAGGCGTCCCGCCTGCTCGGCAGCCCCGACGGCTATCTGACCGGCCGCGCGTTCCCGCTGCTGGTGGACGTGTCCCGGCGGGCCGCCTTCCGCTCGCACCTGACGTCGGTGCTCCACACGGGCGAGTCGGCGGCCTTCCCCACGCGGCTGGCCCACCAGGGACGCGCCCACAATGTGCAGCTCGTCCTGACCCGGCTCCGCATGGCCGGCGAGCCGCAGGAGATGATCGCCGCGGTGGCGCTGCCCGTGGAGTCGCGCACGCCCGAGCCGGACCGCGACCAGGAGCCGGAGGCCACGCCCGACGAGCCGATGATCCTGGCGACGGCCCGCCGCCAGGAGCTGTTGTCGCAGCTCACCCGCCTCCTGCTGGACGAGGAGAGCCTCAGCCGGCCGGTGGCGCTCATCCGCTCCGGCCGCCTGCTGGCCGCGCACACCGCCGACTGGGTGTTCGCCGACGTCGTGCGCGACGGCGTGGCCCGGCGCGCGCTGGTACTCGGGCCCACCGACCAGCCGGTGGCGCGCCTGGTGCGCACCCTGGAGCGCCTCGCACCCGCCGCCGCGCCGCTCGTCTCCCACGTGCTGGAGACCGGTGGCGGCGTGGTGTACGAGATGGTCGAGGACGACTCGCTGCTCGGCGCCCTCCCGGACGGCGCGCCCGTCCTGCAGGCGACGCGGGCGGGCTCGGTGCTCAGCGTGCCGATCCGCGCGGGCGACGAGGTCCACGGCGTCCTGACGCTGCTCAGGCTGCGCGAGCGGCCCACGTTCGGCCTGGCCGACCTGGCCCTGATGGAGGACGCCGGGGCCCACATCGGGCTGGCCCTGCGCGCGCAGCGCACCTTCCAGGACCGGTCGCAGGCCGCCGACACGCTGCAGACCGGCGTGCTGCCGCGCACGCTGCCCGAGATCCCCGGGTACGACACGGCGGCGGCGTACCGCACCGGCGCCGGGCCACGCGCGATCGGCGGCGAGTTCTACGACGTCTTCCGGGTGAAGGACGGCTGGGGCTTCGCCGTCGGCGGGGTCGTGGGCCAGGGCGAGGAGGCCGCGTCGGTCACGGCGATGGTGCGCGGCGGCCTGCGCACGCTGAGCGTCTGGGAGGACGACCCGGCAGCGGTCGCCGCGCGGCTGAACGATGCCGTGGTGGTGCAGGACACCGGCATGTTCGTCATGGTCGCGGTGGGCTTCGTCACGCCGGGACGCCGAGGCGGGCGCGTCAGGCTGGCGTCTGCGGGCAACCACCCGCCCGCCGTGCTGAAGGGCGACGGCGAGGTCACCTACACCTCGGGCGGCGGCATGCCGCTCGGCATCGACATCGGCGCCGAGATCCCCGTCGAGGAGGTCGGCCTGGCGCTCGGCGACACGCTGGTGCTGTACTCCGACGGGCTGGCGGGCTCGCGGGGCCGGTCGGGGCAGGCCGAACTGGCGTACGGGGAGGGCAGGCTGACGGAGGTGCTGGCCCGGTGCGCGGCGCAGCCGGCGTCGGCGGTGGTCAAGGCCGTGGAGGAGGACCACCAGGCGTTCTCCGGCGGGCAGGTGCTGGACGAGACGACGATCCTGGCCCTGCGGCGCACCCGCTGACGGCCCCGGCGTGCCGGTGACGTATGCGCTGACCTGTGGTTTCGACGGCCGCAGGCCAAGCTTGGGCGGGACTTTCCAAGAATTCTTTTACCCGAAGGGGTTTGCGTCTTTACCGACATCGGTACACTGAGACACAGATTTCGTGCCTAAGACGCAGGCACAACTCAGTACGTTTCGCGGGCCCGTCGCGGCCCGGCTTCCCTGAGGTGTGCCGTGAAAATCGCCATCGTCTCCGTGCACGAGCCTTCCTCCGACCTCCCGGCGATCGCCCGTGAGCTCAGCGCTTCCCACCGGGTCACCGTCCACACCCGCCGTGACTCCGCCGACCGCAGGCCGCGCGCGAAGGCCGGAACCGGCGTGACGATCGAATACCTGGAGGCGGGCCCCGCACGGCGGCTCCCCGAGAACGCCGTGATGCCGCACATCTCCGACTTCAGCGCCCGGCTGCGGGAACGCTGGGACAAGGACCGCCCCGACGTGATCCACGCCCACTCCCTGTCCGGCGGCCTCGCGGCCGTGGCGGCGGCCGACGGCCTCAACGTCCCGATCGTCCAGACCTTCCACGGCAGGAGCTCGATCATGACCCGCTCCGGCGAGCGCGACCAGGCGGCGCGGGCGCGGCTGGAGCGGGCGATCGGACGCCGGGCCAACGCGGTCGTCGCCGTCTGCGCGAGCGAGGCGGGCGACCTGATCCAGCTGGGCGTGCCGCGCAGGAACATCGCGGTCGTCCCGCACGGCGTGGACGTCGAGCGCTTCCGCCGCCAGGGCCCGTCGGCCGCGCGCGGCGACCGGCCCCGCCTGCTGCACGTGGGCCGCATCCGGCCGGGCGGCGGCGCGGACCTCGCGATCCGCGCGCTGGACGGCGTCCCGGGCGCCGAGCTGCTGATCGCCGGAGGCCCCCGTCCCGACGCCCCCGAGGCCGAGCGCGACCTGGAGCGGCTGACCCTGCTGGCCAAGGAAGTCGGCGTCGAGGACCGCGTCACCCTGCTCGGCCACGTCCCCCACACCGGAATGGCCAAGCTGATGCGCGGCGCCGACATCGTGCTCACGCTGCCCGCCGCCGCCCCCAACGGCAAGGTCGCCCTGGAGGCGATGGCCTGCGGCGTCCCTGTGATCGCCACGGGCGTCGGTGCGCACCTGGACTCGGTCGTCGAGGGCGTCACCGGCCTGCTGGTCCGCCCGCAGGACCCGGCGGCGCTTGCCCGCCGCACCCGCGCCCTGCTCGGCGACCTCACCCGGCGGACGGCCCTCGGCTTCGCCGGCGCCGACCGCGCCGGTTCGCGCTACACCATAGAGCGCATCGGCCGCGAGCTCGTCCGCGTGTACGAGAACGTCACGGGCCGCGCCAAGCCCGTGGAGCCGGACGAGGTCGAGGCCGCCTGACCTCCCTCCCCGTCGAAAGCCCGTGTCGCGTGACACGGGCTTCGCCGTTTCCCGCCGTCCGCGCCTCCAGCCGGGGGCAAGCCGCTTCCAAGTCCGGCCCGCCACCATGAGCGCCATGACACATCCGAGCGCGTCCGGCTGGGCGATGGGGAAGGGCCGCACGCCCGGGCCCGTCGGCATGTACATCCTTCTCGTCTGCTGGGTGGTCCTGGGACTGACGCCCGTGCTCTTCTCCACCCGCGACCTGATGCTCGCGACCGGCAGGGCGGGCGCCCCCGGCAGCCTGACCGTCACGTCCTGCCAGGCGCTCGGCAAGGGGCGGTACGACTGCGAGGGCCTGTTCGTCCCCGACGACGACGCGCTGAAGACCAAGACCTTCCAGGCCTCGCCGGACTCACGGGCCGGTCAGAGCTACCGGGCTCGGCTCGACGTCGAAACCGGCCGCGTGGTGCGCACCGGGACCGCCGGAGTGCTGGCCCAGTTCGCGCTCATCGGCCTCACGCCCCTGGTGTACGCGGGGCTGCCGTACGCGACGATGTTCGCGCTCGGCGTCAGGCGGGGACGCCGCATCGCGGGCAGGCTCGGCGTGGTCGTCGCGGGCGCGTCCCTGGTACTGGTCGTCATCGGCGTGGCCGCTGCGTACGCCTGACCCGTCCGGCGACTCGGGTCCGCTCTTGTCGATGTCATCGGACGACGATGGCGGGCGTCAGGCGGTGTGGAACAAGAGGGTTATGGCCTCGTCGCCGAACCCGAGCCCCCGGTACAGCCGGGCGGGCACGGGGTGGGCGTCATCGCCGCGCGGGCCGACCACAGCCACGCGGGCGCCCGCGTCCCGTGCCGCGTGCAGGGCCGCCGCGCACACGGCCCGGGCCAATCCCAGGCGGCGGTGCTCCGGGACGGTGCCCGCCGGTTCGATCAGTGCCACCGCGTCGGCCTCATCGAGCCAGGCCAGGCAGAAGGCCGCCACCTCACCGTCCTCGGCTTCGGCGATCCAGTCCAGGCCGGCGCGGTACGGCCAGGCGGCGCGCACGGCGTGGTAGCTCTGCTCGGTGACCCGCGAGGGGTGGAACGCGGCGCGGTGGGCGTGGACGCGTCCCGGCACGTCCGCGTCAGTGACGGGGCGCAGCCGGTAGCCGGGCGGCGGTTCGGCGGGCGGGAGCGCGTCGAGGCTCCGGGACATGATCGTGAAGAATGGCCCCTCGCCCGCCGGGCGGTACCCGTGACGGTCGAGCGCCGGGAGCAAGTGCCGCTCGGCGCTGGACACGACCACCGTCCGATCGGCGGCCGGGGCGGTGTCGGCGAACCAGGCGAGGACCTCGTCGGCGAGTTCGGGGACCTCGGGGTCGACGGCGAGGTCGAGATGGCCCGGCGTCTCGATCCAGCCCCAGGCGAGCGTGCGCCCGGCCGCGTGCCACAGCATGGTCGGCCACTCTGGCTCGCGTCCGGTGTGCTGGAACCGCCCCCAGGCCAGGTCGCCGACGTGCCACCGCGATCCCGGCGTCCAGACGCGCGAGGTGAGCTCCTGCATCGCGCGCAGGTCGGGCGGCCCGGCGTACCAGCGGGCGCTCACCCGGCCTCGCGGACCCGGCGCGCTCACAAAGGCCGAGACGAAGGTCATGAACGAAGTCTGCCGCAGGATCCCAGCGGCACGCCTCCCAATATCCGCGACGGCCCGCAAGGCGTCCGACCGTGTCCCGCGCGGTGTCCCCATCCCCGGGCCGTGGTCAGGCGACGTCCCGGCCGGGGCTTCCCACGTGTTGCACGCCTTGGGGCCGAGGATGCGGCGCATGATCGCGCAGCATATGGTGCCTTTATTACGAAGCAGGTAACGGGCGACATTCCATGAAATGCCACCCCTCAATATGGTCCCGCCCGAAAAGGCTCAGTCGGCGAACCGCGCCATCCTGCGGATCTTGTTCATCGCGTCCAGGGCCGCCACCTTGTAGGACTCGGCCAGGGTCGGATAGTTGAACACCGCGTCCACCAGATAGTCGACCGTGCCCCCGCAGCCCATGACCGCCTGCCCGATGTGCAGCAGTTCGGTGGCGCCCGTGCCGAAGACGTGCACCCCGAGCAGCCCGCGGTCCTCCGGGGACACCAGGAGCTTCAGCATGCCGTAGGTGTCGCCGATGATCTGCCCGCGCGCCAGCTCGCGGTACCGGGACACCCCCACCTCGAAGGGGATCAGCGACTTGGTCAGCTCGTCCTCGGTCTTGCCGATGAAGCTGATCTCGGGGACGGTGTAGATGCCGATCGGCTGGAGGTGGGAAATGCCGTTGAGCGGCTCGCCGCAGGCATGGTGGCCCGCGATCCGCCCCTGCTCCATCGAGGTGGCGGCCAGCGCGGGGAAGCCGATGACGTCCCCGACCGCGTAGATGTGCGGCACGGCCGTGCGGTAGTGCTCGTCCACCGCGATGCGGCCCCGCTCGTCGGCGGACAGGCCGGCGGCGGCGAGGCCGAGCCCCTCGGTGACCCCGTTGCGCCCCGCCGAGTACATGACCGTCTCGGCCGGGATCTTCTTGCCGCTCTCCAGCACGGTGACGCAGCCGCGCGCCCGGCGCTCGACGGAGGCGACGGTCTCGCCGAAGCGGAAGGTGACCGCGAGGTCGCGCAGGTGGTACTTCAGCGCCTCCACGACCTCCAGGTCACAGAACTCCAGCATGCGGTCGCGCCGCTCGACCACGGTGACCTTGGTGCCGAGCGCGGCGAACATGGATGCGTACTCGATGCCGATGACGCCGGCGCCGACGACCACCATCGACTCGGGCACGCGCTCCAGCCGGACCATCCCGTCGGAGTCGATGATCGTGCGGTCGTCGAAGTCCACGCTGGCGGGGCGGGCGGGCCGGGTGCCGGTGGCGATGATGATCTTGTCGGCGGTGACCTTGGTGGTCTTGCCGTTCTCGTCGGCGATCTCGACGCTGTGTGGGTCAAGGAACCGGCCGCAACCGACCAGCATCGTGACGTGGTTGCGGGAGAGCTGGCTGCGGACCACGTCGATCTCGCGTCCCACCACGTGCGCGGTGCGCATGGTGAGGTCGGCGATGGTGACGTCCTCCTTCAGCCGGTAGCTCTGCCCGTACATCTCCCGCTGGTTGAGGCCTGTGAGGTAGAGGACGGCCTCGCGCATCGTCTTGGAGGGGATCGTGCCGGTGTTGATGCACACCCCGCCGATCATGTCGCGCCGCTCGACAATGGCCACTTTGCGTTCGAGCTTGGCCGCCGCGATGGCCGCCTTCTGACCGCCGGGGCCAGAACCCAGAACAAGTACCTCGAAATCCGACACAAGGCCAAGTGTGGGGCCTGCCTGTTGCAAGGTGAATACCCCGGATCCTATTGAGACGCGAATTCGCTATAACACTGGGATCACAGGAGGATGCTTGGTTTCATGGGCGCATGTCGATTCGTAGCGCATACATGATCGCAGCGGCGACGACGTTGGCGCTCTGCCCGGTCCCGGGCGAGCAGGGCCCGAAGCAGTCCCGGGAATCGCGGCCTCCCGCCGCCCGCACCGCGGCCCCCGCCTCCCCCACGTCCCCCGCGCCCACGGCGTCCCTCCCGGTCTACCCGCCCCACGCGCCGCCGGTGACGAGCCGCCCCACCGCCTCGGGCGGCGGCGCGGCCGGCCGTCCAGGCGGGAACTCGCTGGACGGGCCCCCGCCTCCCGTGTACGACCGCAGGTACGGCGGCACGCCCACGGCCTCCGCCCCTCCCCGGGGCATCGACTCTCCGGCCCCTCCTCCCGGTGGCCCCTGGTCCGCCGACCGGACGGCTCCCCCGGCCGCGACCGTCTCCCCCCGCACGAGCGCGCCGCCGGCGCCCGGCCCCACGGCGGGCGCCGGCGTGTCCGCGCAGACCGATCCCAAGTGGGGCACGCCGGTCCTCGTGGAGAACTTCGACGGCACGCAGATCGACCGGGGCAAGTGGGACGTCTACCATTCCCCCGGCGCCGCGGTGAACCCGCGCACCTCGCAGGCGACCACCGTCCACGACGGCATGCTGCACATGACCGGCGGCTTCTACGGCGGCCAGGACCTCTCCGGCGGCGTCGCCGGCCACCTGGCGCAGACCTATGGCCGCTGGGAGGTCCGGTTCCGCGGCGAGCCCGGCCGCGGGTACTCGCTGGTCACGCTGCTGTGGCCGGACAGCCAGAGCCCCGAGTACACCGAGATCGACTTCGCCGAGGTGATCGACGCGTCGCGGCAGACCGGCGGCATCTTCATCCATCGCGGCGAGTCGCGGCAGGCGCAGAGCCTCATACGCGCGGACTTCACCCAGTGGCACACGGTGGCCGTCGACTGGCTGCCGGGGCGGCTGACGTTCTGGCTGGACGGCAGGAAGACGTGGGACTACACCGGGCCGAACGTCCCTCCGGGGCGGCCGATGCACCTCACCCTGCAGAACGACGTGGTCTGCAACCAGTGGTCGCCCTGCCGGGACTCGACCACGCCGGCCACGGTGTCGATGTTCGTCGACTGGGTCAAGATCTACCGGGCGCCCTGACCCCGCGCGGGGCCGGTCCGGCGAGCAGTTCGGCCGCCTTGAGCCCGAGGTGCAGGACGAGCCGGTCCTCGCCGTCGGCGAGGTCGAGCCCGGTGACCCGCTCGGCCTTGGCCAGCCGGTAGTACAGCGTCTGGCGGTGCACGCCGAGCCGCGCGGCGGTCTCGCCGACGTGCCCGCCGCGGTCGAGGTAGGTCTCCACGGTGCGCGCGAGCTCGCCGTCCAGCGCCGCCGCCTCGGCCGCGAGGTCGGCCAGCTCCGCGCCGGGCAGCCGGGCCAGCAGGCGGTGGACGCCGAGGCCGTCCCAGCGGGCGACAGGCGCGAACCTCGGTACCCTCTGGGCGACGCGCAGCGCGAGGGTGGCCTCGCGCCAGCTCCGCCACGCCTCGCCGGGGTCCTCCCTGACGCCTCCGATGCCGGCGGCCGTGCCGTACATGCCGAGCACCCGGGACGCGACGGCCTCGGCCTGGGCGGCGGGGGCCAGGACGGCGGTGAGGGGGTCGCCGGGGTCGGCGAGGACGCCGCGGGGCAGCGTCCACAGCGGCACCACCCCGCCGGGCGCGCTCTGCACGGCGATCGCGGCGACCGGCCCCGCCAGGTCGAGCCGGGCCGCGGCGCGCAGCTCGGGGTCGGCCGACAGCAGGTCGCGCAGGCGCTCGCCGAGGTCCTGGCGGCTGCGCGCCTCGCGGGCGAGTACGGCGGCGGCCCGGTCGACCATGGGCACGACCTGCGCCAGCCGTTCGTCGCCGAGCGCGCCGGCGTCGAGCAGCCACAGGTAGCCGTAGGTGACGCCGCGGTGGCGCAGGGGCACGCAGACGCGGGCGAGGACGCCGAGGCCCTCGTCGGCGGGGATGCGCACGGGGCCCGCGGCCGAGGTGATGCCGTAGCCCTCGAAGTAGGCGCGGACCTCGTCGGTGGCGCGGCGGCGCAGGATGGAGTCGCGCCGCACGGTGTCGATGTCGCCGCTCTGCGCCGCGTAGGCGCGCATCTGGAGCGAGCGGTCCTCCAGCGTCGCGGGGGCGTCCAGCACGCGCGCGATCTCGTCCACGATTTCCTGCAGGTCCACCTGAACATTGTCATACATCTGTATGAATCGGGTGGACGCCGGGCGTGGCGGATGTCCATGGAAGCCCACTGAACTGCGGATTTAGGGTGGTTTACATGCTCGGTTCGTTGCTTCTGGCGGTCTCGCGGAGCCCTCTCGCGCGCCGCGCCGTCTCGGGATTCCCGGTCACCCGGCACGTGGTGAACCGGTTCGTCGCGGGCGAGGACGCCGGGGACGCGCTGTCCGCCGTGCGCCGCCTCACCGACGCCGGCCTGTCGGTCACCCTCGACCATCTGGGCGAGGAGACCACCGACGCGCGCGCCGCGTCCGGCACGGTCAAGGCGTACGTCGCGATGCTGGACGCGCTGCGGCCGCTCGGGCTCGGCGAGCGCGCCGAGGTGTCGGTCAAGCTGTCGGCGGTGGGTCAGCGCCTCGACCAGGGCATGGCCCTGGACCACGCGCGCGAGATCTGCGCCGCCGCCCGCGACGCCGGCAGCGTCGTGACCTTGGACATGGAGGACCACACCACGGTCGACTCCACACTGTCGATCCTGCGCGACCTGCGCGAGGACTTCCCCGCCACCGGCGTCGCCGTCCAGGCGTACCTGCTGCGCAGCGAGGGCGACCTGCGCGATCTGTCGTACGAGGGCTCGCGCGTCCGCCTGGTCAAGGGCGCGTACGCCGAGCCGGCCTCGGTGGCCCACCAGAAGAAGTCCGAGGTGGACAAGGCGTACGTGCGGTGCCTGCGCATCCTCATGCGGGGGAAGGCCTACCCCATGGTGGCCACGCACGACGACCGGCTCATCTCGATCACCGAGCTGCTCGCCGACCGCTACAGCCGCGGCCGCGACTCCTTCGAATACCAGATGCTCTACGGGATCAGGACCGACAAGCAGGAGGCGCTCGCCGTCGCCGGCTCCACGGTCCGCGTCTACGTGCCCTACGGCGACGACTGGTACGGGTACTTCATGCGCCGCCTCGCCGAGCGCCCGGCCAACGTCGCCTTCTTCCTGCGTTCACTCCGCTCCAAGTGAGGTCTTCCATGGATGCCGTCACCAACGTCCCCGTCCCGGCCAACGAGCCGGTCCACGGTTACGCCCCCGGCAGCGCCGAGCGGGCCGCCCTGGAGAGCCGCGTCAAGGAGCTGTCCGGCCCGGCGATCGATCTGACGATGACGATCGGCGGCGAGCGGAGGATGGCCTCCGGCGCCCCGATCGACGTGGTGCAGCCGCACAACCACGCGCACGTGCTCGGGCGCACGGCCGACGCCTCGGCCGCCGACGTGCGGGCCGCCGTGGACGCGGCGCTGAAGGCCGCCCCGGCGTGGCGGGCGCTGCCGTTCGAGGAGCGCGCGGCGATCTTCCTGAAGGCGGCCGACCTGCTGTCGGGGCCGTGGCGGGCGACGCTGAACGCCGCGACGATCCTCGGGCAGTCGAAGACGGCGCAGCAGGCCGAGATCGACGCCGCCTGCGAGCTGATCGACTTCCTGCGCTTCAACGTCGCGTTCGCCCGCCAGTTGCTCACCGAGCAGCCGAGCTCGTCGCCGGGCGTGTGGAACCGCATGGAGTACCGGCCGCTCGAAGGTTTCGTGCTGGCGATCACGCCGTTCAACTTCACCGCCATCGCCGGGAATCTGCCGACTTCCGCGGCTTTGATGGGAAATGTCGTCGTATGGAAGCCGTCGCCGACGCAGCAGCTCGCCGCGCACTTCACCATGCGCCTGCTGGAGGAGGCCGGGCTGCCGCCGGGCGTCATCAACATGGTGACCGGCAACGGCGCGGCCGTCTCCGAGGCGGCGCTGACCGACCCGCGCCTGGCCGGCATCCACTTCACCGGCTCCACCGCGACCTTCCAGCACCTGTGGGGGACCGTCGGCGCCAACATCGCCGGCTACCGGTCCTACCCCCGCCTGGTCGGCGAGACCGGCGGCAAGGACTTCGTGCTCGCCCACCCCTCCGCCAACCCGGCCGTGCTGACCACGGCGCTGATCCGCGGCGCGTTCGAGTACCAGGGCCAGAAGTGCTCGGCGGCCTCCCGCGCCTACGTCCCGCGCTCGATCTGGTCGGCGATCCGCGACGACTTCGTGGCCACCGCCGAGTCGCTGACGGTGGGCGACGTCGCCGCCGACCTGTCGACGTTCATGGGCGCGGTCATCGACGCCCGCGCGTTCGCCAAGAACAGGGACGCCATCGACCGCGCCCGCGCCACCGGCTCGGTCGAGGTGCTCACCGGCTCCTACGACGACTCCACCGGCTACTTCGTGCGGCCCACCGTCCTGGTCGGCTCCGACCCCGAGGACGAGATCTTCGTCAAGGAGTACTTCGGGCCGATCCTCGCCGTGCACGTGTACGACGACGGGCACTACGACACCGTGCTGGACCAACTGGAGGGCGTGTCGCCGTACGCGCTGACCGGCTCGATCATCGCCCAGGACCGGTACGCGATCACCTCGGCGACCGAGCGGCTGCGCTTCGCGGCGGGCAACTTCTACGTCAACGACAAGCCCACGGGCGCGGTCGTCGGCCAGCAGCCGTTCGGCGGGGCCAGGGCCTCGGGGACGAACGACAAGGCCGGCTCGATCTTCAACCTGGTCCGCTGGGTCAACGCCCGCGCGATCAAGGAGACGTTCGTGCCGCCGGTCGTCACGCCGCCCTTCCGGGGCGACATCCCGCAGAGCGGCTGGCAGCAGCCGAGCCTGTCGAAGCTCGGCTACTCGGAGTAGAGGCTTTGCCGGGTGCTTGGGCCGAGGAGGAGACGGACGGGAACATCCCCGGTGCCACCGGGGCGCGGCGATGGAGAAGTGTGCCCCTTTCATGACCATCTGCGTTAACTGACGGGTCATGATCGTCGGTAGGGCTACGGATGTCCCACCCGTGATCACCTTGGGAGTCCTCCGTGCCGCACCTCGATCGACGATCCTTCCTGGTCGCCGGACTGGCCGCGGGGGCGGTCGCCGCCGTCCCCGCCACCGCGGCGCTCGCCGAGCCCGCCCCCGCCGCCGAGACGGCGCGAAGCCTCGCCTCCCGGGGCCTGCGCGCCGACCCGTTCACGCTGGGCGTCGCCTCAGGCGACCCCGGCCCCGGCGGGTTCGTCATCTGGACGCGCCTGGCCCCGCAGCCGCCGGCCGAGGACGGCATGGGCGGCATGCCGTCCCGCCCGTTCGCCGTGCTGTGGCAGGTGTACGCCGACGAGCGCTGCCGCCACGTCGTGCGCGCGGGCGTCGAGACGGCGGGCCCCGAATGGGGGCACAGCGTCCACGTCGAGGTCGAGGGACTGCAGCCCGGCCGCGATTACTGGTACCGGTTCCGCCTCGGCGGGTACGTGTCACCCGTCGGCCGGGCGAGGACCGCGCCGCACCCGCTGACGTTCGGCGGACCGCTCGTCATGGCGTTCGTCTCCTGCGCGCAGTACGAGCACGGCTACTTCACGTCCTACCGGCGCCTGGCCGAGGACCATCCCGACCTCGTGCTGCACCTCGGCGACTACCAGTACGAGTACACCAGGAACACCTACACCATCCCCGGCGGCAACGTCCGCGACCACGAGGGCCCGGAGACCGAGACGCTGGCCGGCTACCGGCAGCGGCACGCCCAGTACAAGGCCGACCTCGACCTGCAGGCCGCGCACGCCACCGCGCCGTGGCTGGTCGTCTGGGACGACCACGAGGTGGACAACAACTGGGCCGGCGAGGTGCCCGAGCGGCCCGACGTCCCGCAGCCGAACTTCCTCGCCCGCCGCGAGGCCGCCTTCCGCGCCTACTACGAGAACATGCCGCTGCGCCGCACGTCCGTCCCGCGCGGCATCGACATGCAGCTCTACCGGCGGATCCGGTGGGGCCGCCTGGCGACGTTCCACATGCTGGACACCCGTCAGTTCCGCGACGACCAGGCCTGCGGCGACGGGTACCGCGACTGCCCGGCGGCCTCCGACCCGGCCCGCTCGATCACCGGGGACGAGCAGGAGCGGTGGCTGATCGACGGGTTCCACCAGTCGCGTGCCCAGTGGGACATCATCGGCCAGCAGGTCTTCTTCGGCCGGCGCGACAACGACCCCGGCCCCGCCAAGGTGACCGGCATGGACGCCTGGGACGGTTATGTCGCCTCCCGCCAGAGGATCACCCAGGGCTGGGTGGACGCCGAGGTGCGCAACGCCGTCGTCCTCACCGGGGACGTGCACGCGCACTGGGCCGGGGACCTGAAGCTCGACTACGACGACCCCGGCAGCCCCGCGGTCGGGTCGGAGCTGGTCGCCACCTCGATCAGCACGGGCGGCGACGGCGCGGACTCCGACCCCGCCGCCCACCCGTTCCTGCGGATCAACCCGCATCTGAAGTTCTACAACAACCAGCGCGGCTACGTGCTGACCAAGGTGGACCGCGAGCAGCTCACCGCCGACTTCCGCGTGGTGCCCCAGGTCCAGGTGCCCGGCTCCCCGGTGCACACCAAGGCGACCTTCGTCGTCGAGGACCGGGTGCCCGGCGTGCGGCAGACCTACCTGCGCCCGGTCGACCCCGCGCTGAGGACGACCGTCGAGGACACCGTCCAACTGGAGACCGAGCGTCCCTGACCCGCGGAACCCCGGAGGCGCCGCGGCGCCCGGCCTTCGGGCCGCCGCGTCCCGAAACCGCCCCTTCCCGCGCCACCGGGTGCGGTTGAGGAGTTCCAAGCCCCGCAGCCGCCATCGCCACCGCACGCGGTCTTCAGTCCCCGCGTTCGGACCACGGCTTCCGGACGACACTTGCGGCCCGCACCGGTCGGCCCACAGGTGCTCAGACGGCGATGTCCTTGGCGGCGATCACCTTGGCGATGCGGACCCGTACCAGGACCTCGCCCGGCGCGCCGTTGCGCCTGCCGTACTCTTCGGCGCGATCGGGGCCCATGTACCGGCCGCCGAGGACGGTGGCCCACTTCAGCAACTCCCCCAGGTCGTCCGAGAGGGTCGCCGTGCCTTCGATCATGACGAACGCGTACGGCGCCCGCTCATCGTCCACGCACACCGCCACGCGAGGGTCGCGGCGGATGCTCTCGGCCTTCTGGCCGGTGGGGCCGGTCGTGAAGATCAGATCATCGCCGTCCAGCGTGAACCATACGGGTGTGACATGTGGGCGGCCGTCGGCCCGGGTGACCCCTACCTTCCCCGTCCGCGTGCCCTCCAGCACGAACCGCCGCCATTCGCTATCACTCATCCGTTCCATAATGTCACGCTACGTCATGTCGGCCCGTACCCGGAAAGGACCAGCAGGACGGCGACGACGGCGACGAACTAGGCGTTCGCGCCGACGATGACCGTGATCTCGCCGGGCAGCGCGACCAGGTCGAGGGACTCGGAACTCCCGTACGGGAGGATGACAGGACTGGCTCGGGCAGCTCGGCTTGGTCGAGCCGATCGTCGAGTTGGTCCACTGCCACCGAGGAGCCCAGGAGTGTGATGGTGGTCAGCGCCAGCAGTCCGACGGCGATGGCGCGGCGCGGGCGTGGTGCCGGTGCCAGCAGGGCGGCCGCACGCTGGGCGACCTGTCCACCGGTGGCCGACAGGCTGACGGAGGAGGTGCCCGTGGATCCTTGGCCGAGGTCATCGGCGCGCAGCGCGGCGGCCTTGGCAAGTGCCGCACGGGCCAGCGCGCGGGCGACCAGCCGGCGGTTGCCGAGCCGGTGCGCCGCGGCTTCATCGGCGGCTCGCTCGACTGCGAACCGCACCGCGCGGGCGGTGGGGCGCAGGAGGGGGTTGGTCGCGGAGGCGAGGTGCGCCACTTGGACGTAGATGTGGTGCCGGCCGGAGACGTGAGCTGCCTCGTGGGCGAACAGCACACGGCTTTCCTCACCGTCCAGAGCGCGCAGCATGGCGGTCGTCACGACAACACGTGCGGGAGTTCCGGGCAGTGCTGGAAGCGTGTAGGCGTCCGGCACCGCACCGGGCACGATGACCACCCCGTCGGGACCCGGTACCAGTCGCCGGGCCGTGCCCGCGAATCTGACCAGCTCGCGAATCATCCGCGCGGTCGTGTGCAAACCCGCGGCGAGCAGCAGTGCGGCGCATATCCCAGCCATCGCCTCGGCCGCCACCGGCCACGGCTGTTGGGCGCCGAGCCGGCTCGCGGACCAGTTGCCGAGCCACGCCACCTCAGGTACCTGCGCAAATAGCAGGAACCCGAACGTGGTCAGCACCGTCCCCGTGCCCATGGCCACGACCACCATCGCGATCGGGACCAGTCGGACGGCCATCCCGGGCGGCAGGGTTCGCGCGATCCACGGACCGAGAAGGCCGAGCACGAGATTGACCACCAGCGGTGACCACACCAGCCACGCCACCGCTCACTCGCCCGTTGTCCGGCGGGCACTCCCCCGCCCCTGGCGACCGTCTTCGAGGCCGCGCAACAGCTCGGTGAGCAGCCGCTCGTCCTCGAGACCGAGGTCGGCGACGAAGTGAGCAAGAACACCGGCACGGTCGCTGCCCTTCCCGAGCAGACGGCTCATCTGCGCGGCCACGGCGATCGACTGCGCCGCCACGGCGTCGGAGGCCACCCGGTAGGCGTAGGCGCGGCCGGCGGGCTCGCGCTCGGCCAGCCCTCGCTTGTGCAGCCGGGCGAGGGTGGTCATGACGGTGGTGTAGGCGAGTTCGCCACCAAGCTGGGTTTGCACCTCACCAGGAGTCAGCGGTCCACCGGCCTCGGTCAGGCAATCCAGGATCTCCTGCTCCAGGACGCCCGGGGGACGCCTGCCTGACCTTCGCGGCGACTCGGTCATTCCCACCCCCAGGTCTACTACAGACCGCAATCGTAGCTTGTGCCGTAGAGGTGCGGGCTCATGCCTGCAGGTGTTTCAGGGTCGTCTCGAGGGTCTTCATCGCCGCCCCGCATCGCGCCTGGCTCGGGGAGTCGGCCCGCAACGCGGTCAGCGCCCCGTCGATCGCATCGTCCAGAGCGTGCCAGTCACTCGGCGAGCGGGGCTTGAGACCAGCCTCGGCGGCGTCCCAGGCCACCTCGAGATCCTTGATCCGGGCCTTCGCCCCAGCCAGGTCACCCTTGGCGGTGAGTGCGTTGACGTCGTCGATGATGACGGCGAAGGAAGACAGGTCCCCGAGCTTGGAACTCGATGCCTGCTTCACCCCCGCAGGGGAATCGGCGGGTTGGCCTGCGGCGCCTGCTGACATCCAACTGCCGATCCCGACGACGACCACGATGCCGGCGGCCGCCCACACCAGGTCCGCGGGCCGGCCCAGGCTAGCCCTGCCCGACTTGCCCTCGGCGTGCGAGCCCGCGCGGCTGGCCCTGGTCGCGGCCACCTGCTCGCGGGCGACCAGCACGACGATGACGGCGAAGAACAGCATGCTGGTCCTGGTCGCGCCCAGGCCGAGACCACCGAGCGAATGGTCCTGGGTCAGCAGGTCACCGACCGCGGCGCCCAGCGGGCGGGTCAGGATGTAGGCGGCCCAGAACGCCGGCACCTGCCAGGCCTCGACCCGCCACAGCACCAGCGTGATGAGGAAGGCGCCGCCGAACAGCAGCGCACCGTTGCGGAACCCGAGGCTCAACGCCTCGGTGGCCAGGTCGCCTGCCGCGGTGCCGAGCGCGAACGTGGTCAGAATGGCTGCCCAGTAGAACGCCTCCCGCCGGGGCGTGTTGATCGCGGTGATCGACAGTGTCATCTCCTGCCGATGCCAGACGATGAAGACCACGGCCAGAAGCACCGTGAACAATGCCGTGCTGACGTACAGGCTGATCCCGAGCGTGTCGGTGAGGAAGTCGGTGATCTGCGTTCCCGAGATGCTCACCAAGACCACGGACAGCCAATAGATCCACGGGGTGTGGCGGCGGGAAGACGCCTGCAGGACCAGAGCCGCCGCCAGGACGACGAACACCAGACCATCGGTCAGCACCGGGCCGAGCCCGACATTGACCGTGAGGTAGTCGGCGAACGTCTCGCCTACCGTCGTCGAGAGGATCTTGATGACCCAGAAGGTCGCTGTGACCAGGGGCACCTTGTTCGCCATCTGCCGTGGCAGAGGTGGGGCAGAGGTGGACACCATGCGCACGCTCCAGAAAGAAAAGGGGACACGGTCACTGGCGCACCAGGAACACCAGCCAGTAGATACTACTCACGCGAATAGTAGCAAGCGGTGGAATGTCCGCGGCCGCGCCGTACGGGGCGGCCTGACGGCGGCCGTGATCGAGGAACGCCTGGCCGGCGGCGAGTGCGCCTACTACACGTGCGTCCCGAGCAAGGCGCTGCTACGGCCGATGGAGCTGACGCACGAGGTGAGCCGCCTGCCGGGACTGGAGTTGCGCGGCCCGATCGACACCGCCGCCGTGCAGGCCGGCCTCGGCGGCTCCCTGCAGGACGTCCTGGACACCGCCGAGGACGCGAGAATCTACCGCAAACCCTGACCCAACCCCCAGAAGCCGCACCTCACCAGCGACTGCGTCGTGCTGCGCATGTAGAGAATTACGACATGTTACGACCCCTCGTAGGGGCGATGAGGACAGCCGCCCTCAGACTCATCGCCGCATACCAGCAGAGTTGCGACCCCTCGTAGGGGCAATGAGGACCTCGGCCCCGTGACCATCGGAGCCCGGGAGATCTAGTTGCGACCCCTCGTAGGGGCGATGAGGACCCCTGGTTCACGAGAAGTGCAGGCCGTGCGACGGGTTGCGACCCCTCGTAGGGGCGATGAGGACGGGGTGAGGCTCATCTCCAGGAGATGGCTCTCGTAGACAGTTGCGACCCCTCGTAGGGGCGATGAGGACGGCCACAACAGTGTTCGGCGCCGTTCGACCGACAGCGTTGCGACCCCTCGTAGGGGCGATGAGGACACCTGGACCAGGTGGCCGACTTCCAGTGGTTCACGTTGCGACCCCTCGTAGGGGCGATGAGGACCTGATCATGGAACTTTTTTTAGGCCCCTTGACCTGGTTGCGACCCCTCGTAGGGGCGATGAGGACAGGAGTATTCGGAGTGTCATCCGGCATAGGTGCACGTTGCGACCCCTCGTAGGGGCGATGAGGACACCGCATCGACGTCGGGGCGGGCTCCATGAAGCTGTTGCGACCCCTCGTAGGGGCGATGAGGACCCCACGGTAAAGGTGCAGGTCAGTGGGCACAATATCAGGGGTTGGGGGTGGTGTTTTGCAGTGAACCTCCGGTTGTGCAGGAAGGCCCGGAGGTTTGCTGCATTTAAGGGTAAGTGATCTTGTGGCGAGTGCCTCGCGTCTGGGGACATGTCGACAGTAGTCGGTCGACGCACACATCGCCACAGACGGTCAAGAATGCGACGGCCGGGGAACGGGGTGCGGGGAACGGGACGGGCGTGTAGGCCCAAGGTGATGTGGGGCGGTGGGGGCGGGCCGGCATTGGGTGGCGAGCCAGTCGAGGCCGGCTTGGGAGGCCAGGTGGATGAGGCGCCGTACAAATCGCTCCGCGCCGAGTCGGGTTAGACCGAACTCGCGAGCCGTCCATTGGAGCAGTTCGGTGGCGTTTTCGGGGGTGTCGGCGCTGAGGCGGGACAACAGCGATCTGTGAAGTTCGTTTCGGGGTGCCGCATGCTCGCCGGTGAGCAGTATCGCGAGAGTGTGCCGCGCCAGTTGCTGTTCTTCGCCCTGGACGTGCAGTTCTTCGGGCGTGAGTCGCGAGGCGCGGGACGGGCCGAGGAGCAGGTCGTCCTCGCCCAGATGGATGGTCGCATTGGCCGTGTGCCAGTCGGGGCGGAGCGTTCGCAGTCGAGTGAGGGCTCCGCGCAGTTCGCGCCGCGCGCCGGCGAGGTCCAGACCATGGCGGGCGAGCTGGTCAACCGGAATGTCGTAGATGTCATGGGCTCCGTAGCGCAGCCGGATGACCGCGTCGACCAGGAGCTCGAATCCGATCTCGTTCTCGCGTAGGGGGGCCGCCCAGGCGGCGGTCCGGAGATCGCGATCCGGCTTGGCGGAGGCGCCGCGACTGTGCGCGTCCTCGCGCCGGACGCGCGCCTCAAGACTGCGCAGGATGTGGTGGACGAGCTGCGCACGGGCGGCGCGGACGCCGACGGGCTCTCCCTCGCTGGGTCTTGCGCGGATGAGGCGGGCCATGTGCTCAATGGCGGTGGTGCTCGCCTCCCGCGAGGTCATCCATCGAACGATCGTCTCCATCTCACGGATCGGATCACCTCCTCGCGTCCGGGGTGGCGAACCGGCGAGGGACTGGCGCAACCTGGCGTATCCGATGAGGAGGTGATCGTGGATCGTCTGCTCGCATTCGTCGCACCAGCGCGTTCCGTCTACTCCGCTACAGGGCCTGCCGTCATGCCTGGCCCTGCGCAACGGGCCACGCGCGATGTCGCGCAGGGCAGGTGAGATCAACGAAACATAGGCGGGGAATGCGATGGATTCGCGTACGGCCGCTACAGCGCCGAGGTTCATGACGCTCCTTCCGAGACATGGCAAGAGAGCGCGCTCGGTGAACGCGTTTCTTGCCGACACTGGCCTCGAAATTCGAGACCCTCAGAAGGAGCGGGAGGAGCCGCTCAGGCTCGCGGGCGTTAGCCGTTGAACTGGTCCAGGTTGGCAGCATGCCCTAAGGGGCGTCAACCGCTTTGCCGATAGTGTAGATAGAGTGCCTCTATAACCGATTTGTAGCGAATAGTAAGCATATCATCGGCTCTGACCGGGCCTCCCAGGTCACGTACGGCGCGCTCTAGTAACATCGATATTTCGCCACCGGTCGCACGATGGCTCCCACGGCTCTGCTGATCCAGGGCATGGCCCTGTACGGACCGGTTCGCCTGCCGCCCGAGTTCGTCCAGGGCCGGAATCCCCGAACGCAGACGGCTCCACTCCTCCCATGTGAACAAAGCCGGGCGCAGCGCGGCCACAGCGAGGTAGGCGGCGAGGCCGGGGTGTTCGCGGCACGCCTCGGCGATCAGCAGCAGGCGCCGTCTGGCAGCGGCCACGCGTTCCCGCCATGTCCATCTGTCGGAGCCGGACCCGAACAGGTCCTGCTCAAGCCTCGCCACTTCGGGGTGCACGCCGTACAACGCGTCCGAACCACGCTCCAGCAGGCGGCGGGCCGTCCGTAGGTCCAGCCGTTTGACCGCGCTCATCGCGAGCCGGGCCAGCACCTGATCCGCGCCGAGACGGGCCAGGACCCTCTGGCCACCGCGCAGTTCCGACGAGGTCTCCGATGTGCGGGCGAGCTCGGTGACCCGAAGCGGGCACGCGGCGGTCAGCGACCATTCCACACCTGCCGCGATCATGCCGTAGTTCGTCATCGGCGGCCCGGGGTTGAGCGCGAGCACCACCTCGTCGACGTCCCGCAGGCTGCCCGACCCCGTCATCCCGGTGGGCGCCGCCTCGGACCTCAGAGCCGCGACGACGACATCCCGGATCGTGTCCAGATCGCCCGAGACGTCCTCGATCACCCGCGCGTCCACATCCGCGGTGGTGGCCTCTACCCACGCGGCGAGCCGACGAGCCCGTACCAGGGTTTCGGCGCTGGCCAGCAAGCGAAGCCGCAGCACACCTCGGCGTAACAGGGTGTCACGCCGTCTCCGCAGCTCAGCGACGACCACATGGATGGCCTGCCGGTCCTCGGCGTCCCTGTCTTCACGGTCCAGTCCTACGGCGAGCAACCCCAGGACGTCGCCGCTGCCGAGGACGGGCCAGCCGGTCCTGCCCGTGCCAGCGACGAGACCCACGCCGGGATCGTCCTTCTTCTCCCACTGATCGGCGGCCGCCAGCAGAGTCGGTGGTAGCGACCCGGGGTCCAGAGGGCCCGGCATCAGATGCGCCTGATGGGTGGAGGCGGCGGTGTAGAGATCTGTCAGCGCGGAATCTCTGATCAACCGGACGCAACCGGCCATGCTGTCACCCACCAGGGAACGAGCGGTGCTGCGGATCCGCCCTGCCAAGCGTCCCTCCCCGCCCGCTCGGTCGCCGAGCGCGGTGACGAGTGTCCGCACCTGTTCTCTCGTACGGGGAGACAGCTTCTGCTCCTCGTTGGCGAACAGGCGGCGGAGACGTTCGGCATACCATGCGCGCAAAAGGCCGTAGTCGGCCGCCTCTCCTCGGCCGACTCGCTCGAACAGGGCTGCCTGGGCAGTGGGCCACAGTTCAGTGAATTTGGTGAGCTGCCCCGGCGAAAGGCTCGATATACCGATATTTCTTGATCGTCTCCGTAACTCGGCGGCATATCGCGTGTCGCCGGCCTGCCGGGCCGCGAGCAGCTTCCAATGCTCCTGCCCGCCGGGTGCCACTTCGGCGAGCGCGTCCCAGAATCGGTGCCTGAGCAGCCAGGATTCCAGGTGCGCGGCCATATCGCCCGGCCGGTCCAGAGAGTACGACCGGCCAGGCGTGTCGATGTGCACGATACGCGACGGCCGGCGGGCCCTCAGTGCGGCACAAAGCGCGCCGACGCTGAGCGTGAACGCCCCTGAACCACAACTGATCAGGATCTCTTCAGGGTGGTACCCCGCAAGCCACCTGTTGAGGGCCTCGGAGGCGGCGTTGAGCGTGAGCGCTTCGACCCGGACGACGGCCACCGCGTCCGGGTCGAAGCGCGCGCCACAGAGCCCTTCCTCTGCGATCAGCCGCGCCCGCATGTCGCCGGCCCAGTCGGCGAACGTCCGGCCACCGGGACCACCGGGTGTGGTCGTTCCCAGCAGGACGACCAGGGAGATGGGCAGGTCGGCGGCGGCGAGGCCCTCGAAGAGCTTTCTCAGGGGACGGCGGTCCTTGCCACGGGCGGCGGGATCGCCTTCCACGTCGGGAACGGCTCCGGCGAAACTCCGTGCTCCGGGAAACCCGAGGTCTCCGCCACCGACCGCGTGCACGAGCAGCACGCCGTCCGTCTTTCCCAGAATGGCGCATCCCCTCCACGGCCGACACAATTGGAGTAACCGTGTCGACGCTAACTCATCGCCGGTCGCATGCGCCGTAAGATACCGAGAGTCACCGCTGCCTGCCGCCGTTTCCCCGCCCCTTTCCAGCATCCCGGCGACGAGAAGCATTGGACGAAGGTTTTCGGCCGTTCCCATTCCTTCGGGAAGCGCCATTGCCGGCGTTCCCGTTATCCGGGTAGACCGCCAGCGGCGGAGCGGGATCCACGAGGCCGGGCAAAGACCGTCCGCGCCCTTGAATGATCTTCCCCTTCTCGACCCTCTCGTTCTGGGTGAACCACTCGTAGTTCCGGCCACGCGGATCGGGCGGCGCCTGCGTGTTCTCCGGGAGCCATCTCGGGCGCACTCGGGGATAATGCACAGGAAGGTCGGGGTTGCCCCGCGCCACGGCGAGCACGGCCGATCTGACCGAGACCAGGTGATCAGAGGAGTCGACGAGCCGAGTGAACTCGTCGCGCGCCTGATCAAGGATCTTCATCGCATCGACGTCCCGCAATGGCGCCGACAGCGACCGGTAGTAGTCCGAGAACTGCTCGCCGGAGTGCAGATCGGTGGCGTCGGCGTCGATGTCGAGGCGTATGCTGCCGAAGCCGAGCGGACGGCCGAAGCCCAGCCGGTGGTAATGACCGCGCGGCATGCTCAGGAGCCAGGTGATCGCGCCGAGTTCGTACGCATCGAGATCGCGAACGTCGACCGTGAACCGGAACCTCGTCCCGGGCCGAACCCACCCCTTGATCGACCGATTCTGGGTGTCCCGCTGCTCGTTGCCGGTCGTCTGGTAACGTCTGCCGTCGGGAGTCAGGTGGCCGCTGTCGTCCGGCGAGCTGCGCGACCGCCGGTACTCGCGGTAGTGAATGCCGATACGCACCTGCCCGGGGTCGACCTTTCCCTGGCCTTCGGTCCAGTGCTGCCGAGGGTCCAGCCCGGCCTGGTGCCAGTACGCCTTCCGGCCGCGCAGGCCACGTCCCGCCTGGTAGAGCCGTTCCTTCGGCGTCCCGTCTCCGACCGGCACGTCAGGCCTGTGCCGGGACTCCGCGAGATAGAAACGTCCCTGCTGGGGCTTGGGCCGCCCCAGTATCGCGAGCGGGAGCCCATCGCCGTCGAATCGCTCGACCGCCTCTTCGGCGTTCTGCTCACAGGTCACCGGGCCGATACGCAATCGCCCGCGATACGCCGAGGGCCGTACTCCCGAGCCTTGAGGAGCGACCCACCCGAAAACGCGATCTGCGGGCGAGAGTTCGTCGTAACAGGAAGCCGGTGACAGTGAGGGGTCCAGAAGATCCTTGGGTGCGACCGGATACAGGTCACGCGGGATCAGTACTGGATACAGCCGGTCGACCCTGTTTTCCTCGTCGCAGCGGACGTAGCAGAGGGTGCGGGGTTTCAGCTCCATCCGCGCCGTGTCATGGATGTGCGGGCTCCAGGCGAGCTGGCCGGGACCGTTTCCGAACCTCTCGCCAGGACCGGCCTGATGACCGTCCGGCGTCCGGCGCTGATGGAGTTGCTCGTGGTCGTGTGCGCGCTGATAGTCCTGGATCAGAAGGTTCCAGTCGGCGACCAGCGCACTCCATTCACGCGCCAGGGGAAGCGCCTCTGGTTTCCTCCCCGGCTCCATGAAAAAGAGTCGCTCGGATGTCTTGTTCTCGATGTTGGGCCCGGTGACGTACGCGATCCCTTCCACGAGGGTTTCCCCTGGCCCGGCGGTGAGCTTCTCCGGCGCGTCACGCGGTACGAACGCGACCACCTTGGCGCCGTTGCGCCCGTCATCGGCGATCAGCGCCCGCAATCGTGCGAGATGTTCGGGGGCTTCGCCAGGCTCGTGAAGACTCTGCCCGGACTTGTCGTACATCTTGAGCGATGCCACCTGGCACCTGAAGAGCACTCCGTCAGCGGCGATGTAAACCGGCACCATGCCTAAGGCGTAGCCGGCGTCGCGGCGGAATCCCAGCGGCGTGTCGTGGCCGTCGAAGACGCCGAAACGGGAGTTGGTGACGGCCTCGAAGGCGGCGCGCAGCATGCCCTTGACCGAAGTGGCCGACAGGTGGGGACGGCCGTCGCGGCCCTGGACGGGATAGACCTGGTGTCCGGGATCCCCGGTGGAAGGCGACGTGGCGCGGGTGGTGTCCAGGAGCAGCAGCGGGGTCTCGGCGGTCAGGGTGACGCCGATCCGGCCGGTCCACCGGTCCTCGTGCAGGCGATCACGGCCGGGCGGCGCGGCATCCCGCAGCGGCTCGGGCAGGCCGGCGCGGGGAAACGCCGGGACGAACGTATAGGGGTTGAGGAACGTCTGATCACCGCTCATCTCGCGGCTCCTTCCAGGGGGTAGGACTCGAAGCCGATGAGTCGTTCCTCTGCGACGTAAGCGTTGCCGTGGGCCTTGTCCGCGACGACGTACTCGCGCACAGCCAGCCGGATCCGGCCCGTTTCCGGCGCCGCCGCCATGGGCACCGCCATGGCGCCCACACGCGCGGAGGCGAGCATGGCCCAGCCCGGCGTGGACGCGGTGGCCGTTCCCCAGACGAGATAACGGGTCTCTATCGTGGTCACGGCGTCCAGCGCGTCGAACAGCTCGCCAAAGGCGCCCGGCAGGAGGCTCGCGTCCTCGGTCAGCAGCACCGCGTATCCGGCCTCGACCCAGCGCAGCTCGACGTGGGCGGTGAAGACCCGCGCCTCGTAGACGGCGGACAGGTCGGCCGGACCGGTGGGTGTCACGCAGCCCCTCCCCGCGACCCGGGCGAGGCGGTACGCCGAAGGCGCTGTCAGCAGTGCGCATCCGCCGTCGAGCCGGGCCGCCTCCAGCGCCTCCGGCAACGTGATCCCGGTGGCGGCGGCACCGTACAGGGCCGTCATGATGACACCTCCTGTGCCAGGTAGCCGGTCCATGCCCGGGCGATGGCGGAGATCTCCGGTCCGTCCAGTGCGTCGGGCAACGCGATCGGATCGGGCCACGGGCCGCCGGTGAGGGTGATCTGAGTGACCTCGATGTCGCCGAACCCCCGGTTCGTGGAAGCCCCGAGCGGGAGCCGTCCGCCGGCGAGGTCCCGGAGCATGAGGAGTAGCAGGGCCAGCGCGATGTCACGCTCGGCGCCGAGGCGGGTGAGGTCGACGGAGAGGCGGATGGGTTCCCAGTCCACGTCGTACGGCTCCAGCACGCTGAACAGGCGACCGTCGGCGGCTCCGCCCGTCCAGCGGTCGAGTGCCACATGATCCGCCCGTGCCATGCCGAGGTCCTCCAGCCGATCGCGGACGGAGTCCGGCAGCGTGGTCCGTCGCTCGTCATGGGCTTCCCGGTGCGACTGGTCCGGCCGCCGGACTTGGTCCGCTCGTTGGTCGCGGTCCTCGTGCCCGTGGCGGTGCTCCCGCCGGTCCTGGTCCGGTCGCCGGTCGTCGTCTCCGGTCACGGACTTCCACAGCGTGCCGGGAATCGTCACCAATGCGGTGCACTCTTCCGCGCGCAACGCTCCGGCCCCGCGATCCGCCGAGTCGTCACGGGCCGAGCCGAACAGCGCCCGTACGGCGGGCAACTGATCGAGCTGTGACCGGAACGCGGCGCTGTGCTCGCCCGCGGAGGCCGCCGTTCCGGCCGTCGGCGCGTCGGCGCGCCGGGCCGTGCGTTCCACCAGCTCGGCGTGACTGCGCAGCATTCCCTTCACCGATCCCCCGGGCAGGACGAGCGTCAGGTGTTGACGGTCGACGCGGGTGGTGAGCGGCAGCGTGTCGATGACCAGGCCGCCGGTACCCGCCCGGACCATCACCGGCGCCTTGGGAGTCCATGTGACGCGGACGTCGAGAAGGTCGCGCCGGGCCGGGAGCCGCGGGTCGGCGGAGCGCAGAGCCGCCGCCGTCCGCCTGCGGGCCGGGTCGTTCCTGAGCAGGGCCACCAGTCCCGCCGGGGAGTCGAACCGATCCACGACCAGGTCGAGCGGGTCGTCGAGCAGCCGCACCGCCCCGAGGCCCCGTCCGGTCGCCGCGCCGATCCGCACCTCACCCGCGCCCAGGGCTGCCAGCAGCGCCCCCATCCTGGCCTCGTCGGCGGATCCGTCCTGACGGGACTCGATGTCCATCTCCAGCCGGATGTGGTACCCGGCCGGCACGACCGCTCTGCCGTACAGGAACTCCGGGGCCGCCGTACCGGTCACCCGGTCGATGCCCACCGACGGCCGGAACTCCAGGATCGCCGGGTCGAGGGGGTCGGCCGGGAGACCCCGATCGTCCAGCCGGGGGGCGGCCGTGATGAGGGCGTCGGCGACGACCACCCGGCTGGCCTGGCCTTCACCGCCCTGCCGAGGCACGAACCCCCACAGCTCGTCGAGAACGCCGGTGTCCGGGTCTGCGCCCAGCGACCAGTGCCGCAGGACTCCGGCGAGCGTGGTGCCGGGAACGTAGAGACGCCCGAGACCGTCCACCGCGATCGGCAACGGTTCGGACGGACCACCGCCGAGGCCGCCGACGTGCAACGGCGACTCGGTGCGCAGCCAGCCACGCGCCCTGACCCTGCTGGTCACGTGGCGTCCCACCCTGGCGGTCATTTCTCGCCCCCCACGGCCGCCTGGCCGGCCTCGTCACGGGCGTGCGCGGCCAGGCAGGCGTCGACCAGGACCCGCAGCGCCTCACCGCGCAGCTCGGCTCGCAGGAAGGCCACGCCGTCGCGGGTCACGACGAGTTGTTCCTCGGGCAGGCCGAGCAGCGTCCAGATCGTACCGGGGTCGGCGAACAGGCCGTGGAGCGATCCGACCGCCTCCGGTGGCCAGCCGGGACGACCCGTCCTGGTCCTGGTGAGCCACAGGAGGCGACTTTCCGCGCGCTCGGGGGAGGGCTCACGGGTGATCTCGCGTAACGCGTTCACCTGCGTGATGGAGACCCCGGCGGGGATGATCCGGCTTCGCCGCCGGGCGTCGCCCTTGATCCTTTCGCACATCCGGTGGATCTCGGACCGCCATGCCGCCCGCTCGAAGATCCGCGCGTCCTCGTAGCCCTTCTCGCCTGGTTCCATGAGCCGAGGGCCGGAAACCGGAGCAGGCTCGGGCCGTACGAGAGGGGCGCACGAGGTGTCGTCTCCGACAGGCCTGAGCAGCAGGTCGTGGTCGAGTTCCACCTGCCCGAACCCCTCGGCCCGGCGTTCCCCCACGCCCGAGGTCCGGACCTCCGCCAGCACCGCCTGATCGATGGGGCCACCGTCCACGCGGAACGTCAGGCAACTCCCGGCCGCCAGGCCGTACAAGGTGGGGCGGGGCAGGCCCCAGCCCCGGTGCCAGCTCTCCGTGCGATGCGCGCCGAGCGCGACGCCGACGCGTCCGTCCTGCCGTTCCGTCTCCCGCGTCAGGCTCACGCGGGCACCTGCCCTGGCCAGGGCCTGTTCCAGCGCGCGCCTGACGTCGTCAACGTGGGTGCTCGGCCGCAGCCTCAGGTCCCGGACCAGCAGATCGGACAGCAGCCACACCCGAAGCAGGCTCCCCTGCCCTGTCCCGGATCGCTGCCGGACGGCGGCCGGACGTACTTCCACGGTCACCTGCCCGTAGTCGTCTTTGGATGACCGGCCGATCCGCCACCGCCCGGTGAGCCCGTTCTGCCAGCCCGGCTCCAGCGCACCCGCCCGGACCCGCACCTCGGCGTGCAGCACCGTGCCGGCGGCCAGGGCGCGGTAGACGTAGACTCCGCCGATGTCTCGGGTGGGCCGCTGAACGTCATCCCGGACGCTGTTGTGCATGCGTACCGTGGAGGCCGGCATGACGATGGTGTGCGTCTCATCCCCTTCTGGCACGACATATCCGCTCCGGTATGGCTTGCCGAGTTGCCCGTCACCGGCCATCCGGTTGCCGGACACCCGGCTCTCTCCCTTCCTGTGTACGAGGACCCTGGGCACCGGGAGCGTTCGAGCGCCGCGTGCCGATCGCGGGGTGGCGGCCGTGACGACCAGGTCCCCTCGGCGGACAAGGGCGTGGGCCGCGCCACCGAGCCGCCGGGTCACCTCCGGCATCAGGCACCAGCCGGGGATGTGGTCCGCGCCCTTCACGACGTTGCCGAGGACGGTCGCCGCGGCGAGCACCGGCTGCTCCACGGTGATGACGAGTTCCGCGCACTCCCACCCTGGCCGCGTCGCCGCAGCCGTCGTGGCGGGCTCGTCGGCGACCGCGCATGGCAAGGCCGTCGGCGGCGGGACGACATCGTTCGACGGCGGTGGCGTCCACTCCGGCGCGAACCCCACCCCCTCGATGGTCATGCGGCACCGCCCCGCCCCTCGACGTCGCTTGCCGCCGATGGTCTCCAGCAGACGCGCCCCTGCGTCCAGCAGCGCGACGGCCGCGTCCCGCTGGGGCTGGTCCAGGTCCGTGAACCCGTCGATCCGGCCCCGGCCCTCCAACGTGACCCCGGCGCGGGCCATCTCCTCGAAACGCAGCATGTCGGCCTTGGCCGCGCCGGTATGGCCGTCGATCGCCACGCCGGGCTTGCGGAACGTCGCCGCCCACGCGACCCTCGGCCTGCTCCTCAGCAGGTCGGGCAGTCTCCCGGGTAGTCGCAGAGGCCCTTCGAGGGCGAGCGCGGCGGGCCGCAGCACGCCGGTGCCCGTGATGCCCGAGCCTCCGAACAGGAACACCAGCCAGTCGTGCCACACGCCGACGGGCCCGCCGTCCAGGGCGTGCGCCGCCAGTTCGCAGGCATCCCGCCAGACTCCGACCAGACTCTTCGCCGGTATGACCGGGGCGGCAGGCCCCCTGGAGACGTCGCCCGGGTCCTCTCCTTCCCGCTGGACGAGCCGGTCGGCGTACCCGTGAATCCCGGTCCCGGTACCCACCCGCCAGTCGCTCACCATGAACAGTGAGATCGTGAAATCGCCCGCCTCGCTCATCGCGCGCCCTCCCTCACCCGGAGGAACGGCAACGCCGCCATCGCGTCCAGCAACCCCGTCACCCTGCCCTCCCCAGGGGCGGTCCACATCAGGCCACCCTGTTCTTCCGTCAGTTCGGCGAGCGCCCTCGTACGGACCGCGTCCCCGGCGTACCGGCGCCGTAGCAGGTCGAGCCTCGAACCGGCGACCTCCTCGCCGAGGTGCAATCCCTCACGAAGATCATGTGCGGCGCCACGAGGGATGAGCAGCTCCCCGGACGCGGAGTCGCGTCGCGTCAGTGCCGTCACCCGCCGTACCAGGTCCTCCCACCGCCGTCCCCGCGCCCGGTCGTCCCGGCTCCCCCGCCCCACCAGGTACGGCGAGGCCGAGGTACCCGAGCCGCCCGACAAGGTGACCGAGCGGCGAATCCGCTCAAGATCGGGAGCGGAGCTCTCGAACAGCACCACGAACGCCACGGCCGAGCTCCATGCCTTCACTCGTTTGGCCTCGGCGTCGGTCAGCCTTTCCGCCAGCTCGTAGGCGAAGTGGAACGGGTAGTTACGCTTGACGATCGCGACACCGGCGGCGGCGCTGAGATCCTCCCTGCCCAGCTTCGCCCGCGTCGGAGCGAGCAGAGGATCACGCGCCGTCTCCCACTCGAACGCCTCCAGGTAGTGCCGGGTGAACGACAGCGCCACCGCGCCGTCGCAGACGACGGTGAGATCGTCACCACCGAGCACTAGCGGCAGCACCGGCAGGGAGGAGGCTTCCTCGCCGAGTTCGCCGGCCGTGCGGCGCAACGCCGCCCTGAACGCCCTCTTCGCGCACCCGTCCACGCCGGAGGAGAGGTTCCGGATCGCGTCCGCATATCGGCGATCGCGATCGATCCCCGCCTCCCCTGACGCATCGCCGCTCCCCGCCGCCGTCGGCTCGCCGAGTCGCTGGAAGACCTCACCGAGTCCGTTGCCGTCGGCGTGCACCACCGCGACCCACTCCGCCTCCAGCCCCAGCCGGTCGACGATCTTCTTCATCGTCGGCCGGTCGGCACCGGAGATCCCGGCCATCCTGTTGAGCGCGGCGGGATGGGCGGCGAGCTTGGCCATGGCCGCCGCCGACCTCGGCTGCGCGGGCTCCCCCTCGCCCTCGCGACGGATTTCGGTCGCGGGCAGCCCGCTCGACCCGCAGTCCTCGACAAGCGGGAGGCGGAGGAATCGTGCCAGCGGCCCCGGCCGCGTTTCCCGTACGGCCGCCAGTTCCACTCGCGCCCTCCGCATCGTCTCCGCCAGCGTGCCGGGGGTGTATTCGATCACCACGCCGCAGATGTCCAGCCCCGGCGCCTCCTTCAGCGCGCGGCAGGTCAGCTCCGTCACAAGGCGCCGCCCGGCGTCCCTGTTCCTGACCAACACCGTGATCCCGCCCGCCCCGGCGACGAGCAGCTCCGCGTCGTGGCCGCCGATCCGCCAGTCCTTCCTGGAGAAGCCCGGGAACACCTCTTCCAGCGACTCATCGGCCCAGGTTCCGTCCACCCGGGTGATCAGGCCGGACGCCCCGACGATCTCTTGACGCTTGCCGGAGGCGAAGATGTAGCGCTGGTTGCCCGCCGTACTGATCACGACGAGATACATGGCTCTCCTGTCTCGTAGGGATGGGGAACGGCCGTCACCGTGTGGCCGAGCAGCCAGCCGAGTGCGAACGTCACACTGGCCGGGGCCGCGATGAACAGCCGGGGGTTCAGGCCGGTGTGGTGCGGGCGAGCCGCGATCCACGCGCGCCATGCCGTGTAGACAAGCCGGACGGCCAGTTCGAAGTCGACGGTGGCCTCGGGAAGGTTCGACGGCCCGCCGTCGATGACCAGAGCGGCCCGGCACCGCTCCCAGCGCCCGCCGGCGTCCACGCAGCCGTCCCTCGCCGCTCGCAAAGCCTGGGCGACCATGAGCGGGTTGTCCGACAGATGCACCACGATGGCGACGGCCGTTCCTTCGGGTACCTCCTCGTAATCCGGTTCCTCGATCACCCGGGCCAATCGGCCCGCCCGCGCGACCTCCCCCGAGCTCAACGGCTCCTTCAACCGGCCGCTGATCCGCACCGAGGCGAAGAAGTCCGACTGGGCGCGTTCGGAACGCTGCGGCAGGACAGGAGTGGCCGCCGGCACAGGCTCATCGGCCTGCCGTTCCGGCTCGGAGCCGACTCCTCGCAGCCGGCGCTGCACATTGAACTTGAACTTCGCACCCAGTTCGAAGGCATCGGGCAAGGCGGCATTCACGTACAGCGACACCGGGGTGGTGGGGTCGGCCTCGGACAACTCGGTGAGGCGTGCGGTGACCAGCTCGTACGCCAGGTCCAGAGTGTCCTTACGGGCTTCGCGGGCCGCGGCCTTGTCTCCCGCGTCGGCGTCAGGCCTCGCCGCCGAGACGGTGCGCCGGACGGTGAAACACGAGTCGTGATGGCGCCGGGCATGATCGACGGCGGCGTCCGTCCACTGACCGCTCCAAGGTCCCCGCCAGTTCTCCCTCGGGAGAGCGAGCACGATCCCCACGCCCTTGCTGCGCTGCTGCCACAGGTTGATGCCGGCGAACACCATGGCGGCGGCCACGCAGAGCACAGTCAGGAACGGCTTCTGATCACCCAGCCAGCTCTTGATGACATCCGGCAGCATCCCGGCGGACACCGCCGCGGCCACCCCGGCAAGCGCCGCCACCCCCCAACGCGACGCCCCTTCCAACACCCCCCAGGCCCTACCTCTCCCGACCCGAGCCGGCAAAAGCCCCATCCCGCCACCCCTCCAAGCCTGATTTCCCCTCCACCTACTACAGATGGACGACGAAACCGGGCGTGTTGAGCGGCGATGACTGAGCTGGCACCCGAGTCGCCAGACCGCGCACCCGGCCCGCTGGAATCACCAAGTGTCGCGACGCCTCTCAGGGGTGATGAGGACCGGCAAGGCCTCCGTCGAGGCCGGGCTCGCCGTCGCGTTGCGACCCCTCTCAGGGGTGATGAGGACCCTCACCGTGGAGCAGGCCATCGTCCGCGTTGAGTTGCGACCCCTCTCAGGGGTGATGAGGACGCCGACGAGCAGCTCCCGGGCGACCAGGCGCATGTAGGGTTGCGACTCCTCTCAGGGGTGATGAGGACTCGTCGAGCACGACGACACCCACGCCCGCTTCATGTTGCGACCCCTCTCAGGGGTGATGAGGACAACGCTGCGAAAGGCAGAAGTCTCCGTAGGAGATATCGGGTTGCGACCCCTCTCAGGGGTGATGGGACAGACGTCCTCCTGGCAATAGATGCATCGTCGCGTCGGTTGCGACCCCTCTCAGGGTGATGAGGACGTCACCTCTAGGCGGGCCGGGAGTGGGATCACGGGTTGCGACCCCTCTCAGGGTGATGAGGACCGCGCGCCATGGCGCGAGGGATCGCGGAGGAACGGTTGCGACCCCTCTCAGGGGTGATGAGGACGCCTCCGGCATCTCGTGCAGGAGTTCGAGGTTTCGTTGCGACCCCTCTCAGGGGTGATGAGGACTTTCCCGTTCTCTACCCGTCGCCGACCACCATCACGTTGCGACCCCTCTCAGGGGTGATGAGGACCGCTGATCGGGCCGATCAGCGGGGCGCCGTTCACGTGTTGCGACCCCTCTCAGGGGTGATGAGGACCCCACGGTAAAGGCGCAGGTGAGAAGGTGCAAGGCCGAGGGATGGAGGGCGGGTTTTGCAGCGGACCTCCGGTTGTGCGGAAAACCCCGGAGGTCTGCTGCAAAACCATGATCATGAGGGAGCATCACCGCTCTCGTTTCTTTTCTATGAGGCACCTTGGCCAAGGTGAGACCTCGCAGCCGTCATGGGTGGCGATCTCTCCTGTCTCACCGTTTGAGCTGCGCCCATTCAGGAAATGCCCTCTCGTCCGACCTTCGTCCATCTGTATTCAGTGAGAGCCGAAGACGCGGGAGGAAGCAGTGAGGTTGCGGATCGACGTCGCCACGGCGGCCACCGAGCTTACGTGGGCGAGCGTGCTGGCGCCAGGGCGGTCCCTGGTGTATGACCTGCTCGCTCGGATGGCGCCGGATCTGGGACGGGAGTTCCACGACCACGGATCCGGGCCGTACGGCATGGTGCCGATCGGCCACGGTGCACCGATATTCCCACAAGCGAAACGGCGCCGGGGAGCGTACGCCGTCGGGGGACGCGGCTGGTTGGAGCTGGGCAGCCCGCACCTGGAGGTGCTGGCCGTACTGGCCCAGGGCATCAAGCAGCGGGAGCTTCTCGACTGGGGCGGGGCCGCGTTCCGGATTCTGAATGTCACGGCGCTCGAACCGCCCGGGTTCGCGTCGGGCCGGGGACGGTTCAGGACGGCCACCCCGGTGGTGATGAAGGGCACCGGCCGTGATGAAACGGGGCAGCGGGTCACGCGCCAGGCGTGGCTGCTGCCGACCGATCCGGAGTTCCCGGTGTTCTTCCAGCGCAACCTGCGGCGCAAGGCCGAGACGCTGGGGATGGATCCCGAGGTGTCACTGACGGAGATCTCCTGGGTGGGCGCCAAGCGCTCCTTCTCGGCGGGCAAGGGAGCAAAGCCGGGCGCGCCCATCGAGGTCGAGCTGACCGGGCCACCGGAGACGCTCCAGGCGATCTGGAGCTGGGGCCTGGGACAGGCCAACGCCGCGGGCTTCGGCTGGGTCGCGGCGTGACCGATACGGATCAGGACGCGCAGTCGCGGCTGGTGCTGAGCCCGCATCCGCTGCAGCGGGTCGGCGCCTTCGCACTGGCGACGTTGGGGCAGGGCGCCACGCCTGAGCGGCTGACGCCGGAGGCGTTCGAGAAGACCGTCTCCATACTGACCGAGCACGCGGTCACGGCGGCATTGGCACGAGACACGAAAAGCGACCGCGGGTTCTGGCTCAAGGCGAGCTTGTCCTTCTTCCCGAACTCCAAGATGAACCATCACAGCAACGCGAAGAAGGACGACGTCACCATCGGTGACGCCGTCCAGGCGTGGCGCCGGTGTCCGGAGCGGGGGACCTGGCCGGCGGCGGCGTGCGTGATGTGCGGGCGTGCGGCGGTGGGGTTCTTCGGGAAGGTCGATGTTCCCCTGGCCGAAAGCGATCTCTATCGCAACACCACGCCGCGCGGCCACGAGGGCATGGCGCTGTGCTGGCCGTGCCTGTGCAGCTTCTACGCCCTGCCGTACGGATGCCGTCTGACGGGCGGGCAGTCGATCGCCTTGCACAGCTGGGACGAGCCGTTCATGACACGGACGCTGTCGCGGCGGGTGGAACGCAACAAGCAGCTGATCGCCCTTGGCAGGGCCGACCCTCGTGGTCTTCCCGCCCGGGAGGTCCTGGCGCTACAGGCTCTACGCAACCACGAGGACAGGCTGGCCGCCGGGGTGGAACTGCTGGTCTTCAGCAACAACAACCGGGGCCAGACGCTGGAGATCCACTCCATGGAACAACCGATCGCGGAGTGGCTGCGACGTTCGTCGCGGCCTCCACGAAGACGCGGCTTTCCGGCTCTCCTCCGTGCGCACGCTACGGCGGACAGGCCGGGCATCGTAGGGCTGGCTCGTAACGCGTTCCGGTCGCCGGACCTGATCGTCGGGGCGTGCGGCCGTTACCTGACCACCTACCTCCACCAAGGTGTGATCCGCGAAGAAACGGCGGACCTGGCCGAGCTGTGCTTTTCCCTAGTGATCGAGGTGATGCGAATGAACAAAGTCGAGATGGACGAGATCAAGGCCGCCGGCGCCCAGGTGGCGGCCTGGCTGAAGGCCGAGAACTCCGCGGGCCGGCTTCGGGCCTTCAACGCGACCCTCAAGGATCAGCCGCGGATGCGTCACTGGCTGATGCGCCGAAACATCGACGCCCTGCTGGACAGTAACAGCGCGATAGAGGGTCCACTCATCACCGAGAACCAGTTCCGCCTCCTCTTCGACCCAGAAGTGGAGCAGGCATGGTTTCACCGGCAGTTGCTCGTCGTGTCGGTGGTCCAGAGGCTGCACGAGCTGGGCTTCAAGCCGGAAGATCGCGCCGAGGTGGCCGCGGCGCTGGCGGCCGAAGAAGACGAACAGCATCCCGAGGACATCGCTTACATGAACGGCGAGGAGTCGTAGATGACCTGCCTGGTGGGGAAGATCGTCCTGGACGTCACGGCCGGGGCGCCCAACAACGGGCTGGGCGAAGACAACGTCGCCAAGGTGAAACAGCTCCGGATCGGACGCGATGTCCACCCGTACGTCTCGGCGCAGGCGTTTCGCCGCTGGCTGCGCGACTCGTTGCCCGCCGCGGAGCCGGCGTCTCCGGTCGTGCGGTCAGGTAGTGGTCAGAAGCAGCAGGCGTACACGCAGGGCCGTCCCGATCGGTACTTCGACGACGACCTGTTCGGCTATATGGTCGCGGTCAAGGGTGACAAGTCCAAGACCTGCCAGCGGGACACGGTGCTGGCCACGGGCACTTTCGTGTCGGTAGCCCCGCGCCGTCCGGAGCGTGATTTCGGAACGATGAGCCGCGGGTTCGGCGCCGGAGAGAACCCCGTGCTGCACGGGCACGAGTTCTACAGCGCGGAGCTTGCCGGGGACGTGCTGCTGGACCTGCCGCGAGTCGGCGTGTTCGAGACCGACGGCACGGGGCTGAAGGTCGCCCTGCCGGAGCCCGCCGCCAAGGAGGCGCAGGAGAACGGCGCCGAGCCGGTCACCTTCCGGGGGTCTTCGGCGCTGCGACTGACGATGGACGAGCGGCGTCGCCGGGCGGCGCTGCTACTGCGGACGCTGACCGCCGTGCGTGGCGGTGCCAAGCAGTCGATGCACTACGGGGATCGCACGCCCGCCATGATCCTGCTCGCGCCGATCAAGGGTGGGGTCAACCCGTTCACTCGGGTGCTAGGTGTGCGAAATGACCGTGTGCGGTTCGACGCCGACGTCCTGCGTGCCGAGATCGACGCCTGGGCCGACGAGCTTGAGGGCCCCGTGTACCTGGGATGGGCGCCCGGATTCCTCACGGAGCAGCGGGAGCGGGTCCGCTCCGAACTCGCCGATCTGGTCACCACCGAGACCGTGGTCATCGGCCATCCCCGGGTGCTGCTGGGTGATCTCGCCGAGCGGATCGAGCGGGGAGAGCGGGACACCTGGTTCGAGGACCCGAAGGGATGACCACGGTCGAGGTCTTGGAGGTGGCGGTCACCGCGCCGATCGTCTCTTTCCGTAATCCTCTGTACGCGGGGGTTCAGGTGGCACTGCCTTGTCCTCCTCCGGCGACGGTGGGCGGCATGCTCGCCGCGGCCGCCGGCGGCTGGGACGCCGTAGATCCGGGGTTGCGGTTCGCGATGACCTTCCACGCCCGTGGCAAGGGGGTGGATCTGGAGACCTACCACCCGCTCGATGCCACCGGGAGGAAGGCCAATCTGACACCACGGGAGCGGGAGTTCCTGGCCGATGTCACGCTCACGGTGTGGCTCGCCGACGACGTCGTGCTCTGGGAGCGGAGGCTGCATAGGCCGGTATGGCCACTGCGCCTGGGCAGGAGCCAAGACCTCGTCGGTCTCAGAACTCGTCGCGTCTCGCTGCGTGCCGGACCTGGACGCCAAGCGGACGCCGTTCTCCCGGAGGGGATCACTCCCCTACCGGCCGGAACCATCCTGCGGCTCCCGACCGCCGTGTCCACGCGCCGGGATCGGACACGCTGGGATGGTTACCACTTCGACGCCTCGGGGCGGAGCGACGTTGTGATCGCCTCGGGATTTGCCGATGCGGACGGCAGAGCCGTGGAGTTCCTGCCGCCCGTCCACCCTGTTCAGCTTGCCGGCGTGGGAGCATGAACGTGGGGCTGAGGAGGATGCTGGCCAAGAGCGCGCCCAGGGAAACACTCACCGCTCATCTGGCCGCCACACTTGCGGGTGCCGTCGAGTTGCGGCGGCGTCTGGGACGAATCGCCCTGACAGAGCAGGCGACCGACGGAATGTTCTGGTCGGCCGTCTGTCTTGCGGGTTTGTGCCACGACGCCGGGAAGATCCCGGACGGATTCCAGGCGATGCTCGCGGGGGCCACCAGGGGATGGGGCGAGCGGCACGAGGTCGTCTCGCTCGGCTTCCTTCCGAGACTGATCGGCGACGGGCGCCTGCTCCTCTGGGTCGCCACAGGCGTGGCCACCCACCACCGGTCGCTGGAGGGCGGGCGGGGCCCGCTGGCCCCGGCCTACGGCACAGCCTCAGTGGAGGAGTGGCGGCAGCGCTTTCACCCCATCCTCGCCGACGTGGCGACCGAGCTGGCAACCTGGCTCGCCGACACGGCCACCTCGGCGGGACTGCCCGTCACCCCCCGTGCGTTGGACGGCCTCGACGTGGTGGATGAGGCGCGGCGGCTGTTCGGTCGATTGCTGGACGCGTGGGAGCTTCCCGTCCAGGCGGAAGAAGGGCTTACCGCGGTCCTGCTGCAGGGAGCCGTCACATTGGCCGACCATGTCTCCTCCGCCCACGGTATGTTGCATACAGAACAGCCGTTGGACGCCGAGTTCCGGCCGAAGCTGGAGAAATCGTTCAACGAGAAAGGCCGGAGTCTCCGTTCGCACCAGACGCGGGCGGAGGCGGTGAACGGCCACCTTCTGTTGCGGGCCCCGACCGGCTCGGGCAAGACAGAGGCAGGGTTGCTGTGGGTGACCGCCCAGGTCACCGCGATCACGGATGCGATGGGCGGCGTGCCGAGGGTCTTCTACACCCTGCCGTACCTGGCCTCGATCAACGCCATGGCCGGGCGGCTGGGAGACCTGCTGGGAGACGACGGCCTGGTCGGAGTGATGCACTCACGTGCCGCTTCCTATCACCTCGCCGCCGCCATCTGCCCGGAGGACGGCGACGACGAGCGCGGAGAAGCCGCCAAGAAGGCCGTCTCCCGCGCCGCGGCGACCCGGCTCTTCCGGGAGACGTTACGCGTCGGCACGCCGTACCAGCTCCTGCGCGGCGTGCTGGCCGGTCCGGCCCATTCGGGCACGTTGATCGACACCGCGAACTCGGTGTTCGTGCTGGACGAGCTCCACGCCTACGATTCCCGGCGGCTGGGCTACATCCTCGCGACCGCCGGGCTGTGGGAGCGACTCGGCGGGCGGATCGCCGTACTGTCGGCCACCCTGCCGGACGCGCTGGTTCGCTTGTTCCGCGGTGCGCTGGACCAGGAAGCACGCTTGGTCGAGGCATCGACCGGCGGTACTCCGCTGCGGCATCGGCTCGCGCTGCGTCAAAGGCACCTTACCGACACCGATTCCATCGAGGAGATCAAGTCCCGGCTCGCGAGAGAGGAGTCGGTGCTCGTCGTGGCCAACAACGTGGCGGACGCTCAGCACCTGTTCGCCCAATTGCAGCCTGAGATCGATGAAGAGGCCGCCTTCCTGTTGCACTCCCGGTTCCGCCGCATGGATCGGTCCGCCCTGGAGACGGCCATCGGGCAACGCTTCGGCGTCGGCCGGCCTAAGAACAAAGGTTTGGTGGTGGCCACCCAAGTCGTCGAAGTGAGCCTTGACGTGGACTTCGACTGCCTGTTCACCTCGGCGGCGCCGCTGGAGGCCCTGCTACAGCGGTTCGGCCGGGTGAACCGGGTCGCCGCTCGACCACCCGCCGACGTCGTCGTCCATCCGGCCGCCTTCGCTCCCCGGCGCGCGGGCGGCGACGATCACGCCGACGGCGTCTACCCGAGGATTCCCGTCGAGACGGGGTGGGAGATCCTGACCCGCCACGACGGAGGCGCGGTCGACGAGGCGGACGCCCGGCTGTGGCTGGACGAGGTGTACGGCACGGCATGGGGCCAGGAGTGGTACGACGACGTACAGAAGAATCAGAGGATCTTCTCCGAGGCGTTCCTCGGCTTCGCCCACCCCTTCGTCAGCCGCGACGAACTCACCGAACGCTTCGACGAACTGTTCAACGGCACGGAAGCGATCCTCGCCCAAGACCGTGACGCCTACGAGGCGGACCTGAACCAGGTGACCGACGACAAGGCCGCCGGACGCCTGCTGGCCGAGCGCTACCTGATCCCGATGCCTTACTGGGCCACTCCTCAGACCTCCTGGGAGAGGAGGCTCGGGCTGCGCATCGTCAACGCCGAATACGACGAACGGCTGGGCCTGAGCAAGATCCACGGCCCGGCGGCGCCGGTCTACCAGGCAGGTGAGGTGCTGTGATCGGACCCGAGGATGTAGGCGGGGTACACGTCAAGTATCTGTACCACTGCCGTCGCCAGTTGTGGCTGTACGCGCGCGGGGTTCGACCGGAGCACCTCAACGCCTCGGTGCAACTGGGCGAAGCCGTCCACGAGACCTCCTATACGCGCAGCTCACCTGTCGACCTCGGTGCCGCGAAGCTGGACCACCTTGATGGCGCGGCCTGGGTGCACGAGATCAAGTCGTCATCGAAGCCCAGCAAGGCAGACGAAGCCCAGGCCATGCACTACTGCTACCGGCTGCGCGTCGTCGGGGTGGCCGCTCAGGGCGCGATCCTGCACTATCCGAAAACCCGCCGCACGAAACGACTGCCCTACACCGCTCAAGCCGCCGAACAGGCCCGGGCCGATATCGCCGTGGTCCTGGATGTGGTCTCCGCGAGCGCCTCCCCGCCGCTGCTGACGCGACCGGCCTGCCGCGGTTGCTCCTACATCGACTACTGCTGGAACGAATAGATGCCCACTGCCTCCCGGACGTACTGGCTCACCACCTCATGCCGGATCCGCCGAAAAGATCAGTCTCTGCGCATCGAACGGGAAGACGGCTCGCCCGTGCACATCCCGATCACCGACGTGCGAGACATCGTCGCGTGCGAGTCCGTCGACATCAACACCGCCGTGATCAGCCTGCTCAACCAGCACCGGATCAACATCCACTTTCTCAGCCACTACGGCGACTACGCGGGATCGCTGCTGACCTCCGACACGAGTACCTCCGGCCAGACCGTCATCGCCCAGGCCCGGCTGGCCGGCGACCCGTCGGCCTCCCTGAACATCGCTCGTTCGATCGTGACCAGCGCGGCGGCGAACATTCGCAGGGTGGTGGACCGCAAGCTGCTGGCGCGGCCCATTGACGTACTGGAGGCTTCCGTCGCCGAGTCGTCCACGCGTGAAGAACTGATGGGCGCCGAAGGCACCTTCCGCCGCTCGGCCTGGGCCGTGCTGGACACGCGCCTACCCGAATGGCTGCGGCTCAACGGCCGTAGCCGACGGCCGCCCCTCAATGCCGGAAACGCCTTCATCAGCTACGTCAACGGCATCGTCTACGCGCGACTGCTATCAGCGGTACGGCTCACGCCGCTGCATTCGGGCGTGGCGTTTCTGCACAGCACCATGGAGCGCCAGCGCCACTCCCTCGTCCTAGATCTTGCCGAAGTCTTCAAGCCACTGTTCGCCGAACGACTGTTGTTACGGCTCGCAGGACGCGGCCAGCTCAAACCCGCCCACTTCGACGTCGACGTCAACCAGGCGATGCTGAGCGACTCCGGACGCAAGCTCGTGGTGCAGACCGTCCGTGACGAACTCGCCGTGACGATCCAGCACCGCGCTCTTGGCCGCAACGTCGCGTACGACGAACTGCTCTACCTCGAAGCCCTGCAACTGACCCGCACGTGCCTGGAAGGCACACCGTACAAGCCCTTCAAGATCTGGTGGTGACATCACGTGTACGTGGTCGTGGTGTACGACACCTTGGCCAAACGCAACGCCGCCATCCTGCGCCGGTGCCGCCAATACCTTCACCACGTCCAGCGAAGCGTATTCGAAGGCGCTTTGAGCCCTGCGCAGTTACGACGGTTCCGCCACGAGGTAGAAGGAGTCATCGACGCCGGCTACGACAGCGTCCTCGTCTTCACCTTCCCGCCTGGCACCACCCCCGAACGCCAGGAGTGGGGTATAGCCCAACCCGCACCAAGCGACATCCTGTAATACCCTGGCACGAGAGTGATCAAGACTAATTGCAGCAGACCCCCCGGGTTTCCCGCACTACCGGAGGTCCACTGCAAAACCCCCCAGAACCCACGAGCCAACATAGCCACTGAACTGCGACTTTACCGTGGGGTCCTCATCGCCCCTGAGAGGGGTCGCAACACCGACACGGGGTCCAGGTCGATGCCGTACAGGCGTCCTCATCGCCCCTGAGAGGGGTCGCAACGCGAGGCGCTCGGCGTCAGCAGACTCACGGTGGCGGTCCTCATCGCCCCTGAGAGGGGTCGCAACCGCTTCACCTTGTCCTGTCGGCAGACCGGGCAGGTCCTCATCGCCCCTGAGAGGGGTCGCAACCCTCGACGGCCTTCTCGGGCAGTTCGGCGTCGGTGGTCCTCATCGCCCCTGAGAGGGATCGCAACTTTGGCCATGTCCTCGTTCATGTATTTGCGCAGGGTCCTCATCGCCCCTGAGAGGGGTCGCAACAGGAACTGTGTCGTCGACCCGTTCGGCCCCCACATGTCCTCATCGCCCCTGAGAGGGGTCGCAACCCGATGAGGTGCACGAGCTGGGCGAGGTGGGCTGTCCTCATCGCCCCTGAGAGGGGTCGCAACAAGGTGGCGACGCCGCGGACCTCGCGGAACCCGCCGGTCCTCATCGCCCCTGAGAGGGGTCGCAACACGT
>NZ_JBFAGG010000003.1:0-613766 GCF_040653595.1 Sphaerisporangium sp. NPDC051011 | reverse complement strand
TGTCCTCATCGCCCCTGAGAGGGGTCGCAACATCGCAGGTGCATGGTCTGCGCGACGTAGGCGATGGTCCTCATCGCCCCTGAGAGGGGTCGCAACAAGGTGGCGACGCCGCGGACCTCGCGGAACCCGCCGGTCCTCATCGCCCCTGAGAGGGGTCGCAACACGTGCATGCTGTTGAGCGCGATGACGCGCACGTGGTGTCCTCATCGCCCCTGAGAGGGGTCGCAACATCGCAGGTGCATGGTCTGCGCGACGTAGGCGATGGTCCTCATCGCCCCTGAGAGGGGTCGCAACTGGGGTCGCCGGGGGCCTGCCGGGTGTAGAGCCGGGGTCCTCATCGCCCCTGAGAGGGGTCGCAACCGGGTCAGCTCATCCGGGCCAGGAACTCGGTCCACGGTCCTCATCGCCCCTCATCGCCCCTGAGAGGGGTCGCAACGTGGCATACACCGTCGATTCGCCCCGGCCGGTCGGTCCTCATCGCCCCTGAGAGGGGTCGCAACCGCCATGAGGAACAGGGCGATGATGCACAGCACCGGTCCTCATCGCCCCTGAGAGGGGTCGCAACCAGATGGCATAAGCCACCCGCAGGTGCGTGACGGGGTCCTCATCGCCCCTGAGAGGGGTCGCAACGCCTCCACGAGGTCGGCGATGGTGTCCGGGTCCGGCGCGTCCTCATCGCCCCTGAGAGGGGTCGCAACATCTGCGGACCGGTGAGCCGTGCAGGCCGGCGTCGGCGGTTCCCTGCAGGACGTGTTGGACGCCGCCGAGGACGCGAGGATCTACCGCAAACTCTGACCCGGCCTCTCGACGTCCACAGGCCCAGGCCCCCTTTCTCCGCCGCATGCCGCAGAGCATGCACGCATTCGCCTCGCACGGGGCATGACTGACCTGGGACGACAGGGGGGCGAGTTCCATGGTGGACGACGACGTTTTCGATGTGATCGTGATAGGGGCGGGCCCGGTCGGGGAGACCGCCGCCAAACGCGCCGTGCGGGGCGGCCTGACGGCGGCCGTGATCGAGGAACGCCTGGCCGGCGGCGAGTGCGCCTACTACGCGTGCGTCCCGAGCAAGGCGCTGCTTCGGCCGATGGGGCTGGCGCACGAGGTGAGCCGCCTGCCGGGGCTGGAGCTGCGCGGCCCGATCGACACCGCCGCCGTGCTGGCCCGCCGCGACCGGGCCGTGTCCGGCCTCGACGACGGCGGCCAGGTGAGCTGGATCGAGAACCTCCCGGCGACGTTCGTCCGCGGCCGGGGACGCCTGGCCGGGCCGCTGCGGGTCGACGTGACGAGCCCGGACGGCGGCATCCGGGCGTTGCGGGCGCGGCACGCCGTCGTGATCGCGACAGGGAGCGATCCCGTGATCCCCGCCGTGCCCGGCCTGCGCGAGGCGAACCCGTGGACGAACCGGGATGCGACCGCCGTCCAGCAGGTGCCGAAGCGGCTGGTCGTGATAGGCGGCGGCGCCGTGGCGTGCGAGATGTCCCAGGCGCTGCATTCCCTCGGCGCCCAGGAGACGACGATGCTCGTGCGCGGCGAGCGCCTGCTGTCCCGGATGGAGCCGTTCGCGGGCGTCCTCCTGGCCGAGTCGCTCCGGCGGTGGGGCGTCGACGTGCGTTTCGGCGCCTCCGCCGCCCGCGTCGAACGCCCGCTCCCGGACGGCCCGGTGACCGTCCACCTCGAGGACGGATCCGGCGTCGAGGCGGACGAGATCCTCGTCGCCACCGGCCGCCGGGTGGCCGTGGGGGACATCGGCCTGGACACGATCGGCCTGGAGCCGGACGGCCCGATCAAGGTGGACGCGAGCATGCGGGCGACGGCCGTCCCGGAGGGCTGGCTGTACGCCGTCGGCGACGTCAACGGGCTCGACCTGCTCACGCACATGGGCAAGTACCAGGCCCGGATCTGCGGCGACGTGATCGCCGCCCGCGCACAGGGCCTCCCCGACGACCTGCCGGCGCTGCGCGACGTCGCCGACCACCTGGGCGCGCCCCAGGTCATCTTCACCGACCCGCAGATCTGCGCGGTCGGCCGCACGGAGTCCCAGGCTCGCGCCGAGGGTTTCCCGGTACGCGTCGTCGAGGTGGACCTGGCCGGGGTCCAAGGCGCCTACCTCCAGGCCGACGACTACACCGGCCGCGTCAAGATGATCGTCGACGAGGACCGCCGCGTGCTCCTCGGCTTCGCCCTGGCCGGTCCCGCGGTGCTGGACCACCTCCACGCGGCCACCATCGCGGTGACCTCGGAGATCCCCCTCGACCGGCTCTGGCACGCCGTCCCGGTCTTCCCGACCGTGAGCGAGTTCTGGCTCCACCTCCTGGAGGAGTACGGCCTGTGACCCGTCCGGCACCGTCCTGAGCCCCGCCGGCGCTCCTCTGGGTTCACAGTGAGCGGATCGTCCGTTCGCCAGGCGCGGGAGGCGTCCTGTGGGCGAGGGACGGGCGGCGGGTGGCGGTGATGGTGGCGGACAGGAGGGCCAGGGCGATGACGAGGACGCCGTACGTGAGGGCGGTGGGTTCGAGGCCGAAGGCGGGGACGGCCTTGCCCGCCAGGACCGCGGGGATACTGAAGGCCAGGTAGCTGGCGAGGTACACCGCGGCGAACAGCTCCGCGCGCTCGGACGGGGCCGCGAGCGTCGCCAGCGAGCGGAAGGCGCCGAGGAAGGACGTGCCGAAGCCGGAGCCCGCGACGATCGTGCCGGCGAAGAAGAGGAGCACCGACGACACGGCGAGCGCGGCCAGGGTCACGGCGATGCCGGCCGCCAGGGTCGCCGAGCCGATGATCATCACACGGCGCGGGGGAAGGTCGCGGACGACGGTCGAGGCCACCGCTCCCGCGCCCGTGAGGGCGGTGACGACGAGGCCGCCGACGAAGTGGTCGCCGACGTGCAGGACGCCCGCCATCAGCGAGGGCCCGAGGGAGAGGTACAGGCCGCCGAGCGCCCAGGTCGCGACCAGGCACGGCAGCGCGGCGAGGAAGACGCCACGGGCGCCCGTGGGCACCGACACCTTGGGGCGCAGTGAGGCGAGCGCGCCCGGGCGGGGTTCGACCGTGTCGGGGAGGAAGGCGACGGCGCAGGCCAGCACCAGGAAGACCACGGTGAGCAGGGCGAACACCAGGGCGGTCGGGGCGGGCGCGTACTGCACGAGAAGCCCGGTGCCGAGGGCGCCCGCGGCGAGACCGGCGGTCGGCGCCACGCTGTTGAGCAGGGATCCGAGGCGGGATCCGGGGGCGGGCTGGAGGTCGACCAGCCCGGCGCTGATGGCTCCGGCCGCGGCGCCGGTGGCGAGGCCCTGCAGCGCCCGGGCGAGGAGGAGATGCCCGGCCCCGCCTGCGGTGAGGAACATCGCCATGGCCACGGCCTCAAGCAACAGCGCGACGACCAGGACGGGGCGGCGTCCGACGAAGTCGGAGAGCCCTCCGACGGTGAGCAGCGCGCACAGCAGGGCGAGGGCGTACACGGCGAAGACGGCGGTGAGCGTCGCGGGGGAGAAACCCCATCGGGCCTGGTAGACGACGTAGAGGGGCGAGGGGGCGCCGGCGGCGGCCATGAAGGCGAGCAACGTGCCCGCGAACAGCCAGAACCCAGCTCTACGCGACATCCGCCGCCTCGGGCGTCCCGCCGCGGCATGGGCACCGAGGTTCGTCCCGGCACCGCCGGGGCCCGGCCGCGTGGCGAGCGACGACTCGTCTCCGGCCTCCGAACCCGGCCGCGGGGGATACGACGGCAGGCCCTCGGATTCCGCCGGGGTGGAGGCGGGGCGGGGCCTGGCGCGAGGAGTGTGCCCGTTGTGGCGGGGATCGGGTGTGGCGTGCGGTGAGGCGGTCGCGGGCGTTGTGGCCCCGTCTTCGGTGATGCGCATCGAGGCGCCCCCTGACTGTTCCAAATTTTTCGAACTGTCAGAGGCTACGATACCCGGGGCTCACTGTTCAACTATTATCGAACCGTGAATGCTTCCTCGCGTGAGCTGGCACATCCCGAGGCCGCCGAGCTGGCGGTCACCGACGTGCTGTTCGCCTTGAGCGATCCCGCGCGGCTCGCGCTCGTGCGGCGGCTGGCGGAGGGCCCGCTGGAGGTCGCCGCCTGCCAGCCCACCGGCGGCGAGATCCCGAAGTCCACGCTGTCCCACCAGCTCAAGACGCTGCGTGAGGCGGGCGTGATCCGCAACGTCCCCTCGGGCCGGCAGCGGTACGTGAGCCTGCGCCGGGACGACCTGGAGGACCGCTTCCCCGGCCTGCTCGCCGCGATCCTCGGGAAACCGGAAAGAACGGGCGCGGACGCCGATCGCTGACGGCCGGCGGCGGGATGGCCGCGGACGCTCCGACCTATAAGACCCGACCGTACAAACGGTATAAGCGGCGGGCGGCCACCCGCGGGCCACGCGGACGACCACGAGCGGGCCGCACATCGCCGGGCGCGCGACCCTCCCGGCCGAGGCGCCGGGGCGATGACCAGGGGTTATGCTCGAAACGAGGAAGCGATCGAACGCCTGAACGCCTTTGGCCTCGCCGCACTCCTCCTCGCTGAGCAGTGCACGGACCCGGCCCTGCGCATAGCCGACCGCTTCCTCCCTTGACGATCCCGAAGGCCCCGATGACCCCGAGGGCGTGGGGGGTCAGCCGCGGTACGGCCGGGCCGCGTACTCCGCGCCGTAGTACGCCTCCAGCTCTTCCAGCGTCTCCTCGGTCCGCTGGACGCTCTTCACGATGCGCGCGTGCGACGGCGGTCGTGGAGCAGGACGCGCTCCTTGGTGAGGGCTCGGGGCATGAGCTCGCCGAGCAGTTCGCGCAGCTCGGCCTCGGATGTGATCTCCACGACGTCCATCACCGCTCCCCCAGGCGATCTTGCGTACGCCCCTGAGCATACGTTGCGGGCTATTTCCGGTTACAGGGACATCAAGCACCTATGTCCGGTATCGGCCAACCGCGCAAATCCGTCAAGCGGGCGACTTCCGCCCGAGGCCGGGGTCACTTCCAGCGGAAGTAGACGAACAGGCGGCCGTGGTTCTTGGCGTCCTTGTCGATGCGGTGATAGAGGGCCTTGATCTCCTTCTGGTCCAGGAAGCGCAGGACCTTCTTCTTGAGCTGGCCCGATCCCTTGCCCGGGATGATCTCGACCTCGGTGGCCTTCTTCCGCACCGCCTCCTGGATGATCCCGTGCAGGGCGCGGTCGATCTCGGCGCCCCGGTTGTAGATGTCGTGGAGATCCAGCTTCAGCTTCACGCAGCCGATTGTACGTCCCGGCGAATGGAACGTTCTTCTAACTGCGCCGACCACACCATCTAACCGGAATGTGTCCACTTTTGGTCATATATTGCCGCAGATCAGTCGGTAAATCGATCTAGGCGGATATCAAGCAGGCATTTAGACTCCCCCTGTGTTTGGTCGCCCGCACACCCGGGCGGCCGGGCACATGTCGCCCAACGGGGAGGGTGGGGTCTCCTCGTCATGCCCTCGTACGGGCGGCGCGGCTTCTCCATGCCCTTTGGGCGGCAGGTCCCAGTGGTCCTCCAGGAGGTGCCGTGCCAAGCAATCCCCTGCCTCTCCTCTTATCGCGGACACGCCGCGCCGTGGCGCTCGGAGCCGGTCTCGTCCTCGTCGGCGCGATCAGCCCGGCGGTCCCGGCGTCCGCGGCCCCCACTCCGGGGCCGGCGGCGGCGTCCACGAGCAAGTGGAAGGCGACCCCCCTCACCGCCGTCGACCGGGTCCAGGGAGCCAAGTCCCCCAGCGGCAAGCTGGCCAAGAGCGACACCGCGCTGTTCAAGGCGACCGGCAACGCGCCGGTCAACGTGGTCGTCAAGCTCGACTACGACTCGCTGGCCGCCTACAAGGGCGGCGTCGACGACCTGAAGGGCACGAGCCCGTCGGTCACCGGCAAGAGCCTGGACATCAAGAGCGACGCCGCCAAGAAGTACGAGAAGCACATCGAGGGCGTCGAGAACGACTTCCTCAGCGCCCTCGGCAAGAACGTTCCGGGCGCGAGGGCCGGGCAGAGGCTGCGGACGGTCTACGGCGGCATCACCGTGCGGCTGCCCGCCAACAAGGCCGTCGAGCTGCTGAAGCTCCCCGGCGTCGCGGCGGTGCAGGAGGACAAGCTCCAGAAGCCGCTGACCGACTCCAGCCCCGACTTCATCGGCGCCCCCACGATCTACAACCAGCTCGGCGGCAGCCCGTCCTCCGGCAAGGGCGTGATCTACGGGAACCTGGACTCCGGCGTCTGGCCCGAGCACCCGTCCTTCAAGGACCCGGGCAACCTGCCCACTCCCCCGCCGACCAAGGACGGCACCCCGCGCGTCTGCAACTTCGGCGACAACCCGCTGACGCCCGCCACCGACGTCTTCGTCTGCAACAACAAGCTGATCGGCGGCAGGCCGTTCCTGGACACCTACAACGCCGTCTTCGGCGGCGAGGTGTACCCCGACAGCGCGCGTGACTCCAACGGCCACGGCACGCACACCGCGACGACCTCCGCGGGCGGCCCTGTCGCCGACGCCAACCCGCTCGGCATCAGCCGGGGACCGATCCACGGCATCGCGCCCGCCGCGGCCGTGTCGGTCTACAAGATCTGCGGCGCCGAGGGCTGCTTCCCGTCGGACTCGGCCGCGGCCGTGGGACGGGCCATCCTCGACGGCGTCCGGGTGATCAACTTCTCGATCTCCGGCGGCAGTGACCCGTACAGCGACCCGGTGGAGCTGGCGTTCCTCGACGCGTACGCGGCCGGCGTGTTCGTCTCGGCCTCCGCGGGCAACTCGGGCCCCGGCGCGGCGACCACCGACCACCACAGCCCCTGGGTGACCACCGTCGCCGCGTCCACGCAGACCCGGACCTACCGGTCGACCGTGACGCTGACCGGCGCCGGCGGTGCGACCGCCACGGTCTCGGGCGCCTCGATCACGGCGGGCATCAGCTCGCCGCTCCCCGTCGTGTCGGCCGCGGCCCCGCCGTACTCCGACCCGCTGTGTACGAGGACGCCCCCGCCGGGCCTGTTCTCCGGCAAGATCGTTCTCTGCCAGCGCGGCCCCGGCCGCGTCATGAAGGGCTTCACCGTCAAGCAGGGCGGCGCGGCCGGCATGATCATGTACAACGCGACGCCGCTCGACGTGATGACCGACAACCACTGGCTGCCGGCCGTCCACGTCGATCAGCCTGACAGCACGACCCTGCTGAACTTCCTGGCCGCCAACCCCGCGACCACCGCGAAGTTCACCCAGGGCACCAAGACCACCTGGCAGGGCGACGCCATGACCTCGTTCTCCTCGCGGGGACCGGGCGGCGACTTCCTCAAGCCGGACGTGACCGCGCCCGGCCTGCACATCCTCGCCGGTGGCACGCCGACGCCCGAGTCGGCCGCCGAAGGCCCCGCGGGCAACCTGTACCAGGCCATCGCGGGCACCTCGATGTCCTCGCCGCACGTGGCCGGGGCCGGCGCGCTGCTGTTCGCGCTGCACCCGGACTGGACGCCGGGCCAGGTCAAGTCCGCCCTGGAGACCACGGCCAAGACGTCGGTCACCAAGGAGGACCGGGTCACCCCGGCCGACCCGTTCGACTACGGCGGCGGTCGCATCGACCTCACCAAGGCCGGCGACCCGGGTCTGACGCTGGACGAGACCGCGGCCAACTACGCGGCCGCGGCCAACGACTCGCTCAACCGCATCGACCTGAACCTGCCGTCGGTGAACGCGCCGATCATGCCGGGCGCGATCACGGCCAAGCGGACGGTCAAGAACGTCACCGACAAGACGCTCGTCTACACCGCCACCGGCACCGCCCCGAGCGGCGCCTCCGTGACGGTGCTGCCCCCGCTGTTCACCGTCAAGCCCGGCAAGACGCAGGACCTCACCGTCCTGATCGCCGCTCCCGACCTGCCCGACGGTCAGTACTTCGGCCAGGTCAACCTGAAGCAGGTCGGCGGCAGCCGTAACCTGCACCTGCCTGTGGCCTTCTACCGCCAGGAGGGCGCGGTCCCGGTCGACCAGACCTGCGCGCCGAGCACCATCGCCAAGAACACGGGCGAGTCCACCTGCACGGTCACCGTCGAGAACACCACGCTGAAGGACACCGAGGTCACCGCGCTGACCACGCTGGACTCCAAGCTGCGGCTCAACAGCGTGACCGGCGCGACCAAGGTCGGCAGCCAGATCGCCACGGCCAAGGCCGCGCTCCCGGGCCGCAAGCCCGACAAGCCCGGCATCGCCCCCGGCACGGGCCCGGCGGGCTACCTGCCGCTCGACCTGTTCGGCATCAGGCCGAACCCGATCGGCGACGAGGAAGCGATCAACTTCAACGTCCCGGGCTTCGTCTACGCGGGCAAGACCTACAACCGCATCGGCGTCGTCTCCAACGGCTACAGCATCCCCGGCGGCAGCTCCGGCTCGGCCGACGTGGACTTCGCGCCGCAGACGCTGCCGGACGCGGCCCCGCCGAACAACGTGCTGGCGTCCTACTGGACCGACCTGGACGGCACGGGCGCGCCGGGCGTCTACGCCGGTACGCTCACCGACGGCGTCGACACCTGGCTCGTCCTGGAGTGGCGCGTCCACCTGTACGGCCAGACCGGGCTGAAGGCCTTCCAGCAGTGGATCGGCGTCAACGGCACCGAGGACATCACCTACTCCTACAACCCGTCCAACCTCCCCGGCGACCCCGGGCCGTCCTACGGGCTGACCGTGGGCGCCGAGAACGCCGAGGGCACGGCCGGCGGCCAGATCTCCGGGCCTCCGGTCGAGGACTACCGCGTGAGCAGCACCCCGGGCGCGCCCGGCGGCAAGCTGACCTACACGCTGAAGGTGAAGGGCGTGACGTCCGGCGTCGGCTCGATCACGACGGCGACGTCCACACCTGAGGTGAAGGGCGTCACGGTCGAGGTCGACAAGATCACCGTTCAGTAGGTCACGACCGGATAGTTCACCAGCACCACGACGACGGGGCCGGCATCCTGCCGGCCCCGTCCGCGTGTCCGGGCGCCCTCCGGCCGTACAGCACGCTCGGAGATGTCCGGGCCCCGTCCGCGGCGGATGCTGAATCGACGGCAGGCGTCGGACTATGGGGGCCGGAAAGTGGCGCGGATGGCGGGAACGCGGGCGGTCGTGCTCGGGGGCAGCATGGCCGGGTTGCTGGCCGCGCGGGTGCTGGCCGAGTTCTACGACAAGGTGACGATCGTGGAGCGGGACGTCCTGCCGCGCGAGGCCGCGCAGCGGCGGGGCGTGCCGCAGGGGCACCACGTGCACGCGCTGCTCGCCCGGGGCGGGGAGGTGCTGGACGAGCTGTTCCCGGGGCTGACCGCCGAGGTGGTCGCCGCGGGCGCGCCCGCCGGGGACCTGCTGGGCGGGATCCGCTGGCTGCTGTCGGGCCACCGGATCAGCCGGGTCGACATCGGCCAGCCGGTGCTGTTCCCGAGCCGTCCCCTGCTCGAGGCGCACGTACGTGCGCGGGTGCTGGCGCTGCCGGGCGTACGGCTGTGCGACGGCCACGACATCGCGGGGCTGACCACCACCGCCGACCGCCGGACCGTCACCGGCGTGACCATGCGGGGGCCGGGCGGCGAGCTGCGCGGCATCCCCGCCGACCTGGTGGTCGACGCCTCCGGGCGGGGCTCGCGCACGCCGGTGTGGCTGGAGAAGCTGGGGTACCGGCCGCCACGGGTCGACAAGATCCACATCGGCGTGGGCTACGCGTCGCGCGCGTACCGCCTCGCGCCGGACGCGCTGCGCGGCGACCGTCTCATCCTGGCCAACTGGACCCCCGAGCACCCCCGCGCCGCCGCCGTGTCCGCGCAGGAGGACGGGCGGGTCCTGGTCACGCTGGCCGGGCTGCTCGGCGACCATCCGCCGACCGACCACGACGGCTTCCTCGCCTTCGCCGAGAGCCTGCCCTTCGACGACGTCCACCGGTTGATCGTGGACGGCGAGCCGCTCACCGATCCGGTCGCCATCCAGTACCCGGCCAACGTGCGGCGGCGCTACGAGAAGCTGTCGCGCTTCCCGGACGGGCTGCTCGTGCTCGGCGACGCCATCTGCGGGTTCAACCCGATCTACGGCCAGGGGATGACGGTCGCCTCCCTGGAGGCCGCGACCCTGCGCCGGCTGCTGTCCGGCGGGCGCGCGCCGGGCTGGAAGGCATACTTCAAGGCGGTCGCCAAGGTGGTGGACGTCCCCTGGGGCATCGCCACGGGCACCGACCTGGCCTTCCCGGGCGTGCGCGGGCGCCGTACGCCGAAGGTGCGCCTGGTGAACGCCTACCTGCCCCGGCTGCACGCGGCGGCGGTCGTCGATTCGTCGCTTTCGTCGGCGTTCGTCCGCGTCACCGGCCTGCTCGACCGCCCCGAGGGCCTGCTCCGCCCGGACCGCCTGCTCAAGGTGCTGCGCAAGCACCGCAAGGCCCCCGCGAGCGCCCTGCCGGCGACGGCCGTCGCGTCCGGCGAGCCGACAGGTGTCGCATCAAGCGAACCTGCGGCCCTCGCGTCCGGCGAGCCTGCGGTCGGCGCCGAGACTCCGCGCTGACGGACCTCGATCGCGGGCTCGCCCCGAACGCCCTGCCGGGCTCCCGGCAGGGCGTTCTTCCGTTATCGCTCGCCCCCTTGTCGGCCTTCGCGATCTCAACTACCTTGATTTCATCACTCGTTGAGTTTGTCCGCCAGGGAGTCCGTGGTACCTATGGAACCCGCGATCGAGGTTCGTGATCTCGTGGTCGAACGTGGCAGGCGCCGCGTTCTGCACAGTTTGAGCTGTTCCATCCCGCGCGGCAGCGTCACCGGGCTACTCGGCCCGAGCGGCAGCGGGAAGACCACCCTCATGCGCGCCATCGTCGGCGTGCAGACGGTGAAGTCGGGCACGGTCACCGTGCTCGGCATGCCGGCCGGGTCCGCCCCGCTGCGCGGCATGATCGGGTACCTCACGCAGGCGCCCAGCGTCTACGCCGACCTCACGGTCCGCGAGAACGCCCGCTACTTCGCCTCTCTCTACAAGGGCGTCACGGCGGACGACGCGGACGCAGCCGTGGCCGGCGTCGGTCTCGCCGACGCCGCCGGGCAGCTCGTCGGCGCCCTGTCCGGCGGGCAACGCGCCCGCGCGTCGCTGGCCTGCGCCCTGGTCGGCCGGCCGACGGTGCTGATCCTCGACGAGCCGACGGTCGGGCAGGACCCCGTCCTGCGCGACGAGCTGTGGCGGCGCTTCCGCGCGTTGACCGCCCAGGGCACCACCGTCCTGGTCTCCAGCCACGTGATGGACGAGGCCGGCCGTTGCGACCGGCTGCTGCTCATCCGCGAGGGGCGGCTCATCGCCGACGACGCGCCGGGCGCGATCCTGGCCGGGACCGGCACCGCCGACCTGGAGGCCGCCTTCCTCCACCTGATCCGCGCCGAGGCGGTGGCCTCGTGAACGCGCGCATCCTCGCCGCCACCACGGCGCGCATCCTGCGCCAGCTCCGCCACGACCGGCGCACCATGGCGCTCCTGGTCGTCGTGCCCGTCCTGCTGCTCGCGCTGATCTACTACATGTTCCAGGACGTGCCCGGCGTCTTCGACCGCACCGGCCTGGTCATGCTCGGCGTCTTCCCGTTCACGATCATGTTCCTCATCACCAGCATCGCGATGCTGCGCGAGCGCACCACGGGCACGCTGGAACGGCTGCTCACCACGCCGATGGGCAAGCTGGACCTGCTGTTCGCCTACGGGCTCGCGTTCGGCGTCGCCGCCGCCGTCCAGGCCTCGATCGCCTCCGCCGTCGCCTACTGGCTGCTCGGGCTCGACACCTCGGGCGCGGTCGGTCTGGTGATCCTCATCGCGATCGCCAACGCCGTGCTCGGGGTCGCCCTCGGCCTGCTGTGCAGCGCGTTCGCCCGCACCGAGTTCCAGGCCGTGCAGTTCATGCCGATCGTGGTGATCCCCCAGATCCTCCTGTGCGGCCTGTTCGTCCCCCGGGACCAGATGGCGGGCTGGCTGGAGGCGATCAGCGGCGCGCTGCCGATGACGTACGCCGTCGAGGCCCTCCAGGAGGTCGGCGCGCACGCCACGGCCACCGGCACCCTCTGGCGCGACTTCGCGATCATCGTCGCCTGCGTCATCGTGACCCTGACCCTCGCCGCCGCCACCCTCCGCCGCCGCACCGCCTGAACCACCACACCGCGCAGAGGCGCCCGCTCGCCTGTACGCGGTCATCAGCAGCCGTCCCGCGCATCGTTCATACGATGCCGGGGCGGCTTTTCATTTCCTATCCTGAGCGCGTATCCCTCCAAATGATCGAGGAAGCGAAGCTGAAATGGACCTGAGTAATGCGGTATGGCGGAAGTCGTCGCGCTCGTCCGGGAACGGCGGGCAGTGCGTCGAGGTCGCGGGCAACGGGCGTGGGAGCGTCGCGGTCCGCGACAGCAAAAACCCCCACGGGCCCGTGCTCCTCTTCACCCCGGGCGAATGGCGGGCGTTCCTCGGCGGCCTGAAGGAGCAGGAGGGCGGTCAGTAGGAGGCCGCGCGAGCGAGGAGGGCATCCAGAATCGCCACCCAAGAGGGGATTAATCCTCCTATTTGCGGTGATCGTACATACGTTTTCAGGCGTCCATAACGCGGCTTCCGCATCGCGTGTTCGGCGATCACGACATACCGTGTAAGAAACGGTCGGGGGGAGCGTTCGGATGTCGGGCAAGCTTATGTAGTGCGAGGGACGGGAACCCGTCGATGGGCAGCAGAGCACCGGCCGGAGCCGGTACGGGGGCACCAGAGCATCGCCGGTCAGGGCAGCGTTCCTCGTCCCCGTTGAAGAACACGATCGTGGGAATGCTCGCTGCTGCGGTCATCGCGCTCCCGGCCTCCGCTCCGCTCAACGAGGTGCTTCCCCGTGTGCTGCTGATGGCCGGGCTGGCCGTTTCGGTCGGTATATTATCCGTCGTCGCCGAATGGATATCCGCGCTGCCGGGCCCCGGCCCGCTGGCCCGCGCGGGGCGTTATCTGGCCGCGGTCCTGGGTGTGCCCGCGAAAATCCTCACCGTTCTGTTCTCCGCCTGCGCGCGGCTCTGGAAGCGTTCCCCCGCCGGGATGGCGTCCGCGATCGCGGTGACCATACTGGCCGCGAGCGTCATGTACGTCCTGCGGAATCCGTGGTGGGCGCCGTGCCCGGTGCCTCGGGAGATTCCCGTGGCCGCGTCGAGCGAGACCGCGCCCGCCGTCCGCCGGGTCGCCGACACGTACGCCCGCGTCAGCCGCGACTGGCGAGGCTGCCGCACCGCGCACATCACGGTCACCGCGCCGCAGTCGGCCGCCGCACTGCGCGCCCAGTTGTCCGGAGGCTGGGTGGCGAAGGCGCCGGGACCTCGTCCCATGCTGTGGATCGCCGACTCCCCGGCCGAAGTGGCCAAGGTGAAGGACGCCAAACCCGTCGGACTCGGCACGGCCGTGACGGTCGCCACATCCCCGCTGGTCCTCGCCGTCCCTGAAGCCACCAGAGACTTCATCGGAAACCTCGACCCAGGAGCTCTTGGGTGGAAGCAACTGATCGAGACAGTGCAGTCGCGGCCCGTGCTGCGCCCGTACCCGTCCACGTCCAACACGGGTCTGCTGGCGACCTCCGGAATGTACGAGAGCCTCGCGGTTCCCAAGCGGAGCAGCGAACGCGCGACGCTGGAGGCCCAGGTCTCCCAGGATGTCGGCCCGGCCGAGGACATCTACCAGGTGATGTGCCGGTACCTTGATGCCGACGGCTTGTCCGGTGACCCTATACCGGCGCTGATCATGACGGAGCAGCAGCTTTACGACTTCAACAAGGCACGGAGGAAGGCCGACGGCGGCCTTTGGACCCGGTCCGACTGCACCGGCCTGGCTTCGGAGTCCGGCGCCGCCTCCACCTTGTACCCGTACTACCCGAAGGGCGGGCACGCGCTGAGGTACCAGTGCGTCCCGCTGAACTGGCCGGACCGACCGGAGCGTGGCGACGACCTGCGATCGGTGCTCGAGCGGTTCTGCGGGCAACTGGCCGACGACCTCACCGCCTTGGGCTTTCGCGACGCCAAGGGCGACCTTGGCAAATTGGACCAGGCTGATGAGCTCCTCAGAAACGCCGTCGTGACTCCGGACTGGCCACAGGAACCAAAGAACCCCAAGGAACCCAAGGCCATCGACACGGCGTTGGACCTGGTCGGCAAGCCCGGCCTCGGCGACCACCTTCTCCTGGTCATGGACGTCTCGGGCTCGATGAACAACAAGCTCAACTCCACAGGCTCGCGGCTCGAAGGCGCCGTCAACGCCGCAAGGGAGATCGTCACCCACATGCCCGGACGGCTCTCCACCGGTTTGTGGACCTTCCCCGACGGCCCCGGCGGCGCCAGGGCCGGACACGCGGAACCCCTGCCGCGCACCTTCATCACCGACGACGGTGCCAGGCTCATGAACCTGCTGAACCCCGCAGGACTGACGACCACGTACGCCGACGGCTCGCTCCGAAAGATCGTCAGTGACGGCGTCCATGACCTGCGCGGCGAACACCACCGGCGGGTACTAGTGATCTTCACCGACGGCGGGCGTCCCGACGGTCTCACGTCCCGGGACCTGGACGAACTGCGGGGGGTCGATGTGGTCGTACTCGCCTTCGGGGGCCCGGGTTGTGCCAAGCAGGCCATTGCCGAACTGATCAAGAAGAAGCTGGTCAGATGCCACTCCGTCAACGTCTCCTCCGCGGACGAGGCGCTCAACTCGGTCAAGATCGAGCTCTCGACCCCGGTGGCACCGTGAGAGCAGGCAAGGACAGCGGCGCGGCGCGCACGAAGAGGCGGGCGGTACTCGCGGCGCTCCTGCTGACCGCCTCGGCCTGCACGGGCTCCGGCCCGGCGAAGAAGGACGGATGCGTGCTGACCATAGCCACCGGCGTGGACGTCTCCGGCGGAGTGCGGCAACAACTGCTCGACGAGTGGAACGCCGTCCCCGGCCACCTGCACGCGTGCTTCCAGCCGATCTCAGCGATCGCCGACGACCAACACAGCGAGATGGTGAGCGCCGCCCAGGCCGGCGGCATCGTCTATAACATCTACAACCTGGACATCCAGTGGATCCCCGAGTTCGCCGCCGGCGGCTACCTGGAGCCCCTCGATGAGGGCCGGCACGAGCCGCACAAGGGCGATGTGCCCGACAAGGTGTGGGAGGCCGGGTCATTCGACGGGGTGCAGTACGCCGCGCCCTTCAACGCCGACGTCCCGCTGCTGTACTACCGCACCGGCGGCCCGCTGACCGGCGCGCCGAAGGACTGGGCCGCCATGAAGGCGGACGCGGGCGCGTACGCCGCTCGGCCGGGCGTCGAAACCGTCCTCGCCGTGCAGCTCAAGGAATACGAAGGCTTGGTGGTCAACGCGCTCGAGGCGGTCTGGGCGTCCGGCGGCGAGTGGGTGGACGACACCGGTCAAGTGGTCATCGACAGACCGGACGGGCGCGCGGCGCTGAGGGCGCTCATCGAGGCGGTGGATCCGTCCCAGGAACCGCGCAAGCCGCTCATCGCGCCGCGCGCCCTCGCGGACGCCGAGGACGACTCGCTGACGCGGTTCAGGCAGGGGCACGCGGCCTTCATGCGGAACTGGGCCTACGCGTACGAGGTGCTTTCCGGGGAGGAAGGCACGTTCTCGGCGGCGCCACTACCGTGGCCGGGCGTGCTCGGCGGGCAGTACCTGGCCGTCGCGGCGCACCAGAACTCCGAACATCGCGACCAGGCGCAGGAACTCGTCGCCGCGCTGACCGGCACCGATGCCGCCGGTAGTCTTTATCATTGCGGCGGCTTCGCCCCGGCCAGAAGATCCGGCTTCGAGAAGAAGGCGGAGTGCCGCCCTACCTGGCCGCGACCCACCGGCACGCCCTCGGCGGACACCCCCGGGCAGAAGGTCTCCGAGATCGCACCGGCCGGCATCCTCAAGGAGGCGCTCGACAAGGCCCGGCTGCGCCCGCGGACGCCGTACTACACGCAGTTCAGTAAGGTGCTGCAGGAGCAACTGCACGAACTGATGCTCTGCCACGCCCACGACCGCATCGACTGCGACAACGCGGACACGTTCGCGGAAAAGATCGCACCACAGCTCAGGCAGGCGCTGAGCGGACGCGTCTCCCAATGATCATGCTTCGGGCCGCGAACGCATCCCGCCGCGCCCGGCGGCCGGCGGTCAGGGGCGATCACGGGCATCCGCCGACCGCCGGAGCCCATCACGTGCGTTCACCGGCGGTCAGGGCCGGTCACGGGTGTCCGCGCGGAGGAGGCGCTCCGGGCGGTCCTCCCTTACGGAGGTGACGCCCGGGAGGGAGGCGAGTGTCTTGGCGGGCGCTCCGTCCGGGAGGACCACGACGACGCGGGCGGGCGGGAGTTCCCGGACCAGGACGGCGCCCGGGATCTCGGCCAGGCGGGCGCGGAACTCGGCGGCGGGGACCGAGATCCCGACGATGTAGGCCCTTCTCACGGACGCCTCTCGCGGTGTCCCGCGCACGGCCTTCCTGCCACGCTCACCCGTGCAGGTAGTCGACCAGGTAGGCCTTCTCGGCCTCCAGCTCTTCGATGGCGCTCTTGACGACGTCGCCGATGCTCACGATTCCGGCGAGGCGGCCGTCGGTGACCACGGGGACGTGGCGGACGCGATGGTCGGTCATGGTCTGGCGCAGGTCGCCGGCGTCGGCGTCCGGCGTGCAGGTGCGGACGGGGGTGGTCATGATGGAGGACACCGGCTCGGTGAGGACGACGGGGCCGCGCTGGTGGAGGTGGCGGACGACGTCGCGCTCGGAGGCGATGCCGAGGATCGCCATGCCGTCCTCGGACACGACGGCGGCGCCGATGTTGTGGCCGGAGAAGATGGAGAGCAGTTCCGTTACCGTGGCCTGCGGGCGGACGGTCACCACCGTGCTTCCCTTGCGCCGCAGGATCGCGCTGATGAGCATCGACATCACCTCGTGATGCTGGGAACCCGGAGAGTACCTGTGACTTCCCCACCTGATGTCATCGTTAAGCGTTCCGCCCGGTAAAGCCGCACGGGTAGGGGGGCCGTTCCGGGTCGGCCCGAAGCCCCGGGGCGGTGAGTACCATGCCACACACCATCGTCTCCCACGAGGACCGCAATGAGCGAACACCTGAACACCGGAAGCCACGACCTGCCCGTCTCCGACGCGCTGGCCGCCTTCATGACCACCGGCTGGGAGGACACCGGCCGCGCGGGCCTCACGCCGTCGCCCCTGGCGGCGTACACGGCCAAGCGGCGCGCCGCGCTCGTCCAGCGGTTCCCCGGCGAGCGGCTCGTGATCCCGTCGGGCACGCTCAAGGTGCGCAGCAACGACTGCGACCACCGCTTCCGCCCGCACAGCGCGTACGCCTACCTCACCGGCGGGCAGGAGCCGGACGACGTGCTGGTCATCGCGCCGTCGGGCCAGGCCACGCTGTTCACCCGCCCCCGCTCGCCCCGCTCCGCCGAGGGCGAGGCCGGGCAGGAGTTCTACCGCGACCGCAGGTACGGGGAGTTCTGGGTCGGCGCGCGTCCCACGCTGGAGGAGGCCGAGGCGCTCCACCAGATCGAGTGCGCGCACCTCGACCGGCTGCCCGAGGCGCTGACCGGACCCGCCCGGGTGCTGCGCGGCGTGGACGCGTCCGTGGACGCGCGCGTGCCCGAGCAGGAGGGCGACGCCGAGCTGGCCACGTTCCTGTCGGAGATGCGCCTGATCAAGGACGAATGGGAGATCGCCGAACTCCAGCACGCGGTCGACGCCACCGCCCGCGGCTTCGAGGACGTCGTGCGCGCGCTGCCCCGGGCACTGACCCACCCGCGCGGCGAGCGCTACGTCGAGGGCGTCTTCGGCCTGCGCGCCCGGCTGGAGGGCAACGCCACCGGCTACGAGACGATCGCGGCCTCGGGCGCGCACGCCTGCGTGCTGCACTGGATCCGCAACGACGGCCGCCTGAACCCGGCCGAGCTGCTGCTGCTCGACGCGGGAGTCGAGACCGACGACCTGTACACCGCCGACATCACCCGCACCCTGCCGCTGTCCGGCCGCTTCAGCCCGGTCCAGCGGCAGGTGTACGAGCTGGTGTACGAGGCGCAGAACGCCGGCATCGCCGCGCTGCGGCCGGGGGCGCGCTTCCGCGACTTCCACCGGGCGGCGATGGCCGTGATCGCCGAGGGCCTGCGGGACTGGGGCGTGCTGTCCTCCGCCGAGGACGACCTGTACCGGCGCTACACCCTGTGCAGCAGCGGGCACATGCTCGGCCTGGACGTGCACGACTGCGCCAAGGCCCGCGCCTCGCAGTACCTGGACGGCGTGCTGGAGGCGGGCCAGGTGCTCACGGTCGAGCCGGGCCTGTACCTGCAGCCGGACGACCTGACGCTGCCGCGGGAGCTGCGCGGCATCGGCGTGCGCATCGAGGACGACCTGCTGATCACCGAGGACGGCGCCCGCCTGATGTCCTCGGCGCTGCCCCGCCGCCCGGACGAGGTCGAGTCCTGGATGGCCGCGCTCGCCGAACGCTGAGGCGGGTCACCGGGCGCCGCCGGTGCCCCTCCACACCTAGCGGAACGCCGGGATCCCCGTCATCGCCTGACCGACCACCAGGGTGTGCATCTCGGTCGTGCCCTCGTACGTCAGGACCGACTCCAGATTGTTCATGTGGCGGATGACCGGGTACTCCAGCGAGATCCCGTTGGCGCCTAGGATCGTCCGCGCAGCGCGGCAGATCGTCAGGGCCTCCCGGACGTTGTTCAGCTTGGCGAGGCTGATCTGCGCGGGATGCAGCGTGCCCGCGTCCTTGCGGCGGCCGAGGTGGAGTGCCAGGAGAAGGCCCTTCACATATTCGACGTTCATGTCGGCGAGCTTCTGCTGGGTCATCTGGAACGCGGCGAGGGGACGGCCGAACTGCTCACGGGTGCCCGCGTAGGAGAGCGCCGACGCGAGGGAGGAACGGGCCGCGCCGAGGGCGCCCCAGACGATTCCGTAGCGTGCCTCGTTCAGGCAGCTCAGCGGGCCCGCCAGGCCGCGGGCCTCGGGGAAGGCGCAGACGTCCGGGACGCGGACGCCCTCCAGGATGAGTTCGCTCGTCACGGACGCGCGCAGGGACATCTTGTGGCTGATCGCGGGGGCGGAGAAGCCCGGGGTTCCGGTGGGCACCGCGAATCCCCGGATTCCGTCGGCGGTCTGCGCCCAGACCACGGCCACGTCGGCGACCGACCCGTTGGTGATCCACATCTTGCGGCCGTCGATGACCCAGTCGCCGCCGTCGCGGACGGCCCGGGTCCGCATGGCCGCCGGGTCGGAGCCGCAGTCAGGTTCGGTGAGGCCGAAGCAGCCGATCAGGTCGCCGGAGGCCATGCCCGGGAGCCACCGCTGCCGGGTCTCCTCCGTGGCCCAGCGGTGGATCGCGTACATGGCCAGGGAGCCCTGGACGGACACCAGGGAGCGGATGCCCGAGTCCACCGCCTCCAGTTCCAGGCAGGCGAGTCCGTAGTCGGTGGCACTCATGCCGGGGCAGCCGTAGCCATCCAGGTGCATGCCGAGGAGCCCCAGGGCGCCCAGTTCCCGGGTGAGTCCGCGGATGTCAGGGATCGCGCCGTCCTCGTACCACTGGGCGATGTGCGGTTGGATGCGGCGCTCGCACAGGGTCCGTACGGAGGCGCGCACCTCCTTCTCCTCCGGGGTCAGCAGGTCGTCGATCCCGGCCAAGTCGAGGGGGGCGGGCTGCGGCGGGCGGGCGGTCTTCACGGATCTCCTCCGGGGTCAGGGGGCGGGGTGCCGGGCCAGGGCGATGGCCGCGGTAACGATGTCGTCCTCGGACAGCAGGACGTGGTCGGCGGCAGGTCCGAGCGGGATGAAGCTGTCGGTGCCGGTGACCCGGGCGATCCGGCCGGGGTGGCCGCGGTCGAGGAGGGTGGCGACGACCTGCTCCGAGACGCCGCCGCTGCGGCGGGTCTCGTCGACCACGAGGATCCGGGTGTGTTCCCCGGCGGCGGCGAGCAGGGCGTCCTCGGGGAGCGGCGCGAGCCACTGGAGGTCCAGGACGGCGCAGTTGACGCCCTGTCGGGCGAGCGTGGCCGCGGCCCGCAGGCTCATCCGTACGCCGTTCCCAAAGGTGACCAGCAGCAGGTCCCGGCCGTCGCGCACCGGGCGTACGCGTCCCAGGGCGCACGTGTCGTCGTTCTCCCAGGCCGTGGGGGCGGGGTAAGGCGCCAGCCAGGCCGCGTCGCCATCGAACAGGTCCCGCTGGTGGTACAGCGCGATCGGTTCGAGGAACACACAGACCCGGCCCTCGGTGCGGGCGAGGGCCAGGCAGTGCCGGAGGAGTCCTCCGGCGGAGGCCGGATGGCTGGGTACGGCGAGGACCAGTCCGGGGATGTCCCGGAGGACGGCGAGGGAGTTGTCGTTGTGGAAGTGACCGCCGAAGCCCTTCTGGTACGCGAGGCCCGCGATCCGGACGACCATGCCGTTCTCGTACTGCCCGTCGGAGAAGAACCGCAGGCCGGCCGCCTCGCCGCGGAGCTGGTCCTCGGCGTTGTGCAGATAGGCGAGGTACTGGATCTCGGGGACGGGGAGGAATCCGGCGAGTGCGGAGCCGAGGGCGATGCCCAGGACGGTCTGTTCGTCGAGGAGGGTGTCGAAGACGCGGTCTGGGCCGAAGGTCTTCTGGAGGCCGCGGGTGACGCCGTAGATCCCGCCCTTGCGCGCGACGTCCTCCCCGAAGACCAGGGTGTCCGGGAGAGCGGCCATCGCGTCCTTGAGGGTCGCGTTGATGGTCTGGGCGAGTGTCTGCGGGGGCTCCTGTTCGGGGAGCCGGGCACGGAAGACGTCGGTGCGGCCGGGAGCGGCCCGGAGTGAGACGCGGCGGCCCTCCTCGGGGGCGGTCCGGGTAAGGGGGGCGGTGACCGCCGGGGCAGAGGTGAGGTGGTCGCGGGGGATGCGGGCGGCGGTGTCCGCGACCTCGGCGCGTACCGCGTCGTACCGGTCGAGGATGTCCGCCGGGCTCATCACGCGCAGGCGGGTGAGGGTGCGGGCGGTCGCGAGGAGAGGGTCCTTGGCGTATTCGGCCTGGATCTCGCGGCGGGACCGGTAGGCGATCTCGGCGTCGGAGCCGGCGTGGCCCATGAGCCTGACGGTCTCCAGGTGGAGGACCGCCGGGCGGCGTTCGGTCCGGACGACGGCCGCCGCCTCATGGGCCGTGCGCAGCAGACGGCGGGGGTCGGTGCCCGAGCCGTGGAAGTAGTCGACGCCGGGGATGCTGCGGAGCAGGTTCTCCACCCAGCCGGCCGGGCTCTTGGTGCTGATGCCGAGTCCGTTGTCCTCGCAGACGAACAGGATGGGGAGGGGGATCCGGCGGTGGGCGCAGTACGCGGCGGCGTTGAGGGCGCCGAGGGCGGTGGAGTGGTTCGCGGAGGCGTCGCCGAAGCTGGTGATCACGACGGCGTCGGCGGGCCACGGGGAGTCGGCCCGGTGCCGGGCGCCGCTGTCGAGGGCGTAGGCGAGACCGAAAGCCCGGGGAAGGTGGGACGCGATGGTGGAGGTCTGGGGGATGACGTGGAGCGGGACGCTGCCGAAGACCTTGTGCCGTCCGCCCGAGATGGGGTCGCTGGTCGAGGACATGGCGCCGCTGAGGATGTCGTGAGCAGCGGAGGTGCCGGGAACCTGGCCCGCGCGTGCGGCGTAGAAGCCACCGGACCGGTAGTGCAGGAGGGCGGGGTCGGTGGGACGCAGGGCGAGGGCGACGGCCGCGTTGGACTCGTGGCCGGACGAGCCGATGGTGTAGAAGACCTCGCCGCGGGCCTGGAGGGCGCGGCAGGCGAAGTCCGTGTGTCGGCTGAGGAGTTGGGCCTCGAAACAGGCCAGCAGTTCCTGGCGCTCCCGGGGTGACAGGACTCCGGGGCACTGTTCCGGGACTCCGGGGTCGCGCTCGGCTCCGGCGGCGGTCTCGCGCATCCGGCGCACGAAATGCTCGTCGATGGTCTCCATGTCCACACTCCTTGGCTGCCCGTCCAGTCTGTGGCGCGGCGCCCGGCCGTGACGACCGTCCGAAGCCGCGGGCTCATGGGCCAAGCACCAGCGATGCTTGCTCTTACCTGTCCACCGGGGCGATGATCGGTGGGGCATGCGACGGCGGAGGAGAGGACTCGAACCGTGATCAACCCAGTGCATCTGCGGACCCTGGGGGCCGTCGTACGGACCGGTTCGTTCGCGACCGCGGCGAGGGAGCTGGGGTACACCTCGTCGGCGGTCTCGCAGCAGATGTCGGCGCTGGAACGGGATGTACGGATGCGGCTGTTCGACCGGCACGCCCGGTCGGTCCGGCCGACCCCGGCGGCCGAACTCCTGGTGCGGCGCGCGGCGGAGGCCCTGGCCCTGCTCGACGGTCTGGAGGCCGACGTCCGGTCGATGGCCGAGGGGCGGCTGGGACATCTGCGGATCGGGAGCTTCCCGACCGCGAGCGAGTATCTGCTACCGACGGCCATCGCCGAAATCGCCCGCCGGCTCCCCGAGGTGTCCATCGAACTGGAGGAGGGCGAGCCCGACCGGCTCCTCCCCCTGGTGTCCGACCGGGTGCTCGACCTCGCCCTGGTGTACGCGTACGACACCGTGCCCCGGGCCTGGCCCCGGGAGGTGCGGCGGACCACCGTGTCCAGCGAGGACCTGGTGCTGATGGTGCCGGACGATCACCGCCTGTCCGAATCGGCCGCGCTGGACGATCTGCGGGAGGAGTCCTGGATCTCGACGACCGTGGGCACGGGCGGGTCGGCCTGTCTGCACCGGCTGTGCGGCGCCGAGGGGTTCGTGCCCAAGGTCGACTTCCGTACCAACGACTACGACGTCGTCCGAAGCCTCGTCGCGGCCGGGCTTGGGGTGGCCCTGGTGCCCCGGCTCGGTGCCCAGCCCGGTCCGGGGGTCCGGGCGGTCCGGCTGCGGGACTGCACGGCGCGACGGCAGGTGATCGCGGTCCGGCGACGCGTCGATCCGAGTCCCGCGGTGGAGCTGGCCCTGAGCACGATCGTGGAGGTGGCCCGGCGGCGGATGCCGAAGCCCGGTCCGAACGAGGGCAAGATCTGCTGAGTCTCGGCGGACCGACTGTCGTCCTCCGGGGCCTGCCGTCCGCCGCGTACGTCCCGCAGGGTGGGAGCCATTGATCCGACGGAAGGAGGCGGACCCGTGGCCCGAGACACCCTGGAACTGATGGACGCGTGGGGACCGGAGAAGGTGGTCTGTGTGTCCGACCGCCGAACCGGTATGCGCGGCGTCCTGGTCATCGACAACACCGCCCGCGGCATGGGCAAGGGCGGCACCCGGATGAGCCCGGACCTCGACGTCGAGGAGGTCGCACGGCTGGCCCGGACGATGACCTGGAAGTGGGCGGCCTGCGACCTGTTCCACGGCGGTGCCAAGGCGGGGATCCTCGGTGATCCGACGGCGCCCGGCAAGGAGGGCGTGCTGCGCGCCTTCGCCCGCGCCCTGGCGAACGAGGTGCCCGGTGAGTACGTCTTCGGCCTGGACATGGGGCTGAGCGAGGAGGACGCGGCGGTCTTCGTGGACGAACTCCGCGACCGCGGGGTGGCCGTCGGTCTGCCCGCGAGCCTGGGCGGACTGCCGTACGACCGGCTCGGGCTGACCGGGTTCGGGGTCGCGGAGGCCGTGGACGCGGCGGCCCGGGAGCTGGATCTGCCGCTGCACGGAGCGCGCGTGACCGTCCAGGGGTTCGGGGCCGTCGGCCAGGCCGTCGCGGAACGCCTGGTCGCGCTGGGGGCCGTGGTCGTCGCCGTGTCCACCGCCCGGGGTTCCGTGACCGACCCGGACGGCCTGGACATCGCGCGTCTCGTGGCCGCCCGGGATGAGTACGGCGAGGACTGCGTCCTGCACTGCGGCGGCGGCACGGACACGGAGACCGCCCTGACCGCCGACTGCGACATCCTGGTCCCAGCGGCCCGGGAGGACCTCATCGGCGAGGAGGTGGCCACGCGGACGACGGCCCGGCTCGTCGTGGAGGCCGCGAACCTGCCGACCACCCCGGCGGCGAAACGCGTCCTCTTCGAGCGCGGGATCATGGTCGTCCCGGACTTCATCGCCAACGCCGGGGGGATCGTGGCCGCGGCACACTCCATGGAGGCCCGGCGCTCGCCGTTCACCGTCGACCCGGGCACGGTCCGGGAGATGATCTCGGAGCGGATGCGGGCCAACACCGCCCAGGTCGTCCGGGAGAGCCTGACCCGTGCCCTGGCCCCCCATGACACGGCCAGGGCTCTGGCCGAGGAGCGGGTCCGCGCCGCGATGCGGGCGCGCGGTCAGTGCCCGGACCGCTGACGGACCGTCACGGGAGCAGCCCCGCGCGGAGGGTGTCCATGCCGACGTTCCCGAGCGCTAGGGCCTCCCTCGGCGAGGGCGTCGATGGCGGTGGGGACGCGGGCGGCGGGTTCAGTCATCGCGCCGCCCGGTTCCTTCGAGCCATGCCGATTCGGCCCGGGGCGCGGAGGCGAGGAGCTGGATCGTGTACGGAGCCCGCGGGGCGTCGATCACCTGCGCGGTCGCGCCGGACTCGACCACCCGGCCCCGGTGCATGACGTACAGGCGTTCCGTCACCTGTCGGACGACGGCCAGGTCGTGGGTGATGAAGAGGTAGCCGAGGTCGTGTTCGTCGCGCAGCCGGGCCAGGAGATTGAGGATCTGGGCCTGTACGGACACGTCGAGGGCGGACACGGACTCGTCGCAGATGAGGATCTTGGGGCGGGTCGCGAGGGCGCGGGCGATCGCGACCCGCTGCCGCATGCCGCCGGACAGGGCTGCGGGCCTCTTCTGGGCGTACGCGGGGGCGAGTCCCACCTCGTCCAAAAGCCGTTCGACCTCGGCGCCGACGTTCTTGGCATCCGGCCGGTGGGTGGTGATGGCCTCGGCAAGGGTCCAGCCGACGGACCGCAGGGGGTTGAGGCTGGAGTACGGGTCCTGGAAGACGATCTGGACGGTCCGGCGGATCCGCCGCAGGTCGGACCGGCTGAGCCGGCCCCAGTCGGTGACCGGGATACCGTCGATGGCGATCGTCCCGGTGGTGGGCTTCTCCAGGCCGACCAGGATCCGGGCCAGGGTGGACTTGCCCGATCCGGACTCGCCGACGATGCCGACGCTCTCGTGCTGCGCCACCGTGACCGAGACGTCGTCCAGGGCATGGACCGGCCCTCCCCCGGCGCCGGTGAACACCTTGGAGATCCCGACGCCGGACAGCACCGGTTGCTTCTCCGGGGTGTCGTCGGAGAAGGGGAGGTCCTGGCCGGCCCGTTCCCGCAGGCGTGTCATCTCGGTCCGGGCCGCCGTGAGGCGGGCGCAGGCCGACCAGCGGCCGGGGGTGATCTCCAGCAGGGGCGGGGTGCCGTCCTGGCAGACGTCCGTCGCCCACGGGCACCGGGAGACGAACACACAGCCCCCGGCGACCTCGTCCGGTGCGGGGACCGAGCCCGGGATGGACACCATCTCGCCGACGCGCCGGTCCACCGGGGGTTCGGCGAGCAGCAGGGCGTTCGTGTACGGGTGCAGCGGTTCGGCGTCGATGTCCGCGGCGCGGGCGCTCTCCACGACCGAGCCCGCGTACAGGACGTGCAGCCGGTCGCACATGGCGAAGGCGACGCGCAGGTCGTGGGTGATGAGGATCAGGGCCATGCCGCGGTCGGCCTGGATGCGTTTGATCAGGGACAGGATCTCACGCTGGGTGGTGACGTCCAGGGCGGTGGTGGGTTCGTCGGCGATCAGGATGCGGGGGTCGCCGGCGAGGGCGGCGGCGATACCCACGCGCTGCCGCATTCCGCCGGACATCTGGAAGGGGTAGCGGTCGACGACGGTGGCGTCGTCGATGCCGACCTCGCGCAGCCGGCGGACGGACTCCTCGCGCAGGGCCCGGCGGCCGGTCACCCCGCCGTGGCGGCGCAGCGAGGCGCCGATGATGTCGCCGCAGGTCGCTATGGGGTTGAGCATGGTGAACGGGTCCTGCATGATCATGCTGATCTCGGTGCCGCGTACGGTCCTGCGCCAGGCGCGCTCGGACAGTCCGAGCAGGTCGCGGTCGCCGTAGCGCACCTCGCCGGTGGCCGTCAGCCCCCGGGGCAGGAGGCCCAGGACGGCCCGCATGGTGATCGACTTGCCGCTGCCGGACTCGCCGACGACGCCGACGGTCTCGCCCGCGGCGACCTCCAGACCGACGCCGGAGACGACGGTCCGGGGGCCGCCGGGGCCCTGCCGCTCGACCCGGAGGCCGCTGACCGACAGGAGCGGCTGACGGGTGTCCTGGGCCGTGGTTCTCATGCCGGTCCCCTCGCTGTGGCCATCGCTGTGCTGCGTCATGCCGTGCCTCCTCGGGCGGAGAGCCGTTCGTAGATGCCGTCTCCAGCCAGGTTCATCGCGGTGGCGATGACGACGATCATCACGCCGGGCGCGAGCGCGGCGAGCGGCTGGGTGAAGAGGAGGGCCTGGTTCTCGGCGAGCATGAGGCCCCAGTCCGGTGTGCCCGGCGGGACGCCGAGTCCGAGGAACGACATGGCGGCGAGCACGCCGACCGAACTGGCGAACACCAGGAAGGCGTTGGCGATCGATACCGGCAGGACGTTGGGCCAGATGTGCCGCAGGACGATCCGCCGGTCCGGCACCCCGAGCACCTTGGCGGACTCGACGTATGGGCGGGGCACCTGTTCCAGGGTCGCCCCGCGGACCACGCGGGTGTCGAACGGGGCGGTGAGGACGACGAGGATGGCGACGGTCGTCCAGTACCCGGCGCCGAGGGAGCCCGCGAGGACGATCAGCACCAGCAGGGCCGGGATGGACCACATGACATCGACCCAGCGCATGACGAGCCCGTCGATCCGTCCGCCGCGGTACCCGGCCCAGAGGCCCAGGAGGTTCCCGAGGAGGAAGGATCCGGCGGCGATGACCAGGGGGCCGACGAAGGCGGACCGGGCTCCGGCGACGACCCGGGAGAGGGTGTCGCGGCCCAGGACGTCGGTACCCAGCCAGTGCTGGGCGGAGGGCCCGTCCGCGATCCGGGAGAGGTCTTGGGCGGCCGGGTCGTGCGGGGCGATGGCCGTTCCGACGACGGTCAGGAAGACGACGACGCCGATGACCACGAGCGACAGTCCCGTGACCGACCAGCGCGGCAGGCGCCGCCGGCGCTTCCCGGCGCTCTCGTTGTCCCGGGGCCGGGCGGCACGGGTGTCCCGTTCGTACGACGTGGTCATGACCGGCCTCCCAGACGGACCCGCGGGTCCGCCAGCATGTAGACGATGTCCGTCAGCAGAGCGGTGAGCATGATGGCCGCGGCCGTCAGCAGGGCGACGGCCTGCATCACCGGCAGGTCCTGTGCCCTGGCCGACTTGACGAGCATCTGGCCGATGCCCTGGACGGAGAAGGTCACTTCGACGAGGACGGCGCCGATGACGAGGCTCGACAGGATGAATCCGCTCATGGTGATCACTGGAATCGCGGCGTTGCGCAGCGCGTGGCCGAACAGGACCTGCCACAGGGACAGTCCACGGGCGCGGGCGAAGACGATGAAGTCCTGGTCGAGCACGCGGATCATGGCCGACCGGGTGTGCTTGACGACATAGGCGCAACTGGTGAGGGCGAGGGTCAGGGCCGGGAGGGTGAGGTGCCAGACCCGGTCGAGGAATCCCCCACCGGCGCCGAAGGCGGGGAACCAGTTCATGCGGACGGCGAACGCGTAGAGCAGGGCCGTACCCAGCACGAAGGTGGGGGCGGACAGGGCCACGACGGTGCCCGCGACGGTGGAGTGGTCGAGTGCTCTGCGGTGCTGGACCGCGGAGAGCACGCCGAGCCCGACGCCCAGGACCATGGTGAGGACGAAGGCGTACAGCCCGAGGAACAGAGAGGTGGGCAGCCGGGAGGAGAGTTCCGTCGAGACGGGCAGCGAGGACTGGATGGAGGTGCCGAAGCGGAGCCGCGCGGCGTCGCTCGCCCATGCCCAGTACTGCTGGAGGAACGGTTCGTCGAGGTGGTACTGCCGGTTCAGGGCCGCGACGGTCTCGGGGCTGCGGGGTGTGGTGCCCAGCAGAAGGTCGACGGGGTTGCCGGGGGCGAGGTGGAGCAGGGAGAAGACGGCGAACGACACCACGACCAGCAGGGCCGCGATGGCGGCGAGCCGGCGCAGGATCACGCCGAGGAGGGTCAGACCGAGCCGGCCACTCCGTGCGGTACCGGGGCCCGTCTTCACGGGGGACGTGGTCGTGTCGTCCAGTGCGGGGAGCATCATCAGGCGGCCCTCAAATCCAGTGCCCAGGGTCCGTTGTTGCGCCAGGAGGCGGTGTACGCGGGCCAGGTGAAGTCGGTGGACAGCGCGTAGGTGCTCTCCAGGAAGAAGAGCGGCACGAAGGGCACCTGTTCGGCGTACTCCTTCAGCAGTTCCGTGTAGTAGGTCAGCCGTTTCGCCGGGTCGGAGGTGGCGAAGGCGGCGGCGATGAGTCGGTCGGAGGTTTTGCTGCCGTAGTTGGTGGAGTTGAAGTTGCCCGGGGTGGCGTTGGCGCTGCCCAGGGAGTAGTTGAAGGCTTCACCGGGGTCGGAGGAGACCGCGCCGAGGATGGAGAAGGCTGAGTGGATCTTCTTCCGGTCGCTGCCGGTGGCTTCGGCGATGTCCATCTCAGGCGAGTTCACCTTGAGAGTCGCGCGGATGCCGATCTTCTTCAACTGGGCGACGACCGCCTGGCCGACGGTGCTGGCGTACTGCCCGTAGTCCGCCACGGCGATGGTCACGTCCACGCCCCGCGGATACGCGGACTTCGCCATCTCGGCCTTGGCCTGGTCGAGGTCGTAGGGGTACGTCGGCACCGAGTCGAGGGCGTCCTCGATCTGCTGCTCTGTTCCGAGGGGCTGGAGGAGGCCGGGGCTGAGCAGGGTGTCAGCGGGTTCGGCGTAGCCGCCGTACGCGTTGATGAGGGCCTTCTTGTCGAGTGCGTGGGCGACGGCCCGGCGGAGGTGGACGTCGTTCCAGGGGGCCACGAGGACGTTCATGCCGAACTGCCCCTGGTCGCCGGAGCCGGGGACGGTGGCGAGCTTCACCCCGGCGGTCGAGGCGAAGGAGCGGCTGTCCGACGGGAAGGCGAGGTCGACGGCCTTGGCGCGGAAGGCGAACGCCTGGCTGGTCTCGCTGTCGAAGAAGGTGAAGGAGATCTTCTTGATCCGGACCTTCTCACCCCAGTAGCGAGGGTTGGCCTCCAGGTCGGCGCCGGTCGTGGGGTTGAAGTCGATGAGTTTCCACGGTCCGGTCCCGACGACTCCGGTGCCGGGCCGGCCGAAGGTGTCCTTGTTCTTCTGGTAGAAGCTCTTGCTGAAGATCCCCAGGGAACTGCGGGCCAGGACGCCTTCCCAGGCCGCGTTGGGCTCGGTGAGGGTGACTGTCAGGGTGTGGCGGCCGGTGGCGGTGATGCTTTTGAGGGTGGCGGGGAAGTTGTAGGCGTTGGTGGAGCCTTCGCTGCGGTAGTAGTTCAGGGAGAAGGCGACGTCCTCGGCGGTCAGTTCGTGGCCGTCGGTGAAGGTGACGCCGTCGCGCAGCGTGTAGACGTAGGTAGTGGGGTTGGGGGTGGACCAGGACTCGGCGAGCCACGGCCGTAGTTTCCCGGTCTTGGTCCTCGTCAGCAGCGGTTCCATGACGAGTCCGCCGACCCCGCTGCCGTATCCGGAGTTGTTCTTGTTGTAGTCCAGGGTGGAGACGGGTGTGGAGGCGACCCGCAGTTCCTCCACGACCCCCGCCGCGCCGACGCGGCTGCCGGTGCCGGGCGAGCACCCGACGGCCATGACGGTGACGAGACCCGTCAGGATGGCTACGACCGTGGTTCTGTTGGCCATGGCGTTGTCCTCATGTTCTCCAGACGTGCACGACATGTTCTCCAGATGTGCACGACATGGGTGGGGGGTTCCGGGACGGTGGTGGTCACCGGAGGGCGGCGCGGTGGGCGAACCGCAGCCACCGGATGTCTCCGCGGTCGTCCGTCAGCAGGGTCGCGGTCGTCTGCCGTCGCTGCCCCGGCGAGATGAGCAGGGTGCGGTCGGTCACGGGCCGGACGGGGGTGGTGTGGATCCCCTGGACGGTCGGGGGGTCCGGGTTCTCCAGCCACTCCCCGAGGACGGAGCTGTCCAGGACGAGCCCGTCGTCCTCACGCCGGAGGACGTAGCGGTCGAGCCGGGTCTCGTACGTCCCGGTCCAGTCGTCCGTGCCGATGTCCACTACGGCCTCGGTCTCGGCCTCGGGGGGCTTCTCGCGCACCCCGGCATAGGTCCGGGCGATCCGGTCCAGGATGCGGCGGGCGGTGACCGCGCCGCCCGATCCGTTGGTGAGGACCGCGACGGCCAGTTCGTGGGACGGCATCATCGCGAACAGGGCGGGCTGGCCGTTCGCCCCGCCGCCGTGGTGGACGATCCGGTCGGGGCCGTCGCCGTCGATCCACCAGCCGAGGCCGATCTCGGGGGTGTCCTCGGCCGGTCCTGCCGGGCGCTGTGCCGCCAGGCGCAGGGAGTCGCCGAGGACCTGACCGCCGTACAACTGGAATTGGGCGTACCGCATCAGGTCCTCCGCACTGGCGACCACCCCGCCCACGGGGTTGGCGCTGCGGGGCATGGCCCAGGGGCGGGCGACGACGGTGCGGCCCTCGTGCCGGGTGTGGCCGACGGCGAAGCCGTGGTGCAGGACGTCCTCGGCGAAGAAGCAGGCGCTGGTCATGCGGAGGGGTCCGAAGAGTTCCCGCGCGACGGCGTTCTCGTACGTGGTGCCGTGCAGGGTCTCGACGATGCGGCCCAGGGGATAGAAGGCCGCGTTGTTGTACGACCACATGCGTCCGCGCGGAGTGACTTGGCGCAGGGTGGCCATGTGGTGGACGGTCGCGGCGAGGGCGTCGTCGCCCCGGCCGGTGAGGTCGAAGAAGTCGCCCTCCCAGCCGCAACTGTGGGTCATGCAGTCGCGGACGGTGACCTGTGCCGAGACGGTGTCGTCGGCGACGGTGAAGCCGGGCAGGTGGGCGCGGATGGGATCGTCCAGGTCCAGGGCGCCCCGCTCGGCGAGTTGCAGGAGGGCGGTCACGGTGAAGGTCTTGGAGATGGACCCGATCTGAAACAGGGTTTCGCCGTCGACCGGCCGGGGGTGCGGGACGCTGGTCACGCCGAGGCCGGTGGTCGCGGTGCGCCCGGCGTGGAGAACGCCGAGGGCCAGTCCGGGGACGTCGTCGGTCTCCATCTCCTGGCGTGCGTAGGTGAGGAGGGCCGGGTCGAGGGTGCCGTCGGGCATGATCGGTCCGGTCATCGTGGCCACATCCGCTCGAAGAGGCGCATCCAGTTCTCGCCGAGGACACCGCGGATCTCGGTCTCGGTGAACCCGCGTTCGTCCATGCGGTCCGCGAGGGCGCCGATGGTCCGGGGAGTGGTGATGCCGGCCGGGTAGTTCCACGGTGGCGGCGGATAGTTCTCCGCGGACCAGGCGCCGGAGTCGATCATCTCCTGGTACTCGGCGGTGGTGATGGTGCAGTAGTCGAGGCCCAGGCCGACGTGTCCGCTGCCGACCAGGGAGTCGATGTGCACGATGTGGTCGATGAACTGGTCCAGGGTCGGCGCGGGGTCCGGGGAGACGAAGGCGGGGAATCCGTTCATCCCGAGGACACCGCCGGACGCGGCGATGCCCCGGATGATCGCGTCGGGCAGATTGCGCCGGTGGGCCTTCACAGCGTGGGCGTTGGAGTGCGAGGCGATACAGGGCGCGGTGGACACCTCCAGGGCCTCCGCGCAGGTGCGCCAGCCGGTGTGCGCGAAGTCGACCAGGATCGCCGTCCGGTTCATCTCGGCGATCATCCGGCGGCCGAGGAGGCTCAGACCAGCGTCCGAGGGCTCCTCGCAGCCGTCGCACAGGGGATTGCGCCGGTTGTACGCGAGTCCCATCATCCGGATCCCGAGCCGCTGGTACACCTCGACGAGATCGGGGTCGTAGTCCAGGGGGCGGGTGGACTGGAAGTGCAGGAGCACACCGAGCCGGCCGTCGCGGTGGGCCGCGCGGATGTCCTGCGCGGACCGGACCTGGGTGAGCCGGGGGTCGTTCCGGATCATCCGGTAGGCGGCGCCCAGCGCGGCGACCGCGCCGCCCGGGTTGCCGCCGCCGACACTCAGCGCACACGCGGAGAATCCGCCGTCGATCCAGTCCGGGTAGCCCTGGACCCACAGGTCGGGCGGGCAGGTCGCGTCGATGATCAGAGCGTCCTTCCAGCCGGACGTCCCTTGATTACTCATGCGAGTAAGGTGTAATACCCTAGCCCGAAGGGTGTCAAGCAGATCTCTCAGGAGGATTGAGAGACGACCACGTGAAGGAGATGGCATGTCACCTCGTTCCGCTTCCACTCCCCCGGTGGTGATCGGCAGCGAGCGCAGCGAAGTGGGCCTGCCCGCCGCCATGGCGATCCTGGCGGACGGGGGGTCGGCCCTCGACGCCGTTGAGGAGGGCCTGCGCCGCTGCGAGGACAATCTGTCCGACCACTACGTGGGTACGGGCGGTCTGCCCAACGCCCGGGGGGTGGTCGAGCTGGACGCCTCGGTGATGGTGGGGTCCACCCGGCGGTTCGGAGGGGTGGGAGCGGTCAAGGACTTCGCCCATCCGATCTCGATCGCCCGCGCGGTGCTGGAGCGTCTGCCGCAGCACAGCCTGCTGGTGGGCGAGGGCGCCGAACTGTTCGCGGAGGAGAACGGCTTCACCCGCAGCGATCTGCTGACCGAGGAGTCGAAGGCGCTGTGGCTCAGTACGCTGGAGCCGTCGCCGGAGTCCGTGGAGGGCGAGAACACCCGCGCGAAGGCGGGTGACCAGCACTACCGGGAGACCGTCCGGGAACTGGTCGAGCGCTTCGCCCCGCACCCGGGGCCCTGGGGGACGATCAACATCCTCGCCCTCGACTCGACGGGCGAGCTGGTCGTCGGTGTCTCCACCAGCGGCTACCCGTGGAAGTACCCGGGCCGGGTCGGCGACTCGGCGCTGCCGGGGTCCGGGAACTACGCGGACGCCCGCCATGGCGGGGCCGCCTGCACCGGCCGGGGCGAGCTGAGCATGCGGGCCGTCGGCGCGCACAGCATCGTCGCCTCCCTGCGCGCCGGGCTCGGCCCCGCCGAAGCCTGCCTCGCGATGCTGAAGGACGCCGCGTCCCTCCCCGACGCGTTCCGCGCCGAGCTGCGGTGCCTGGCCCTGACCCCCGACGGCCGCCACGGCGCCGCCGCCGGGATGGAGGGCTCGGTCTACGCGGTGATGACGGCCTCGTCCACCGAGCCGGAGATGCACCCCCGGAGCGTGCTGTGAAGGTCTTCATCTCTTCCGACATGGAGGGCACGGCCGGGCTGGTGGACTGGGACCAGTGCTCGCGGAACGGCTCGCAATACGCGTACGCCGTCGAGTTGCTGACCGCCGAGATCAACGCGGCCATCGAGGGCGCGATCGACGCGGGGGCCACGGAGTTCCTGGTCAACGACGCGCATTCGGCGATGACCAACCTCCGGCCGGACGCCCTCGCCGGACGGGCCCGGTACCTCTCGGGCCGGTACAAGCCGATGTACATGATGGAGGGGCTGGACGGCACCTTTGACGCCGTCTTCCTCGTCTCGTACCACGGGTCGGCGAGCAGCCACGGCTCCGCGCTGTCGCACACCTACTACTCCCCCGCCATCGCCGAGGTCCGGATCAATGACGTCGTGGCCGGTGAGTCCGGGGTCAACGCGCTGGTGGCGAGCGCGTACGGGGTGCCCGTCTCGCTGGTCACCGGTGACCAAGTGACCGCCGAGGAGACCCGGCGCTTTTGTCCGGGGGTGCAGACCGCCGTGGTGAAGCGTTCGGTCAGCCGATACGCCGCCGACTCGCTGCACCCGTCGGTCGCCACCGAACTGATCCGTGACCGGGCGAAAACGGCGATCGACCGGCTGGGCCGTACCCCGGCACCGGCGTTCGACAGCTCCACGGACCTCACGGTCACGTTCCGTTCCAGCGACTACCTCGAACTGGCCTGCCGTATCGAGGGTGTCCGTCCCGCGGCCGGCCTGTCCGCGCGGATCACCGCGCCGGACCCGCTGGAGCTGTACCGCCGGTTCGTCACCGTGGTCTTCCTGTGCCGGAGCCTGCCGGGATGAGCAGGACGACCACGACGGCCCGTACCCCCGCCCCGTACCAGCCCGCTTGTCCCCGCACGGAAGGTGACCGCACCGCGATGAACCGACTTGACGACAGGGTGGCGATCGTCACCGGGGCGGGCAACGGGATCGGGCGGGCGATCGCCCACCGGCTGGCCGCCGCGGGCGCCTCGGTCGCGGTGTCCGACGTGTCGGAGCCCGACGCCGGGAAGGTGGCGCGGGAGATCGGCGAGGCGGGTGGACGCGCGATCGCGGTCCGCGCCGACGTGGCGGACGCCGCGCAGGCCGAACACCTGGTGGCGGCCACGGCCGGGACCTGGGGACGGCTGGACATCCTCGTCAACAACGCGGGGGTGGGCGGCCCGAAGGGGCGGCTGCACGAGGTCGAGCCGGCCGACTTCGACCGCGTCCTCGACGTGAACCTGCGGGGCACCTTCCTCTGCTCGAAGTACGCCCTCGTCCACTTCCTGGACCAGGGAGACGGCCGGGTCGTCAACATCGCCTCCACCTACGGCCTCATCGGCGCACCCCAGGCGCCCGCCTACTGTGCGACGAAGGGCGGCATCATCAATCTGACCCGCCAGATGGCCGTGGACTACGGCGGGGACGGCATCCGCGTCAACGCCTTGTGCCCCGGCTACATCGACACCGCGCTCGGGGCGCGGGGACGGCGGCTGCCGCCGGAGGCCTTCGCGGAGGCGACCGCCGTCCGGGAGGCAGCGGCCCGGCGGCAGCCGCTGGGCCGCCAAGGCACCCCCGACGAAGTGGCTGAGGTGGCCGTGTTCCTGGCGTCGGACGCCGCGTCCTTCATGACCGGGTCCGTCGTCACCGTCGACGGGGGCTGCGTCACCACGTTCAACTACGGGGAGGCCGGCAATTGACCCCGGGAGAGACGCCGTCGGGACGGCTCCCACGACGGCCACCCGACCCATTGGTACGGTTTAATACCTCACCGAGGGGCACGGTCGTACCGTACACAGACACAGAGACTCACCCCGGGCAGACCCCGCTCGCGGGTCTCTCCCTCCATGAAGGAGCCGCATGACCAGCTCTCCGTCACCCGAACTCACGGTGTCGCGCACGTCCCTGCGCGAGCAGTGCGGCCAGGCGATCCGGGCCCTCATCGTCTCGGGCGGACTGCGGCCTGGGGAAATCCACTCCATCGGTTCGCTCGCCGAGAAGCTCGGGGTGTCGATCACGCCGGTCCGGGAGGCCCTGCTCGACCTGGCCCGCGACGAACTGATCGAGATGCTGCGCAACCGCGGCTTCCGGGTGGTCGCCCTCAGCGACGAGGACCTGGACGAGCTGATGGACCTGCGGCTGATGCTGGAGGTGCCCGCCATCGAACGCATAGCGGCCGCGCGCCCCACCCCGGACCTGTCCGAACTGCGCCGCGTCGCGGACGAGATCACCCAGTACGCCGTCGACGGCGACATGGCCAACTTCGTCGCCCGCGACCGGGACCTCCACCTCGGGATCCTGGAGCGGTACGGAAACCGCCGTCTTGTCCAGCACGTCGGACTGCTCCGCGACCAGACCCGCCTGTACGGCCTCCAGAAGGTCGCCGGATCCCCGGAGTTCCTCCGCTCGGCCGCCGAGCACGGCGAACTGCTGGACCTGATCGAGGCGGGCCGGTCCCGCGAGGCCGCGGACCTCATGCGATGCCATCTGCACCATACCCGCGGACTGTGGTCCGGGCGGGTCGAGGAGGCCGGGCGGTGAGCGCGACGAGCGGGGCGGAAACCGGGCGGGCGATGCGGTACTGGTCGGCGCGGGAGGTCGAGGAGCATGTCACGCTGCGCGCCGCGACCGAGGCTGTCCGCGCGGCGTTCCTGAGCGGCGCGGCGGGGCACGAGCAGCCGCTGCGGCTGGCCCTGGGCAACGGCCGGATGCTGGTCATGGCGGCCCGGCGGCACTCCGACGGAAACGCGATCGTCAAGGTCGTGAAGGTCGCCACCGACGCGACGTCCGGCGGACGGACACCGATGATCGACGGGACGCTGCTGTGGGTCGGGGGCAGCGGGGAACCGGTCTGGGCGGCCGACGCCGACGTCCTGACCGTCCTGCGGACCGCGGCGATGGTCAGTCTCGCCACGGACGTCCTCGCGGTGCGGCACGCGCACCGGCTGACGGTGCTCGGCGCGGGGGAACAGGCCGCCGCACAGGTCGCGGCGGTGGCCCTGGTCCGCCCGGTGGACGAGGTCACCATCTGGAACCGGACCCGCCGCCGGGCCGATCTCCTCGCGGAACGCCTGACCGCGACGATGCCGCAGGCCCGCGTGAGCGTCGCGGACGACCCGGACGACGCCGTACGGGACGCGCAGGTCGTCTGCTGTGCGACGGGCGCCACCGAACCGCTGTTCTCCGCCTCCTCACTCGGGCCGGAGGCCCACCTGAACGCGGTGGGGTCGTACCGGGCGGCGATGCGGGAATTCCCCGCCGAACTCCTCGGCCGCGCCTCGTACGTGGCGGTGGACGACGCCTCCGCGTGCGCGGTCGAGTCGGGCGAGATCGTGGAGGCCGTCGAACGCGGCCTGCTCCACCCCGGACGGCTGCGGGACCTGGCCACCCTGCTCACCGCGCGACCCGTACGCCAGGGACAGACCGTGTTCAAGTCCGTCGGCACGGCGCTGGCCGACCTGGCCGTCGCCGAACTGCTCGCGTCCGGCACGGACTCGGCGCCGGGCCTTCCCGGGGAGGTGTAAGGGAGGAACGCGAAGGCGCCAGAGGGAATCCGCCATGTCGTCGTCATCGGCGCGGGCGTCATCTCGCCGGCCACCTCGCCCCGGACGCCCTGCGGCCCCCGGACCCCGGCCGGTGAACCCAGGCCGGTGGCGACACCGGTCACGTCATGAGAGGGACACGGACATGCCCCAACTCCCCATCACAACACGGTGGTTCGTCACCGAGCCGGCCGACGATCAGGTCATCCGGATCACCGAGCCCCATCTCCACGCACTGGTCGCGGCGAACCTGTGGTGGATCCGTGGCACCGCACGGGACGTGGTCATCGACACCGGCCTGGGTGTCGCGTCCCTGCGCCGCCATCTCCCCGACCTGTTCGCGCACGACCCCCTGGCGCTGATCACGCACACGCACCTCGATCACGTCGGCGGCGCCCACGAGTTCAGGGAGGTCGGGGTCCACGTCTCCGAGGCGGACGCCCTCCGCCACCCGGCGCCGGCGAGCCTGTACACGACGACCGAGCTGGACCTCCTCGGTATCGACGTCACGGGGTTCACGTTCCCCGAACTGCTGCTCGACGCCGTCCCCGTGGACGACTTCGAGCTCGCCGCGTACGGCGTCCGCCCGGTGCTCACACCACCCCGCCGCCTGCACGAAGGCGACCTCATCGACCTCGGCGACCGCACCCTGCGCGCCCTGCACGCCCCCGGCCACTCCCCGGGCAGCATGATCCTGCTGGACGAGACCGCCCGCGTTCTGTACGCGGGGGACGTGATCTACGAGGGCGGCCTGTTGGACGAGATGCACGGCGCCGACATCCCGGCGTACGTTGCGACGATGCGCCGCCTCCTCGACCTCGAGGTCGAGGAGGTCCGCGCGGGTCACGGCGACCCGTTCGGCGGCGCCCGTATGCGGGAGATCGCCACGGACTACATCCGCTACCGGGCGTAAGACCACGCGCAGGAAACTATGTTTCATTGGTCGGACTCCCCGGAGCACCGCATTTCACCACCGCTCGTGGTGGCGCGGAGTCCGAGGAGAGATAGATTCACCTCCATGAGCACGGCGGAATCCGATGAACTCGACCCCCACTGGCTGAGCAGCGGGGAGCAGCGTGCCTGGCGTGCCCACCTGTCCGCGCACAAGCTCCTCGAGCACCGGCTCGACCGCGAGCTCCAGGAGTTCGGGCTGTCGATCAACGACTACGAGATCCTGGTCAACCTCTCCGAGAGCCCTGGCCATCGTATGCGCATGAGCGATCTGGCCGAGGCGACGATCCAGTCCCGCAGCCGCCTGTCCCACCAGATCGCGCGCATGGAGGCGTCGCTGCTGGTGAGCAGGGAGAGCTGCGCGGACGACCGGCGCGGCACGTTCGCGGTGCTGACCCAGCACGGATGGGACACGATCCAGCGCGTGGCGCCCAGGCACGTGGCCAACGTCCGCTACCACTTCATCGATCGCCTCGCCCCCGAGCTGATCGAAGCCCTGGAAGCAGCCTACGCCCCGGTCGTCGAGCACCTGCTGAAGCTGCGCGGCGAGGAACGCGCCTAGGAGAGCCGCGCAGGTCGTCCGCCGTTCCGAGGGCCTGCCGGCCGGTCGGCGCCACGACGATCAGACTCGACGCCGATGAGAAGGCCGCCGCGGTTCGTGACCGGCCCAGAAGCACCAAGGGTATCGCGAGCATACGGCCGGGTCAGTCGCGATGTCCGCGAAACAACGGGCAAGCGCTGTGTCGCACCAGCTGAACGGTTCGGTGCGACACAGCGCGAATGTGACGCCTTCGAGGCGTGCTCCGCCGGCTCAGCCGTTGCTGGGCAAGCAGGCGTACTCCTCGATACGGGTGATGAGGCCGTCTTCGAAGCGGAAGTACACGGCGGCGTCAACCCGGAAGGCCCCTCCATCCTTCATGACCACGTTCACGACGTGCTGCTGGAGGACTTCGCCGGGCTGGGAGAACTGCCGGGTGATGTCGTAGCGCATCGACTCGATGGGGTCGATTTGGGCCTCCATGCCCGCGACGTTCTCCCGGATCGTCGCGTCGCCCTTGCCGTCGTTGTGCCAGACGGTGGCCTTCTCCGAGCACATCGCTTGCGCATCGGCCCATTCCCTGTTCTCCAGGTGGCGGAGATAGGCGATCGCCTTGTCCTTGAGATCCTGGCTCATGGTGTTGCTCCCTGTTTGTGCGTGGTGTGACTTATCAGGAACTGGTGGTCTTGTGGGGAACTGAAGGGCGCTCAGTTCTTGGCGTAGACGAGAGCGCGTTCTCCTGCCTCGACGCGCATGGGCAGGTGGTTGCCGGCAGGCGAGAGGGGGCAGTTGAAGACGGTCGGGACCAGGTGGTGGTAGGAGAGCGTCGCCTGGTTGAAGTCGACGGTCACGGTGCTGCCGGGCTCCAGGAGCGGCAGCGTCAGCCAGCGGCCGATTTCGGGTGTCTCGGTGCCGTTGGTCTCGTCGGTGAAGATCACGAGCCGCTGGCCCGGCCGCTCTTCGAGTACGGACAGCACGTACTCGGTGCCGTTGATGGTGACGACGAGGTCGACGGGCGCCAGGATGGCATCCATGCTGCGGGGAGCCGTCAGGCGTTCCACTTCGACGCGGCGGCCCTCCGGAGCCGCTCGATATACGCCTTCGAAGACCCAGGCCGGGTCGTAGGGGTACGTGTCGATCCCGCTGAGGCCCGACCGGGCGAGGGCCTCGTGGTCCATGACGATCACGCCGTAGGTTCCGTCCGCACCTCCCGCAAAGCCCACGCGCCCCCCAGAGAACTCAAGAGAGCTGCCGGAAGGCACTTCGGCCGTTCCGTTCACCGCCTCGCCGTTGATCGTCACGCCGTCGTCGGCCGCGACCGACAGTGTCAAAACGCCCGCCTCGGTGACGCTCCACTCTCCGGGAACGCCCGGAATGACGCGGGCGTCCCGGCCGGCCACCTTGCCGTTGGCTACGACCTTCACCTTGCCGAACTGGCCGGCGATCTCTTCCCACCTGCCCTCGCGCCACGCCTCGTAGTCGGCGGGCACGCTGTCTGCGGCGTTGTTCGCCGACTGGTCGTGCGAGGGAACGTGATCTGCATCCATGAGGTGTCATTCCTTTCGTTTCTGCCGAGGGCCGCACGCCTTTGCCCGAAGCGGTATGCGGCGCGGCGCCGTGGTGATCCCCCATGCCGAGAGTCACGTGACGCGGCGGGGCTTTGCACGCCGGACTTGTGCGCCTGAGATGAACTTACGACCACCATGCGCCATAAGCACAGCGGCTTGCCTATATGGCAAAGAGATGGGGCTTGGGACTGCCGGTCGGGCAATCACGACACGGCAGGACGGCCGCACAAGGTCCGCGGTGAGCTTCCTGCGGCCCGGCCCGGGAGCGATTATCCCGAACCGATACCCGGGAACGGCGCTGACGTCCCGGCGAGGGTGGCTAGCATCCGGGCTGTGTCGATACGGTCGCTCTTCTCGAGTCCCCGCCCTGCTCCCGTCCCGCGCGGACGGCTCGCGCCGCGCCGCCGCGCCCGGGGGTGGACGTTCGCCCCGCTGCTCGTGGCGCTGTCCCTGGCCACCGCGTGCTCCTCATCGCCGGGCGGCGGCGCGCTGCCCGGCGGGCCCGAGCTGATGAAGAAGTCGGCCGAGACGATGCGGTCGGTCAGGACCGTGGCCTTCACCATCGCGACCGAGGGCAGGCCTCCCGTGCCTGTGCGGCACGCCGAAGGCTCCCTGACCAGGGAGGGCGACGCCCAGGGCACCGTCCAGGTCGAGGTGCTCGGCGCCCTGCAGGAGCTGGCCTTCGTGCTGACGGGAGACACGGTCTACTTCAAGGGCCCCACCGGCGGGTACCAGACCATGACCCGCGAGCAGCTCTCGGCGATCTACGACCCGTCGGCGATCCTGGACCCGGCCAAGGGCGTGCCGGGGCTGCTGGCGGGCGCGACCGGCGCGAAGACCGAGGCCGAGGAGAAGATCGGCGGCGCGGACGCCTACCGCGTCGCGGTCCACCTGCCCAAGCAGATGGTGACCACGCTGGTCCCGGGCGTGAACCAGGAGGTGGACGGGCAGGTGTGGGTCGACAAGGCCACGAGCCGCCTGGTGAAGGCCAGCCTCCCCCTCGGCGGCGGGGCGAACGCGGGCACCGTCCTGGTCACGCTGGACGACTACGACGTGCCGGTCACGATCACCGCCCCGGCGAAGTAGCCACTGATGACCGGTTCCTCCTACCCCGCCCTCGGCCCCGGCGAGACCCCCCGCACGTCCCCGGACGACACCGCGCCGAGGCCACCGGACGACGCCCCGCGCACGCCGGCCTCCTCCGCGCGCCGCCGGGTCGCGCTCGGCGTCGGGGGAACCGCCGTGCTGCTGGCCGCCCTGGACGCCTACGTCGTGGTGACCGTCCTGGTCGACATCGCCACCGACGCCGGGGTGCCGCTGAACCGGCTGGAGCGCGCCACCCCGATCGTCACCGGCTTCCTGCTCGGCTACGTCGCCGCCATGCCCCTGCTCGGCCGGCTCTCCGACCGGTACGGGCGCAGGCCGCTCGTCCACGCGTGCCTGGCGGGCTTCGCGGCCGGGTCCGCGCTGACCGCCCTCGCCGGGTCGATCCCGCTGCTGACGGCGGGCCGCGCGCTCCAGGGCGTCGCCGGGGGCGCTCTGCTGCCCATCACGATGGCCCTGGTCGGCGACCTGTGGGACGAGCGCGGCCGCCCGATCGCGCTCGGGGCCGTCGGCGCGGCGCAGGAGCTCGGCAGCGTCCTCGGCCCGCTGTACGGCGCCGGGGTCGCGGCGCTGGCAGGGTGGCGCGGCATCTTCTGGATCAACATCCCGCTGGCCGCGCTCGCCGCGGTGGCCGTCCAGCGGACGGTGCCGCCGCCCGCACCGCGCGGCGGCCCGCGCGTACGGATCGACGTCGTGGGCGGCCTGCTGCTCGCCCTGGCCCTCGGCCTGCTGGTGGCCGGTCTCTACAACCCCGAGCCGGACAAGGCCGTGCTGCCCGCGTGGGGGATCCCCGCCATCGGGGCGGGCCTGGTGGCGGCCGTGGCGTTCGTGCTGTGGGAGGCGCGCTCCCCCGTCCGGCTGCTGGACATGACGGGCGTGCGCCGGGGACCGTTCGCCGGCACGCTCGCGACGAGCTTCCTGGCCGGCGCGGCGCTTCTGGTGACGCTCGTGAACGTGCAGCTCACCGCGCAGACCCTGCTCGGCCGGGACGCGGTGGGCGGGGCGCTGGTGCTGTCGAGGTTCCTGGTCGCCCTCGCCGTCACGGCGTTCGCGGGCGGCCTGCTGGTGCGCCGGTTCGGCGAGCGGACCGTCGCCGTGGCGGGCATGGCCGTGGCCGCCGCCGGGTACGCGCTGATCTCGCGATGGCCGGTCGCGCTCGCCGGCGCCCACTACCCGCTCGGGCTCGCCCGGGTGGACGTGGACCTGGTCGTCGCGGGCCTCGGGCTCGGGCTGGTGATCGCGCCGGTCTCCTCGGCCGTCCTGCGGGTCACCCCGGCGGACCGGCACGGGCTGGCCTCGGCCTCGGTGGTCGTCGCCCGCATGATGGGCATGCTGCTCGGCGTCGCCGCCCTGTCGGCGTGGGGATTCCACCGCTTCCAGTCGCTGACGGCCCGCCTGGACACGCCGCTGCCGTTCGGGGTGGAGCCCGCCGAGTACGCCCGCCGCCTGGCCGAGTACACCGGCAAGGTGACCGCCGCCCTGCACCAGGAGTACACCGAGATCTTCCTGCTGACGGCGATCGTCTGCGCCGCGGGCGCCCTGGCGGCCCTGACCCTGCCCGGACGTGCCCCCGCGGACCACGCCTGACCGCCGCCCCGGGCACGCGAGCCGGGGCGGCGGGGCGGGTCACTTCTTCTTGGGCGCGCCGCGCTTCTCGCGGATCTTCATGGTCAGCTCGACCGGGGAGCCGGCGAAGCCGAACTCCTCACGGATGCGGCGCTCCAGGAAGCGGCGGTAGGTCTCCTCCAGGAAGCCCGAGGTGAACAGCACGAACTTGGGCGGCTCGGTGGACGCCTGCGTCGCGAAGAGGATCTTCGGCTGCTTGCCGCTGCGCACCGGCGGAGGCGTCGCCTGGAGCAGCTCCGACAGGAAGGTGTTGAGCTGCGCGGTGGGTACGCGGGTCGTCCACGACTCCAGGGCGCGCTCGATCGCGGGCACCAGCCGGTCGATGTGCCGCCCGGTCTTGGCGGAGATGTTCACCCGCAGCGCCCACGGCACGCGGATGAGCTGGCGGTCGATCTCCTTCTCGAGGTAGTAGCGGCGGTCCTCGTCGACGAGGTCCCACTTGTTGAACGCCACCACCATGGCCCGGCCGGACTCGATCACCATGCTGATGATGCGTAGGTCCTGCTCGGTGAGGACGTCGGAGGCGTCGATCAGCACGACGGCGACCTCCGAGCGCTCCAGCGCGGCCTTGGTGCGCATGCCCGCGTAGAAGTCGGCGCCCTGGAGCTGGCGCTCCCGGCGGCGGATGCCCGCGGTGTCGACGAAGCGCCAGGTCTTGCCGCCCAGCTCGACGAGCTCGTCGACCGGGTCACGGGTGGTGCCCGCCATCGGGTCGACCAGCACGCGCTCCTCACCGGCGAGCTTGTTGAGCAGCGAGGACTTGCCGACGTTGGGCTTGCCGACCAGCGCCACCCGGCGCGGCCCGCGCTCGACGCCGAACCGCTGCGGCGGCGCCTCGGGCATGACGTCGAGCATGACGTCCAGCAGGTCGCCGCTGGAGCGGCCGTGCAGCGCCGAGACCGGCTGCGGCTCACCGAGGCCCAGCGACCACAGCGTGGACGCCTCCAGCTCCTGCCGCTGGTCGTCCACCTTGTTCGCGGCCAGGATGATCGGCTTGCCCGACCGCCGCAGCACGCCCGCCACGGCCTCGTCGGAGTCGGTCACCCCGACCGTCGCGTCCACGACGAAGAGGATCACGTCGGCCAGCTCGACCGCGACCTGCGCCTGCTCGGCGATGCGCAGCGCCATGCCGGTCGCGTCCGGATCCCACCCGCCGGTGTCGACCAGCGTGAACCGGCGGCCCCGCCAGAGGCCCTCGTAGGTCACGCGGTCACGGGTGACGCCGGGGACATCCTCGACCACCGCCTCGCGGCGGCCGATGATGCGGTTGACCAGCGTGGACTTGCCCACGTTGGGGCGGCCCACCACGGCGACCACCGGTAGCGGGCCGGAATCCGGCTCGGCCTCCGGGGACACTCCGTCTTCCTCGAATTCGGCGAGGTGCGCTTCGATCCAGCCGCCCTCGTCGCCGTACTCCCCCGTCACGTCACGTCCGTTTCCTATCGATGCGCAACCCTCTCGGCGGCCCGGCGCGGGACGGCGGCACTCGCCGGGGCCCGCGTGGCGTCACCGCGTCAGGTGCGCTCCTTCACAAGTCTCAGAACCTCGGAGATGACCTCTTCCAGGTTCAGCTCCGTGGTGTCCAGTTCGATCGCGTCGGCCGCCATCACGAGCGGGTCGGCCTTACGGGTGGAGTCCAGGGTGTCGCGGCGGGCCATGGCCACACGCTGCGCCTCCAGCGTGGTGCCGGTGAGCTCGGCCGTACGGCGGCGCGCGCGGGCCTCGGGGCTCGCGGTCAGGTAGACCTTGACCGGCGCTCCGGGGGCCACGACCGAGCCGATGTCACGGCCCTCCACGACGATGTCGCCGTCACCGATGATCGCCCGCTGCTCGGCGACGAGCCGGGCGCGGACCTCGGGCACGGCGCTCACGGCGGAGACGGCGGAGGTGACCTCCTGGGTGCGGATCTCGGCGGACACGTCGCGCCCGTCCACCGTGATGCCCGGGGCCTCGGGGTCGGCGGCGACGGCCAGCTTGGGGGCGCCCGCCTGGGCGGCCACGGCCGCAGGGTCGCCGACGTCGACGCCGTGCTCCAGCATCCACCAGGTGATCGCGCGGTACATCGCCCCGGTGTCGAGATAGCGAAGCCCCAGCGCCCGCGCGACCCCGCGCGACGCGCTCGACTTGCCCGACCCCGAAGGACCGTCCATGGCGACGACCAGTGCGGTCACGGCATCTCCCTCCGCACTCGCGATTGAGTTGTCCGCAAAGAGGGTACCGGGAATCCTCCCCGACCCTGGCATCAACGGCTCAGGGCACGTGCCAGCCGTGCGCGCGCAGGGCGTCGGCGAGAACCCCGGCCGCTTCGGGCTGCACGGACAGCTCGGCGGCTCCGAGCGGCAGCCCGGGAGCGTGCTCCAGGCGGACGTCCTCGATGTTGACCCCGACGTCCTTGGCCGCCTGGAACAGGCGGGCGAGCTCGCCGGGACGGTCTCCGACCAACACCTGGACCACCGCGTACGACCGCGGCGGACCGCCGTGCTTGCCCGGGATCCTGCTCTGGCCGGCGTTGCCCCGCTCCAGCAGTTCGGTGACCCGGCCGATCGCCGCGTGACCGTCCCGCGCCGACACGGCGCGCAGGGCCGCCGCCGCCGCGTTCAGGTCGGCCGCCACGGCCTCCAGCACCTCGGCCACCGGGCGGGCGTTGCCCGACAGGATGACCGTCCACAGCCGGGGATCGCCCCCGGCCACGCGGGTCACGTCGCGCACCCCGGGCCCGGCGAGGCCGAGCGCCGTCTCCGACGCCTCGGCCAGGCGCGCCGCCACCGCCGAGGCGGCGACGTGCGGGGCATGGGACACCAGGGCGACCGCCTCGTCGTGCGCGGCCGGGTCGACCTGGACGGGGTTGGCCCCGCACAGCTCGATCAGCGCCAGCACGGCCGCGACCGCGTCGCCCGACGCCTCGGGCCCCGGGCAGTACGCCCACGGGCGGCCGAGGAAGATGTCGGCCCGCGCCGCGGCCGGGCCCGAGCGCTCGCGGCCCGCCAGCGGGTGGCCGGCCACGAATGTGGTCATGTCGCAGCCGAGCTGGGCGGCCTGCGCGATCGGCAGGGCCTTGACGCTGGCCACATCGGTGTAGAAGCGGGCGGCGCCGGTCTTCTGCAGGTCCAGCAGCCACTCGGCCACGAACTGCGGCGGTACCGCGATCACCGCGAGGTCGGCCGGATGCCCGCCAGGAACCCATTCGGCCCCCGCGCCGAGCTCGCTCGCCACCCGGACGGCCCCCGGGTTCTGGTCGGCGAGCAGGACGGTCACGCCGTGCTCCCTCAGCGCGAGGGCGACGGACGTGCCGATGAGGCCCGTGCCGACGATCAGCACGGTCTCGACGGGCCTGGTCTCGTTGTTCACTGGGCGATGTCCACCCTCAACGCCATCGCGCCCTTCAGGTAGACGTGCTGGATCTCCTGGCGCGGCTTGTCGGTCTCCACGTGGGCCATGAGGCGCACCACGCGGGGCAGCGCCCCCGGCACGTCGATCTCGCTGGCGCAGATCAGCGGGACGTCGTGGAAGCCAAGCTTGCGGGCGGCGAGCGCGGGGAACTCGGAGGTGAGGTCGGGCGTCGAGGTGAAGATCACGCTGATCACGTCGTCGGTCGTCAGCCGGTTGCGCTCCATGACCTCGGTGACCAGCTCGGTCACTCCGGCCAGCACCGCCTCCCGGGTGTCGGCGTCGATCTGGACGGCGCCCCGGATCGCACGCACCATGTCATTCCCCTTCGTGAATCACCGCCCGGCGGCCCAGGCGAGCCCCGGCCCGGCCCTCGGCACAGGACACACCCTTCGGCAATGCCATGGTGTGTGTCCAGATGTGCCCGAGCCTGGCCGGGCACGCCGGGTGTGCCCCGGCGTGTCCGGACCGGCTTCATCTTTCCGATCAGGTTACAGTCCCACGACCGCGTAAAGGTCGCCGACCTCCTTGAGCGTGAGTGCGCGCATCGTGCCCGCCTTGAGCCTCCCGAGCTTGACCGGCCCGAACTCGATGCGGGCCAGGTCGATCACCGGGTGCCCCTCTGCCTCCAGCATGCGGCGCACGACGTGCTTGCGGCCCTCGTGCAGGACGACCTCCACCAGCGCCTGCTGCCCGTGCTCCTGGACGATCTTGAACTCGTCCGCCTTGACGAGGCCGTCCTCCAGCTCGACGCCGTTCTTCAGCCGCCGGCCGAGATCGCGCGGGATCGGGCCCGGAACCTTCGCCCAGTACTTCTTCTGCACCCCGAAGCTCGGGTGCGTCAGCCGGTGGGCCAGCTCGCCGTCGTTGGTGAGGATGATCAGGCCCTCGGTCTCGGTGTCCAGCCGGCCGACGTGGAAGAGCCGCTCGGTGCGGTCGGCCACGTAGTCGGCCAGGGACGGGCGACCCTCGGGGTCGGACATCGTGCTGATGACGCCGATGGGCTTGTTGATCGCGAAGTAGACCTGGTCGGGGGCGGTGGGGATGCGCTTGCCGTCGACGTGGATGACCTGCTTGGCGGGGTCCACCCGGGCGCCGAAGCGGCGCACGACCTGGCCGTCCACGGTGACGCGGCCCTCGCCGATCATCTCCTCGCAGGTGCGCCGGGCCGCGACGCCGGCGGCGGCGAGGACCTTCTGCAGCCGCACGCCGTCCGGCACCTCGGTGGTGTCGCGCTCGTCTGTGTAGTCGGCGGGGAAGAAGGCGGGGTCGCGCAGCGGCTGGCGCGCGTTCTTGAACGCGCCACCGCGCCCGGCCCGGGGCGCCTGGGGACGCCCGCCGCGGCCCTCGCCACCCGCGCCGCCCGCGCCGGGGCGCCGCGCTCCGGCCCCCGTCCGGCCCGAACCCGCGCGCCCGGCCGCCGCGGCTCCACGACCCTGCTCGGAGCGGCCGTACCGCCCGCGTGAGCCGCCGGGGGCGCCTCCGATGGTCTGCACCTCGTCACGCCGGTCGCCGCGCTCGTAGCGCCCGCCGGATCCGCCACGGGACGCGTCCTCGTAACGCGACTCTGAGCGGGACTCGGAGCGGGACTCGAAACGGTCGCGGACGGGCCTGTCGCGGACGGTCTCGTCGCGGCCGTACCGCTCGCGCGAGCCGCCCCGGTCTGCCCGGAAGGGTGGGCGCTCGTCGTCCCGACCGCGGAACGCCGGGCGCCCACCGTAGGACGACTCCCGCGCCCCGCCGAACCTCCGCCCATCACCGCGGTCGCCGCCGTACCCGCCACGGCTCTCACCGCGGTCGCCGCCGTAGCCGCCGCGTCCCTCGCGGGACGCGCCCTCGCTACCACCGGGGAACCCGCCACGGCGGTCGCCGGACGTGCCCTCGCGACCACCGCGGTACCCGCCGGAGGAACCCTCGCGGTCCGCGCGGAACCCCCCCGAGGAACCCTCGCGGCCACCGCGGAATCCGCCCGAGGAACCCTCGCGGTCCGCGCGGAACCCGCCCCTGCGGTCGTCGCCGTAAGAGCCCGGACGACGGTCGTCGCCGGACGAGCCACCCCGGCCTGCGCGGATGGAGGGGCCACGCCCCTCGTCCGGCCTGCCGTACCGGCTGCGGGACGCGCCCGGGGAACCTCCCCGTGCCCCGCCGTAGGAGGATGAGCCACCACGGGACCCGCCGAACCCGGACGACCCGCCACGCGAGCCGCCGGAGGGCGACCCGCCCCGCGAGCCTCCGTATCCCGAAGAACCGCCACGGGGCCCGCCGAACCCGGACGACCCGCTGCGCGGACCGCCCTCGAAGGACCGGGAGTCGTCGCGCGAGCGGAAGTCACGGTCATCGTCACGGGAGGACCCGGCCGCGCCGCGTCCCCCTCTGGCCGCACCCCGGTCGCCGGTGCCGCGCCGCTCGTCCGAGCGGAAGGCGTCGCGACGGTCGCCCGCGCCACGGAACCCGCCCCGGGCGCCTCCCCGGGAAGATCCTCCGCGGAAGCCACCGGAGCCACCGGAGCCACCGCGCGGCCCGGCACCTCCCCGGGCCCCGGGGGCGTCGCCGCGTCCTCGACCGCGTCCATCACCGGACGGGGTACCACGCCTGTTGTTCACTTCTGTTGCTCCTCTAAGGTTTCCACGTCGTCGGGGAGAAACGGGGCGATCGCGGGGAGCTCGTCGAGACTCCGCAAGCCCAGCCTCTCCAGGAAGTACGAGCTCGTGCGGTACAGCACCGCCTGGCTCTCGGGATCGGTGCCGGCCTCTTCCACGAGGCCGCGCGCCACGAGCGTGCGCATGACACCGTCGCTGTTGACGCCTCGGATGGCGGCGACGCGGGCGCGGTTCACCGGCTGGCGGTAGGCCACGACCGCGAGGGTCTCCAGGGCGGCCTGCGTCAGCCGCGTCTGCTGGCCGTCGCGGACGAACCGCTCCACGTGGGCGGCGTAGTCGGCCCGCGTGTAGAAACGCCAGCCTCCGGCCACCTCTCGAAGATCGAAACCCCGGCCGTCCCGGGTGTATTCCGCCGACAGCTCCCGCAGGGCCTCGGCGACCTCGCGCGAGGGGCGTTCCAGCACCTGCGCGAGCGTCACCTCGGCGACCGGCTCGTCCACGACGAGCAGGATCGCCTCCAGGGCCGCGCGCAGGCCCGGCCCCGGCTCCGCGGCGTGCGCGGCGTCCTGACCGTCCTGGTCGTCCTGGTCGTCCCGGACGCGCTCGGCGTCCTCAGGATTCATCGGCTGCATCTTCGCTCTCCCGGCCGGCGCGCTCGCCGCCCGCCTCGCCCTCATGGCCTTCCGGGCCCTCCGCGCGCGGAGCGCCCTCGTCGTAGTCGTCGGCCACCGCGATGTCCCCGTCGTCGGCGCCCGTCCAGATCACGTGCAGATCTCCGAGCGGTTCTATCTGCTCGAAGGAGACCGCGGCCTCCCGGAACAGCTCCAGGATGGCGAGGAAGCGCGCGATGACCTCGAACGTGCCCGCGCAATCGGCGGTCAGAGCCCGGAACGTCGCCCTGCGCACGCGCCGGAGCCGTGCGACCAGGATAGCCGCTTGCTCGCGGACGTTGGCGACCGGTTGATAGATGTGCGCGGTCGACACCGAGGGCGGCAGCTTGGGCGTGAAGGCCCTCATCGCGATCTTGGCGAGCCGCTCCGGCCCGACGCCGAGCACGAGCTCGGGCAGCAGGCCGGCGAACCGGGCCTCCATCGGCACCACCCGGGGGAAGCGCAGGGCCTCCTCGGCCATGCGGCCGGAGAAGACCTTGGCGACCTCCTTGTACGCGCGGTACTGCAGCAGGCGGGCGAACAGCAGGTCGCGGGCCTCCAGCAGCGCCAGGTCCTCCTCGTCCTCGACCTCGCCGGTGGGCAGGAGCCTCGCGGCCTTCAGGTCGAGCAGGGTGGCGGCCACCAGCAGGAAGTGGCTCGCCTGGTCGAGATCCCATTCGCGGCCGCGCGAGCGGATGTGGGCGATGAACTCGTCGGTCACCTGGTGCAGGGACACCTCGGTGATGTCCAGCTTGTGCTTGGCGATCAGCCCGAGCAGCAGGTCGAACGGCCCCTCGAAGACCTCCAGGTGCACCTGGAAGGCGTCGGGCCTGGCTGCCTGGCCGGTCGCGGGCTGTTCGGTCACCGTTCCATTGTCCCGCACACGGGCCGCCGCGCACGTCACGCGAGCGGACGGTCACGCATGTCGCGGGATCCCGCGGGCCGCCGGCACGCGAGGCGGACGCGCCCGGCGCCCCGCCGGCCGTGCGCGGCTCAGGCGTCCTGGGACCAGCGGGAGAGGACCTCGCGGGCCAGCTCGCGGTAGGCGGTCGCGCCCATCGACGCGGGGTCGAACTGGGTGATCGGCTCGCCGGCGAGCGTGGCGTCCGGGAAGCGGACGGTCCGGTTGATCACGGTGTGGAAGACCTTGTCCCCGAAACCTTGCATAATCGTCTGCAGCACCTCACGCGCGTGCAGCGTGCGCGGGTCGTACATCGTGGCCAGGATGCCGTCGATCTCCAGGTCCTTGTTGAGGCGCTCCTGGACCTTGGTGATCGACTCCATCAGCAGGGCGACGCCGCGCAGCGCGAAGAACTCGCACTCCAGCGGCACCATCACGCTGTGGGCGCAGGTCAGCGCGTTCACCGCGAGCAGGCCGAGCGACGGCTGGCAGTCGATGAGGCAGATGTCGTAGTGCGGGAGCAGCGGCTCCAGGGCCCGGCCCAGCGCGTACTCGCGGGCGACCTCGTTGACGAGCCGGATCTCGGCGCCGGACAGGAAGATGTTGCTCGGCAGGAGATCCATGCCCTCGACGCTGGTCGCCAGGAGGACGTCCTCGGCGGTGACGTCGGGCTCCTCCATGATCAGGTCGTAGACCGTGGCCTCCAGCGGGCGCGGGTCGATGCCCAGCCCGACCGACAGGGCGCCCTGGGGGTCGAAGTCGACGAGCAGCACGCGCTGGCCGCACTCGGCGAGCGAGGCGCCGAGGTTGATCGTCGTGGTGGTCTTGCCGACCCCGCCCTTCTGGTTGACCATCGCCACGACCCGCGCGGGACCGTGCGTGGCCGACGGGACCGGCTCCGGGAAGACGGGACGCGGACGCCCGGTGGGACCGAGGAGCCCCTCGTTCCTGGTGTCGCCCCAGGAGCCGTCGGGGACGGCAGGGGCGGCGATCCCCCGGATTGAAGCGTCTGTGGTCGTCACCAGTTGAACCTCCCTGACGGCCCCGAACCGGACCGTCCGGACGGACACTATGGGGTCGGCACGTATGCGGCAAGGCGACGCGCCCTAGAGCTATGAAGTTGGCTGCCGAGCCCCCGGACGGGCCGCCGCGTACGCCTCTCGGAGCCTGTCGACCCCGACCAGGGTGTAGACCTGGGTGGTCGTCACCGAGGCGTGGCCGAGCAGTTCCTGGACAACCCTAACGTCCGCTCCTCCGTCAAGGAGGTGAGTTGCGAACGAATGACGCAACATATGCGGGGACACGCCGTCGAGTCCGGCGCGCTCCGCCGCCGACCGCAGGACCTCCCAGGCCCCCTGGCGGGTGAGGCGACCGCCCCGGGCGTTCAGGAACAGTGCCGGGGTGTCGCGCCCGCGCGGGCAGAGCAGCGGGCGGCCCCGGTGCAGGTAGGCGCGCAGGGCCTCCCCCGCGAACCTGCCGAGCGGGACGACCCGCGCCCGGCCGCCCTTGCCGCGCAGCCACACCTGGCCGCCCTCGACCCCGCCCCCGACCCCGGCCTCGACATCGTCCACCGCCAGCCCGACGGCCTCGGAGATCCGCGCGCCCGTGCCGTACAACACCTCCAGCAGGGCGCGGTTGCGGTGGGCCAGCGGCCCGTCGTCCGGCCCGGCGGCCGCGATCAGCCGCTCGACCTCGGCCACGCCGATCGCCTTCGGCAGGTGGCGCAGCCTGCTCGGCGGATGCACGCCCCGCGCGGGGTCGTGGGCCGCGAACCCCTCGCGGACGGCGAAGCGGTGCAGGCCGCGCACCGCCGAGACGGCCCTGGCGGCCGAGCCGGCCCCGAGGGCGGAGTGGTCGCCGTCGCCCTCCCGCAGCGCGGTCAGGAAGGCCAGCACGTCCGCCTCGTCCACCTCGGAGACGGACGCGCGGGCGCGCGACCGCAGGTGGTCCCGGTAGCGCCGCAGGTCACGCCGATAGGAGGCCAGCGTGTTGACCGCCAGCCCCCGCTCGGCCGCGAGGTGGGCGAGGTAACCGGCGATCACGGCCTCGGGGTCGGCGTGGGGGCGCAGGACGGAACCTCCTGTCAGGCCTCCTCGGCGTCGGCGGGACGCAAGGAGGCGAAGCCGTCCGGCAAAGCGGCGTACGCGGCGAGAATACCCGCGACGGCCGGTGCGTTGTGGATCATTCCGGTCAGTGCCCGGTGGACCGCGTCCGCCAGCGGCACCCAGACGACCGGCATGTCGACCTCCTCGTGCATGCGGACGAACCCGTTCTCCTCCTCGGGGATCTCCTCCAGGTCACGGGCGAGGAAGACGCGGATGCGCTCGTCGCTGCAGCCGGGCGAGGTGTAGATGTCGATCAGGGTGTGCCAGTTCTTGGCGCGGTAGCCGGCCTCCTCGGCCAGCTCCCGGGCGGCGCAGTCGACCAGCGGCTCGCCCTGGACGTCGCGGATGCCCGCCGGCAGCTCCCACAGCAGCCGCCGGGCGGGGTGGCGGTACTGCCGCAGCAGCAGCACCCGGTCCTGCTCGTCCAGGGCGACCACGGCCACCGAGCCGGGGTGCACGATGTAGTCGCGGTCGGCGATCTGGTCTCCGGGCATGCGCACCCGGTCGGTGCGCACGGTGATCACCCGTGCCCTGAAGTGCTCCGTGCCCTCGACGACCTCCCACGACGCCGGGACGTCCCGCACGTCCTCGGCGGTGGGTCGCGAGGTCTCGCCGTCCACTGCGCTCACGCTGCCATCCCCCATGATCGAGTTCCGCCGTCGATGGTGCCCCGGTTTCCCGCCGGGGCGTGGCCGCCGCTCACGCCGTACGGCCGACCTTGGTGACCCTCTCGCGCACGTCGGCGTACGTCAAAGCCGCCTCGATCAGGCCGCGGAACAGCGGGTGCGGGCGGGTCGGGCGCGAGCGGAACTCCGGGTGCGCCTGGGTGCCCACGAAGAACGGGTGCGTCTCCGCGTCCAGCTCGGCGTACTCGACCAGGCGGCCGTCGGGCGACAGCCCCGAGAAGACCATCCCGACCCGCTCCAGCGGCTCCCGGTAGGCGTTGCCGACCTCGTAGCGGTGCCGGTGGCGCTCGTCGGCGACGGCCGTGCCGTACAGGCCGCGGACGATCGACCCCTCCGCCAGCCTGGCCGGGTACAGGCCGAGCCGCATGGTGCCGCCCATGTCGCGCTCACCGGCGACGACGTCCTGCTGGTCGGCCATCGTGGAGATCACCGGGTGCGGGGTCTCCGGGTCGAACTCGGCGCTGTTGGCGCCCTCGATGCCCGCGAGGTTGCGGGCCGCCTCGATGACCATGCACTGCATGCCCAGACACAGGCCGAGCAGCGGGATCAGCCGCTCGCGGGCGTGCCGGATCGCCCCGACCTTGCCCTCGATGCCGCGCACGCCGAACCCTCCGGGGATCAGCACCCCGTCCACGCCGTCCAGCTCGCGCGCGGCGCCCTCGGGGGTCTCGCAGTCGTCGCTCTGGACCCAGCGGATGTTGACCCGCGCGTCGCACGCGAACCCGCCCGCCCGCAGCGCCTCGGTCACCGACAGGTAGGCGTCCGGCAGGTCGATGTACTTGCCGACCAGCGCGACCGTGACCTCCTTGGCCGGGCGGTGGACCCGGCGCAGGAGCTGGTCCCACTCGTGCCAGTCGACGTCGCGGAAGGGCAGGCCGAGACGGCGGATGACATAGGCGTCCAGGCCCTCGGAGTGGAGCACCTTGGGGATGTCGTAGATGCTCGGCGCGTCCACGGCCGACACCACCGCGTCCTCGTCCACGTCGCACATCAGGCTGATCTTGCGCTTGAGCGAGGTGGTGATGGGACGGTCGGAGCGGCAGACGATCGCGTCGGGCTGGATGCCGATGCTGCGCAGCGCCGCGACGGAGTGCTGGGTGGGCTTGGTCTTCAGTTCGCCGCTCGGCCCGATGTACGGCAGGAGCGAGACGTGCAGGAAGAAGACGTTGTCGCGGCCGACCTCGTGGCGGACCTGGCGCACGGCCTCCAGGAACGGCAGCGACTCGATGTCGCCGACGGTGCCGCCGACCTCGGTGATCACCACGTCGACGTCAGGGCCGGCCATGCCGCGGATACGGTCCTTGATCTCGTTGGTGATGTGGGGGATCACCTGGACGGTGTCGCCGAGGTACTCGCCGCGGCGCTCCTTGGCGATGACGTTCGAGTACACCTGGCCGGTGGTGACGTTGGCCGAGCCGTGCAGCTCGGTGTCGAGGAATCGCTCGTAGTGGCCTACGTCGAGGTCGGTCTCGGCGCCGTCGTCTGTGACGAACACCTCACCGTGCTGGAACGGGTTCATCGTTCCGGGGTCGACGTTGAGGTAGGGATCCAGCTTCTGCATGGTGACCCGCAGGCCGCGAAGCTTCAGCAGACGCCCCAGACTCGAGGCAGTGAGCCCTTTGCCGAGACTGGAGGCGACGCCTCCCGTGACGAACAGATGCTTGGTGTTTGCGGCGCTGCGCAAGGAGGTTCTCCCGTGGGTCCGTTGTAGGCGTGGCCGTCCGACGGGCGACCGCGTGTCCACGGGCTCTCAGAATATCAAAGCGCGCTTGCGAAGTGCCCGAACATCACCCGGGCGTCCGTTCCCAGCATGCTAACCAAGCGGTAACTTTTCCGGTTATGTCACCCCGTGATGCTGTACGCCGGATCTTCGGCGGTCTCGTCCACCGCGCGTGGGCCGCCGTACGGGTCTCCGGCACGATCACCCCCAGCACCCCCGCCGGGTATCGGTTCCGCCGGCTCGGCGAGGGCGCGTGCATCTCCTTTCCCCCCGGGGCGATCTTCGGCGAGGCGTGGATCGAGATCGGCGACCACACGCTGATCGGCGAGCGCGTCTCCATCTCGGCGGGCATGGGTCCGGGCGTCGACCTCGGCCCGGACTCGATCGTCCGCATCGGCGGCGGCTGCTCGATCGGGCGGGGCAGCCACATCGTCGGCCACCACTCCATCGACATCGGCGACGACGTCTTCGCCGGCCCGTACGTCTACATCACCGACCAGAACCACGTCTACGACGACCCCGACACGCCCATCGGACGGCAGTGGCCACGCAACAAGCCGGTGGCCATCGGGGCCGGCTCATGGCTCGGCACCGGCGCCATCATCCTGCCCGGCACGCGCATCGGACGGCAGTCGGTGGTCGCGGCCGGCGCCGTCGTGAACAGCGAGTTCCCCGACCACTGCGTCATCGCGGGCGTCCCTGCCAAGATCGTCCGCCGCCACACCCCCGACATGGGCTGGCACCCCCCGCTGATAACCGACCCCGGCCCCCTCAGAGCCCTCCGCCCCGGCGCCTGACCCCACCCCGCCCGCACCCCCACTTCCCGAAGCAGCGACAGAACCTCCCGAGCCCTCACCTGCGCACCCGCACCTTAGAGCTCAACACTTCACCCGGCACCTCTCTGAAGTGCGGAAGGACCGGTCCACGTTTCGGAGGAGCCTGCCCCTATCAGCCCTCCCCGTTCCGGGCCCTTCTTCCCATGGACGACCGCCTTGCGGGCCTGCGCGGTTGATCGTGGGAACGTGGGGCATCCCGGTCGTCACGGTGAGACTACAGAGAGTGGCAAGATAGGGGTGTCGCGTAAGGTCCGATCGTCAGCAGGAAGGAGATCACCGGATGACCACGGCTTTCCCCGAGTGGTTCTACCCGGGGCCGAAGGACGGGTGGACCGCCGACATGCTGGATCACCTTCCCCCAGACGCCCCCCGGCGCGTCGAACTGATCGACGGGTCCCTCATCGTGATGTCCCCCCAGACGCAGTTCCATATGCTGATGATCAACTTGCTCATCGACCGAGAGTTCGGCATCCGGCCTCCGGAAGACCTGGCCGTCGCCCGCGAGATGTCGGTGACCCTCGGGTTGAGGCAGCGCCCCGAGCCCGACGTGCTGGTGGTCAAGAGGGAGGCGCTGGAAGACCTCTCGAAGACCTCGTACTCTCCCAACGAGGTTCACCTCGTCGTCGAGGTCGTCTCGCCGGACTCCGAAGAGCGGGATCGAAGCGCCAAACCGATCAAGTATTCGAATGCTGGGATCAAGTTCCTCTGGCGCATCGAACTGGAAGAGCGCGACGCTGTGGCGTACACCTATGAGCTGGACCCCGCCATCAGGGCGTACGTCCCCACAGGCATCCACCGCGGCCACCTGCGCACCGACATCGGCTTCGAGGTGGACATCGACCTCGACCTACGCAAACTGACCGGCTGACCCTGCGCTTCGCGCGTTGTAGCGACGAACGCGCCCGCGGGCGGTCACCACGTGTGGCGTTCAGGCCGCGCGGTACGCGGGCGCGGGGCCGAATCTCGTCGAAATGTCCGCCTCGGCCATCTGTCGGCCCGCGCGGACTTCACGGTCGGGCCACACCGGAATCGGGGGCGGTATCGTCGCATGGGATGATTGCGGCGCCATGTCAGCCATGATCCCGCTTCGCGCCCTCAGGGCGGCCGTCTTCGCGATGGTCTCGATCATGCTCGGCATCGGCGCGCACAGGTTCGCGGGGGGATCCGTCTCGAGCCTTGCGATGCTCGCCGCCTGGGGGACGTCCTTCCTGCCCGCGTGGTTCCTCGCCGGGCGTGAGCGGACGCAGGTCGTGATCATCTCAGCGTTGGCCGTGACGCAGGCGGCGCTGCACGCCCTGTTCTCCCTGGCGCACACCGTCGACCCCGTCCTCTCCCACGATCACGGCCATGCCCACTCGGGGTTGATGCCCGGCTTCGGCATGCTGCTCATGCACGGATGGGCCGTCGCGCTGACGGCCCTGTGGCTGTCCCGCGGCGAGGCGGTCCTGTGGGCGCTGCTGCGGCGGCTCGCCGTCCGGCTGCTCGTCGCTTTCGCGGCTCCGCCCGACCCCGTCCACAGCGCGGTCGTCGTCCGTCCAGTCGAGCGGCGCATCGTCGTGCGCTCGGTTCTGCTCGGCCATGAGATGGGCCGGCGCGGCCCGCCTGGCGCTGTCCGTACCGCTTCCGCCTGAGCCTGCCAGATCCGGCGAGATCCTACCGATCTTTCCTGTTCCGGCCTGCTCCGGCGCGGTACTCACGATTCCTCTCACCCTGCCTGCCCGCGGGGTGCCGTCGGCGTGCGCGCCGACCCGACATCGTGTCACAGCACCAGAAAGGCCTTTTCCATGTTCTCCCGTACCATCGTCGTCATCGCCGGTCTGGTGGTCCTCGCCGCCTGCGGAACCGACCAGACCGCCTCCCCAGAGACGACGACGCCCGCCGTGGCCGCCTCCTCGACCCCGGCCCCCTCCCCTTCGGCGACCGCGGCGCTCAGCATCACCGATCCCTGGGTGAAGACCGCCAAGAAGGGGATGAGCGCCGCGTTCGGCACCATCGTCAACAACACCGGCGCCGACATCACGGTCCTCTCCGGCGCGACGCCGCTCTCCCCCAAGATCGAACTGCACGAGGTCGTCGAGTCCAAAGGCAAGATGGTCATGCAGCCGAAGAAGGGCGGGTTCGTCATCCCCGCGCACGGCACCCACGTCCTGGAGCCCGGCGGCGACCACATCATGCTCATGGACGTCGCAGAAGAGGTGAAGCCGGGCGCGGAGATCCCCTTCACCCTCACCCTCGCCGACGGCGGCACCTTCGCCTTCACCGCCATCGGCAAGGACTTCGCCGGCGGGAACGAGGACTACCAGGGCGGCATGGACATGGGCGGCGGCAATGGCTGACCAACCGGCCCGGATCACCCCCACGGCCGCGCTGACGCGACGTCGCCTGTTCACCGGAGGTGCCGCGATGGCGGCGGGCGCGGTCGCCGCGGGCACCACGTCCAGGGCGCACGCCGCCGAGGGCACCCCTGTCACCGACGGCACCGCCACCGAGCCGTTCCACGGCCCTCGGCAGGCCGGGATCTCCACCCTGCCCCAGGCGCACGCCGTCTTCGCCGGGTTCGACCTGCGGAAGGGAGTGGACCGGGACGGGATCTCACGGCTGTTGCGGCTGCTCACCGACGACGCCCGGCGGCTCACCCAGGGCCGACCGGCGCTGGCGGACACCGAGCCGCACCTGGCGCTGCTGCCCGCGCGGCTGACCGTCACCTTCGGCTTCGGCCCCGGCCTGTACGGGGCGGCGAAAGTGGACGGACGGCCCGCCAGCTTGCCGGCGTTCGTCGTCGACCGGCTGGAACCCCGCTGGAGCGGCGGCGACCTGCTCGTGCAGATCTGCGCGGACGATCCGCTGACCGTCGCGCACACCCTGCGGATGATCGTCAAGGACGCCCGCTCGTTCGCGACGGTCCGCTGGACCCAGCGGGGTTTCCGCCAGGCGGCGCACTCCCAGAAACCGGGCCTGACCCAGCGCAACGTGATGGGCCAGCTCGACGGGACGGGCAACCCGGTCCCCGGCACACCGGAGTTCGAGAGAATCGTGTGGGCACCGGACGGCGGCACCACCCTCGTCCTCCGGCGGATCCGTACGAACCTCGAGAAGTGGGACGAGGCCGACACCGTCGCCAAGGAGTTCACCATCGGCCGCAAGCTGGCCGACGGCGCTCCGCTGACCGGGCGGCTCGAACACGACGAACCGGACTTCACGCGGCTCAGCCCAGCGGGGTTCCCCGTCATCTCGGAGTACGCCCACATCCGCCGCGCCCGTCCCGAGGATCCGGCCGTACGCATCCTGCGCCGTGTCTACAACTACGACGAGGGCGTCACCCGGGACGGCGTGGCGGACTCCGGGCTGGTGTTCGCGTCCTTTCAGGCCGACGTCGCCCGCCAGTTCGTCCCGATCCAGCGCCGCCTGGCCGAGGCCGACCTGCTCAACGCCTGGGCGACGCCGATCGGCTCGGCCGTCTTCGTCATCCCGCCGGGATGCGGGCCGGACGGCTGGATCGGCGAGACCGTCCTGACCTGAGCCGGCGTCGATGGTCACACCGGCGAGGTGCCCCCGGGCACCTCGCCGGTCGGGGTCCGGGCGGCCGGCGGACGTTCCTGCTCACCGGCCTCCCGACGTAATGCGCGGACCCTCACCTCATCGCGTGAGAAGTTCCAAGGGCGTTCCCGAGGCACCACCCGTTCGGCCGTCCGCCTGGAGAGGGTGAGGGCCTCCGGCTCGGGCATGCCGCATCGCCGGGTATGAGGCCGCCACGACCAATTGGTCGGCTAAGCCCAGAACGATGGCACACGCCGCCAGGCGCACAGGGCGAGCAGGAGCGGAGGGCACGGCCCGTCGTGGCGTACCCTCCGTCGTGCGATCCCGCGTAGGGCGGTGCGGGTCAGAGCAGGCCCGCCTGCTGCATCAGCTCGATCACCTTGGGCCCGTTGAGCGCGGACAGCTCGATGTCGGGCGGGCTGAGCTCGCCGAGCGGCTTGAGCTTCGGGTTGGTGGGCACCTCGGAGGAGATCGAGTACTCCAGCGCGTCGCTGTCCGCCAGCACCTGCTGGCCGTTCTTGCCGGTGAGGAACTTCACCAGGGCCTGCGCCTCGGCCGGGTGCTTGCTGGACTTGAGCACGCCGGCGCCGGAGACGCCCACGAACGCCCCGGCGTCCTTGGCCGGGAAGAAGTGCAGCTCGACGTTCTTGCTGTTGGTGCCGGCCTCGGCGCGGTCCTGGTACCAGTAGTAGTGGTAGATAACGGCCGCCTGGATCTCACCGGCGTTGACGGCCCGCATCGCCGCCCCGTTGCCCTGGTAGATCTTCGCGTTCGCCTTCAGTCCCTTGAGCCACTCAGCGGTCGCGGCCTCGCCCTTGACCGCGAGGACGGCGCTGACGATGGCCTGGAAGTCCGCGCCGCCCGCGGCGACGCCGAACCTGCCCTTCCACTTCGGATCGGCCAGATCCATGATCGACGCGGGCAGCTCGTCCTGCTTGAGCTGCTGGGAGTTGTAGGCGAACACCGTCGAGCGTGCCGCGAACCCGACCCAGTCGCCGGTCGAGGGGGCGTACTGCTTGCCGACCTGCGCCAGCGTCGCCGGGTCGACCTTGGCGAAGCCGCCCTTGCTCGCGACCAGCGTCATCGCCGGCGAGTTCTCGGTGACGAAGACGTCGGCCGGGGACGCCGAGCCCTCCTGGACGATCTGGTTGGCCATGTCGGGGTCCTCCCCCGACCGCATGTCCACCTTGATCCCGCTCTCCTTGGTGAACGCGTCCACCATGAGCTTCATCAGGTCCTCATGCTGGGCGTTGTAGAGCGTGATCGTGGCCTTTTCCGGGGAGGCGGGCGCACTCGCCGTGCTGGAGCCGTCCGTTCCTCCGCAGCCCGCCACGCCGAGCGTTGCGGCGAGTGCGACCAGCAGAGCCCGGCCAATCCTGCGCATTTCTGATCTCCTGATAAAAGTAAAGAAGAGGAGCCTGGCCACGACTCCGACTACAGTGCTGTAGAAGTTAGCTGAGCCTAACCTAAGCAAGAATGGCGCGGCAAGCGTGCCCGTGGCCGGAAGGTCTTCGGCCACAGCTCGCGGGGCTTCGCCGCCTACGCCGGATTGCCGCTGGAGCGGTTCCGCGAGGGAGCGCAGACCAGCCTCTGGTGGCCGCGGCGGCGCTTGTGGCCGGCCATGCCGGTGGGGATCGCGCTGCTCATCCTGGTCGCCATCTGGGGGCCGTACGACCTCGCCCTCGACCTGCGACACCTCCTCGTCCTGGCCTACATCGGCCAGGAGACGCCCTGTTGAGCCCCCGGACTGAGTGCCACGGGCGGGCCTTGCCTCGCCTACGGGCCGAGATCGGCCTTGACGGCCGTCCGATCGGTTCCCGGGGTGGAGGCGGGGAGCAATCCGTGGTGGTGCAGGAGGGTGCGGGCGTGGGTGATGGCGGTGGGGGTGTCGGGGAAGACCAGACCGTCGCGGTGAAGGTGGTCGGCGATGCCGAGGGCGGCCAGGACCTGGGTGTGCCCGGGTTTGATGCCGGAGATCAGGACGGTGATGCCGCGGCGTTCCATGCGGGTGATGGCGTCGCCGAGGATCTGGGCGCCGGTGGCGTCCAAGGTGGTGATCCGTGACATCCGCAAGATGACCACGCGGACGTCGGCGACTTCGGAGAGCTCCAGCAGGAAGCGGTGGGCGGCTGCGAAGAACAGCGGCCCGTCGAACCGGTAGGCGACGATGTGCTCGCTCAGCAGCCGCTGTTCCTCCGCGCTGTGGTCACCGGCCTCGAGCGGGACCTGCTCGAGCCGGGACGTCCGGACGACCGCGCGGAGCGCGAGCACCACGGCCAGGCCGAGACCGACGGCCACCGCGGTGATGAGGTCGAATACGACGGTCACGATGAAGGTCAAGGCGAGCACGACGGCGTCGCCGCGGGTCGCGCGGGCCAGCGCGCGCAACGAGCCGACCTCGATCATGCGGACGGTGGTGGCCAGCAACACCCCGGCGAGCGCCGCGAGCGGGATCCGGCCGACCAGGGGTCCGGCGGCGAGCACGATGCCGGCGAGGACGGCGGCGTGGGTGAGCGCGGCCAGCCGGGACCGGGCCCCGGCGCGCACGTTCACCGCGGTTCGGGCGATCGCGGCGGTCGCCGGCACGCCGCCCAGGATGGGCGTGGCGAGGTTGGCGATGCCCTGCCCGAACAGTTCCCGGTCGGGGTCGTGTTTCTCGCCGACGCTCATGCCGTCGGCGACGGTGGCGCACAACAGGCTCTCCAGCGCCGCCAGCGCGGCCACCGCCAGCGCGGACGGCAGAAGCGTTCCCACCATGCCGGGATCGAGGAAACCGAGCGAGGGGGCGGGCAGCCCGGCCGGCAGCGTCCCGATCCGGGCGACGTCGAGCGAGAACACCTGAGCGCCCAGCGTCGCGGCGGCGACCCCGAGCAGAGAGAACGGCACACCCGGGCGCAGCCGGGCGCCGGCCAGCATCAAAGCGGCCACCGACAACGCCATGACGGGCGCGACCGGCGTCGGATCGGCCGCGAAGCGCGCGAAGGCCGAGGCCGCGACCTGCCACACCTTCTCACCGCCTCCGGCCGCCACGCCGAGCGCGGCGGGGACCTGCTGCAGCGCGATGACCACGGCGATTCCGGCCGTGAACCCCTCGATCACCGAGGTCGGCAGGAGCTGGGCGAAGCGCCCCACCCGCAGCGCGGCCAAGGCCAGTAACAGCAGCCCGGCCAGCAGCCCGACCATCAGCACGCCGTTGGTGCCGTAGGTGTGCACGATCGGGACGAGTACGACGGTCATCGCACCGGTCGGGCCGGACACCTGCAGGTTGCTGCCGCCGAAAATGGCCGCGAGCGCGCCGGCGACGATGGCGGTCACCAAGCCGGCCTGGGCGCCGAGCCCGGAGGAGACCCCGAACGCCAGCGCCAGCGGCAACGCCACCACCGCGACGATCAGCCCCGCCACCAGGTCCCGACCCGGTGAGCGGCGCGCGGCGGTCCAATCCGACCGTCCAGGCAGCAGGTCCGGCAGCCGCCGCACGACTTCCTGCGGCCTCACGTCGCCTGCTCCAGCTCGGCGAGCAGTTCATGCTGGTCGGCCAGCAACTCGGTGAGGATCCGCCGGGCCGCCCGCATCATCTCCGACACGTCCGCCCCGGCCAGCTCGTAGACGACGGTCGTCCCGTCCCGCCGGGCGGTGACCAGGCCCGCCCGTCGCAGCACCGCCAGCTGCTGTGACAGATTCGGCGCCTCCACGTCGATCGCGGCCAGCAGCTCCCGGACCTGCTTCGGTCCCTCACACAGCAGTTCCAGCACCCGGATGCGCAGCGGATGGCCGAGCGTTTTGAACAGCTCGGCCTTGGCCTGGTAGAGCGGGACCGGCATCACACGGCCCTGCCCTCGACGCCCTCGACGCCCTCGACGTTCTCGCCGGCGGGTTCGGCCGCCGGTTCGGGTGCCAAGACGACACCATGGGCGGCGGCCAGCCGTTCCAGTTCCTCCACCTCCGCGGCATGCGTCCGCACGCCGAAGTCATCGCCGTCCCGTTCCGCCGCGGCCGATGCCTGGCGCGCCGCCGCCAGCCGCTGCCGGAGGCTCTCCTCGAAGGCACTCATGCGCCCGGCTTCCCTCCACGATCCGGGCCCGGCTCCGCGTCCAGGCCGAAGTTGACGTCCGCGTCCAGGTCCGCGTCCGCTTCGCTCACGCCGTCGTCCGGCTCCGCGTGTGCGGCGGGCATCGCATCGACGCCCAGCTCCCGCCGCAGCGCTTCCAGATCACCGCCACCGCTGTACTTCAACGCACGGGCGACCTTCACCTGCTTGGCCTTGGCACGACCACGTCCCACCCGGCATCGCCTCCTCACCGACACGTCACCGTTGTTGCGATTATAGAGAATTAAGAAAATCTGCAACCAGCACCCCCGCCTGCCCGTGGCTCGCGGCCGATCGCCGCTGCGGATCCGGCAGAGCGCCACCGCGGCCGTGCCCTTCGCCGACACCCGGGACGTGGACCTCGTGACCCTGCTCTGTCGGCTTCGCCACGACCTTCGACCCGATCAGGCCGGTCCCGCCGACTGTCACGATCTTCGTGACGAGCCTTCCCGCCCGCCGGGGCGCCTGGTCGCCCTCGGCCGCCGACTAAGGCAGGACGGCCCTCCGGCCTGTGACAGGCCCGGCGAAATCACTCCCCCGACCTGCCTGAACGGGGTACTCGCCGATGACGGACAGCAGGCGCAGTTTCTCGTGGCTCTCACTGCCCGCGGGCGCGGTGTAGACGACGAGCGACTGGGACTGGTCGGGATCGACCAGGGTCTGACAGTGCAGTTCGAGCAGGCCGAGCCGCGGGTGCCGGACACGTTTGGGCGGGCAGTACAGGCCGGCGACTGGGTGCTCGCGCCACAGCGCGGCGAACTCGGCGCTCTCGGCGAGCAGTGCCTCGACGATCGCCGCCACTCGCGGGTCCTCGCGGTCGCGTGTGTACATGCCGTGCAGGTTCGCCGCGATCAGCCTGCTGTGCGCCGGGTGGTCGTCGTCGGGATAGATGGATCGCGCGGCGGGGTCGGTGAACCACCGGTAGTGCGCGCTGCGGGCCATCCCGGTACGGAGGGTCTCATCGCCGATCAGCGCCTTCGACAGCCGGGTCTGCCTCAGCGTCTCTCCGAGGTGGTTCACGACCTGGGCGGCGGCGTCCTCCAGGCCGTCGAAGATGCGCATCATGCCGGGGTTGATGTGATCGGCGCTCGGGATTCGCCGCGGGGTGGCGTAGCCGGCGAGCCGGAACAGATGGTCGCGTTCCTCGAGGGACAGGCGCAGTCCGCGGGCGAGGGCGGCGAGCATCTGCTCCGACGGGTGGGGCCCGCGTCGCTGCTCCAGCCTGCTGTAGTAGTCGACCGACATGTCGGATAGCACGGCGACCTCCTCCCGGCGTAGCCCGCCCGTACGCCGCCGCCCGCCACGAGGGAGCCCCACGTCCTCGGGCTGCAACTCCTCCCGGCGGCTTCGCAGGAACTCGGCGAGTCGAATCCTGTCCACGATGGTCGTTCTCCTCTGGCGTGGTCGAAGCGGGCGAACGGGACACGGACCTGCCTGCGGGAGGCCACCCGTACGACCGCCGGCACCCGGGCGGCGGTCCGCGCGAGCGCCACGGAACCGCCCGGGCGTTCCTGCTCGGAGAACACCCTCTGACCAGGAATGTTTCCCCATCGAATATCACGGGGCAGGCAGCCCGTAGCCATGTTCCGCCGATCCCTGGATCGGCGAAGCGGGGCCGGAGCCCGGCCGGAGCCCCGGACCGGGGGAACATTCCTCCGGCCGCGCCCCGCTGCCACGGTCGTCGCATGAGCACATCAACGCTGAACGCAGAAGCCCACTGGATCGGTGGCCGGGCCGTGGCCGGGTCCACCCTCATGATCGACGTGGTGAACCCGGCGACCGATGAGGTCATCGCCCAGGTGCCCGAGGGCACCGCGGCCGACGTCGACCGGGCCGTGGCCGCGGCGACCGCGGCCTTCCCCGGCTGGGCCGCCACCGACCCCGCCGAACGCGCACGGATCGTCGGCCGCGTCGCGGACGGGCTGCGAAGCCGGGCCGACGAGATCGCCACCACGATCACCAGCGAGATGGGCGCCCCCATCGCCCTGTCCCGGATGGCACAGGCGGCGTTCCCGGTCGCGGTGGCGGAGTCCTTCGCCGCGCTCGCCCCCACTTTCGACTGGACGGAACAGATCGGCCATTCGCTCGTGGTACGCGAGCCGATCGGAGTCGTCGGAGCCATCACGCCATGGAACTTCCCGCTCCAGCAGGTCGTCGCCAAGATGGCGCCCGCCCTGCTGGCCGGCAACACCATGGTCCTCAAGCCGTCGGAGATCGCGCCGCTGACGGCGGCGATCCTGGCCGAGATCACCGCCGGGGCGGGGCTGCCCGCCGGCGTGCTCAACATCGTCCATGGCAGGGGTGCGACCGTCGGCGCCGCCATCGCGGCTCATCCCGGCATCGACATGGTGTCGTTCACCGGCTCGACCCGTGCGGGCAGGCAGGTCTCCGCCGCCGCCTCGCACACGGTCAAGCGGGTCGCGCTCGAACTCGGCGGCAAGTCCGCCAACGTCATCCTCGACGACGCCGACCTCACCGAGGCGGTCACCCGTGGCGTGGCCATGGCCTTCTCCAACGGGGGCCAGGTCTGCGGTGGGTGGCCGCGCATGCTGGTCCCGGCCGCGCGGCAGGACGAGGCGGTCGAACTGGCCGTGGCCGCCGCCGCCACCTACGTCGTCGGCGACCCCACCGACGAGGCCACACAGGTCGGCCCCATGGCCTCCGAGCAGCACCGGCGGCGCGTCGACGAGTACATCGGGCGGGGCGTCGCCGACGGCGCCCGACTGGTCTTCGGCGGTCCCGGACGGCCGGACGGGCTCCCCGAAGGCGCGTACGCACGGCCGACCATCTTCGCCGGCGTCGCGCCGGACGCCGTGATCGCGCAGGAGGAGATCTTCGGCCCCGTCCTGACCATCATCCCGTACACCTCCGACGACCAGGCCGTGGAGATCGCCAACGGCACGATGTACGGGCTCACCGGCGCCGTGTTCGGCGGCCACGACCGCGCGATGGCGATCGCCCGCCGGCTGCGCACCGGCCAGGTCGACGTCAACGGCGCCCACTGGAACGTTCTCGCCCCGTTCGGCGGGTACAAGCAGTCCGGCAACGGCCGCGAGTTCGGCCGGTACGGCCTGGAGGAGTACCTCGAGACCAAGTCCATCCAAAGCTGATCCTCCCGCGCCACGCACCGCGCAGCGGCGGGGCCCGTCCAGGACGGGGTCCCGCCGGTGGGACCATCGACGGAGAGCGCGCGGCGGCGGGACAGGGGGCGATGGCGGTGGCGGACGCCGGATCGGGCGGGCCGGAAGGTCTCGAACAGGCCGCGGAGGTCTTCGCCGGAGTACGGCCGCGCCTGTTCGGGATCGCCTACCGGATGCTGGGCAGCGCCACCGAGGCCGAGGACCTGGTGCAGGACGCCTGGCTGCGCTGGCAGGCCTACGACCGCGCCACGGTGGACAATCCGGCCGCGTTCCTGGCGACGACGATCACGCGGCTGGCGATCAACGCCGCGCAGTCCGCTCGCGCCCGCCGCGAGACCTACGTCGGCCCATGGCTGCCCGAGCCGGTCGACACCGCCGCGGATCCGTACCTCGGCGCGGAGCGTGGTGAGGCTCTGGAGTTCGCGGTCCTGCTTCTGCTGGAGAGGCTGACGCCCACGGAACGGGCGGCCTACGTGCTACGGGAGGCGTTCGAGTACCCCTACCGGCAGATCGCCGACATCACCCGGCTCAACGAGGCGGCCGTACGCCAACTCGTCAGCAGGGCCCGCAAGCGCGTACTGGTCGAACGACGCACGCCCGTGGCCAGGGCCGACCAACGCAGGCTGCTGACGGCGTTCGTCACCGCCGCCCGGGCCGGGGATCTAGCCGCGCTGGAAGAGCTCTTCGCCGCGGACGTGATCAGCTACTCCGACGGCGGCGGCGCCGTGCGCGCCTCCCGTTTCCCCGTGGTGGGGGCGTCGCGGGTGGCGAGGTACGTCAGGGCGTTCGCGGACCGCTTCTGGGCCGGCGTCGAGGTGACGTGGGCGAGCACGAACGGGCAGACCTCCGCGCTGCTGAGCCGCGACGGAGAGGTGCTCGCAGTCCTCACGGTCACCGCCTCGGCGCAGGGCATCGACCAGGTGCTGTGGATGATGAATCCGGCCAAGCTCACCGCCGCGTCCCCCACGTCCGAACCACCGCACGCCACGTCCGGCCCATAGCCCTGTGCGCGCCGCCGCTCTCTGGCGGGAGCCGCCCGGAACAGTGGCCGGGTGCCGGGCTATTTCGCGTCCGCGGCGACATTCCCTGTTGGATGCACACTTTCGGATGAACATCGGGGCGCATACGCGTCGCGCACGGCGTCCCTCTAGCGGGCCCTGCCGATTTGCGGAAGCGTCACTCGTACTGCTTTTCGATGTGCCCGCCGCGAAGTTCGCAGGGCCATTATCAGTATGCGCCGATGTTGCCGCTCTCATGCACGCTAAAAGGACGCCAGGCTGGTCAGTGCGAGGGATCATCGGTGCAGGAGGTTCCCGCCCACCCTGCCCGCGCCTCCACCGCGAGGGGCTGCTCGCCCCTCGCCGCGGAAAATCTCTTGTATGCGTGCCGGTGATGTCATCTGACGCATAGGACGCGACTGCCCTATAGCAGCCGAGTACGACAAAACCGCCGCCGCTTGCCGCCCCTACTCCCACGTCTTCCACATCTTGCGGCTCCTGCGGAATTGTCGGTCGGCCAGGCTAGCCTCTGGTCATCCAAGGAGCGGGCCGAACCGTTATTCCTTGTCGCAGGTCACCGGAGAGGAAAACAGTGGGATTGTTACGTGGAAACGGCCGCCGAATCACGGGTCTGGTGGCGGTCATCGCCCTGATGTCGGGTGTGTTTGTTCCGGCGGCGGATGCCGCAGGTGCGCTCGAAAAGGGCGACATCCGGAACGCCGTGTCCGCCTCCGTGGCGGAGGACGTCACGCCGCCGCCCGGGGAGGGTGACGAGCCGGCGCAGAACCTCGTCGGGAAGGTCACCATCCTCTTCGAGCGGACCAACCCGTCGAAGTGCCCGGTGACCTTCAAGGTCCACGGCTCGTTCGAGGGGCTTCCCGACGGCGCGCAGGTCGTCCAGTACCGCCTCGTCGGCACCGATGGGTGGAAGACCGTCAACGTGCCGGCCGACCACGGCGCCGTGTTCAGCACCGTACTGGAGACGCTCTACTGGGAGTGGGACTGGGAGAGGCCGGGCAAGTACTCGGTGCAGATCGAGATCAGGCAGCCGGACGGCCTCAGATCCAACAGCCTCTACTACTTCAAGTGCGGGATGCCCGGCGAGGAGGAGACGTTCGGCGAGACCGCCGAGACCATCCCGCTGACCGCCAGTGGCGGCCCGCTGGCCGAGCTGGTCGCCGATGCCTACCTGGACGCGGTCAAGGACATGTCCGGCGCGGAGGTCGCCCTGGTCACTAAGTACGGGATCCACGCGGACCTGAACGCGGGGCCGGTCACCTACGAGGAGGTGTGTGCCACCCAGTCGTCCGGGCTCGCCGTGGACGTGAACGCGATGACCGGCGCGCAGCTCAAGCAGTTGCTGGCGTACCAGAATCCCTCGGGCTGGGTACTCACTCCCTCGTCCTCACTTCGCTACACGGTGGAGGGCGGTGTGGTCACCGAGATCACGCTGAACGGCGCGCCGGTGACCGACATCCAGGTGATCAAAATCGCCGCCACCTACATCCTGATGGGCGGCTGGCAGGGCTTCCCGAGATGGCAGGGAAGCACCACCGTCTACCTCGGGGGGCAGGACGACCAGGGAGCGCTGGCGTCCTACCTGGTGAAGAATTCCCCGGTCCACGCGCCGAGCGGCGACCGCGTCACCATTCGATGAGCGACACCCGATCGGCCGAGCGGGCATAGCGCCGGACGGCCGGGACATATCGCCGGGCGGAATGCATTCCGCCCGGCGATTCGAGCGGCACGCCGCGGGGCGGCGCGGCCCAAATAGGCACGGCTGATCAAGGACCTGGCCTCAGGGACCGTCCGGTTCACGGCCGCGTCCAAAGGCTTGGGCAGTGGCCGCGTGCGACCAAGTTCTGCCACGCACGGAATCGCCGAGCGCTCAGGTCGTCGAGCACGGGGACCAATCGTGTCAGGGGGACTAACGTGGCCTTCTGAAGTGCCTGTAGGGCGGATACGCCTTGAAGGAGATGTCGATCTCCGGCCCGCGTGCGGCGGGGTCGGCTCTCAGGTGACCGGTGAGCGTCGTGATCAGGGCGGGCTGGCCCTTGGCCACGCCCTTCTCCATCGGCCCCCATCCCGCCGCGACCGCGAGTTCCATGGCGGCGGCCGCGAAGACGCCCATGCTCCCGACGAGGAACAGCGTGCGTTCGTGGGTAACGGGCTTGAGCCAGTCCCTCATATCCGCGTGACCGGCGCGTTTCTCCCACGCGGCGGCGTCCCGGGCGGTCCGCCCCTCGTCCGTGCGCACCGTGAGCGCCGTGCCCCCGGTCAGTCCCCGCCGCAGCGACGGCCACTTCGTGACCCGCAGCCCCAGCGAATGGTGTATCAGCACCAGGTCGACCCGCCCGCCGCAGCCCAGCAGGAAATCCTCTTCCCCGTCGATGGGCACGCCGTCGCGCAGGGGAACGTGCACGACCGTGTGACGCGAGTAGGCGGCCAAGGAGAACAGGCCAGCCAGACGCGACAGCCCGTCGTGGTCACCGACCAACCAGCCGTACCCGGCCGGATCCGCAAGCGCGGTATGCCGCAGCGGCGCCCAGGGCCGCACCACCCGGCACTCCGACGCGCCGATCCGCCCCTGAAACCGCCGCAACCTCAACCGCATGCCCACCATCCCATGCGGCGAGCATCTCGGCTCTGGCACCCATCGGGCAAACGAATACCGACCCCAGAACAGCCGGCCGGACGGAGGGCACTTCGGCGCCGGGCGGCGCCATCATGCACGGCGCCCCTCCTTCCTGTCCACTGAATCAGGGCGAGGGCCTGCTTGGACTGGCCGCATCACTGCCGATCTCCGTGAAAATCCGGAAATAACCCCTTAGGGCAAGGCCGTGAAGTTAAGGCCTTAGGGCTGGTGGCAAGGGACGGTCTCGATCTGATGGACCGCCGGACATGGGAAGCGGAGCCCCGATAGAACGGCTTGTCCGCCTGTCGACGACGGGTGAAAACTGACCCTGTGGCGACGGCCGAAAACTGACCCCCTTCAGTCCACTCTGGAGGGTGATCAAGGTGGAGGACTGGGCGGAGATCCGCCGGTTGCACCGGGCCGAGCAGATGCCGATCAAGGCGATAGCTCGGCGGCTGGGCATGTCGAAGAACACCGTCAAGCGGGCGCTGGCGGCCGATGAGGTGCCCAAGTACCGGCGGGCGGGTAAGGGGTCGATCGTCGACGCGGTGGAACCGCAGATCCGGGCGCTGCTGGCCGACTTCCCGCGCATGCCGGCGACGGTGATCGCCGAGCGGATCGGCTGGGAACGTTCGATGACCGTGCTCAAGGATCGGATCCGGCTGCTGCGGCCGGTCTACCAGCCGGTGGATCCTGCGTCGCGGACGACGTACCAGCCCGGCGAGCTGGCGCAATGCGATCTGTGGTTCCCGCCGGTGAAGGTGCCGCTGGGAGCCGGGCATCGCGGCAGCCCGCCGGTGCTGGTCATGGTCTTGGGGTATTCGCGGTGGCTGATGGCTCGAATGCTGCCCTCCCGGAAGGCCGGGGACCTGTTTGCCGGCCACTGGGCGCTGCTGTCGGGGCTTGGCGCCGTGCCCAGGACGCTGGTGTGGGACAACGAGAGCGCGATCGGTCAGTGGAAGGCGGGCCGTGCGCAGCTGACCGCGCAGGCGCAGGCGTTCCGCGGAGTACTGGGGATCGCGATCTGGCAATGCCGCCCGGGCGATCCGGAGGCCAAGGGGCTGGTGGAGCGGGCCAACGGCTATCTGGAGACCTCGTTCCTGCCGGGGCGTGGTTTCGGCTCCCCGCACGACTTCAACGCGCAGCTGGCCGAGTGGCTGGGCAAGGCCAACGCGCGCCGTCATCGCCGTCTGGAGTGCCGCCCGGCCGACCGGCTGCACGCCGATCTGGCGGCGATGGTGGCGTTGCCGCCGGTCGCGCCGACGGTCGGGTGGCGGACCTCGACCCGGCTCCCGCGCGATCATTACGTGCGGATCGCCTCCAACGATTACTCGGTGCATCCCTCGGCGATCGGCCGGCTGGTGGAGGTCATCGCCGATCTGGAGCAGGTCAGCGTGACCTGCGGTGGCCGGCCGGTGGCCCGGCACCGGCGTTGCTGGGCGTCCCATCAGACCATCACCGATCCAGCGCATGCCAAGGCCGCCGCCGCGTTGCGCGGCGGGGCGCGGTTGCGGGCTCCCACCACCGGCCCTCCCGAGGTCGAGGTCGAGCAGCGCCCGCTCAGCGACTACGACGCCCTGTTGACGGCCGAGGGGGTGGCCTGATGGCACGCGCGCCGGCCACGACCACCACGGCGGCCGCCGGTGGCTCACGCAACCTCCATGCCGAACTGGCGTATCTCACCCGGGTACTCAAGGCGCCATCGCTGGCGGCGGCGGTGGAACGGCTCGCCGGGCGGGCCCGGGCCGAGTCCTGGAGCCATGAGGGGTTCCTGGCCGCCTGCCTGCAGCGGGAGGTCGCAGCGCGGGAATCGCACGGCGGTGAAGCACGGATCCGCTCGGCCCGTTTCCCCGCCCGCAAGGCGCTGGAGGACTTCGACTACGACCACCAGCGCAGCCTCAAACGCGACGTCATCGCGCACCTGGGCACGCTGGACTTCGTCGCCGCCCGTGAGAACGTGGTGTTCCTCGGCCCGCCGGGCACCGGAAAGACCCACCTGTCGATCGGCTTGGGTATCCGCGCCTGCCAGGCCGGCCACCGGGTCGCCTTCGCCACCGCCGGCCAGTGGGTGGACCGCCTCGCCGACGCCCACATCCGGGGGACACTCCAAGACGAGCTGACCAGGCTGTCGCGGATCCCGGTCCTGATCGTGGACGAGGTCGGCTACGTCCCGTTCGAGCACCAGGCCGCCAACCTGTTCTTCCAACTGGTCTCCAGCCGTTACGAGCGGGCCAGCCTGATCGTCACCAGCAACAAACCGTTCGGACGCTGGGGAGAGGTGTTCGGCGACGACGTCGTCGCCGCGGCGATGATCGACCGCCTCGTCCACCACGCCGAGGTCATCAGTCTGAAGGGAGACAGCTACCGCCTCAAGAACCGCGACCTGGGCCGCGTGCCCGCGGCCGACCACAGCAACGACCAGTAACGATCAATCGCAACGGAGGGGTCAGAATTCAGACGACGCCAGGGGGTCAGCATTCAGCCGCCGTTGACATACGTCAGCCGGTCGCCGCTCCACGGGCATTGGACGCCAAGGGTCACAGACGGGCTTGAGCCGTAGGAGCTGGCCTGCTGGGCTTGCCCGGGTCGATGGCAGGAGGGATGCGCGGGCTCTATATCAGCCACCTATGGCCCGCGCTCTTCAGCTCGGAGGCATCCCGGAGCCGGAGCGCCCCCGCCGGAGGCATGAATTTCGAGATTCTCGCCCCGCGAGCTAAGACCCGACATGTAGGGTCGCACTTGTCAAATCGGACCTGGCACACCTCTGGGCAGAGGAGCGCGGCCAGCGTTCGGGCGACACCCCAGGTTCAACGCCTACGAGCAACAGGCGCGCCGGGTCACCTAAGAGGGAGACCTGGCGTTTTCGTTTATTGGGAGGAGGTGGAAGAGGTAGTGGAAGGGATTGCGGCCGAGGTAGGGCAAACGGTACGGCAGGCTATAGAGAGCTGGCACGGTACCGGCCGCCTTGTCGTGCTCATGATGGGCGCAGCACTGGCGGTAGGGCTGTTTGTTGCGATTCAGCGATCTCCACGGATCGCGGCCTAGCGACACAGAGGCTGTGTGCTGTGCAACACCACAACGCAGTACCAGCTTCTGCATGCCTTGGTTTAGGAAGCCACCTACTGGAGCGTAGCTGCTGCCGAAAGAGCGGCTCACTTTGCGATGCCCTGTCACTGCCAGTGGCCAGGCATAGGGGCCAAGGCGGTGCCAGCGAATGGTGAGCGGCCAGAGCTGCTGACGGCCGGGAGCGGCCCCCAGGCCGCGTGCGCGGCCGGCGAGCGGGCGACGGGCCGCGCTGCCGCCTTGATATTCACACGAACAATTCGGCAGTGATCTCGGTGATTGCTCAGCGGTTGTCGAGCAGGTGCGAGACGGCGGCGAAGCTGCGGGTGAGGGAATCGAGTACGGTTTTGCCTTTTTCGGCGGTGCCGAGGGATGGGCGGCCGATGACTCCGCTGGTCGTGTAGGCCTGCATGCCGCTGATGAGGAGATGCCGGCGGTCGGGGGCGGTCCAGTCGGCGGACTCGTAGCCTTCGCGTACCAGCTCTGGGTGTGCGTAGAGCAGGATGGAAGTTTCGATTTCGCCGGCGTGCATGTCTTCGTACATGCTCGTGGTGAGCTGGGCCGCGTCTCTGGCTTCGGCCCAATCTTCCTTGGCGGGGAACAGGGCCATGTTCTTGCCTGCAGCGTTGGCTTCTTGTACGACGTTGCCCAGGACGTAGTTTCCGCCATGGCCGTTCACGATCACCAAGGCTGAGATACCTGATCGGGTGACCGAGTCGTATACGTCGTTGACAATGGCGTAGAGCGTCTGAGACGAGATGCTGACGGTGCCTCGCCATTTGCTGTGTTCATGCGAGCAGGAAATGGTCACTGGCGGAAGGACAAAAACGTTGTAGGCGTCGGCGATTTCTCGCGCTATCAGGGATGCGACGACAGTGTCCGTGATGAGCGGGAGGTGGTGACCGTGCTGCTCGAAGCTTCCTACGGGGAGGATGGCAAGCGATGCGTTTCGTGCTTGCTCATCGGTCGTGGTGGCTGTGGTCAGCAGGTGGTTCACCAGGGTCCTTCCGACGTGGTGGGCGCACTCGGGGGTGCGGTCACGATGTCGAGCCTGGTGAGCAAGTCTGCCACATCGTCTTGTGCCGACCATTTGGCGAGACGGCGGCGCAGGGTCTTGAGCTGCGACAATACCCGGCCTGAACCGAGGACGTGGGTCAAGGTGAGGGCGTCGTCGGTGGCCAGACATGCCCGCTCCGGCTCATCTGCGACGGCGTAGGCAGTGGCGAGGCGGGCGAGGCAAAGGGCTTGGTCACGTACCTGCGAGGTCTCGATCCAGCGCGATCGGCTGTCCTCGAAGATCGGTAGAGCGTTCGCGGCCCGGCCCAGCAGCAGCCAGGAGGCCCCGGCTTCCATCTCGATGTACGCGGGCGTGCAGTAGCGGGCGCGGTCCGACTCCTCCTGGTTCACACCTGCGATGGCTTCGGAGAGTGCGGCTTCGGAGTCTTCGGCGAAGCTACTGAGATCGCCGAGGTGGGCGTGAGCGTTCGCGCGGGCGCGTAGGACTACCGCTCTCAATCGCGGGGTGAGCGCGCCCGCGTTGGTGAGAGCCGCGTTTGCCAGACCAAGGCCGTGGGCGTGGTCGCCTGATTCTGCGGCGATGTTGCTCTTGCGCATGAGGATGTAGGAGATGACATGGTGATCGCCCATCTCCATCGCGTAGTCCAGCGCTTTGTTCGTCCATCTCATGGCTTCGATGTAGTTTCCGGAGTCCTGGTATAGCCATCCGAAGAATTCCAGGAACTCACTTCCGAAGCTGAGTGCTTCATGACGATCGGTGCCTTTGGCCACTTGGCAGACGCGTTCGATGATCGGTACTTGTCCGATGATGGATCGCATGAGGAGCTGAGGGCCCATCATCGCCTCGGCCTCGATCTGCGCGGTGAGGATGCGGCGCAGTCCCGTCACGATTGGAGCGCTCGTGGCGCTGGTCAGGCTTCTCAGGCTGATGTGCTGCGCCGTAAGACCCGGGTCGGCATCCACTTCGGACGGTTGATCAGATGGGGGCGTAGGGGAAGGGCTGAGGGGACGGCCCGTCATGGCGCCTGCCTCTGCGGAGACGGGCGCCAACCCGAGGGAGATCCGCGCGGGGTCCGGCATGGCCAGACCAGCGGCGATCCGCTCGAAGACGTCCAGACGGCTGACCTGTATCGCGCCTTTCATGATTTCGCTGACTTTGCCCTGACTGAAGCCGGTAGCGATACCTATAGCTGTCTGGCTCATACCGGCGTACTGCCGCACCAACCGCAAGACATGGCCCATGTCGCGGGCGCGTAGAGCGGCGATCATCGCAGGTAGTTGCCAGACGGATGCGGGGACCTTGCGGGGGTCTGCCGAGCCTGCGGGCATCCGGTGACTTCCTTTCAGGTCGGAGGGTGCATCTACTGGGCAATTTCGACGATATGTGCTGACGGCTATCCCGCGACGGGATACCAGCATCCCGCTTGTGGATGCCCCTGTGGGATGTATCGCGCTAACTCGGTTGCACATTCTTGATGCCATGTCTCTTCACGAGGAGCAAACACCAGAAAAGTGCCGTGCATGCAGAAGTAGGGGCTGGCGCTACATCCGGGCGCATCGCGCAAATGGTGCGGTTCGGCTGGACGGCCGGCCGGTAGAGCTGCGGCGGGTGGAGTGCTTTGACTGTCACGGTCCTCGCAGTGAAGCGGCTTAACGAACTCAATCTCAATCCTCCCGGCTGAAGGGACGTCGGTGTCATGGCGACCACATACGACTCTGTCGAGCAGTCCACCGCCGCTTACTACGGCGCGTTGCTGGGCGGGCTCGGTGACGCACTCCGGAAGCACGGCATCATCGGCCGGGTAGTCCGGGTCATTCGGCTCCGACTGCGGTTCGAGGACTACTCAGCACCTGAGTACGTCCCTCCGGTGCTCGAAGTACGCGGGGCCGATGGGCGGGTGCGAGCGACGGTGACGGTCGTCCGGGGGGCGAGTGAGCCGGCCTACTCGGTGCGCCCGGCAGACGGTGACAGGTACTACCTGTTCCCGGTGTCTGAGGGTGCTTTGGCGCTGGCCTTTGTGCTGGGCCGAGCCAAGGACTGGCAGTTGACGCGGTGAGCGCTCCGAGCCTTGACCAGCTTCAGCAGCGTCACGGGCGTACCTGGCAGATCATGGACTTCTTCGGCGGGTGGATCGCCATCCGGCGTCATTCCTGGTCGGCTCGCGCCGAGCGGTTCGGCATCCGTAACGTCCTAGGCGCCGACACCCTGGCCGAGCTCGCGGTACGGCTGGATGAGCAATCTCAGGGCGAAGCGCGGCGTAACGGTCTCTTTCTGCACGGGTCCGCCCGCGATGCCGGATGAGTGCAGGGTGAGATCTACGCGCGCCGGAGGCCCGAGGAAAACAGCCCGAGCCGGAGGCGAGGACCATTTCCGAGATGGGTTGCCCCAGAGACGTCCTTGTGCGTACGTGGGCGGGTGGCCCCTCGCTTGTAAGGCGAGTGCTCACTGGCCGGAACCGGGTGGCTTTCAGTGGACGCCGGCTTCGCGCATGTCCCTGAGTTCGCGCTTGAGTTCCTTGATCTCGTCGCGGAGGCGGGCAGCCACCTCGAACTGCAGGTCAGCGGCGGCCGTGTGCATCTGTTCGGTCAGGGACTGGACCAGGGACTCGAGCTGGGCGCGGGGCATCTCGCCCGCGATGGTCTTGGCGTGCTGGCCGACCTGGCGGGCGGGGGCCATGCCGGCGACGGGGGCCTTGCCGCGACTCTGCTGGCGGCCCGCGCCGAGCAGGCGGTCGGTGTCGGCGTCCTCGCGGGCGAGCGAGTCGAGGATGTCGGCGATCTTCTTGCGCAGCGGCTTGGGATCGACGCCGTTGGCCTCGTTGTAGGCGATCTGCTTGGCCCGGCGCCGGTTGGTCTCGTCGATCGCGCGCTCCATGGACGGGGTGACGCGGTCGGCGTACATGTGGACCTGGCCCGAGACGTTGCGGGCGGCGCGGCCGATCGTCTGGATCAGCGAGGTCTCGCTGCGCAAGAAGCCTTCCTTGTCGGCGTCGAGGATGGCGACCAGGGAGACCTCGGGCAGGTCGAGGCCCTCGCGGAGCAGGTTGATGCCCACCAGGACGTCGAACTCACCCATGCGCAGCTCGCGGAGCAGTTCGATGCGGCGCAGCGTGTCGACCTCGCTGTGGAGGTAGCGGACGCGGATGCCGAGCTCCAGCAGGTAGTCGGTGAGATCTTCGGCCATCTTCTTGGTGAGGGTGGTGACCAGGACGCGCTCGTCCCTGTCGGCGCGCTCGCGGATCTCGTGGACCAGGTCGTCGATCTGGCCCTTGGTCTGCTTGACGACGACCTCGGGGTCGACCAGGCCGGTCGGGCGGATGACCTGCTCGACGACCTCGCCCTTGCTGCGGCCGAGCTCGTACGGCCCCGGCGTCGCCGACAGGTAGACGGTCTGGCCGATGCGGCCGAGGAACTCCTCCCACTTGAGCGGCCGGTTGTCCATCGCCGAGGGCAGGCGGAAGCCGTGGTCGACGAGGGTGCGCTTGCGTGAGGCGTCGCCTTCGTACATCGCGCCGATCTGCGGCACGGTCTGGTGGGACTCGTCGAGGACGAGCAGGAAGTCCTCGGGGAAGTAGTCGAGCAGGGTGTTCGGCGCGGAGCCGGCCTCGCGGCCGTCGATGTGCCGCGAGTAGTTCTCGATACCGGAGCAGGTGCCGACCTGGCGCATCATCTCGATGTCGTAGGTGGTGCGCATGCGCAGCCGCTGGGCCTCCAGCAGCTTGCCCTGCTTCTCCATGGTGGCGAGCGTGGCGGCGAGTTCGGTCTCGATGTCGCGGATCGCGCGCTCCATGCGCTCGGGGCCGGCGACGTAGTGGGAGGCCGGGAAGATGTACAGCTCCTGGTCCTCGGTGATGACCTCGCCTGTGAGGGGGTGGAGCGTGGAGAGCTTCTCGATCTCGTCGCCGAACATCTCGATGCGCACGGCGAGCTCTTCGTACTGCGGGATGACCTCGATCGTGTCACCGCGCACGCGGAAGGTGCCGCGGGTGAACGACAGGTCGTTGCGCGCGTACTGCATGTCGACCAGGCGGCGCAGCAGCCGGTCGCGCTCGACCTCCTGCCCGACCTTGAGCCGGACCATGCGGTCGACGTACTCCTGCGGCGTGCCGAGTCCGTAGATGCACGACACCGAGGCGACCACGACGGTGTCGCGGCGCGTCAGCAGCGAGTTGGTCGCCGAGTGGCGCAGCCGGTCGACCTCGTCGTTGATCGAGGAGTCCTTCTCGATGTAGGTGTCGGTCTGCGGGACGTACGCCTCCGGCTGGTAGTAGTCGTAGTAGGAGACGAAGTATTCGACCGCGTTGTTGGGCAGCATCTCGCGCAGCTCGTTGGCGAACTGGGCCGCGAGCGTCTTGTTGGGCTGCATCACCAGGGCGGGCCGCTGCAGCCGCTCGATCAGCCACGCCACCGTCGCCGTCTTGCCGGTGCCCGTGGCGCCGAGCAGGACGTTGTCCCTCTCTCCGCCCTTGACGCGGCGCTCCAGCTCGGCGATGGCCGTCGGCTGGTCACCGGAGGGGGTCATGTCGGTGACGACCTCGAAGGGCGCCACCCTGCGCTGCAAATCTGTTACCGGCCTCACACCTCCATAACCTACGCCGAGCCACCGACATTTCCGGGGCGCTCGCCGGACCGCCCCGGCCGGTCCCCCGCGCGGGCGCGCCCGGCGCGGCGGGACACCCGTCAACACTGGCTATCCCATGCGCTACTGGTCCAACTTTGACCATGTCGTTACCATGACGGCGGGGCTGACTTATCGTCGAGGCGGGGCGGGCGCTGTGGGGCGCATGGGGAAGTTCGTGGCATGGCTGGGCAAGAACGCCGACGGCGTCATCGCCCTCCTGCTGGCCGTGTTCATCGCCTTCCTCGGCCTGGCCTCCGGCGACCGCATCCTGGGTCAGGACAAGAGCGATCTGATCAACGGCGTGACACTGCTGGTGCTGGGCCTGCTGACCGCCGCGATCCTGCGCGACCGCTGGCGTCAGGAGCCCATGGAAGAGACGATCAAGGAGAACTTCCGCACCACCTCGGGCGCCCTCGCCGACCTCCCCGCGCGGCTGGACCGCCTGGACCGCCTGGAGGCGGTCGTCGAGAGCGCACGCCGCGTGCTGGACGACCTGCAGGCCGTTCAGGTGCTCAACGGCGCCGACGAGATCGCCGAGGCGCACGCCGAGGCTCGCCGCGCCACCGACCGCTGGAGCTTCAAGGGCGGCACGGGCACCTACGTGCGCGCGGTGACGCTGCCCGACCTGGTCGTCGCCGCCCGCAGGGAGCGCCGGGCGCTGCTCATGCGCCTGGAGATCATCGACCCGACCCACATCGGCGTGTGCGAGGCGTACGTGCGCTTCCGCCGGTCGGTGTCCGAGGCCCCCGACGGCACCGGCGAGTACTGGACGGTCGACCGCACGCGCAAGGAGTCGTACGCGACGATCCTGGCGGCGTGCTGGCACCGCCAGCGGTTCAGCCTGCTGGACATCGACCTCGGGCTGTCGTCCACGATGACGACGTTCCGCTGGGACCTGTCGGCGGGCTTCGTCATCATCACCGTCGAGGACCCGAACCGCGCGCTCATGAGCAGGCGGGGCAGTTTCTACTATGACCACTGCGCCACCGAGCTGATGTCCAGCCTGGACCAGACGCGGCGGGTCCCCATCGAGGCGGCGAAGGCCGCCCCCCTCAGCGACGAGCCCACCGTCGACGAGACGCGCAAGCTGTTCGAGGTGCTCGGCCTCGGCCTGCCGAAGTCGTACGGGGACCGCGACGTCGTCGAGATCATCCGCAAGGCCATCCGCGCGAAGAATCCTTATTCGGTATGAGGTACCAGGAGCTGCACGACGAGCTGACCTCGGGCGTCGTCTCCAGGTCGATCCTCCGCTGGGCGACGCGCCTGCTGGAGGACGTCGCCGCGGGCCGTTCCGCGGTCAGGGCGGTCCGGCACCCGCTCGGCTTCGTCTGCCTGCCGGTGGAGCGCGGCGGCGCGCGCGGCGTCTGCGTCCACCTGTGGTCGGGCGACCTGCCGAGCGCGGGCAACACGACCTCCGAGGTCCACTGCCACAGCTGGGATCTGGTGAGCTACGTGCTGTACGGCCAGGTGCGCAACGAGCTGGTGGGCGTGACCGACCGCGAGACGGGGGCGACCCACCGGGTGCTGGAGGTGGTCAGCGCGGGCGGTGTGGACGACATCCACCCGACGGGCCGCACGGTCACCTACACCGAGGGCGCCGCGGGGGTGTACCGCACGGGCGACGTCTACACGCTGCCCGCGGGGGTGTTCCACCGCAGCGTGATCCCCGAGGGCACCGACACCGCGACGATCGCGCTGGGCGACGGGCGCCCCGGCGCGGCCGACCTGTCCCTGGGCCCGCTCGGCACGCGCTCGCACCGCGTGACGAGGGAACGCTGCGACGATGAGGAGACCGCCCGGGCCGCCCGGCTGGCGGCGGACCACCTGGCGCGCACCTAGCGCCGACCAGCCCGGACCGGCACCGGCCGGCCCGGACCCCCGGACCTAGGAGGTTCCGATGGATCTCGATCACGCCCGCCGGGTGGCGGTGGCGGCCGTGGAGGCTGCGGGGGACCTGCTCAGGGAGCGCGTCTCGGGCGTGCTGGAGGTCCGTGCCAAGGCCGGGGGGGACATCGTCACCGACCTGGACGTGGCGGCGGAGAAGCTGCTGCTCGAACGCCTCCAGAGCGCCTTCCCCGATCATCGGGTGATCGCCGAGGAGTCGGGCATGTCGGGCGATCCGGACGGCGCGTGGACGTGGCTGGTGGATCCGCTGGACGGCACCAGCAACGTCGCGCTCGGGCTCCCGCTGTACGTGGTCGGGGTCGCCCTGTGCCACGAGGGCCTGCCGCGGCTCGGCGTCGTCCACGACCCGGTGGGACGGCGCACGTGGTCGGCCGTCCGGGGGGCGGGCGCGTCCGGGCCGAAGGGGCCGCTGGCCTGCCCGCGCTACGACGACGACCCGCGCGGGCCGGTGCTCGCCTGGACGCAGGGGCACGGCGTGGCCCGCGACGACCCCGCCCTGCGCGCGCTGAAGTCGGCGCTGGACGTACGCGCGCGGCGGGTGCTGCAGCTCTGGGCGCCGATGCTGGGCTGGGTGATGCTGGCGCGCGGGGACATCGACGCGGTGGTCGGCTACCGCGCCGAGGCGGTGGACCTGCCGGGCGGCCTGCTGATCGCCCAGGAGGCCGGCCTCACCGTGCGCGGCTTCGACGGGTCCCGGTTCGACGGGCGCACCGGGTTGCCGGCGGAGCGGCGCAGCTTCGTCGCCGCGCACCCGGCGCTGGTGGACGACCTGCTCGACCTCGTGGCGGCGGCCACCCGCTGAGCCCGGTCAGGAGGTCAGCAGGAGGGCCCCGATCGTGGCGGCGAGCCCGGTCACGGCCAGGCACACCCCCGTCAGGACGAACTTGAGCATCGGCACCCTGACCCCGCGGCGGCGGCACCACTCGAACCACAGCAGCGTGGCCAGCGACGCCCACGGGGTGATGACCGGGCCGACGTTGGTGCCGATGAGCAGGGACAGGAGCCGGCGGTGGTCGCCCGAGGGGACCACCGCCTCGCCCGCGGCGTAGGCGGGCAGGTTGTTGACGACGTTGGACAGTCCGGCCCCGGCGGCGGCGGCCCGGTAGTCGCCGAGGGCCCCGCCGCCGTCGCCGATGAGCCCGCGCATCAGGTCGCTCAGGCCGTAGCGGCTGAGCGTGGGGACCACCAGGAACAGCCCGGTCACGAAGACCAGGAGCTGCCACGGGAACAGCGCCCAGGTCAGCTTGGACGGGTCGCGCCAGGCGAAGGCGGCGATGACGATCACCGCGGCGACGGCGGCTGCGACGCCGATCTGGACGCCGGCGAGGATGGCCGCGATGAACAGCAGGCAGGCCCCGGCGGCGACCCCGAACAGCACCGGGTCCCCCACGGGGGCGGGCGGCGGCGGGACGTACCGGTCCTCGCCGCGTTCCCCGCGCCGCCAGTAGAAGATCCAGAGCAGCAGCATGGTCACCGCGATGGAGGCCGCCTGCGGGGCCCACATGCGCGCGGCGAAGTCCTGGGTGGACAGCCCGACCCGGCCCATGGCGAGCAGGTTGGTGAGATTGGAGACCGGCAGCAGCAGGCTCGCGGTGTTGGCCAGCCAGATCGTGGTCATGGCGAGCGGTAGGGCGGCGATGCGGGCGCGGGGCGCCAGGGCGAGCATGACGGGCGTCAGCAGCACCGCCGTCGTGTCGAGATTCAGAAATATCGTGACAAATGACGCGAAAGCCGTACAAAGCACGAAAAGTGCGGCGTAGTTGCCGCGGCCGATGATCGCCAGCCGCCCGGCGAGCACGTCGAAGACGTTCGCCTCCTTGGTCAGCTCGGCCAAGATGATCACCGCGGCCAGGAACAGCAGCAACGGCCCGATGCGCCGGACGTTGGCGGACGCCTCGGCGGCGGGCAGCAGGCCAGTGGCAACGCACAGCAGGCCCGTGGCGAGCACGCCGATCCTGACCCAGTCGAGGACGCTCGGCCGCCACTTCACGCGTGCCATGATCCCACACCGATGCAACACCGCTCGAATGATCCGAACCCTCGAAAGCCCCGGCCGCAGAGGAGATAATGACGCCGATGAACCCGCGCGCCGGCGTGGATGTCATACGGGAGGGGCCTCACCACGGCCTCGTGACCGCCGCGGGCGGGTTCGCGGGCGCCGGCCCCCGGACCGGAGGCGGGCGGAGGGCCGGGCGCGCGGCCGGCGAGGGCGGCGCGACGGCGGGACCAGGCGAGGGGTGCGCAGTGGACGACCGGGAAAGCACGCGGATCGACATCTTCGTGAGCTACTCGCCCGCCGACGAGCGCTGGGCGTCGTGGATCGCCTGGCAGCTCGAGTCCGCCGGGTACCGCACCATGCTCCAGGCCTGGGACTTCGTGCCGGGCACGAACTTCGTGGACTTCATGGACCGCGGGGTCAGCGAGGCCGGGCTGATCGTCGCGGTCCTGTCGCGCAACTACCTCGGCTCCCGGTTCGGGCGGCAGGAATGGCTCACCGCGTTCCGCGCCGACCCGGACAATCCCGGCAACCGGCTGGTGACGATCCGCATCGAGGACTGCCCGCTGGAGGGCCTGCTCTCCACGATCACCTGGGTGGACATGGTCGGCGTCTCCGACGCGGCCGAGGCCAGGTCGCTGCTGCTCAGCCGCATCCGCCACACCCTGGCGGGACGGGCCAAGCCCGCCGAGCAGCCCGGCTTCCCCGCCGTGCCCGCCAGGACGATCCCGGGCACCGTGGTGCGCGACGGCGCGGGCCGGGTCGCGGCCCCGGCGGTGGCGCCGCGCGGCGAGCCGGCCGGCGTCCGGGCGGCGCGCAGGACTCCCGTGACGCCGCCCGCGTTCCCCTCCGACGGCCCGGCGAGCGGCGAGCGCGAGGCGATCACGTTGTTGCACGTCGCCGGCCCCCGCTTCGGCCGCGGGCTGGCCGAGGCCGACGAGCCGCTCGGCGCCGGGGAGCTGCAGTCGAGCATCTGGGCCGACCTGACCCGCCTGGCGGACGCGGGCGTCCCCCGTCCCGACCTGCTGCTGGTCACCGGCGACCTCACCGCGTCCGGCAGCATCCGCGAGTACGGCGAGGCGCTGGCGTTCCTGACCGGGCTGCGCGTGCTGCTCGGGCTCGAACCGCGGCGCCTGGTGATCGTCCCGGGGCCGCGCGACGTCACCAAGGCCGCGAGCCGCGCCTACTTCGCCACCTGCGAGGCCGACGACGTGGCGCCGCAGCCGCCGTACTGGCCCAAATGGCGCCACTTCTCCGGCCTGTTCAAGGACGTCTACCAGGGGCTCACCGACCTCGACTTCGACAGCGCCCAGCCCTGGAGCCTGTTCGCCGAGCCCGGCCTGCGGGTCGTCGCCGCCGGGCTGAACTCCACCATGGCGATGAGCCATCGCGAGGAGGACTCCTACGGCTGGCTCGGCCAGGCCCAGGCCGCGTGGTTCGCCGAGCGCCTGCGCCCCTTCGAGGAGACCGGCTGGCTGCGCGTGGGCGTCCTCGGCCATCCCCCCGCCGCGCTGCGCGACGCCGACACGCTCGCCGAACTGCTCGGGCCCCGGCTCAACCTGCTGGTGCACGGCGGCGGCCCCGACGAGGTCGGCTGGATCGGCGAGGTGCCGTGCGTGCCGTCCCTGGCGCCGGGGCGCCACCAGATCATCGAGGTGAGTCCCGCGGGCCTTCGCCGCTGGGCGCGCGACCGTCCCACCCTTTCCCCGCCCCAGGAGCTCTCCTACGACCGGCGCGCGGTCCGGGGGACGTTCCCTCCGGCCGCCGCCCCTCGGGCCGCGCTGGACCCGCTGGAGGCCCCGCCGGACACCGGCGGCGAGCACGCCCGCGAGGCCGACCCCGCCGGCCTGCTGCTCGACAGGATCGCCGAGGTGTGCGAGACGCGCAGCGATCGGGCGCGCATCCGCAAGGTGCAAGGCGACCCGCCACACCTGCTCGTCACCCTCGCCGAGGACGGTTTCGTCCGCCAGCAGCTCATCGGGGCCCACGCCGGGCCGCTGACCGGCGAGGACGTCACGTCCTTCCTGCGGCACGTCCACGCGGCGGGGCTGGAGCACGGTTCCGAGCTGGTGTACCAGGGGCCGGCCCCGTCCCGGCAGGTCCGCGACGACGCGCTGCGCCTCGGCGTGCGCCTGCGCAGCTTCACCGAGTTCCAGGGGCTGCTCGACCTGTCCGAGCACGTCGCCGAGCAGAGCGCCCGGCTGCGCGACGACCGCCGCTACCCGCCGGCGCTGTACGTCCCGCAGCGGTTCCGCGAGGTCGACCGCGCGGTGGCGGGGGTGCGCGACGACCTCGCCGGCGAGCTGATGCGGCTGCTGGCGGCCGACCACGGCCGGTTCGTGCTGCTGCTCGGCGACTTCGGGCGCGGCAAGACGTTCGCGCTGCGCGAGGTGGCGCGCAGGATCCCCTCCGAACTCCCCCACCTGACGCCGATCTTCATCGAGCTGCGCGCCCTGGACAAGGCGCACTCGGTGGACGGCCTGGTCGCGGCCCACCTCGCCAACCACGGCGAGGAGCTGATCGACCTCAAGGCGTTCCACTACATGCTGCGCCAGGGCCGCATCGTCCTGCTGTTCGACGGTTTCGACGAGCTGGTCACCCGGGTCACCTACGAGCGCGCCGCCGACCATCTCGAGACGCTGCTCCAGGCGGCCGAGGACAAGGCCAAGATCGTGGTGGCGAGCCGCACCCAGCACTTCAAGTCGCACGCCCAGGTGCTGACGGCGCTCGGCGAGCGGGTCGGCACCCTGCCCCACCGGCGGGTGCTCAGCGTGGAGGAGTTCACCCCCGCGCAGGTCAGGGCGTACCTGCTCAACCGGTACGGCGGGGACGCGGACGCGGCCGGTGAGCGCATGAGCATGATCAACGGGATCAGCGACCTGCTCGGCCTGGCCCAGAACCCGCGCATGCTCAGCTTCATCGCCGACCTGCCCGACGACCGCCTGCGCGCGGCGGCCCAGGCGGGCGACACGCTCAGCGCGGCCGGGCTGTACGCCGAGATCCTCGACCACTGGCTGCGGTTCGAGGAACTGCGCACCCACGTGCCCGGGGCGCCGGGCGGCCTGACCGCCGGCGAGCTGTGGCGGGCGGCGACGACGCTGGCGCTGCGCCTGTGGGAGAGCGGCGAGGCCTACCTCCAACCCGCCGACCTCGCCGAGGTCGCCGAGACGCTGGCCGAGCTCGCCGGCAGCCGCCTGTCGGCAGGGCAGACCGCCCACGCGATGGGGACCGGCAGCCTGCTCGTCCGCACCGACGAGGGGCTGTTCGGCTTCATCCACGCCTCGGTGATGGAGTGGCTGGTCGCCCGGCACCTGGCCGGCCTCCTGGACGAGAACCTGTCACGGCGGCCCCTGTCGGCGCTGATCGTCGACTTCCTGTGCGACCTCGCCGACACCGCGCGGTTGCAGGCGTGGGCGGGCGCCACGCTCAGCGACCCGGAGGCGGACGACACCGGGCGGGCCAACGCCATCAAGGTCACCACCCGGCTGCGCACCCCCGCCCGTACGGACCTGCGCGGCGCCCGCCTGAGTGGCGAGGACCTGTCCTACCGCCACTTCGCCGGGGTGGACCTCACCGGGGCCGACCTGACCGACGCCCGGCTCGTCGGGACCAACCTGTCCCGGGCGGTCCTGCGCGACGCCCGCCTCGCCGGCGCCCGGCTCGACGAGGCCGTCCTGTCCGGGGCCGACCTGCGCGGCGCCGACCTCGGCCGGGCCCGGCTCTCGCGCGCCGACCTGCGCGACGTCTCCGTCGAGGGCGGGCGCTGGAACCGCGCGGCGCTCATCGACGTCACCGCCTCCCCCGGCCTGGCGTCGGACCCCGCGCTGCACGGCGCGGCGATCGTCCCCGGCCACCCGGTGACCCCCGAGCTCGCGCCGCCGCAGATCGGCGTGCCCTACGGGTACCACTACCAGAGCAGCCGCCTGCCCAGCCCCGTCGCCTACAGCCTCGACGGCGGGCTGCTCGCCCTCGGCAGCGAGGACGGCGGCGTGCTGATCTGCGACACCGTCACCGGCGCGCCGCTGCGCACCCTGCACGGCCACCGCGGCCGGGTGTACACGGTGGCGTACGGCCCGGACGTGCTGGTGACCGGCGCGGCCGACGGCGCCGTCCGCGTCTGGGACCCGCTCACCGGGGAGGTGCGCCACGCGCGCGCCGGGCACCCCGAGGGGGTCTGGCCGGTCGTGGTGAGCCCCGCCGGCGACCTGGTGGCGGCGGGCGGCGCCGACGGGGTGATCAACGTGTGGTCCGCCCTCACCGGCGCGCACGTCGCCACGCTGCCCGGCCACACCGCGCCGATCTACACCGTGGTCTTCCTGCCCGGCAGGCTCGTCACCGGCGACGCGGGTGGCGCGATCCGCGTCTGGGACCTCGCCACCGGCACCCTGGTCCACGCGCTGACCGGCCACCGCGGCACGGTGTACCGGCTGGTGCTCAGCCCGGACGGCCGCATGCTGGCCGCCGGGGACCACACCGGGGTCGTGCGCGTCTGGGACCCGCTCACCGGCGAGCCGCTGCACGACCTGCGCGGCCACACCGGCCGGGTGTACGCGCTGGACTTCCACCCGTCGGGGAACCTGCTCGCCTCGGGCGACACCTCGGGCGGGGTGCGGCTGTGGGACCCCCGCCACGGGCAGGCCGTCAGCGTGCTGCACGGGCATTCCGGGGCGGTCTACCAGGTCCTGTTCTCCCCGGACGGCGGGGTGCTGGCCACCGGCGACAGCGACGGCGTCGTGCGCATGTGGGACCCGGAGACAGGCCGCCGGCGCGCCGAACTGGCCGGGCACCGCGGGTCGGTGTGGCCGTTCGCCTTCCGCCCGGACGGCCGCCAGCTCGCCACGGCCAGCAACGACGGCACGGCCCGCCTCTGGGACCCCGGCAGCGGCCAGTGCCGGCACACGCTGCGCGGCCACGGCCGCCGCATCACCGCCGCGCGGTTCAGCGCGGACGGCACCATGCTCGCCACCTGCGGCAACGACGGCTACGTCCGGTTGTGGGACCCGCGCACCGGACGCCGCCTGCGCGAGCTCACCGGCTCGGCCGACCGCCTCATCTCCGCCATCTTCAGCCCGGCCGGCCCGCTGCTGGCCACCGCCAGCAACGACGGCGGCATCTACCTGTGGAACCTGTCCTCCCCCGCCTTCGAGCGCGAGCTCGACGTCGAGACCGACCACGTCTGGGCCGAGGCGTTCAGCCCTGACGGCGAGATCCTCGCCACGGCCAACGACGACGACAGCGTCCGCCTGTGGTACCGCACCTCGGGCCGCGAGGTCGGCAGCCTCGCCGAGCACCGCGGGCGCGTGCGCGCGATCGCCTTCAGCCCGGACGGCGCCACCATCGCCACCGGCTGCGACGACCGCATGGTGCGGCTGTGGGACGCCGGGACCGGCATGCGCCTGGCCACCCTGGACGGGCACTCCGACCGCGTGTACGCCGTGCGGTTCGACCCGGCCGGCAGGCTGCTCGCCAGCGCCGGCAACGACGGGACGGCCCGCGTCTGGCGGCTCGGCGCCGAGGGCGGGGCCTGGTCGGCCGACCCGCTGCACACGTTACGGCGGCACACCGGGCGGCTGTGGACGCTGGACTTCAGCCCCGACGGCGCCATGCTGGCCACCGGCGGGGACGACCTGGTCGTCCGGCTGTGGGACGCCGGTTCCGGCTCCCACCTGCACACGCTGGTCGGCCACACCCGCCGGATCGGCTCGGTGGCCTTCAGTCCCTCGGGCGACCGGCTGGCCAGCGCGGGCGACGACGGCGTGGTGATCCTCTGGGACCTCACCGGCGAGACGCCGGTCCGGCGGGCCACGCTGCTCGGCCTGCCCGAGGGGTGGGCGGCGTTCAGCCCCGACGGCCGGTACAAGACCGAGGGGGACGTCGCCGGGCAGTTCTGGTTCGTGGCCGGCATGTGCCGGTTCGACCCCGGCGAGCTGGACCCCTACCTCCCGAACGTGCGCCAGATTCCCCTCGACGCCGAATTCTGAGGCCGCCCGCAGTCCCGAGCCCGGCCCGAGCCGTGAGCCCATCCGGCGTCCGTCCGGCCTCCATCTGGTGTCGGTCCGGCCTCCGTCCGGCGTCCGTCCGGTGCGGCCCGCGCGTTTTAGCGTCAGGCGGGGCGGTCGCGGCGGGCCTGGAGGTCCTCCCACACCTCGGCGACGCGCGCGTCCAGATCGCCGAGGCCGCCCTCGTTCGCCACGACGATGTCGGCGATCTTGAGCCGGTCCTCCCGGGAGGCCTGGGCCCTGATCCGCGCCAGGGCGTCCTCCCGCGCCATGCCGCGCTGCGACACCAGGCGCTCCAGGCGCACCTCGTCGGGGGCGTCCACCACGATCACCAGGTCGTACATCGGCGCCAGGCCGTTCTCGGCGAGCAGCGGCACGTCGTACACCACGACGGCGTCCGCCGGGGTCCGCCGTTGCAGCTCGGCCATGCGCTCCCCCACCCTCGGGTGGACGATCGCGTTGAGCCGCTTGAGCTTCTCGGGGTCGGGGAACACGATCTGGCCGAGTTTCTCCCGGTTGAGCGTGCCGTCCTCGCGCAGCACACCCGGGCCGAACTCCTCGACGACGAGGGCCAGGCCGCTCGTGCCCGGCTCGACAACCTCCCGCGCGATCTTGTCGGCGTCGATGACCACCGCGCCGTGGCCGGCCAGGCGCCGGGACACCTCGCTCTTCCCCGATCCGATCCCGCCCGTGAGCCCGATCTTCAGCATGCACGGAAGGGTAGCCAACGCGGTTGGCCGGGGCCTCCCCGAGGTGCCGTCAGGCGGGCTTCCTCATGTGGACCAGGGTGAGGTGCTCGTGGACGCGCTCGCGCCGCGTCTCGCGGTAGCCGAGGCGGCGGTACAGCCGCAGGTTGCCCTCCGAGAGGTGGCCGGTGAACAGGCCGAACGCCTCGGCCTCCGCGCCGAGCTCGCGCTCGATCTCGCCCATCAGCGCCGTCCCGAGGCCCCGGCCCTGGTGGTCGGGGGCGACCACCAGCCGCCCGATGACGCCGGTGCGGTCGGCGAGCCGCCCGCGCACCGCGCCGACGATGCGGTCGCCTCCGAGGGCCCCTCCGAGGGCCTTCAGGACGGTCGAGGAGCCGATCGTCGCGCGCATCTGATCCAGCGACTCCACCAGCGGCGCGATGAACGGGTCGCCGTAGAGCTGGGCCTCGGTCACATAGGCGGCGCGCTGGAGGGTGAGGATCTCTCCGGCGTCCTCGGGCAGGGCCCGCTCGATCCGCGTCACCCGCCCACTTTAGGGCGGAAACGGGGAAGGGCCCCACCGGATCGATCGGTGGAGCCCTTCTCGTGGTGCTGTCGGAGCGTCAGCTCTGGCCGCCCGCGAGCTTCTCGCGGAGCGCCGCCAGGGCCTCGTCGGACGCCAGGGCGCCCGCGGCCGGGGCCGCGCCGCCACCGCTCGACGCCGGAGCCGTCTCACCGGAGTAGGTGGACGCGCCGGCCGCCTGAGCCTCTTCCTGACGGGCCTTCTCGACCTGCGACTTGTGGGCCTCGAAGCGGGTCTGGGCCTCGGCGTACTGCCGCTCCCACTCCTCGCGCTGCTTCTCGAAGCCTTCCAGCCACTCGCCGGTCTCGGGGTCGAAGCCGTCGGGGTAGATGTAGTTGCCCTGATCGTCGTACGTGGCCGCCATGCCGTAGAGCGTGGGGTCGAACTCGACGTCGGCACCGATCGCGCCCTCGTTCGCCTGCTTCAGCGACAGGGAGATGCGACGGCGGTCGAGGTCGATGTCGATGATCTTGACGAAGATCTCGTCGCCGACCTGGACGACCTGCTCGGGGATCTCGACGTGGCGCTCGGCCAGCTCGGAGATGTGGACCAGGCCCTCGATGCCCTCCTCGACGCGGACGAACGCACCGAACGGCACCAGCTTGGTGACCCGGCCGGGGACGACCTGGCCGATCTGGTGCGTGCGGGCGAACTGCTGCCAGGGGTCCTCCTGCGTCGCCTTGAGCGACAGGGAGACCCGCTCGCGCTCCATGTCGACGTCGAGCACCTCGACGGTGACCTCCTGGCCGACCTCGACGACCTCGGAGGGGTGGTCGATGTGCTTCCAGGAGAGCTCGGAGACGTGGACCAGACCGTCCACACCGCCGAGGTCGACGAAGGCGCCGAAGTTGACGATCGAAGAGACGACGCCCTTGCGGACCTGCCCCTTCTGGAGGGTGTTGAGGAAGGTCTGGCGAACCTCGGACTGGGTCTGCTCCAGCCAGGCGCGGCGGGACAGGACCACGTTGTTGCGGTTCTTGTCCAGCTCTATGATCTTCGCCTCGAGCTCGCGCCCGACATACGGCTGCAGGTCGCGGACCCGCCGCATCTCCACCAGAGATGCCGGGAGGAAGCCGCGCAGGCCGATGTCCAGGATGAGACCACCCTTGACGACCTCGATGACCGTGCCGGTGACGATGCCGTCCTCGTCCTTGATCTTCTCGATCGTGCCCCAGGCGCGCTCGTACTGGGCGCGCTTCTTGGACAGGATGAGACGGCCTTCCTTGTCCTCCTTCTGGAGAACAAGCGCCTCGACGTGCTCCCCGACCTCGACGACCTCGGCCGGGTCGACATCGTGCTTGATCGAGAGCTCACGCGAGGGGATGACGCCCTCGGTCTTGTAGCCGATGTCGAGCAAGACCTCGTCTCGATCGACCTTGACGACGGTGCCTTCGACGATGTCGCCGTCGTTGAAGTACTTGATGGTCTCGTCGATCGCGGCGAGGAAGGCCTCCTCGGAACCGATGTCGTTGACCGCTACCTGCGGGGTGTTCGAGGTGGCCTCGGTGCTGCTCGTCATGTGTGGAATTGCTCCGAACGCGGACAGGTGTCGATGTGGCGGACGCGCGGCAGGCCCTTCATCGTTCAAGCCGAGGATGGTCGGATGACCCGTGGTCGACATGACCGAGCGCGAGCCCGCTCCGTCCGAGGCACGCGAGCCCACAGCGCAGCGATCAGCATATGAGAGTACGCGGGCGTGGTCAATCTGGCGCCCACCCGCACAACCCCGTCAACCCCTAGTAAGCGATCGCCACCCCGCGGAGCTTTGCCTGGATCTTACCCTGAAATCGACGGGGCATGGAGACGTGTGTGAGATCGCCGTCCGAGGTGTACCGCCTGCCCGGATGCTTGTCGAGCCACCCGAGCCAGTACTCGGAGCACCACTTGCGGCACTCCCCCTTTTTACCGTTGGACTGGATTCTCGGGATGTTATAGGGGTCGTAGTCCTTCGCGTACGGCGAAATCGCGGGTTGGGCCCCGGCGAGGAAGACCGCGTCGAAGTCGTACTTCGTGCCGTCCCACTTCCCCTCGCGCGCACCCGAGCGCTTCTTCGGCCGACTGCCGTAGGGCAGGGCGAAGGTCGGCGTGCGGGGAGCTCCCAGGGAGTCGAGCAGCCGCTGCTGGCGGACGATCGCCTCGCTCACCTTCTTGGCGGTCAGCCGGTGAAGATCGGGGTGGGAGTGGGTGTGGTTGCCCACCTCGAAGCCGTGCTCCACCAGCCACTGGACGGCCGCCGCCTGGCGCGCGTGGTCGCGCAGGCCGAAGGGGGCCCTGTTGATCCAGAAGGTGGCCACCGGCCGGAAGCCGGGGAACTTCTCCGCGACGTCGAAGATGATCCGCACGGCGGTGCCCGGCTTGGGCCGGCCGTCGGAACCGAGGGCGAAGTGCGAGGGGTGGCCGTCGTCGAAGGTGAGCACCACCGGGTGCGCGCCCGCCGGGACGTCGATGGCGCCCTCGGCGAACTCCGCCGCGGTGATCGGCACGTAGCCGCTCCGGGCGAGTCTCTCCAGCTCGTGCCGCAACTGGTCGGGTGTGCGGTCGATCGAGGCGAGCCGCTTCTTCAGGATGCGGTGGTACATGAGCACCGGGATCATGCCGAGCTCGTTGGCCCGGGCCTGGCGCGCCGACTCGGGGGTCGCCGGCGGCGGGGCGGACGGGGATGGGGACGGGGGCGGGGCGGGCGAAGCGGCGGGCCCGGCGAGGTCGGTGGCCGGGGCGTCGCCGTCGTCGCCTCCCAGGGGGTACACCAGCAGCAGCACCACGGCGGCGACGATCACGACGCCGACGTTCACGATGGCGATGACGGGTGTCAGGCCGGGCGTGGGGCGCACTAGTTATCTCCAGGATCGGCGGCAGGTCGTTTTTCTGCCAGGACAGCACGTTCGGCCTCGTCTGGAGCCAGCGTACACGTCTAGCATGTGTTGAAATTTGACCGTGAACTGGAGTCTGCGCGCCTGTGGCCGGCACGGCCACGTAACCTATGCCCCGGCCGAGGAGGCGCTTCGCGAGCGTCTGAGGGCCGAGACGGCGCTCGGGGAGGCGTGGCGGTGCCTGCGGTGCGGCGACTTCACCCTGGGCGCGCCGCACGGCTCGGGGCCCGCCGCCGACGCCCCCATCGTCCTGCGCGGCAAGGCGCTGCGCGACGCGACCATCCTGCGCGTGCTGGCGGTGTTCCGCTGGGGCAAGGGGCTGCTCGTGCTGGCGGCGGCGTTCGGCGTCTGGCGCTTCCGCGCCCACCACGACGCCATCAACCTGGCGTTCAACGAGGACCTGCCGCTGCTGCAACCGCTCGCCGACAAGATCGGGTGGAACCTGGAGGAGTCGGGCGTGGTGCACACGCTGCGCACGGTGCTGGCCGCCGAGACCCGGACGCTGACGTGGATCGTCACCGGCCTGCTGGTGTTCGGGGCGCTGCTGATGGCCGAGGGCTTCGGCCTGTGGCTGCTGAAGCGCTGGGGCGAGTACTTCGCCGTGGTGGCGACGTCGCTGTTCGTCCCGATCGAGATCTACGAGATCGTCGAGAAGGTCACCTGGCTGAGGATCGTCGTCTTGATGATCAACCTGGCGGCGGTGGCGTACATCCTGCTGACGAAACGCCTGTTCGGCCTGCGGGGCGGGCACGCCGCGCACGAGGCCGAGCGCCACGAGACGAGCCTGCTGGAGGTGGAGACCGCCGCTCTGAACCAGACGATCAGCGGCCGCCACTCCCCCGTCCTGTCATCCCCGGCGGACTGACCCGCCGCCCGCGTCGCGCGCCCGCCCGTGGAGCCGCCGGCCGCACGGCAGCGGGTGCGCGACGCCGGCCCGTGGAGCCGCCGCCCCCGGGACCCGGGTCGGCCGTGGCGACCCGGGCCGCGCGGGTCAGTGTCCGGCGTCCTGCCAGGTGCGGCCGACGCCCACCGAGACGTCCAGCGGGACGCGCAGCTCGTACGCCGCGCACATCTGGGACACGACCAGCTCGCGCAGCGCCTCCAGCTCGCCCGGCGCCACCTCGAAGACGAGCTCGTCATGGACCTGCAGCAGCATGCGCGAGCGCAGCCCGCCCTCGTGCAGGGCCCGCTGGACGTTCAGCATGGCGACCTTGATGATGTCGGCGGCCGACCCCTGGATCGGGGCGTTGAGCGCCATGCGCTCGGCCATCTCGCGGCGCTGCCGGTTGTCGCTGGTGAGGTCGGGCAGGTAGCGACGGCGGCCGAGGATGGTCTCGGTGTAGCCGTCGTGGCGGGCCTGCGCGACGATCGCCTCCAGGTAGTCGCGGACGCCGCCGAACTCCTCGAAGTACTCGTTCTTGAGCGCGCGGGCCTCGGCGACCGGGATGTTGAGCTGGCCGGACAGCCCGAAGTCGGACAGGCCGTACGCCAGGCCGTAGTTCATCGCCTTGATGCGGGCGCGCAACTCGCCGCCGACCTGCTCCGGCGGAATGTCGAACACCCGCGAGGCTGTGGCCTGGTGGAAGTCGTGCCCCGACTCGAACGCGGCGATCAGCGCCGCGTCGCCCGACAGGTGCGCCATGATGCGCAGCTCGATCTGGCTGTAGTCGGCGGTGAGCAGGCTCTCGTACCCCTCCCCCACGATGAAGCCCTGGCGGATGCGCCGCCCCTCGGCCGTACGGATGGGGATGTTCTGCAGGTTGGGCTTCTCCGACGACAGACGCCCGGTGGCCGCGATGATCTGGTTGTAGGTGGTGTGGATGCGCCCGTCGTCGGCGACCTCTTTGATCAGACCCTCGACGGTGACGCGGAGCTTGGTCTGGTCGCGGTGGCGCAGCAGGATGGTGGGCAGCTCGTTGTCGGTCTGGGTGGCGAGCGTCGCCAGCGCGTCCGCGTCGGTCGTGTAGCCGGTCTTGATCTTCTTCGTCTTCGGCAGGCCGAGCTTGACGAACAGGATCTCCTGGAGCTGCTTGGGCGAGCCGAGGTTGAACTGCTCGCCGACCACCCGGTGGGCCTCCTCGACGGCCTGCTTGACGGCGGCGCCGAACTCGGCCTCGAGCCCGGTGAAGTAGGCGTGGTCGGCGGCGATGCCGGCGCGCTCCAACTCGGCGAGCACGCGCACGAGCGGCAGCTCGACCTCGCGCATCAGCCGGATGCCGCCCCGGGGCTCCAGGTGCGCCTCCAGCGCGTCGGCGAGTTCCTGGACGGCCTGGGCGCGGACCCCGAGCTCCTGGCCGGCGTTCTCCTCGGGGTCGTCGAACAGGGCGGCCTGGCCGCCGGTGTCGGCCTCGGCTCGCAGCTCGCGGTGCAGGTAGCGCAGGACGAGATCGTCCAGGGGGAAGGAGCGCTGGCCGGGCATGGCGAGGTAGGCCGCCAGGGCGGTGTCGCACGTCAGGCCGCGCATGTCGAACCCCTGGGCCCACAGGGCGAGCAGGGGGCCCTTGGCGTCGTGCAGGGCCTTCGGGGCGGACTCGTCGTCGAGCCACCGCCCGAGGGCGGCCTCGTCGGCGGGGGTCAGCTCGGTGAGATCGATGTAGGCCGCACGGCGGAGCCCCTCGGAGTCGGCGGGGGCCGCGACCGCCAGGCCGTCCAGCCTGCCGGTGCCGCTGCCGTAGGCGCCCTTGACGGCGATGCCGGCCCGGCCCTGCGGCATCTCGGCCAGCCAGGCCTCGACCTCGCCGGGGCCGAGCGTCACGACCTCGACGTCGAAGCCTTCCTCGGCCTCGGGCTCGGCGGTGCCGATGCTCTGGTACAGCCGGTCGCGCAGGACCCGGAACTGCAGGGTGTCGAAGAGCTTGTGGATCTCGTCGCGGTCCCACTGGCCCATCTTCAGGCCCTCGACGTCGGCCTCCAGCGGGACGTCGCGCCGCAGCTCGGTGAGCTGGCGGTTGTGGATGACCTGGCCGAGGTGCTCGCGCAGCTTGTCGCCGACCTTGCCCTTGACCTCGTCGACGCGGTCGACCAGCTCGGTGAGCGAGCCGAACTCCTGGATCCATTTGGTGGCGGTCTTCTCGCCCACGCTGGGGATGCTCGGCAGGTTGTCGCTCGGGTCGCCGCGCAGCGCCGCGAAGTCGGGATACTGCCGCGGGGTCAGGCCGTACTTCTCGGTGACGGCGGCGGGGTCGAAGCGGGTCATGTCGCTGATGCCGCGGCGGGTCATCAGCAGCGTGACGCGGTCGTCGACGAGCTGGAGGGCGTCGCGGTCGCCGGTGACGATCAGGACGTTCATGCCCTGCTCGGACGCGCGGTGGGCGAGCGTGGCGATCAGGTCGTCGGCCTCGTAGCCGGCGAGCGAGAGATAGGGGATGCGCAGCGCGTCGAGCACCTCGAAGATCAGGCTCACCTGGCCGCGGAAGTCCTCCGGGGTCTCCTGGCGGTTGGCCTTGTAGTGCTCGTACGCCTCGTGCCGGAAGGTGGGCTCCGACCGGTCGAAGCACACGACGACGTGGGTGGGCTTCTCGTCGCGCAGGACGTTGATGAGCATCGAGGTGAAGCCGTACACCGCCTCGGTGTGCTGGCCCTCGGTCGTCATCAGGTTGGCTTCCTTGAGCGCGTAGAACGCCCGGTACGCCAGTGAATGCCCGTCGAGCAGGAGCAGGCAGGGACGTGTGGGGGTCGGTTCCTTCTTCGGCACACCCGCAGCCTAGTCTCCATGTACGACAGAACTCCCCTCGATGTGCGACTGGAGGGCTTGCCTTGACCATGCAGAACCCCGGGCCGAACCCGGAGCCGGACCCCGGGGACCTGACCCGGCCGGCCACCCTGCACGGCGGCGACCACTACGGGGCGCTGGTCGAGAGCATGGGCATCGAGTTCCTCGAGGTCACGGCCGAGCGCGTGGTGGCGCGCATGCCGGTCAAGGGGAACACCCAGCCGTACGGCCTGCTGCACGGGGGCGCCTCGTGCGTCCTGGCCGAGACGATCGGCTCCACCGGCGCGGCCCTGCACGCCGGGCCGGGGCGGGTGGCCGTGGGGATCGAGATCAACGCGACCCACCACCGCTCCGCGCGGGCCGGGTACGTGACGGGCGTGGCCACGTGGCTGCACGGCGGGCGGAGCCTGGCGACCTACGACATCTCGATCACCGACGACGAGGGACGACTGGTGTGCACGTCCCGGCTTACGTGCATGATCCGTGACACGCCGTGAAATTCGCCCCGTATCGGGGCACGATTTAGCACTCTCTTTGCACGGGGGCGTCCCGGCTCGCTAGCGTTGTGACGCCAGAGCCCGTGGGTGATCGAGTAGACAACGTGTGCGGCCGGGGAAGCCCTACATGGCCCCAAAGATCACCCGCGGGCTCCTCGCGCCGACCTGGCCTGGCGCGCCGGGCGGTCGGCGCGGGACGACCCCCGCGGCAGGGATGCCGGCGGGGGTCGTGAACGCCTCGCATGCCTCGCCGGAGGTCCCCGGCGCGACCGCGATCCGCGGCTCAGCCTCCGGCGGACCCGGGCGCCGTCGCCCTGCCCCCGCCGTCCGCGCCCGCCGCGCCGTCGTCGTCGGAATGCGTCGGATCGAGCACGCGCCGCAGGAACGTGCGGGTGCGCGCGTGCTGCGGGTCGCCGATCACCTGCTCGGGCGGGCCCTCCTCGACGATCACCCCGCCGTCCATGAACACCACGCGGTCGGCGACCTCGCGCGCGAAGCTCATCTCGTGGGTGACCACCAGCATCGTCATTCCGTCCTGGGCCAGCTTGCGCATCACCGACAGGACGTCGCCGACCAGCTCGGGGTCGAGCGCGGACGTCGGCTCGTCGAAGAGCATCAGCGCGGGGTCCATGGCGAGGGCACGGGCGATGGCCACGCGCTGCTGCTGGCCACCGGACAGCTGCGGCGGGTAGTTGTCGCGCTTCGCGCCGACGCCCACCTTGTCCAGGTTCTCCCGGGCGATCCGCTCCGCCTCCGCCTTGCCGCGCTTGAGCACGCGGCGCTGGGCGATCATGACGTTCTGCAGCACCGTCATGTGCGGGAACAGGTTGAACGACTGGAACACCATGCCGAGCCTGCGCCGGGCGGCGTCGATGTCGACGTCGGGGTCGGTGAGCTCGACGCCGCCGACCGTGACCTTGCCCTTGGTGGGCTGCTCCAGCAGGTTCACGCAGCGCAGCAACGTCGACTTGCCCGAGCCCGAGGGGCCGATGACGCAGACCACCTGCCCCTCGTCCACGGTGAAGTCGACGCCCTTGAGCACCTCCAGGGAACCGAACGACTTGTGCAGGTCCTTGATCTCGACCGCGTGCGCCATCGGGCTCACCGTCCCTTCGCCTGACGCTTTTCGAGGCGTCTCGCCAGGTACCCCAGCGGGATGGTGACGAGCAGGTACGTCAGGCCGACCACCATGATCGGAGTGGCGTTCGCCGTCGTCGAGGCGAGGTCGTTGCCGAACTTCGTGAGCTCGACGTACTCACTGCTCACGCCGAGGAACAGCACGAGCGAGGAGTCCTTGAGCAGGGCGACGAACTGGTTGGTCGTCGGCGGGATCACGATGCGGATGGCCTGCGGGATGACCACCGAGATCATGGCCCGCGAGTGGGACATGCCGAGCGAGCGGGCCGCCTCGGTCTGGCCCCTCGGCACGGCCTGCAGGCCCGCGCGCAGCGTCTCGGCCATATAGGCGGCGTTGACGACGGTGAGACCGAGGATGCCCTGGCCGTAGATGCCGCCGGGCACCTGGAAGCCGGGCAGGGCCAGCGGCAGGAACAGGATCAGCAGGAAGATCAGCAGGGCGGGCAGGCCGCGGAAGATCTCGATGTAGATCGTCGCGATCCAGCGGTAGGGCCGCACGGAGGACATGCGCATGAGGGCGAGCAGCAGGCCGCCCAGGGAACCGAAGACGAAGCCGCCGACGGAGTAGATGATCGTGTTCTTGAGCGCGACCGTGAACACGTCGGGGAACGCCTGCTTCGCCACGTCCCACTTGGCGAAGTTCTGGGCGAGCCCCTCCCAGTTGGTGAGGAGGGCGATGGCGACCGCCGCGGCGATCAGCACGACGTACTGGACGCCGCGGCTGACGCGCTGCCGCTTCCGGGGGCTCATCCGGGTCCTGCCGGGCCCTGTCCTGTCAGGTACGGGCCCGGCAGGACCGGCGGGACCGGCCGCCATGGACTGATCGGTCATGAGGTCAGGAGACTCCAAGCTCGCCGGGCTTCTTGCCGAACCACTTGACGTAGATCTGCTCGTAGGTGCCGTCCGACTTGGCCTTGGCGATCTCGTCGTTGATCGTCTTGGCGAGCGCGTCGTTGCCCAGCTTCATGCCGATGCCGTACTGCTCACCGGTGTCGAGGCTGGCGACCAGCTCGAACTTGTCGGCGATCTCCGGCTTCTTCAGCCAGGTGAGCACGACCGGCAGGTCCTGGACGATCACGTCCGCCTGTCCCGACTGCAGGCCGAGCAGCTCCTTCGGGGAGTCGGCGAACTCGGTCGGGTTGAAGCCCTTGCCCTTGACGTAGTCGAGGCCGGTGGTGGAGGCCTGCGCGCCCAGCTTGAGGTTCTTCGCCTTCACGTCGTCGAGCGACTTCACGCCCGTACCCTTCTTGGCGAGCAGCGCCTGCGTCGCGTCGAAGTACGGGTCGGAGAACAGCATGTTCTTCTTGCGCTCGTCTGTGATCGTCATGCCGGCCGCGGCGACGTCGCACTTGCCGGCGTTCAGCGCGGCGCCGCTCTTGATCACCGCGAAGTCGATGTCGACGACGTCCTGTGTCACGCCGAGCTTCTTGGCGGCGAGGTCGACGATGTCCACGTCGAACCCGACGACCTTGTCGCCCTCCTTGAACTGGAAGGGCTCGTAGGGCAGGTTCGTGCAGGTCGTGAGCTTGCCAGGGTTGATCAGCTTGATCCCCGAGGCGTCGGTGCCGCCCGCGGGCGCGCCCGCGCTGCTGCTCGCGCTGGTGTCGGAACCGCCACCACCACAGGCCGAGAGAAGACATGCGGCGCCCACCGCGACCGCCCCGATTGATGTCATACGGCGACGCCTGGACCAAAAGACCACAACGTCCTCCTCTTTAGCTGCATGTCGGAGTTAAGTTAACTTACCGTAACCCTGGCCATGGTCCCGCACCTGGTCACCTGGGGTATTACCGGAAAGAAACGATCGCACAACACCTCTCACATCCTGGTGCTCCGGCCTGCGTGGCGAAGCCTAGAGTTCGAACGTGCGGGCACCCTCCGTCATGTTGAGTTCCACGGCCCTTCTCGCCTTTCTGGCCGCGGGTCTGGTCACGGGCTGCTCCGGTACCCCCGCCGAGCCGGTCGCGACGCCGTCTCCCACTTACGTGATCCCGCCGCAGACGGCACGGCCGGACGAGAAGGTCATCACGGCGGCCCCGGTCGTCGACGGCCAGATGCGGTTCCGCGTCCTGTCGTTCCAGGACGGCATGCCGAGCATGTTCGGCAGCCACGCCGAGTGGAACGCCAAGGGCCGGTACGCCCGGGTGCGCGTCCTCATCGAGAGCACCGACCGGACGAACCAGAAGTTCGACGCCAAGCAGCAACTGCTGGTCGCGGCCGACGGGCGCACCTTCCACGTCGACGGCTTCGCCCAGGCGATCAAGCGGCAGCCCGACGAGCTGCCCGTGGGCAGCTTCGTCCGCATGGAGTTCGACCTGTGGTACGACGTGCCCAAGGACGCGCGCATCACCAAGATCCGCTTCGTCGCCGACCCGCCTCTCGGCGCGATCGGCCCGTCCAAGGGCGTCGACGTCGCGCTGCGCTGACTCCTTCTCCGGCACGACCCCGCCGCGCCCGTGAGTCTGCCACGGCCGCGGCGGGCTCCGCACGACACCACGCGCCGGTGGCGCCGGTTCGGCTCCCGCCGCGGCCGCCCGCTCAGTTCGCGCCGGACTCGGCCGGGCCGAACTCGCCGCCGAGGTACGCCGCGCGCACCTGCGGGTCGTTCAGAAGATCGGCCGCCGGCGCCGACTTGACGACCTTGCCGGTCTCCAGCACGTACGCCCGGTGGGCGAGCTGGAGTGCCTGCTGGGCGTTCTGTTCCACCAGCAGGACGGTGGTGCCGCGGTCGTTGATCTCCTTGATGATGGTGAAGATCTGCGCGACCAGCATCGGGGCGAGCCCCATCGACGGCTCGTCCAGCAGCAGCACCTTGGGCTTGCTCATCAGCGCCCGCCCGATGGCGACCATCTGCTGCTCACCGCCCGACATCGTGCCGCCGGCCTGGTTCCTGCGCTCGGCCAGCCGCGGGAACAGCTCGAAGACCTCGTCGAGGTCCTTGGTGAGGTCTCCGCTGCGGGTGTAGGCGCCCATGAGGAGGTTCTCGGTCACCGTCATGCCCGGGAAGACCCCGCGGCCCTCCGGAGACTGGCCGATCCCGGCGCGGACCCGCTTGTGCCCGGGCATCTTGCTGATGTCCTTGCCGTCGAAGGTGACGGTGCCCGACGTCAGCGCCCGCAGGCCCGAGATCGTCTTCAGCGTCGTGGTCTTGCCGGCCCCGTTCGCGCCGATCAGCGTGACGATCTCGCCCTCGGCCACCTCGAGCGAGATGCCCTTGATGGCCTCGATCTTGCCGTAGTGGACGCGCATGTCCTTGACTTCAAGAAGCATCTGCCGGAGCTCCCAAGTACGCCTCGATGACCCGCGGGTCGTTCTGCACCTCGGCTGGAAGACCGTCGGCGATCTTCTGCCCGAAGTCGAGCACCGCGATGCGGTCGCTGATGCCCATCACCAGGGCCATGTCGTGCTCGATGAGCAGCACCGTGCGCCCGCCGTCGCGGATCTTGCGGATCAGGACCTGGAGCGACTCCTTCTCCGCCGGGTTCATACCCGCCGCGGGCTCGTCCAGCAGCAGCAACTTGGGCTTGGTGGCGAGCGCGCGGGCGATCTCCAGCCTCCGCTGGTCGCCGTAGGGGAGGTTCTTGGCGGTCTCCTCGGCGCGGTGCGGGATGCCCACGAACTCCAGGAGCTCCATGGCGAGGGCCTTGCCGTCCCGCTCCTCGTTGCGGTGCCACGGGAGGCCGAGCGCCACGCTGATCATGCCCGCGCGGTGGTGGGCGTCGGCCCCGACCATCACGTTCTCCAGCGCCGACATGTTGTGGAACAGCCGGATGTTCTGGAACGTACGGGCGATGCCGCGCTTGGTGACCTTGAACCGCTTCATGCCGTCGATGCGGTCGCCGTCGAACACCACCATGCCGGACGTCGGCCGGTAGACGCCGGTGACGACGTTGAACACCGTCGTCTTCCCGGCGCCGTTCGGGCCGATGAGCGCGAAGATCTCGCCCTCGTTGATCGTCAGCTCGACCTCACGCAGCGCGACGACGCCGCCGAACTGCATCTTGACGCTCTGCAACTGCAGAAGCGGGCGCGGTTCGCTCACTTGGCTGCTCCCTCGGCTGCGGCCTGGGTCTCCGGACCCGGGACCTCGGCCCCCATGCTTCCCATTCCTCCCGTACCCTCCGCCAGTTCCGCCTTGCGGCGGCGGGACGGCAGCAGTCCCTCCGGACGGAAGATCATCAGCGCGACCAGGGCGGCGCCGAAGACCAGGATGCGGTAGTCGGACAGGCCGCGGAAGCGCTCGGGCAGCCACGCGACGAGGAACGCGCCCAGGATGACGCCGGGGATGTTCCCCGAGCCGCCGAGCACGACGGCCGCCAGGATGGTCGCCGAGAGCATGAACAGGAAGTCGTTCGGGTTGATCGAGATGGTCTTGCCGGCCCAGACGACTCCCATGGCGCCGCCGATCGAGGCGCCGATCGCGAACGCCAGCAGCTTGAACTTGAAGGTCGGCACGCCCATGACCTCGGCGGCGTCCTCGTCCTCACGGATGGCGGCCCACGCGCGGCCGACGCGGCTCTTCTCCCAGCGCTTCACGAAGATGATGATCGCGGTGGCGACGACGACCAGCAGGTAGTAGTACGGTCGGGGGTCCAGCACGCCGTAGTGGAAGACGTCCACCCCGAAGATCTGGACGCCGTCGATGCTCGGCGGGTGCGGGATGCCGGCGATGCCGCGGGGGCCGCCGATGGCGTCGGTGTTCTCGGCCGTCTGCCGGACGATCTCACCGAATCCGAGCGTGACGATCGCCAGGTAGTCGCCCCGGAGGCGCAGCGTCGGGCCGCCCAGCACGATGCCGGACAAGGCCGACAGCAGGACGCCGGCGATCAGGATCTCCCAGAAGTTCAGCCCGACCCTGGTGCCCAGCAGGGCCATCGCGTACCCGCCGATGGCGAAGAACGCGACGTACCCGAGGTCGAGCAGCCCGGCCTGGCCGACGACCACGTTGAGGCCGATCCCCAGCAGCACGTAGGTGCCGATGGGGAAGAACAGGACGCTGGCCCAGTCGCTGTAGGGCGACATGAACTGCCCGAGGGTGTCCGAGGGCAGCAGCAGGGCGATGACGAACAGCAGGACGTAGACCGTCCATCGCTGCCAGCCGGAGGCGGTCGCCCAGCGGTCGCGGACGCGGTCGAGGAACGACCCGACGGCGTTACGGCGGTTGCCGATCGTGGAATCGGTGCTCATGCGCGCGCCTGCTGGAGAGATTCACCGAGGATGCCGGTGGGCCGGAACATCAGGACCAGGACGAGAACGGTGAAGGCGATGACATCCTTCCATCCCGAGCCGAAGACGGCGGCGCCGTAGTTCTCGATGAGACCGAGGAACAGGCCGCCGAGCAACGCTCCACGTAGGTTGCCGATGCCCCCGAGCACCGCGGCCGTGAACGCCTTGATGCCGAGGAGGAAGCCGATGGAGAACTTGGTGACCTCGAACTGCAGGATGAACAGCGCACCGGCGAGGCCGGCCATCAGGCCGCCGATGAGGAACGTCACGCGCACGATCTTGTCGATGTCGACGCCCATCAGGACCGCGGTCTGCGGGTCCTGCGAGGTCGCGCGGATACCGCGGCCGATCTTCGTGCGGTTCACCAGCAGGTCGAGCAGCACCATCATGCCGACCGCCGCCACGAAGATCAGCACCTGGTCGATGCGGACCTGCGCGCCGCCGAACGTGAACAGGGTGTCCTTCTCCATGATGCGCGCGACGCCCATCTGGTTGCGGCCCTGCTGCGGACGGTTGAACACGTGCGGGATGATCACCAGGGCGAAGAGCTCCTGCAGGAAGAGCGAGGCACCGATGGCCGAGATGAGCGCCGCCAGGCGGGACGCGCCGCGTTTTCGCAGCGGGCGGTAGGCGATGCGCTCCAGCAGCATGGCCGACCCGGCGGACGCGGCGCCTCCCGCGAGCAGCATCAGCAGCAGGCCGCCGACGAGCGCCAGGCCGGTCAGCGGCTTGGTGATGCCGAGCGTCATCACCACGAACGCCGACGCCATGGTGCCGATCATGAAGATCTCGGAGTGCGCGAAGTTGATGAGGCGCAGGACGCCGTAGACCATCGTGTAGCCGAGGGCGACGAGGCCGTAGATCGCGCCCAGGATGAGGCCGTCGATCGTGTACGGCCAGAAGGAGCCGAGAAGGTTATCGAACACGGATAATCGCTTTCAGGGGAGCCTTCACGCGGGAAGGGACGGGGGCGGGACCGCCACGGCGTTCCCGCCCCCTCATACCTGGCCGGTAACTTTGGTCCGTCAGCCGAGCGTGGCCGTCGTCGTGTCGCCGAGCAGGCCGATCTGGCCACCCTTGACCTGGTAAATGTAGATCGACTTCGCCGAGGGCTCACCGTTCGGGTCGAACTTGATGGGCTTGGAGATGCCCTGGAAGTCCGACTTGCCGACCGCGTCGTTGATGGCGTCGGTGGTGGTCGCACCGGAGCCGATCGCCTTCAGGAACGTCGTCATCGCGTCGTAGCCCTCGGTGGCGTAGATCAGCGGGTCGGCGCCGAACTTCGCCTTGTAGTCGGTGGCGAACTTCTTGACCTTCTCGTCGGTCTCGGCCGCGGTCGGGATGCGGCAGGGGCAGCCGATGAGCGCGCCCTCGGCCTGCGGGGCGCCGGCGCTCTCGATGAGGCCCTTGTCGAGCGAACCGTCAGCGGAGAAGAACTTCGCCGTAACGCCCTTGTCGCGGAGCTGCTTGAGCAGCTTGCCGGCGGCGGCGTAGTAGCCGCCGAAGAAGATGGCGTCCGGCTTGGCGGAGACGACCTTGTTGACGGTCGAGGAGTAGTCGGTCGCCGCGGGGTCGAGCGCGTCGTCCGTCAGCGTGACGCCCTTGGACTTGAGCTGCCCGCGGACGGCGTCGCCGAGGCCCTTGCCGTACTCGGACTTGTCGTCGATGACGAAGACGTTCTTGGCGGCCGCCGCGCCGGCGATGAAGTCGGCGATGGCCGGCCCCTGCACACCGTCGTTCGGGACGACGCGGTGCCAGTACTTCCATCCGTTCTTGGCAAGGTCGACGTTGGTGGCCGAGGCGGAGATGTTCGGGATCTTCGCCTCCTCGAGCACCGGGACGGCCTGCTTGGACTCACCGGAGAAAGCCGGACCGACCAGGCCGACGATCTTGTCGGTCTTGATGGCCTTCTGAGCAAGGGAGACAGCCGTCGTCGCGTCCGCGCGGCTGTCGTACTTGATCATCTCCACCTTGACCTTGGGGTTGGTGGCGTTGTACTCGTCAACGGCAAGCTGGGCGCCGTTGCTCGGCGGGATGACGATGCCGGAGTTCTCACCCGACAGGTCGCCCATGAAGCCGATCTTGAGAACGGACGGCGCGGTGGAACCGGAGCTGTCACCGCCCGAGCCCGACCCTGAATCGCCACCACACGCGGCGAGACCAACGGTAAGTGCCACACCGACGGCGAGCACGCCCCCGAGGCGAGCAATCTTGGGCCGCAAGGTTGCCTTCCTTTCGCCTGATCCCGCGTCGGGATCGGGTTCACAGAGCCACCCTGGCGATCTGTCCAGGGCTCGTTGACGGCATTACACTCAGCTCAAGTCACAGGTCGGTACAGAGTCACATCACGTTACCGCTTCGTTATCACACCGGTCCTCTTCGGCGATCGACCCGAAAAGTAAAGGTCACATGGGCGATGAGGCACGGCGCACTCCTCACGGGACCGGCCCCGGGGATCACCCACAGCACACGCGCACCACTCTTTGACACGGAGGGCGCCGTCATTCTGACACACCCTGTGCGCCCCCACCAGCGAGCGGGACGCGCACGGAAGCGCGCGGCGTAGAGGTGCTGCCTCACAAGCCCTCAGGGAGCCTCAGGACTCCGCGGGCACGTCCTGGGCGTCGGTGACCACGGCCTGGGCTATCTGGCGCATGCTCATGCGGCGGTCCATGGAGGCCTTCTGGATCCAGCGGAAGGCCTGCGGCTCGGTCCAGCCGTGCTGCGCCATCAGCAGGCCCTTGGCGCGCTCGACGAGCTTGCGGGTCTCCAGGCGCTCGCCGAGGGTGGTGACCTCCTTCTCGAGCGCCATGATCTCGACATGGCGGCTCACGGCCATCTCGATGGCCGGCACCAGGTCGGACTTGGTGAACGGCTTCACCAGGTAGGCCATGGCCCCGGCGTCCCTGGCCCGCTCGACCAGGTCGCGCTGGGAGAACGCCGTCAGGATCAGGCAGGGGGCCACGCGCTCGGACACGATGCGCTCGGCGGCCGAGATGCCGTCCAGGATCGGCATCTTCACGTCCAGGATCACCAGATCGGGGCGTTGCTCCAAGGCGAGCCCGACGGCCGACTCGCCGTCCCCGGCCTCCCCGACGACGGCATAGCCCTCCTCTTCCAGCATCTCCTTGAGGTCGAGGCGGATCAGAGCCTCGTCTTCCGCGATCACCACTCGCCGCTGCGTACTCACGACCAAGAGAGTACCTACGTCCGCTAGATTAGGGGCACGAGCCTCACGGCGCCCCGATAGACCAACGGCAGAGTCAATGGCCTCAAAATCCATCAAGTGTGGGTTCGAATCCCACTCGGGGCACTGAAGCGGGAACCCAGCGCGAACAGCGGCGGGGACCCAGACGCGAATCGGGCACTCACGCACGACGGGAGCGACCCGTCGAGGGCCGCTCCCGTCCGCCGCGAGGCCGTTTTCGTCGCGACATCGTCCTGATTCGGCCCGCCGGAGCCCTCCGGCGGGCCGAACGTCGCTCAGCCGGCGCTGGAGACCGCCGAGCCGATGGTGTGCACGCGCAGGGCGTTGGTGGACCCGGGGTTGCCGGGAGGCGAGCCGGCGACGATCACGACCTTGTCGCCCTTCTCGCAGCGGCCGAGCGAGAGCAGGGCCGACTCGACCTGGCGCACCATGTCGTCGGTGTGGTGGACGAAGGGGACCTCGAAGGTCTCGACGCCCCACGTGAGCGCGAGCTGGCCGCGCACCTCGGGCGCGGAGGTGAAGGCCAGCAGCGGGATCGGCGAGCGGTAGCGGGCCAGACGGCGCGCGGTCTCACCGGACATCGTGAAGGCGCACAGGGCCTTGGCCCCGACGATCGCGCCGACCTCGGCGGCGGCGCGGGCGATGGCCCCGCCGGTCGTCTCCGGAAGGCGGTCGAAGGTGTGGGTGGACTGCAGCGTCTCGGCCTCGGCGGCGCAGGCGATGCGGTCCATGGTGGCCACGGCCTCGATCGGGTGGTCGCCGACCGACGTCTCGCCCGAGAGCATGACCGCGTCGGCGCCGTCCATGACGGCGTAGGCGACGTCGGAGGCCTCGGCGCGGGTGGGCCGGGGCGCGCTCATCATCGAGTCCAGCATCTGGGTGGCGACGATGACCGGGTGGGCCTTCTCGCGCGCCAGGGCGATGGCACGGCGCTGGACGATCGGGACCTGCTCCAGCGGAAGCTCCACGCCGAGGTCGCCGCGGGCGACCATGATGCCGTCGAAGGCGTCGACGATCTCCTCCAGGAGGTCGACGGCCTGCGGCTTCTCGATCTTGGCGAGCAGCGGGAGGTGCACGCCCTCCTCGTCCATGATCTGCCGGACCAGGGCGGCGTCATCGGGGCTGCGGACGAAGGAGAGGGCGATCAGGTCGAAGCCCGTGCGCAGCGCCCAGCGCAGGTCTTCCTCGTCCTTCTCGGTGAGGGCGGGGGCGGACACGGCGACGCCGGGCAGGTTGAGGCCCTTGTTGTTGGAGATCATGCCGCCGACGACGACCTTGGTGACGACGCGCGGGCCCTCGACGGCCGTGGCCTCCAGGACCAGGCGCCCGTCGTCGACCAGGATCTTGTCGCCCGGCTTGACGTCGGCGGGCAGGCCCTCGTAGGTGGTGGAGACCAGCGCGCGGTCGCCGGGGACGTCCTCGGTCGTGATCGTGAAGACGTCGCCGAAGCCCAGGCGGACCGGGCCCTCGGCGAAGCGGCCGACCCGGATCTTGGGCCCCTGCAGGTCCGCCAGGACGCCTACGGCCTTGCCTAGGTCGGCGGCGGCCTCCCGCACCCGGCCGTGAATCTCCTTGTGGAGCTCATGGCTCCCATGACTGAGGTTGAACCGGGCGACGTTCATTCCCGCCGCGATCAGTTCGCGCAGGCGCTCCGGAGAGGAGGTGGCCGGCCCCAGTGTGCACACGATCTTCGCTCGACGACTCACAAGTCCTACCCTAATTGGTACAGACCACTTGGCGATGACGAAGTCCACAGCCCCCGGCGAAATCCAGGTGACGTGGGGCCGCCATAAGGGCCGCGGCGTGCCGAGTCGCAGGAAGGGGCCCTGTCGCCAGGGGGCCGCCAGAGTGGGGGCCGCAACCGTGCCCATTGCCGAGCCTCCGGCTCGGCGGTTCGGGGCGCCCCTTCAGGCGGCGTTCTTCCGCCCTCGGGTGCAAGGGATCGTTCCTCACTCTTGCACCCAAGGACTCCAGAACACCGCCGCGCCCCGAACTGTGCCTATTGCCGCGCCTTCGGCACGGCGGGTCCGGGGCGCACTTCAGGCGATGTTCTTCCGTCGTCACTCGGAAGGGCTCGTTCCTCACCCTTCCTCCCTCCTCCTCCAGAACACCGCCGCGCCCCGAACAGGTCAGCCCTTGGTGGTGGCGGCGCGGGAGGCGCTGACGATGCCGCGCCCGTAGAAGCCGTTCTTGGCGCGGGGGCCGGCGCAGACGTGCGTCTCCTCGCTGACGGAGTACTTCGTGGCGCCGGACGCGGGGCACGCCGTCGGGGTGGCCGTGGCGTACAGCAGCCTCTCCACCGTGGCCGGGCTGAGGGCCAGGCCGCCCTTGCCGGGCTTGCCGAAGCGGCTGATCAGGATCGCGGCGACGCCGGTGGCGTGCGGCGACGCCATCGAGGTGCCCGACAGGTACTGGTAGTAGGCGCACTTCCCGTTGTGGCAGTCGCGTACCACCTGCGAGGTCTTGGGCCTGCCCGAGGCGTCGATCAGGTTCTGCCTGCGCAGCGCCTTCTCGGGAGCCGCGGCGAGGATCTCGCGGGCCGTGCCCTTCAGGGACGTGCCCTCGTCGGAGGGGTCGCCGCCGGGGGCGGACAGGTCGGTCTGCTCCACGCCGTAGTCGGAGTACCAGGCCTTGCCCCCGCTCGGGCCGAGCGCGGAGATGGAGATGACGCCGCGGGACTCGGCGGGGACGTTGATGCACGAGTTGTCGATCTTTCGCTCGCGCTCGCTGTTGAGGGGGTAGCCGGGGCTGTCCTTGTCCACGGTCGGGCGGCCGAGGTCGGTGGAACCGTTGCCGAGGGCGCTGATGAGCGTGACGCCGTGGCCGCGGGCGTAGTCGAGCGCGCGCTGGACGCCGGTGATGATGCCCTGCTGCTGGAGCTGCTCGGCCCGCGAGTCCGACGGGTTGTGCGCGCAGTTGAACGTCCAGGGGTCGACGAAGAAGCTCATGTTGACCACGTCGATGCCCGCGTCGCCCGCGTAGGTGAGCGCGTCCAGCACCGGCTTGAGGAAGAAGAAGCCCGAGTCCGTACCGGCGCGGATGTTGACCAGCGACACGTCCGGCGCGACGCCCGCGACGCCGATGCCGTTGAGCGGCGAGCCGATCGTGCTGGCGACGTGGGTGCCGTGGCCGTCGTCGTCCACGTCGACCGGGTCTTTACAGCCCTTGGCCTCGCACGGCCCGTCGAGCGTCTTGCCGTTGGGGTCGTTGGGACGGTCGGTGACGAAGTTGCGGCTGAGCGCCCGGTTGAAGTTCGGGGCGATGTCGGGGTGCTTGCCGTCCACGCCGGTGTCGATGATGCCGACCAGGACCTTCTTGTTGCCGCGCGCCGTGGCGTAGGAGCCGGTGGCGGTGGCGCCGATCATCTTCATGTCCCACTGCCGGGACGAGAGCGGGTCCGCGCCGCCCTTGGCCGCGGCGCTCCCGGACGCCGTGCTCTCGGACGCCGTGCTCTCTGAGACGGTGCTCTCGGAAGCGCGCCGGACCGTGGCCGCCGCGCCGCGCGCGGACGTGGAGGTCAGGGCGGTGGCCGTGCCGATCCGGCGGTCGCTCGTCACGCCGACGACGGACGGGGAGGCGCCCAGCCGCTCGGCGAACGCGGTTCCCGCGCCCCGGGCGACGACGTAGCCGAGCTTGGCGTCCACCGCGCCCGCCGAGCCGCCCGCGGTCCTGATCGCGCCGAGCGCGTCGTCCCGGGCTCCGGGGGCGTAGAAGACCAGGAACTCGGGCGTCCCCCCGGAGGCCGGCGCGGCGCCGGCGGGACCGGCACCCGTCAGGACAGAACCGGCGGCGAGCGCGCCCACCGTGACCGAAACGACCGCGCCTTTCAGGCGTCCGTACCCCCGCACCATTGACCCTCTCCTCTTGCCTCACCTACGACGAGGCAGCATCTTTCAGTGGATCGAGGACCAAAGCAACTCGTGGACAGATTCCCCCGGCATACGATCCGATCTATACAGATGTAACTACAAGCTATATGAGACGCGCATAAAAACGAATAAAGAGGACGGCGCTTCGGTGGGTGAAACGCCGTCCTCGCAGGTCACCTCACCGGCAGGTCCAGGGCCGCCGCAGCCGCGCCCCGGACCGTGCCGTCAGACCGTGCCGTCACACCGTGAGCCCTCAGAGCGTACCCTCAGACCAGGGGGCGGGCCGTCGGCGGGATCGCCACGGGCAGGGCGGTGTGCCCGGTCAGGTAGCGGTCGACGGACGCGGCCGCCGAGCGGCCCTCCGCGATCGCCCAGACGATGAGCGACTGCCCCCGGCCCATGTCGCCGGCGACGAAGACGCCCTCGACGCCCGACATGTAGCCCTTGTCCCGCGCGACGTTGCCGCGGGCGTCGAAGAACGTCTCCGGCTCGTCCGCGAGCGCCGCGAGGTCGTCGAGCAGCGGGCCCTTCTCCGGCCCCACGAAGCCCATCGCCAGCGTGACCAGCTCGGCGGGGATCTCGCGCTCCGAGCCCGGGATGGGCTTGAAACCGCTCGCCGGGCCCTCGACGTCCACCAGGCGCAGGGCCTTCAGCCGGCCCCGCTCGTCGCCGACGAACTCGGTCGTGGACACCGCGTACACCCGCGCGCCGCCCTCGGCCTCGAGCTCCTCGTGCGCGCTCTCCACCTTGAACAGCATCGGGTAGGTCGGCCACGGCTGGGCGTCCGGCCGCTGGGCCGGCGGCATCGGCATGATCTCCAGCTGGGTGATGGAGGCCGCGCCCTGGCGCAGCGCCGTGCCGATGCAGTCGGCGCCGGTGTCGCCGCCGCCGATCACCACGACGTGCTTGCCCTCGGCGGAGATCGGGGACCGCGGGTAGTCGCCCTCCTGCGCCTTGTTGGCGGGCGGGAGGTACTCCATCGCCTGGTGCACGCCCGCGAGCTCGCGCCCCGCCACCGGCAGGTCGCGCCACGCCGTGGCCCCGCCCGCCAGCACGATGGCGTCGAACTCCTCGCGCAGGCGCGCGACTGTGACGTCCACGCCGGCGTTGACCCCGGCGCGGAACTCGGTGCCCTCGGCGCGCATCTGCGCCAGGCGCCGGTCGACGTGGCGCTTCTCCATCTTGAACTCGGGGATGCCGTAGCGCAGCAGGCCGCCGATACGGTCGGCCCGCTCGAACACCACGACGTCGTGCCCGGCCCGGGTGAGCTGCTGGGCGGCGGCCAGGCCCGCGGGCCCGGAGCCGACCACGGCCACCCGCTTGCCGGTCTTGGACGTCGGCGGCTGCGGGGGCACCCAGCCCTCGGCGAAGGCGCGGTCGATGATCTCGACCTCGACGCGCTTGATCGCCACCGGGTCGGAGTTGATGCCGAGCACACACGCCGCCTCGCACGGGGCGGGGCACAACCTACCGGTGAACTCCGGGAAGTTGTTGGTCGCGTGCAGCCGCTCGATCGCCTCGCGCCAGTCGTCGCGATATACGAGGTCGTTCCACTCGGGGATGAGGTTCCCGAGCGGGCAGCCGTTGTGGCAGAACGGGATGCCGCAGTCCATGCAGCGCGCGGCCTGCGTGGTGAGCGCGGGCTTGGGGAAGTCCTCGTAGACCTCGCGCCAGTCGCGGATGCGCACGTCGACCGGGCGGCGCGCCGGCAGCTCACGGGCGTGCGTCAGGAAACCCTTCGGGTCGGCCATTCGGTGAAACCCCCCTTTAACCGTGCACGGCGGCCATGACCGCCTCGTCGATGTCCCGGCCCTCGGCCCGCGCGGTCTCGGCGGCCTTGAGCACCCTCTTGTAGTCGATCGGCATGATCTTGCCGAAGCGGGTAAGCGTGCCGTCCCAGTCGTCCAGCAGCGCCTTGGCGACGGTGGAGCCCGTCTCGGCCAGGTGGCGCTCGACGATCTCGCGCAGGAACTCCGAGTCGGACTCGGTGAGCTGCTCGATCTCGACCATCTCGCGGTTGACCCGCGCCTGGTTCAGGTCCAGCACGTAGGCGATTCCGCCCGACATGCCCGCCGCGAAGTTGCGGCCGGTCGGGCCGAGCACGACCGCGCGTCCGCCGGTCATGTACTCGCAGCCGTGGTCGCCCACGCCCTCGACGACGGCGGTCGCGCCGGAGTTGCGGACGCAGAACCGCTCGCCGACCACGCCGCGGATGAACACCTCGCCGGAGGTCGCGCCGTACAGGCCGACGTTGCCGGCGATGACCTGCGTCTCGGCGCTGAACGGCGCGTCCGGGTGCGGCCGCACGGTGACACGCCCGCCCGACAGGCCCTTGGCCAGGTAGTCGTTGGCGTCGCCGGTCAGCCGCAGCGTGACGCCCTTCGGCACGAACGCGCCGAAGGAGTTGCCCGCCGAGCCGGTGAAGCTCACGTCGATCGTGTTGTCCGGCAGGCCCTCGCCGCCGTACCGCTTGGTCACCTGGTTGCCCAGCATGGTGCCGACCGTGCGGTTGACGTTGCGGATCGGCAGCTCCAGCGTCACCCGGTCGCCGTACTTCAGCGCGCCCTCGGCGAGCTGGATCAGCGTGTTGTCCAGCGCCTTGTCCAGGCCGTGGTCCTGCGGGACGGTGTGCCGCAGCGGCGTGCCCTCGGGCAGCGAGGGCACGTGCAGGATCGGGGACAGGTCCAGGCCCGCCGCCTTCCAGTGGTCCTCGGCGGCCGTGGTGTCGAGGAACTCGGCGTGGCCGACGGCCTCGTCGATCGAGCGGAACCCGAGCGCGGCGAGGTACTCGCGCACCTCCCGGGCGACGAACTCGAAGAAGTTGACCACGAACTCCGGCTTGCCGCTGAACCGCCTGCGCAGCTCGGGGTTCTGCGTCGCGACGCCCACCGGGCAGGTGTCCAGGTGGCAGACGCGCATCATGACGCAGCCGGACACCACCAGCGGCGCGGTCGCGAAGCCGAACTCCTCGGCCCCGAGCAGCGCGGCGACGATGACATCCCTGCCGGTCTTGAGCTGGCCGTCGGCCTGGACGACGATGCGGTCGCGCAGGCCGTTGAGCAGCAGGGTCTGCTGGGTCTCGGCCAGGCCGAGCTCCCAGGGCGCGCCCGCGTGCTTGATCGAGGTCAGCGGCGAGGCGCCGGTGCCGCCGTCGTGGCCGGAGATGAGCACGACGTCGGCGTGGGCCTTGCTGACGCCCGCCGCGACCGTGCCGACCCCGACCTCGGCGACCAGCTTGACGTGGACGCGCGCCTCGGGGTTGGAGTTCTTCAGGTCGTGGATGAGCTGGGCGAGGTCCTCGATCGAGTAGATGTCGTGGTGCGGCGGCGGCGAGATGAGGCCGACGCCGGGCGTGGAGTGCCGGGTCTTGGCGATCCACGGGTACACCTTGTGGCCGGGAAGCTGGCCGCCCTCGCCCGGCTTGGCGCCCTGCGCCATCTTGATCTGCAGGTCCGCGGCGTTGACCAGGTACTCGCTGGTGACGCCGAAGCGGCCGGAGGCCACCTGCTTGATCGCGCTGCGGCGCACGGGGTCGTGCAGGCGCTCGGGGTCCTCGCCGCCCTCGCCGGTGTTGGACTTGGCGCCCAGCCGGTTCATGGCGATCGCGATGGTCTCGTGCGCCTCCCGCGAGATCGACCCGTAGGACATCGCGCCGGTGGAGAACCGCTTGACGATGCTCTCGACCGGCTCGACCTCGTCGATCGACACGGCCGGGCGCAGGCCCTCGCGCAGCTTGAACAGGCCGCGCAGCGTCATGAGCTTCTCGGCCTGGCCGTCCACCAGGTCGGTGTACTGCTTGAAGATCTCGTAGCGGCGGGTGCGGGTGGCGTGCTGGAGGCGGAAGACCGTCTCCGGGCTGAACAGGTGCGGCTCGCCCTCGCGGCGCCACTGGTACTCACCGCCGACCTCCAGCCGGCGGTGGGCGTTCTCGGCGCGCGGGTAGGCGCGCCGGTGGCGCAGCGCGGTCTCCCCGGCGAGCACGTCGAAGCCGACGCCGCCCAGGCGCGAGGTGGTGCCCGCGAAGCAGGCGTCCACGACGTCCTGGCCGAGGCCGAGCGCCTCGAAGATCTGCGCGCCGGTGTAGGACGCGACCGTGGACACGCCCATCTTGGACATGATCTTCAGGACGCCCTTGCCGTACGCCTTGATCAGGTTGCGGACGGCCGCGCGCGGGTCGAGCGCGAGCGTCCCCGAGGCGATCATGTCCTCGACGGTCTCGATCGCGAGGTACGGGTTCACCGCGGAGGCGCCGTAGCCGATCAGCAGCGCCATGTGGTGGCACTCGCGGGCCTCGCCGGTCTCGACGACCAGGCCGACGCGCGTCCGCGACTTCTCGTGGATCAGGTGGTGGTGCACCGCGCCGGTCAGCATCAGCGACGGGATCGGCGCCATACGGGCATCGGAGCCGCGGTCGGACAGCACGATGATGCGGGCCCCGCCCGCGATGGCCTCGGAGACCTCGGCGCAGATCTCCTCCAGGCGGTGCAGCAGCCCCTCACCGCCGCCGGACACCTCGAACAGGCCGGAGACGACGTGCGGCTGGAAGCCCGGCAGCGCGCCCTCGTCGTTGATGTGGATGATCTTCGCGAGCTCGTCGTTGTCGATCACCGGGTACGGCAGCACGAGCCGGCGGCAGGACGCCGGGCCCGGCGCGAGCAGGTTGCCCTCGGGGCCGATCGTCGTCTGCAGCGAGGTGACCAGCTCTTCGCGGATCGCGTCGAGCGGCGGGTTGGTGACCTGGGCGAACAGCTGGCTGAAGTAGTCGAACAGCAGCCTCGGCTTCTCGCTCAGCACCGCGACCGGCGAGTCGGTGCCCATCGAGCCGATCGGCTCGGCGCCCGTCTTCGCCATCGGCGCCAGGATGATCCGCAGCTCCTCCTCGGTGTACCCGAAGGTCTGCTGGCGCTTCACCAGGGCCTCGTGGGTGACGATCGGGCGCTGGCGCTCGGGCAGCTCCTCGAACCGGACGAGCCCGGCGTGCAGCCAGTCGGCGTACGGCTCGGCGGCGGCCAGCTCGGCCTTGATCTCGTCATCCTCGATGATCTTGCCGAGGGAGGTGTCGACGAGGAACATCTTGCCGGGCTGCAGGCGGCCCTTGCGCACCACCTTGGACGCCTCGATGTCCAGCACGCCGGCCTCGGAGGCGAGCACCACCAGGCCGTCCTCGGTCACCCAGTAGCGTCCCGGGCGCAGGCCGTTGCGGTCGAGCACCGCGCCGACCAGGGTACCGTCGCTGAAGGTGATCGAGGCCGGGCCGTCCCACGCCTCCATCGAGGTGGAGTGGTACTCGTAGAACGCGCGCCGCGCCGGGTCCATCTCCGCGTGGTTCTCCCACGCCTCGGGGATCATCATCAGCACGGCGTGCGGCAGGCTCCGGCCGCCGAGGTGCAGCAGTTCGAGGCACTCGTCGAAGGATGCCGTGTCCGAGCCGTCCGGGTCGCAGATCGGGAACAGCCGCGCGGGGTCGCCGGGGATCAGCTCGCTGTTCAGCATCGCCTCACGGGCCCGCATCCAGTTGCGGTTGCCCTTGACGGTGTTGATCTCACCGTTGTGCGCGACGTACCGGTACGGGTGCGCCAGCGGCCACGACGGGAACGTGTTGGTGGAGAACCGCGAGTGCACCAGCGCGATCGCGCTCTCGAACCGCTCGTCGGTCAGGTCCGGGAAGAACTCCCCGAGCTGAGGGGTCGTCAGCATGCCCTTGTAGACGATCGTCCGTGAGGACAGCGAGGGGAAGTAGACGTCCACCTCGTGCTCGGCCCGCTTGCGCAGGCAGAAGGCCAGCCGGTCGAGCTCCAGGCCGGTCTCGCCGCCCGGCGAGGACACGAAGAGCTGCAGGAACGCGGGCATGACGGCGCGGGCGCTCGGGCCCGGGTGGGAGGCGTCGACGGGGAGCTCACGCCACCCGAGGACCGTCAGGCCCTCCTCGGCGGCGATCTCCTCGATCATCCCGGTGGCGATCGCGCGGGCCTGCGCGTCCACCGGCAGGAAGGCGATGCCCGCGGCGTAGGAGCCGGCCGGGGGAAGGGGGAAGTCCACAGAAACGCGGAGGAACGCGTCGGGCAACTGCGTCAGGATGCCGGCACCGTCCCCGGTGTCCGGTTCACTACCCTTGGCTCCTCGGTGATCGAGATTGCGCAGTGCCGTCAGGGCCTTCGCGACGATGTCGTGCGTGCGGCGGCCGTGGACATCGGCCACCATGGCGACACCACAGGCGTCATGCTCATGCGAAGGGTGGTACAGGCCCTGGGGCTCGGGGAAACCGAGGCGGGCAGCAGGCATTGAATCCCTCCCGTCGTCTTCGTCTGCTTCGTCTGAATTGGCGAGTGCAGGCAAGAGGGACGACGTTGGCCCTGCTGCAGTTAGGTGTGTAGAGACTACCTCACCCTGCCGGAATGGTGCCCGCCAGGTGGGAATCGCGAACATTCACCATCGGAGTGCCCACATCTGGGTGTACACAGCCGTACGTCCCAGGCCGCGAACACTTGAACGGCTCATGCCAGGTCGTTATTCCAGATCGACACGTACTCAAACACTCCGGAGTCGGTCAGGGACCGGTCAAATTCGCCGGGCGCGCGCTCAGCCCGCCGCCAGGACCCGTGCCTGCGCGAACGCGCCGAGCCCGTCCAGCGCGAGCTGCGGGAAGGTGAGATCGGCGCCGGCGACGTCCCCGACCGGGCCTGCCCAGTTGACGACCACGAAATGGCCGAGAGCACGGACCTCCGCGCGGCTGCGCGCGGCGTCGAACGCCTGCTGACCGGGCGCGAGGCGCAGGAAGCCGCCGCCGCGCCGGGGGTCGAGCGCCGCCACGAGCCGGTCGGCGGAGGCGCCGTCGGCCATGTCGAACACGGCGTACTGGCCGGACACGCCGCCGCCGGAGGCCGCGAAGCCGGCGCGCGCCACCCGGGCGCACCCCGAGGCCGCGGCCTTCACCGCGCTCCCCCACAGCGCCTCGGCGCAGTCGTCCGAGACCGCGACCTCGCGGCGTTCCATGGTCACGCCCTGCGCGGCCGGGCTCGGCGAGGCCCCGAAGACCTCCTGGCCGGTCAGCGGGCGCGGGTCCAGGCGGCGGGTCGCGATGGGCGCGTACAACGCGGACGTCGGCTCGCCCCGGAAGAACGCGGGGTTCGGGCCCGTCTCCGGCCGCGTGGTCACGTAGAGGCCCACGCCCGCGGCGGCGAGCACGCCGGCGACCGCGACGACGATCAGCGTACGGCTTGGCACGGCAGCCGACCTTATCCGGCCGGGAGCGGCGGCGGCCCGCCGACGGAGACGACGCGGCGGTAGATGGCCTTCTCGGCCCCCCGGGCGGCGAGGGTCAGCGACACGAAATCGTCCTTCGGCCCCGGATCGCGGCCGTCGACCCGGCCGACCCAGACGAACCCGGCGTAGTGCCCCATGGCGTGCCCGCTGCCCTCGGTGTACCCGTCGCCGGAGAACACCGCCGTCTTGGACTCCAGCGGACGCACCCACCCGCCGCCGCGGTACAGCGTCGACATGGCCTGCACGAACCCGTCGGCGGCCTCCGAGCTCGCCAGGTTGAACAGGGTGTACTGGGCGACGTACCGGCGGTCGGCGCTGAGGTAGACGCCGCGGACGGCCTGGGTGCAGCCGGCCTTCCCCAGCTCGGCCAGCACGCTGCCGCCCCAGACGACCGGCGCGCAGGCGTCGTCCAGGCGGTGGTCCAGCAGACGCAGCGTCAGCGCGCCGCTCTTCAACGTCTTGGCCCCGAAGACCTCCTCGGCCTTCAGCGGAGACGCGTCGGCCTCGCGGCCGCCGATGGGGGCGAACAGCTTGGGCGAGGCCCACGCCTGGTAATCGTCCGGATGGGGAAGTCCGATCAGGTCGCCCGAGCTCGGCTCGGGCGACTGATCGCGGATGCCCAGCGTGCTGACCACGAGCGTCAGCCCGAACCCGCCCACGAGCACGGCCAGCACCGTGCCGACGGCGATCAGCACGCGCTGCTGCCGCCGCGTCAGCCCGCGCTCGGCCAGGGCCGGGACCTCGAACGAGGAGCGGCGTCTCTTGCTGCGGGCGCTCACAGGCGGCCGGCTCCCCCCGAGGAGCGGCCTGGAGTCATCGCGAATTCGCCTCCGAGTCCGACGCCGCGGACGCAGGGCCGGCCTCGGCCTTGGCGGCGGGCCCGGCCTCCGGGGACGCGTCCTTCGCCTCGCCGGGCTCGGCGCCCGTGCTCTTCCCGGCGTCGCCGTCGGCCTGCGGCGGGGACGGATCGCGGGCGATCTCCTGCGCGTCGGCCTGGCCTGCGTCGTGCGACGGGTCGGCCGCGGCCGTCTCGTGCGCGTCGGCCTGGTCCGCGCCATGCGCGGGATCGGCGGACAGGAGGTCGCCGGAGTGCGGGACCACGATCTCTTCGGTGGTCTTGTCCCTGGTCAGCCAGAAGTAGAGCAGCGCGCCGGCGAACAGCAGCAGGGCGGTCCACTGGTTGAGCCGCATGCCGAGGACGTGGTGCGCGGGGTCGACCCGGAGGCCCTCGACCCAGAACCGGCCCAAGGTGTAGCCCGCGACGTACAGCGCGAACAGCCGGCCGTGCCGCAGCGTGAACCGCCGGCCCAGCAGGACCAGCGCGCCCGCGAGGATCAGGTTCCACAGCGACTCGTACAGGAACGTCGGGTGGTAGGTGGACACGCCCGCGACCGTGCCGTCGCGGCCCGGGTCGATCTCCAGGCCCCACGGCAGGTCGGTGGGACCGCCGAACAGCTCCTGGTTGAAGTAGTTGCCCCAGCGGCCGATGGCCTGCGCCACCGCGATGCCGGGGGCGCAGACGTCGGCGACCGCCGACAGCGAGATGCCTCGCCTACGGCAGGCGATCCACACGCCGACGGCGCCGAGCGCGATGGCGCCCCAGATGCCGAGGCCGCCGTGCCAGATGTACAGGACGTCGATGGGCCGGTTGGGCGCGTCCGCACCGAAGTACAACTGCCAGTCGGTGATGACGTGGTACAACCGGCCGCCGACCAGGCCGAACGGGACGGCCCAGACGGCGAGGTCGGTGATCGTGCCAGGCTCGCCGCCGCGGGCACGCCAGCGGCGCTCGCCGATCCAGACGGCGGCGATGACGCCGAGCACGATGCAGAAAGCGTAGGCCCGCAGAGGGATCGGTCCGAGGTACCAGACCCCTTCGGGCGGGCTGGGAATGGAGGCCAGGGGCATGTCAGGTGACGTTACCGGTTTCGTGCCTACTTCGCGGCATCAAGAATGGCCTGGCGAAGTGAAGCGGGGCTGAACGAGACGTTGTTGTCGACGACCTTGCCGTCGAGCCGCAGCGTGGGCGTGCCCTCCGGGACGAGCTTCGCGTCCAGGATCTGCTTGCTGTAGGCGGCCTGGGCCTCGGTGTTCTTCTGGCTGCGCACGCAGGACTCGAAGCCCGGGTCGGTGACCCCGGCCTCCTTGCCCCACTTCACCAGGTCGTCGAGCGAGAACCCGGACTTCGTCTCCGGCGGCTGCTCCTTGAAGAGGCGGTCGTGGAAGGCGATCCACTGGTCGCCGTTCGTGATACAGCGCGCGGCCGAGGATGCGCGCATGGTGTTCCCGTGCGCGGGCTCCTGCTCGAAGATGTTGATCGGGTGGTAGACGACCTTGACCTGGCCCGCCGCCGCCATGTTCTTCACCGTGGCCGAACTGACCTGCTCGAACGCCTGACAGGCCGGGCACTGGAAGTCCTCGTAGATGTCCAGGACCGGCTTGGTGACGCCCGGCTTGGCCATGACGACCGAGCCGTCCGGCTGGATGGTGACCGGGGCGAGCGCGCCGGTGACGGTCTCCGACTTCCCGGACTGGACGTACCACCACCCGCCGCCGACGACGGCGAGCAGCACGACCACCACGGCGGCGACGGTGGCGAGGCGGCGGCGCTGCTGCTGCCTGGCCTCCTGCTCGCGCTGCGTCTTGATCCGCTCGCGGGCGGAGACCTCCCGCGCGGCCTTACCCATTAGAACTCCTCCCTCGTTCCGGCCTCAGTCAGGCCGGGCTCAATCCGGGTTCTCCGCCCTCCGGCCCGTCGCCGCCCGTGTCCGGGGCGATCCCGAGAGCCGAGTCGAGCGCGAACCGGCCCGGGGGCCGCCAGGCGATCCAGGCGCCGAGCAGGAACAGCCCGGCGTCACGGAGGATCTCCCACAGGTAGTTCGGATCCTGCGCGGCTCCGAGCTTCCCGCCGCCGCCGAAGCAGCCGCAGTCGATGCGCAGGCCCCGCGCCCACGCCGACGCGATGCCGACCACGAAGGCCAGCATGAGCAGCGCGGAGACGGCGCCCGCCCAGCGCGTGAGCAGACCGACTACCAGCAACACCCCGACGACGATCTCGATGATCGGCAGGCCGTAGCCCACCGCGGTCGCGACCGAATCCGGCAGGAGCTCGTACGCCTTCACCGCCTGGATGGACAGGGCGGGCGTGCCGATCTTGAGCCCTCCGGCGGCGATGAGCACGCCGGCGACCACCAGCCGGGCGACGGTCGTCACCCAGGGTACCGCCGGATGCACGTAAAGCGACCTCATCGGCGCGACCTCTCTGAACTCAGCGAATCAACGTCTGGTATGCCCCGGGTGAAGCCGGCCGGGGAACGGCGGGCACGACGCGCCGCGGACCGGTCCGGTAACCGGCTTCACGCCGAAGGGTACCGGGCGACAAGCCCATCATGACGCCGATAAGAGCCCGGTAAGCGACGCCGGTCGCGTCGGGGCAGGGGACGTTGACCTCGGAAAACGACCGAAGAGGAAGAAGCGCGAAGATCAGGCGCGCACGCCCGCGGCGAGCTCGGCGGCGAGCTCGCGGACCGCCGACAGACCGGCGGCCTCGTCGGGGGCGTCGAGGAGGCGGCGGATGAACGCCGACCCGACGATGACGCCGTCGGCGTACCCGGCGACCTCGGCGGCCTGCGCCCCGGTGCCGACGCCGAGGCCCACGCACACGGGCAGGCCGGTGTGGGCGCGGGTGCGCTCGACCAGGCCCGAGGCGGCCACGCTCACGCTCGCACGCGCGCCTGTGACGCCCATCAGCGAGGCGGCGTAGACGAAGCCGGTGCAGCAGTCGGCCACGGCCTGGATGCGCTCGTCCGTGGAACTGGGGGCGACCAGGAAGACGGTGTCGATGCCGGCCTCGGCGCTGAAGCGGCGCCAGGGCCCGGCCTCCTCGGGCGTGAGGTCGGGGGTGATGGTGCCGACGCCGCCGGCGTTCGCGAGATCACGGGCGAAGCGCTCGGCGCCATAGCGGTCGATCGGGTTCCAGTAGGTCATGACCAGCACGGCGGCGCCGGTCTTGGCCACGCCCTCGACGGTGCGCATGACGTCGGCGATGCGGGTGCCGCCGGTGAGCGCGGTGTGGACGGCGGCCTGGATCGTGGGACCGTCCATGAGCGGGTCGGAGTAGGGCAGGCCGATCTCGATGACGTCGCAGCCGGCCTCCACCATCGCGGTCGCGGCGGCGATGGCGCCGTCCTTGGTGGGGAAGCCGGCCGGGAGGTACCCGACCAGGGCGGCCCGCTGGTCGGCCCGCGCCTTCTCGAACACCGTCTGAAGAGTCGTCATGTCAGAAGAGTCCCGCTCACAGGTTCTTGGGGCCTACAGGTTGAAGTACTTCATGGCGGTGCCCATGTCCTTGTCGCCGCGGCCCGAGAGGTTGACCAGGATGGTGGCCTCCGGGCCGAGCTCGCGACCGAGCTTGAGCGCGCCCGCGAGCGCGTGCGCCGACTCGATCGCCGGGATGATGCCCTCGGTGCGGGCGAGCAGGGAGAAGGCCGCCATGGCCTCGTCGTCGGTGACGCCGTGGTAGGTGGCGCGGCCGGAGTCCTTCAGCCAGGCGTGCTCGGGGCCGACGCCGGGGTAGTCCAGGCCCGCGGAGATCGAGTGCGACTCGATGGTCTGGCCCTCGTCGTCCTGCAGGACGTAGGTGCGGGCGCCGTGCAGGACGCCGATCGAGCCCTCGGTGAGGGTGAGGGCGTGCTCGCCGGACGCCAGGCCGTGCCCGCCGGCCTCGTAGCCGTGCAGGGCGACGCCCGGGTCGCCGATGAAGGCGTGGAAGATGCCGATGGCGTTGGACCCGCCGCCCACGGCCGCCGCCACCGCGTCGGGGAGCCGGCCGGTGAGCTCCAGGACCTGGCGCCGGGCCTCGACGCCGATGATGCGGGCGAAGTCGCGGACGATCTCGGGGAACGGGTGGGGCCCGGCGACGGTGCCGAACAGGTAGTGCGTGCTGTCGACGTTGGTGACCCAGTCGCGGAAGGCCTCGTTGATGGCGTCCTTGAGCGTGCGGCTGCCGTTGGCGACGGGGACGACCCGGGCGCCGAGCAGCTTCATGCGGGCGACGTTGAGCGCCTGGCGCTCGCAGTCGACCTCGCCCATGTAGATGACGCATTCGAGGCCGAGCAGCGCGCAGGCGGTGGCGGTGGCGACGCCGTGCTGGCCGGCACCGGTCTCGGCGATCACGCGGGTCTTGCCGAGGCGCCGGGTGAGCAGCGCCTGCCCGAGCACGTTGTTGATCTTGTGGGCACCCGTGTGCGTGAGGTCCTCGCGCTTGAGCAGGACGCGGGCGCCGCCGGCGGCCTCGCCGAACCTGCTCACCTCGGTGACGGCGGTGGGCCGCCCGGCGTAGGTGCGCAGCAGGTGGTCGAACTCGCGCAGGAAGGCGACGTCGGCCTTGGCGTCCTCGTAGGCCTTGGCGACCTCGTCCAGAGCGGGGATGAGCGCCTCGGGCACGAACCGGCCCCCGAACACCCCGAACCGGCCGCGGACGTCGGGATCGTTACCGGCCGCGCCGTTGCCGGCGAGGTCGGCCGCGGTGATCAGGGTGCCCTCTGTGCTCACTGCTGCCTCTCGGGTGGATTGTCGAATCGCGATGCGGGGTGCGCACCCGCGGTGACCAGGTCGACCACGGCGGCTCGCGGGTCCTTGCCGGTGACGAGGCTCTCGCCCACGAGGACGGCGTCGGCGCCGGCGCGGGCGTACGCCAGCAGGTCGTGCGGGCCGCGGACACCGGACTCGGCGATCTTGATCACGCCGTCCGGGATCTTGGGGGCCAGCCTGGCGAAGACGTCGCGGTCGACCTCCAGGGTCTTGAGGTCGCGCGCGTTGACGCCGATGATGCGCGCACCGGCGTCCAGAGCCCGGTCGAGCTCCTCTTCAGTATGCACCTCGACGAGCGGCGCGAGACCGATCGACTCGGCTCGTTCGATCAATGAGACCAAAGCGTTCTGATCGAGGGCGGCCACGATGAGCAGCGCGAGGTCGGCGCCGTGGGCGCGCGCCTCCCAGAGCTGGTAGGAGGTGACCACGAAGTCCTTGCGGAGGATGGGGATGTCGACCGCGGCGCGGACCGCCGCGAGGTCCTCCAGGCTGCCGCCGAAGCGCCGCCGCTCGGTCAGCACGCTGATGACGTGGGCGCCGCCCGCCTCGTAGTCGCCGGCGAGGGCCGCGGGATCGGCGATGGCGGCCAGGGCGCCCTTGGAGGGGCTCGACCGCTTGACCTCAGCGATCACCGACACCTTGTCGCCGCCGAGCGCGGCGTAGGCGTCCTTGGCGGCGGGCGCGCGCTTGGCGCGCTCCTGTAGGTCGGCCAGTGACACGTCCTTCTGCCGATCGGCGAGGTCGGCCCGCACGCCGTCCAGGATCTCGTCGAGCACGCTCACTTGATCTCCTCGCTTGGCTCGCTCACCCGATCAGGGTCCCCTCCGGTCGACTGCGCCGCGGGCAGAGGAGGCCCGGCCCCGTGACCGGCCGATCGCGGCCGATCACCCCGGTGGCCGCCATCCTCTCCCGACCTTGCCCTGCCGATGGTATCGGGCTTACCGCCGTCGGCTCGCCACAGGGTGGCGACTCTGAGGGCCTCGTGGCGCGGGTCTGGGGCTCACGGCGCCAGGAACGCACCGAAGGGCAGGTTTCTCACGATCCAGTAGACGATGATGACCGCGAGGAAGGCCCAGATGTACACCGGCCGCGCGGCCCGGGTGCGCACCGGCCGTCCCTGGTAGGCGCGGACGGCCCACCGTCCCCACCAGAACAGCAGGAACGGGACGGTCAGCACGGCGAGCGGGTTGAGGCCGAGCGCCGTCGGCAGGTCGCCGTGCGCCAGGGCGTGGATGGCGCGCAGCGAGCCGCATCCCGGGCAGTACAGCCCGGTCACGAACAGGAACGGGCAGGTCGGGTAGTGGCCCGCCTCGTTGGGGTCCACCGCTCCTACGTAGGCGACGACCGCCCCCGTGAGCGCCGCGACGCCGAGGGGCGCGAGCAGGGCCCGCGCTCCACCGGCGCCGCGACGCCCGGCGTGCGCCTGCCGCACGGTCATCCTCCGTACTGGGCGTTCTGGACGGCCTGGAAGAAGCTCAGCCCGACCGTGAACGACAGGATCAGGTAGAGCACCCAGACGCCGAGGCCGACGAACAGCGAGATCATCCACCACTTCTTGGCCTGCGCGGAGGCCTCCAGCGCGCCCTGGTAGTCACCGGCCTCGAACTTGCCGTTGACCTTGCCCGCGAAGTAGATCGCGGGGAGGCTGAAGGGGCCGCAGCAGAACAGGGTGGTGAGGATCGCGGGCAGAAGGTGGTTGTTCGGCGGCTCGGCGGCGTACGGCTGCTGGCCGTACCCGCCGGGACCGTACCCGCCCGGGGGAGGGCCACCGTACCCGCCGCCCTGAGGAGGGCCGCCGTACCCCCCGGGAGGGGGAGCGTCGTAGCCGCCGCCCTGCTGGCCGTAACTCATCGATGGTCTCCTTGCTGACGCGGGCCGGGCCTGGTGGCCGGCCGTGCTGGCCGTTCCGGTGCCGATGAACGCGAACGGCCCCGCCGGCGGGAGCGGCGGGACGACCCGCCCGGGCACGGTCGGACGGCCGGGCGCGTGGCCCTCCCGTCATCCCCCGTGCGCCTGGTTCCGGCGCGGGCGCGGCCGCTTCCCCCGGGACCATCCGGCGGCCTGCCGCGGCCCGTGCCCCACCCCCTGGGAGCCGTTCGGCGCGCATCGTGCGGCGGCAGCTTAGCGACGTGGACGGCGTCCTAGGAGCGAAGTCCAACTTTGTGGGCAGATCGTCACTAAAGTCGTCGATCTCGCCCGTCTGCGTCGCCCTCGGTCGGGTCGACGCCGCGGTCGAGCGCGTCCCACAGTGACCGCTCGACCGGCCGCCCAGCGCGGCCCTCGCTCGCGGGAGCAGAACCGCCGGAGCCGCGCCCCGGCCGGTCGTAGCGCTCGGACATGCCGGGCCAGCGCGCCCCCCGCGCGACGGCGAGGACGCCCGCCGCCAGCAGCAGGACTCCCCCGGCCACCGCCGCCGCGGGCCACGCCCAGGTGTGCGCGACGGCGGCGGTGGCCGCGCCGGTCACCGTGGTGCGCTCCTCGGCCAGCGAGACCAGCCGCGGGGAGGACGCCACCCCGCCCGCGACCGCCCCGGCCAGGGCCAGGCCGATCAGCCCGAGGACGGCGCCCACCAGCCCACGCCACACCCCCCGGGTCGCGAGCACGGCGACCACCGCGGCCAGCGCGGCGAGGGCCAGCGGGCTCAGCACAGGGACGATCTCGCCGCCGGTGAGCGGCACGGGCGCCGTGCGGGCAACCCCGGCGCCACCACCGAGGGCGACCGTGGCCCAGGTGCGCCCGGAGGAGGCCAGCGCAAGGACGGCTCCGGCCACGCCGAGCGCCAGCCAGGCGAGCAGCCCGCGCCGGGACCGGCCCTCCGGGGACGCCTCGGGGACGCGAGTGGCGGTCATCGCGCCCCACCCGCGGCCGTCGCCTGGCCCGTGCTCATGAGGAGACCGGCAGGACGTCGGCGTCGAAGCAGGTGCGGTCGCCGGTGTGGCAGGCGGCGCCGACCTGGTCGACCTTGAGCAGGATCGTGTCGCCGTCGCAGTCGAGCGCGACGTGCCTGACCCACTGGACGTGACCGGAGGTCTCGCCCTTCACCCAGTAGGAGCGGCGGCTGCGCGACCAGTAGGTGGCGCGGCCGGTGGTCAGCGTGCGGTGCAGCGCCTCGTCGTCCATCCAGGCCAGCATGAGCACCTCGCCGGTGTCGTGCTGCTGGACGACCGCGGGCACCAGGCCGCCGGGATCGCGCTTGAGACGGTCCGCGATCTTCGGATCAAGAGGCATGGTGCAATTCTGCCGCAACCAGCCGCAGGGGCAGGTCACCGCACGGATACGCGCGGAAACCAGCCTCGCCGCGGTACACCGAACCCGCCGGCCACCGGGCCGTGCTGGACGCCACGACACGCCCTGAGGCGTTGACCAGCAGCGCGGGCGCGGGGATCCCCCGCAGCACGGGGGCCAGCGTCCCCTCCAGCGACCGCACCAGGACGTCGGCCGCCGCGACGCCGCTGAAGGCCCCGCTCACCAGGACCGGGACCGCGAGGGTGAGGCTGTACTCGTCGGTGCACAGGTAGTCCACGTGGGGGCCGCAGACGGTGCGCTCGGCCCCCGAGCGGGGCCCGGCGAACCAGTCCCAGTGGGTGTAGTCGTAGAACGCGCTGCTCGCGGGGTCGAGGTCGCGCCTGAGCTGGACGGGGACGCCGCCGGGCCCGTTCTGCCACCACTCCAGGTACCAGGGCGCGTCCGCGAGCAGGGCGGGGGCGGCGATGAAGCCGATGCCCGCGATGAGCGCGCCGAGCCGCCCGGACAGCAGTGGCCGTAGCGCCGCCAGGTCGGCGCGCACCGGGTCGCGTCCCCGGCGCCGCGCCCGCGCGACGCACTCGGCGGCGGCCGCGCGGACCTCCTCCAGCGCGCGGAAGACGCCCTCTGCGGCGTCGCTGACCGCGAGGCGCGCGCGGTCGACGGCCGCCCCCGTCTCGTCCCCGGCCGCGACGGCCCCCGGGGCTCTGGTGTCGTTCCTGGCGTCGATCTCGTGGAACCCGTTCACGTCTCGAGGAGCCGCAGCTCGATGAGGTGCTCGACGGCGTCGAGCACATGCCGCTCGGCCAGCCCGCGCGCCTCGCCCGCGTCCCCTCGCTGGACGGCCGCGGCGATGGCGCGGTGCTCGGCCACCACCTCATCGTGCCTGGTGGCGCCCGAACGGGGAAGCCACAGCAGCGGTCCGATGTCGGCCTGTAACCGGATCTCCTCCTGGGTGAGTCGCGCGGACTGCGAGGCGGCGGCCACCTCGATGTGGAAGCGGCCCTCGACCCGCCCGCGCCGGGAGCCGGGCGCGGCGGCCATCTCGTCGATCGACCGCCACAGCGGCGCGAGGTCCTCGGGTAGGGAGCGCAGCGCGGCGAGGCGGGCGGCGGCGCCGGCGATGGCGGCGTAGTGGTCGCCGAGGTCGCGCAGCTCGCCGGCGGAGAACGCGCGAAGCCGGGCCTCGAACCCGCCGTCATAGGAGTCGGGGGGCACGCGGACGAAGCTGCCGCCTCCCCTGCCGCGGCGCGTCTCGACGAGCCGGCGCCCGCGCAGGGCCGTCAGGGCCTCGCGCAGGGTGACGGTGGAGACGCCGAGCCGCCCGGCGAGCTCGGCCTCGCTGGGCAGCTGCTCGCCGTCGGCCAGCAGCCCGAGGGCGATGGCGCCTTCGAGGCGGCGCACGACGGCGTCCACTCGGGCCGTGCTGTCGACCGGGGCGAACACGGCCCGCAGAGCGGTGTTCATGCCCGCCCGCTCCCCCTTCGCTGGGATTCGTGTGGTTCGCGGTGGTTTATCACAGTGATATCTGTTCGTGCATCGGCGTGAAACATTTAACCCCATAGGTTTTCCGTCATGCCAGATCAGAACGTGGCGGTACGGCTGCGCGGCCTGCGCAAGAGCTTCGGCTCCGTCGAGGCCGTCGCCGGCGTCGACCTCGACATCGCCGACGGCGAGTTCTTCGCCATGCTCGGCCCGTCGGGGTCGGGCAAGACCACCGTCCTGCGCATGGTCGCGGGCTTCGAGTCCCCCACCGCGGGCACGGTCGAGCTCGGCGGGCGCGACGTGACCCGCCTGGCCCCGTTCGAGCGCGACGTCAACACCGTCTTCCAGGACTACGCGCTGTTCCCGCACATGAGCGTCCGGGAGAACGTGGAGTACGGCCTGCGGGTGAAGAAGGTCCCGAAGGGCGAGCGGCGCGAGCGCGCGGACGAGGCGCTGCGGTCGGTCCGGCTGACGGGGTTCGAGAAGCGCAGGCCCGCGCAGCTCTCCGGCGGGCAGCGCCAGCGCGTCGCCCTGGCCCGCGCCCTGGTCAACCGGCCGCGCGTACTGCTGCTGGACGAACCGCTCGGCGCCCTGGACCTCAAGCTGCGCGAGGAGATGCAGGTCGAGCTGAAGGAACTGCAGCGCCGGGTCGGCATCACCTTCCTGTTCGTCACCCACGACCAGGAGGAGGCGCTGACGATGAGCGACCGCGTCGCCGTCTTCGACCAGGGGCGGATCGAGCAGGTGGGCACGCCCGCCGAGGTGTACGAGCGCCCCTCGACCGTGTTCGTGGCCGGGTTCGTCGGCACGTCCAACCTCATCTCCGGCGAGGCCGCCGAGGCCGTGCTCGGCAGGCCGGGCACCTTCAGCGTGCGCCCGGAGAAGCTGCGCCTGGCGCTCGACCCGGACGCGCCCGTGGGCGACGGCGACCACAGCGCCACCGGCCAGATCGCCGAGGTGGTGTACGCGGGCGCGGCCACCCGCTTCGTCGTCGACCTGGACGCCGGGCCCCGGCTCGTCGTCCTGCAGCAGAACCTCCAGGTCTCCTCCATGGAGGTGACCGGCCTGCGCGGGCGCCGCGTCCGCCTCGTGTGGGACCGCCGCCACGAGTTCCCCGTCGCCTCCTGATCCGCGCCCTCACACTCCCCGCCTCACACCACACATAGGAGACAGCATGCGGTCCACGCGACTTGTGATCGTCACCGCCGCGCTGGCCCTGGCGGCCGCCGCCTGCGGCGGCGGATCCGCCGGCGGCTCGTCCGGCGCCACCGCCGCCCCCGGCCAGAGCGGCTTCACCCCGCCCAAGCTCTCGGCGCCGTCGAGCCTCGGGACGCCCGAGGGTCAGGTCAACCTGGTCGCCTGGGCCGGGTACGCCGAGGACGGCTCCAACGACCCCAAGGTGGACTGGGTCCACCCGTTCGAGCAGGCCAGCGGCTGCAAGGTGAACACCAAGACCGCCGGCACCTCCGACGAGATGTTCAGTTTGATGAAGACCGGCGAGTACGACGCCGTGTCCGCCTCGGGCGACGCCTCGCTGCGCCTGATCGCCTCGGGCACGGTGGCGCCGGTCAACACCGATCTCGTGCCGAACTACAAGAACGTCTTCGACGGCCTGAAGATGAAGCCCTGGAACTCCGTCAACGGGGTGTCCTACGGCGTGCCGCACGGCCGGGGCGCCAACCTGCTCATGTGGCGCACCGACAAGGTGACCCCGGCGCCGGACTCCTGGGGCGTGGTGTTCGACCCGGCCTCGCCGTACAAGGGCCACCTGACGGCCTACGACTCGCCCATCTACATCGCCGACGCCGCGCTGTACCTCATGGCGACCAAGCCCGACCTCGGCATCAAGGACCCGTACGCGCTGGACGACACGCAGTTCCAGGCGGCGGTCGACCTGCTGAAGCAGCAGAAGCAGAACATCGGCGAGTACTGGTCGGACTACACCAAGGCGGTCCAGGCGTTCAAGAGCGGCGACACCGTGGCGGGCACGACCTGGCAGGTCATCGCCAACCTGGTGAAGGCGGACAAGGCGCCCGTCGAGGCGATCCTGCCCAAGGAGGGCGCCACCGGCTGGTCGGACACCTGGATGGTCGCCGCCGAGGCCAAGCACCCGAACTGCGCGTACAAGTGGCTGGACTGGATCATCTCGCCGAAGGCCAACGCCCAGGTCGCCGAGTGGTTCGGCGAGGCGCCCTCCAACAAAGATGCGTGCGCGCTGACGGCCGACAAGAACTTCTGCGACACCTTCCACGCCACCGACGAGGCGTACTTCGACAAGGTGCGCTACTGGACCACGCCGATCGCCCAGTGCCTGGACGGCCGCACGGACGTCACGTGCAAGGACTACGCGGATTGGACCCGGGCCTGGACGGAGATCAAGGGGTGAGCACCGCCGCCGCGTCCCCGCCGGGGCCTTCCCGGCGGGCGGGCCTCCGCCGCGGGCTCGCCGCGGCGCTGCACCGGCACGCGGGGGCGCGGCTGGCGCTCCTGCTGTCGGCGCCGCTCGCCTGGCTGGGCGTCGCCTACCTGGGCGCGCTGGCCGCGCTGCTGGTCACCGCGTTCTGGTCCACCGATTCCTTCACCGGCGAGCTGGTCAGGACGTTCACGTGGGCCAACTTCCGCGACGTGCTCACCGTCGAGGTCTACCGGACGGTCGCGCTGCGTTCGCTTCTCGTGGCCGTGGCCGTGACGCTCATCGACGTGGTCATCGCCTTCCCGATGGCGTTCGCGATGGCGAAGCTGGCCTCACGGCGCGCCCAGCGGTGGCTGGTCATCGCGGTGCTGACCCCGCTGTGGGCGTCCTACCTGGTCAAGGCGTACGCCTGGCGGGTGATGCTGTCGTCCGACGGCCTGCTCGGCTGGGGGTACGGGCTGCCGGCGACGATCGCGACGCTGGCGTACCTGTGGCTGCCGTACATGATCCTGCCTATCTACGCGGGGCTGGAGCGCCTGCCGGACTCGCTGCTGGACGCGGCCGGCGACCTCGGCGCGCGGGGCGCGCGGACGTTCCGCACAGTGGTGTGGCCGCTGACGTTCCCCGCCGTTGTGGCGGGCTCGGTGTTCACCTTCTCGCTGTCGCTCGGCGACTACATCGCCGTGAAGATCGTCGGTGGGAAGAGCCAGCTCATCGGCAACGTGGTGTACGACAACATCGGCGCCGCGGGCAACCTGCCGTTCGCGGCGGCCGTGGCGACCGTCCCCGTCCTGATCATGCTCGTGTACCTGGCGGCGGTGCGCCGCACCGGGGCCCTGGAAAACCTGTGACCCCCGCCCGCCCCCGGAGGCCCTCGTGAACCTGTCCCGCCCCGCGCGGCTGGCGCTGCGCCTCGCCCTGGTACTCGGCCTCGGCGTGATCTACGTGCCGCTCGGCGTCGTGCTGCTGAACAGCTTCAACTCCGACCGGACCTTCGCCTGGCCGCCGGCCGGGTTCACCACCCGGTGGTGGAGCGCCGCCTGGAACTCCGCGGGCGTGCGCGACGCGCTGTGGACCTCGATCCAGGCGGGCCTCGGCGCGACCGCCATCGCGCTGGTGCTCGGCACGATGGCGGCGTTCGCGGTGCAGCGCTACCGGTTCTTCGGCCGCGACACCGTCTCGCTGCTCATCGTGCTGCCGATCGCGCTGCCGGGCATCGTCACCGGCATCGCGCTCAACAACGCGTTCCGCACGATCCTGGAGCCGTTCGGCGTCGGCCTCGGGCTGTTCACGGTGATCGTCGGCCACGCGACGTTCTGCGTGGTGACCGTGCACAACAACGTGCTGGCGCGGCTGCGGCGCATGGGCGCCGGCGCCGAGGAGGCCTCCGCCGACCTCGGGGCGGACACCTTCACGACCTTCCGCCTGGTGACCTTCCCGATGATGCGCTCGGCGCTGCTGGCGGGCGGGCTGCTGGCGTTCGCGCTGTCGTTCGACGAGATCATCGTGACCACGTTCACGGCGGGGGCGGGGGTGAAGACGCTGCCGATCTGGATCTTCGAGAACCTGTTCCGTCCCAACCAGGCGCCGGTGGTCAACGTCGTCGCGGCGGCGCTGATCGTGCTCTCGGTGGTCCCGATCTATCTGGCGCAGCGTCTCTCGGGCACCGCGAGCACCCACTGACCTCAGCCGCTCCAAGCAACATCGCGCAACATATGGGGATAAGAGGAAAACCTCACGCTACGGTCTGGATTGTCAGCTAACACACGCATCCCAAGAGGTGCCCCTATGCCCTCACCGCGCATAACGGAGGCGAAAGGAATACTCGCCGCGCGACTCCGCGAGATACGCAACGAAGCCAGCCTGACCGGACGGACGCTGGCGTCCCAGGCGGGCTGGCACTACTCCAAGGTGTCCAAGATCGAGCACGCGGCGCAGATGCCGAACGAGAACGACATCCGGTTGTGGTGCCGGGTCTGCGACGCCGAGGAGTACGTCGTCGACCTCATCGCGGCCGTCCGCAACATCGACTCCATGTACACCGAGTGGCGGCGGCTCGAGGCCACCGGGCTGCGGCACGTCCAGGAGTCGTTCCAGCCGCTCTACCGCGAGACCCAGCAGTTCCGGGTGTTCCAGCACTCCGCGGTGCCGGGCCTGCTCCAGACCCCCGGGTACGCCCGCGCCCACCTGCGCACCGTCATCGAGTTCCGCGGCATCCCCGACGACCTGGAGGAGGCCGTCGGCGTCCGCCTGCGGCACCAGGAGGTGCTCACTGCGGGCGGCAAGCGGTTCATGTTCATCGTCGGGGAGCAGGCGCTGCGCACGCCGGTGTGCGGCCCCGAGGAGATGGCCGCGCAGCTCGCGCGCCTGGCGGACCTGACGATCAACATGCCGCAACTCAGCTTCGGCGTGATTCCGGCACGCGGCCGTCCGTCCTTGATGCCGCCCGAAAATTTCTGGATATATGACGATAATCAGGTGCGCGTCGATGCCATCCCCGGCCAGTTCCGGATCAAAACCCCCACCGACGTGGCGCTGTACGAACGCGCCTTCGCGACCCTCGCCGAGGCCGCCGTCTATGGTCAGGCGGCCCGCGACCTGATCAACGCGGTGGCCGGTGAATTGAGAGAAACATGAAGCAACATCGTTGATCTCGCGCGCGCCCGGAGCCTAGCCTCGCATCGAACTCCGTTCCGAACTCTGGACGACCTCAGTCGCGGCGCGGGACTCCCGGCCCGCATCGCACACCCCCCAAGGACGAGCCAGGCGCGGATCGCCGTGCCGGTGAGGAGCCACCTCGTGCCCGCCCTCCACGTCGAAGCGGCCGCGCTGGTCTGCAGGCGTCCCTCGGCGGACGTCCGGCGGATCGCCGAGGAGCTCCAGGCGTCGCTCGCCCGCCATGAGATCCCCGCCTACATCTACTACCTGGAGGACGGCCAGGCCGCCGTCTCCCTGTGGCAGGGGCTGCTCGCCCGGATCGACGGCCGCATCATCTGGTGGACGAGCCCGCATCCGAGCCGCAGGGGCGGCGCCCTACGGACCTTCGCGGTCTCCCCCGCCACCGCGGCCGCCCGGCTGGCGGACCACTACGCGACGCTGCGCGAGAAGTACGTCCCCCGGCTCTACGCCCACCCCGAGTGACAGTTCCGAGTGACAGTAGGGAGTCCCTCATGACGAGCATCGGCGAGGTCGCCGGCGCCGCCACGGCCGTCACGGCCGTCGCGCACCTGCAGGCGCTCGGCGACTCGCTCCAGGCTCGCGGCCTGCACGCGCGTGTCGGAGAGACCAGCGGGGGCATCCCGCAGCTGATCGTGGTCAGCACGGCGGTCCCGACGCTGTCGGAGGTCGTGTTCGCCGCCCAGGGCGAGGGCACCTGGTGGTTCTGGTGGCCGTGGGCCGAGCGCATCGCCCCGGTCCATGAGCTGCCCACCGCGGTCGCGCGCGTCTGTGGGGTGCTCACCCCGCCGCGGGCCTGACGGGACGGGCGCCGGCATGGCGCCCGTTTTCGTGTGAGTAAAACCTACTAAACAAGTAGGTCTTGACGGGAAATCCTCCTCTGTGCTGGAGTGGAGCACGCGCGCCCCTCGTACGTCCACGGCCGGCCCGGCCAGAAAGGTTTCCACCATGCCCGTCGAGTTTCTCGGAATCGGTGGCACGCACGACGGATCGGAGACCACACACCGATCCGGCCCGTCCTTCGACAAGCAGTACACGCTCAGGCTCGCCCGCGCCCACCAGGAGTACGGGTGGGACCGGGTGCTGTTCGCCTACGGGTCCGGCGCGCCCGATCCCGCCCAGGCCGCCGCGTACGTCGCGAGCCGCGTCGAAGACCTGCAGATCCTGCTCGCCCACCGACCCAACGTCTCTTACCCGACCTTCGCCCTGAAGACCTTCGCCACCCTCGACCAGATCAGCGACGGCCGCCTGACCGTGCACTTCATCACCGGCGGCACCGACCACGAGCAGCAACGCGAGGGCGACTTCCTCACCAAGGACGAGCGGTACTCCCGGACCCGCGAGTACATCCAGATCGTCAAGAAGGGCTGGACCTCGCGCACGCCCTTCGACCACGAGGGCGAGCACTACCGCTTCAACGACTTCGTCTCCGACGTCTTCCCCGCCCAGCGGCCGAGGCCCCGGGTGTCGTTCGGCGGCTCCTCCCCCGCCGCGTACCGGGCGGGCGGCTCCGAGGCGGACATCTTCTGCCTGTGGGGCGAGCCGCTGGCCCAGACCGCCGAGCAGATCGAGTCGGTGAAGCGGGCCGCCAAGGACGCCGGCCGCGAGGACGTGCCGAGGATCCAGGTCGCCTTCCGTCCCATCATCGCCCCGACCGAGGAGCTGGCCTGGGAGAAGGCGTACCGCACGCTGTCCCTGATCAAGGCGCGCCGGCAGAACGGCACGATCGTCCGGGGCAACCATCCCTTGCACACGCCGGAGAACACCGGATCGCAACGCCTGATCGCCATCGCCGAGCAGGGCGAGCGCTTCGACCGCGCCCTGTGGACGCCCACCGCCGCCGCCACCGGGGGCGCGGGCAACTCGAACGCCCTGGTGGGCACCCCGGAGACGGTCGCCCAGGCACTGCTGGACTACTACGACCTCGGGGTGGAGATCCTCTCCGCGCGCGGGTACGACCTGCTCGACGACGCCATCGACTTCGGGCGGCACGTCATCCCCCTGGTGCGCGAGGAGGTCGCCAAGCGCGACGCCGCCAAGCGCGAGGCCGCCGAGGAAGAGCGGCGGCGCGCGGCCACCCCGCCCGGAGCCCGGTCCGCCGGCCTGTCCGCCGTCTGAGAGCGAGCCGCGTTCCCCATGTCCGTACCCCCGAAGCCCGCGCCGTCCGGCACAGCGCCATCTAACACAGCGCTGTCCAACACAGCGCCGTCCAACACAGCGCCGTCCGGCAGCGCGCCGTCCCCGTCCGCCTCCCCCGAGGCCGTGCCCCGCGATATCGTGCCGGCCGAAACCCCGCCCTCCGCGATCGCGCCGACCGAAACCCGGCGGGCCGAAACACCCACGACCGGAACGGATCCATCCGAAACCCCGCCGGTCGCCGCCCCCGAGGACACGCCGGGCGAGGCGCTGAAGGTCGTCACCGCCCGGCATCCCGGGCGCCTGGCGGCGGCGGCCGGCGTGCTGGTGCTGCTCGCCATGGCGGCCAGCGCCCTGATCACCAACACCGCGTGGGACTGGCCGGTCGTGGGCGAGTACCTGTTCGCGCCCTCCATCCTGCGGGCGGTGGCGTTCACGCTGCAGCTGACCGCGCTCGGCATCGTGCTCGGCTTCGTGATCGGCACGGTGGTCGCCCTCATGCGGCTGTCCACGAACCCGCTGCTCAGCTCGGTCGCCTGGGGCTACACGTGGCTGTTCCGCTCGGTGCCGCTGATCCTGCAGCTGCTGTTCTGGTACAACCTGGCGCTGCTGTACAAGCAGATCTCGTTCGGCGTGCCGTTCGGCCCGTCGTTCTTCTCGATCGGCACGATGGACCTGATCGGCCCGGTCACGGCGGCGGCCATCGGCCTCGCCCTCCACCAGGGCGCCTACGCCGCCGAGATCGTGCGAGCCGGGTTCCTGTCGGTGGACCACGGCCAGCTCGAGGCCGCCGCGGCGCTCGGCATCCCCCGCACGCGGCAGATCTTCAAGATCATATTGCCGCAGGCGATGCGGACGATCATCCCGACCGCGGGCAACGAGATCATCGGCCTGGTCAAGGGCACCTCGGTCGTGTACATCATGGCGCTGCCGGAGCTCTTCTACCAGGCGCAGGTCATCTACAACCGCAGCGGGCGCGTCATCGCGCTGCTGCTGGTCGCGGCGATCTGGTACCTCATCCTGACCACGGTGCTGTCGATCGCGCAGTACTACCTGGAGCGGCACTACGCCAAGGGTTCCAGCAGGCGCCTGCCCGAGACGCCGCTCGGACGCCTGCGCCGGGCGTTCGCCGAGCGCGCCGCCGCCCCCGTCGGCGAGACCTCGGGGAGGACGCCGTGACCCGGCCGATGGTGGAGCTGCGCGGCGTGCACAAGCGGTTCGGCACGCTGGAGGTCCTGCGCGACGTGAGCCTGCGGGTCGACCCCGGCGAGGTGACCGTGATCATGGGCCCCTCCGGCTCCGGCAAGTCCACCCTGCTGCGCAGCGTCAACCACCTGGAGAAGGTGGACCGCGGCTCGGTCCTCATCGACGGCGAGCTCGTCGGCTACCGCCGCGCCGGGAACCGCCTGCACGAGCTGCCCGAGCGGGAGATCCTGCGCAGGCGCGCGCGCATCGGCTTCGTGTTCCAGAACTTCAACCTGTTCCCGCACCTCACCGTCCGCCAGAACGTCACCGAGGCGCCGGTGTCGGCGCGGCGCCGTCCCCGGGCCGAGGTGGAGGAGCTGGCCACGCGGCTGCTCGACCGCGTGGGCCTGGCCGACAAGGCGGACGAGTACCCGCGCCGCCTGTCCGGGGGCCAGCAGCAGCGCGTCGCCATCGCGCGGGCGCTAGCCCTGGAGCCGAAGGTCGTGCTGTTCGACGAGCCGACCTCCGCGCTGGACCCCGAACTGGTGGGCGAGGTGCTGGACGTCATGAAGGACCTCGCCCGCAGCGGCACGACCATGATCGTCGTCACCCACGAGGTCGGCTTCGCCCGCGAGGTCGCCGACACCGTCGTCTTCATGGACGCGGGCCGCGTCGTCGAGCAGGGGACGCCCGGCCAGGTGCTGGACGCCCCCCGGCACGAGCGCACCCGCGCCTTCCTGAGCAAAGTGCTCTGACCCCTTTCGGTACCTTCGATAAAGGAACGAACGCAATGGCATCACTCCCCCGTACGGTCCGTCATGCCCACCGCCGTGTGGCCGCGCTCGGCCTGCTCGCGCTGCTGGCCACGGCCTGCGGTCAGGGCTCGGCCACCGGCGGGGACGCCCCCGCCGCCGCCCCGGTCAACGCCTCCGACGCCGCGGCCACCGCCCCGCTGAAGATCAACACCAGCCCGGAGCAGAACCGCGTCCGGGCGGACAAGGCGGAGGACGTCGCCGCGAAGGTGCCCGAGGCCATCCGCGCCCGCGGCGAGTTGATCGTCGGGATCACCGGGGACGGCACCCCGCCGCTGTCCTTCCTCGCCGACGACGACAGCACCGTGATCGGCGTCGAGTCCGACATCGCCCAGCTCGTCGCCGACGTGCTCGGCCTGAAACTGCGGCTGGACCGCACCTCGTGGGAGAACCTCTTTCTCGCGGTGAAGTCGGGCAAGGACGACGTCGGGTTCTCCAACATCACGGTCACCGAGGAACGCAAGGACATCTACGACTTCGCGACCTACCGCGTCGACCAGCTCGCCTGGGAGGTCGCCAAGGACGGGAAGGTCACCAAGATCGCGCAGCCGTCGGACATCGCGGGGCTGAAGGTGTCGGTCGGCTCGGGCACCAACCAGGAGAAGATCCTGCTGGACTGGGACGAGCAGAACAAGAAGGCCGGTCTCACCCCCATCGAGGTGCAGTACTACCAGCGGCCCGCCGACTACTACCTGGCCCTGAAGTCCGGCCGCATCGACGCCTACTTCGGCCCGAACCCGACCTCGGCATACCATGCGGCGGTGAGCGGGGACACCAAGATCGTCGGGACGCTGTCCGGCGCCGGCGAGTCCCTGCAGGGCCTCATCGCCGCCATGACCCAGAAGGGCAACGGGCTCGTCCAGCCCGTCTCCGAGGCGCTGAACACCGTGATCAAGAACGGGAAGTACGCCGAGGTGCTCAAGCGCTGGGGACTGTCGAACGAGGCCATCCCGACCTCGCAGGTCAACCCCCCGGGCCTGCCACGCCAGAAGAAGTGAGCCCCCGCCGCATGACCCACGACGCCGCCACGCCGCCCGCCGCCACGGAGACGATCGAGATCCGCCAGGTGGAGGTGCGCGACCCCGCCGCCGCGCCCCTGCTGGCCGGCCTCCACCTGGAGTACCACACCAGGTACGGGCCGAACGACGAGCTCGGCCGCTACCCCGACGCCGAGTTCGCCCCGCCGGGCGGCGCGTTCCTGATCCTGGTCGAGCGCGGCGTGACGGTGGCCGGGGGCGCGTTCCGCCGGTACGACGCCGTGACGGCCGAGCTCAAGCGGATCTGGACCCACTCCGGCCACCGCAGGCGGGGGCTCGGGCTGCTGGTCGTGCGGGCGCTGGAGGAGGAGGCGGCCCGCCGGGGTTACCGGCGCGTCCACCTGACGACCGGCCCCCGCCAGCCGGAGGCCGCCGGGCTGTACCTGCGCGCCGGGTACCGGCCGCTGCACGACCTGTCCGTCCCCGTCGAGACGCTGGACCACCTGATCTTCGAGAAGGACCTCCCGGCGGGCGGCGGCCGGGAGGCGGGTCAGGACGTGTGGGCGCCGGAGGTCCAGGACGCGTAGAGGTCGGCGTACACGCCGTCCTCGCGCAGCAGCTCCTCGTGCGGGCCCCGCTGGACGACGCGGCCGTGCTCGAACACCAGCACCTCGTCGGCCGCCTCGGCGGTGGACAGGCGGTGGGCGATCGACACGGCCGTGCGTCCGCGCGTGACCCCGTCCAGGGCGCGGGCGATGCGCACCTCGGTGGCCGGGTCGACGGCGGAGGTCGCCTCGTCGAGCAGCAGCAGGTCGGGGTCGGCCAGGTAGGCGCGGGCCAGGGCGACGAGCTGGCGCTCGCCCGCCGACAGCGACTCGCCGCGCTGGCCGACCGGAGTCTCCAGCCCGGCAGGCAGGCCCTCCAGCCAGTCGGTGAGGCCGAGCTCGGTGAGGGCGAGCGTGATCTCGGCGTCGGTGGCCGAGGGACGTCCGTAGCGGATGTTGTCGGCCAGCGAGCCGTCGAACAGGAAACCGTCCTGCGGCACCATGACGATCCGCTCGCGCAGCGACGAGAAGCGCACCTTGCGCAGGTCCACGCCGTCGACCAGGACGCGGCCATCGGTCGGGTCCATGAGCCGGGTGAGCAGCTTGGCGAACGTGGTCTTGCCCGACCCGGTCTCGCCGACCACCGCGACGCGCGTACGAGGCGTGAGCTCGACGCTCACGTCGTGCAGCACGGGCGGGCCGCCGGGGTAGGCGAAGCCGACGTTCTGGAAGGTGACCGTGATCGCGCCGCGCGGCAGGACGACGCCCGCCGCGCCGGGATCGGCCACGTCCGCCGGGGTGTCCAGCACGCCGAGGACGCGGCGCCAGCCCGCAATGGCGTTCTGCGCGTCGTTCAGCACTTCGGTGGCGGTCTGCAGCGGGCTGATGAACAGCGTGATCAGGAACAGGAAGGCGATCAGCTTCCCGGGCGAGATCGTCCCGCCGACGCCGAGGTGGACGCCGAGCACCACCACGCCCGCGATGGCGACCGCGCCCACCAACTCGGTGATCGGGAACGTGGTCGCGACGATCTTCTGGGCCCGGGTCTGCGCCTTCCGGTGCGCGTCCACCGCCGTGTCGATCCGCCGCGCGGTCCGCTCCTCCGAGCCGTACGCGCGGATCACCGCGCTGCCGACCACCGTCTCGCTGACCGCGGCCAGCATGTCCCCGGTGCGCTCGCGGACCTCGGTGTAGGCGCGGGCCACCCAGCGCTGGAACCGCGGCAGCGCGATCACCAGCGGCACGAAGCAGGCCCAGACGAGCAGGGCGAGTTGCCAGGAGTAGACGGACATCAGCACGCTCGCGATGAGCAACTGACCTAGCGAGACGATGACCATCAGGCCACCCCACTGCATGAACGTGCTGATCTGGTCGACGTCGCCGGTGACCCGGGAGACCAGCGCGCCGCGCCGCTCGGTGTTCTGCGTGAGCACCGACAGGTCGTGGACGTGCCGGAATGCCTTGCCTCTGAGCGAGGCCAGGCCGGACTCGGTCGAGCGGTACAGCCGGACGTTCATCAGGTAGCCGCACACCGCGGTCAGCATCACGGCGACGGCGCACAGCACGACGGCGTTCCTGATGAACGGCAGGTCGGGCGTCGTACCCTTCAGCCCGCGGTCGATGACCTGCTGAATCGCGATGGGAACGATGATCTTGCCGACCGTGGCGAGCACGGCCAGCGTCAGCGTCACCGGCAGCCCGACCTTGAACTCCGGCGACAGCGCGAACCCGCGCCGGAACGTCGCCAGCGCCGAGCGCTCGTTCACCGACAGCGTCATGCCACGATCTCCTCACCGGCGTCCAGCGCCCCGCGCTCGGCCTCCTCACGTTCGTAGGCCGTCACCAGGTTGCGGTATCCCTTGCAGCGGCCGAGGAGCGCGTTGTGGGTGCCGCGGTCGGCGACCCGTCCACGTTCGAGGTAGACCACCTCGTCCGCCAGCGCGATCGTCGCCATGCGGTAGGCCACCACGATCACCGTCGACTCCGGCGACCCCTCGCGCAGGCCGAACAGGATCCGTCCCTCGACCTGCGCGTCCACGCTGGAGGTGGCGTCGTCCAGGATGAGCAGCCGCGGATCGCGCACCAGGGCCCGGGCGAGCGCGAGCCGCTGCCGCTGGCCGCCCGACAGGGTCGCGCCGCGCTCGCCGACCCGAGTGTCGATGCCCTTGGGCAGCGCGCTGACGAACCCCTCGGCCTGGGCCAGCCGCAGCGCCGCCCAGATCTTCTCGTCCGGCACGGCGTGATCGCCGTCGTCCCCGAGGGTCAGGTTGCCGCGGACGGTGTCGTCGAACAGGAACGTCTGCTGCGGGACCAGCGAGACGGCGGAGCTGAGCCGGCCCGGCGCGATGTCGCGCAGGTCGACGCCGTCCACGCGGACGGAGCCGTCGTCGGGGTCGATCAGCCGGACCAGCAGCTGGGTCAGCGTGGACTTGCCCGACCCGGTGGGCCCGACGATCGCGACGGTCCGGCCGGGCCGCACGTCGAAGCCGACCCCGGACAGCACCGGCGCGTCCCGGGTGTAGCCGTAGGTCAGATCGCGCACCTCCACCCGGGCGGGGCCAGTACCGGGCAGGAGCTCTCCGCCGTACTCCATCGAGCCGGTCGCGTCCAGCACGGCGCGCACCCGCGTCCAGCCCACGACGCTGCGCGGCAGCTCGGCCAGCACCCAGCCGAGCGCGCGCACCGGGAAGGCCAGGAGCGTGAACAGGTAGGACACCTGGATCAGCTCGCCCGCCGACACGGCGCCCGCCTGAAGCCGAACGGACCCGAACAGCAGCACGGCCAGCACGCCCAGCGTGGGCAGCGCCTCCAGCAGGGGGTCGAACAGGCCGCGCACGCGCCCGACGGCGATGTTGGCGTCCCGCAGCCGGTCGGCCCCGGCCTGGAAGCGGGCGGCCTCGGTGTCCTCCCGGCCCAGGGTCTTGACGACCAGCGCGCCGTCGAAGCTCTCGTGCGCGATCTCGCTGACCTCGGCGCGGACCTGCTGCGAGCGCATCATCAGGGGCGACAGGCGGCGCTGGTAGACGAAGTTCAATCCGGCGATGGCGGGGAAGATCAGGAAGCCGACGATGGCGAGCATCGGGTCCACCAGCAGGATCGCGACCGCGGCGGTGACCAGCATGACGACCACGCCGACGGCCATGGGCAGCGGCGCGAGCGGCGCCCAGGCCGCCTCGACGTCGGAGCTCGCGTTCGACAGCAACTGGCCGGTCGGGTGGCGGTGGTGCCAGGCGAGGGGAAGCCGCAGGTACTGGCGGGTGACGGCGCGCCGCGAGCGGGCCTGCATGCGGTACTGCATGATGCCCGCGAGCGCCCTGCGCCCGATCACGCCCGCCGCCTTCAGGACGGCCACGCCGACGATCAGCAGGGCCGCGATGAGCAGGGCCCCGGTGCTCGCCTTCCCGTCGCGGAAGGCCGGGAGCACGGCGTCCTCCGTGGCCCGGCCGAGCGCCCACGACGAGCCGACCGTCATGATCCCATAGACGGAGCTGGCGAGCACAGCGCCCGCGAATACGCGCGGTTCCGTCCTGATGGCGTGGCCGAGGACACGGAATCCCTGGCGCATGACGGTCGGGTTGGAGTCGCGCTCGCTCGGCACGCCGGGGGTCCTCTCGAACGGGGGCCGTCTGGGGAAGACGGGGGCTTTCACACAGCTTCGACGTAGGGCGTTGGGAGTTGCCTGCCTAAATCCCTATCATCCGCAGCAACCCGTTTATTCCCGCCCCTACCGCGCCCGATCGGCCGCACGCGCCGATGAGTAGGGTGATCGGGTGACGCACGCACGCGCCGAGCGCGCCGCACTCTGTGACCTCCTCGACGACCTGGGCCCAGACGCGCCCACGCTGTGCGAGGGCTGGACGACCGCCGACCTCGCCGCCCACCTCGTGCTCCGCGAGCGGCGGTTCGACGCGGCGGGCGGCATCGCCATCCCCGCCCTGGCCGGCTACACCGCGTCCGTGCAGAACCGCATCAAGTCCGGTAAAAGCTACGCCGAGATCGTGGACGCCGTGCGCCAGGGCCCGCCCAAGTGGACGCCGTACGGCTTCGTGCCCGGGCTCGACAGTATGGTCAACACGCTGGAGTTCCTGGTCCACCACGAGGACGTCCGGCGGGCCCAGCCGGGCTGGGAGCCGCGCGAACTGCCGGCCGATCTGGCCGAAACCGTCTGGAAGCGGCTGGCGAGCGGCGGCCGGTTCATGTTCCGCCGGGCGCCGGTCGGCGTGATACTGCGCCACACCGACGGCCGCCGGGCCGGGGCCAAGAAGGCCGAGCCGCACGTGGTCGTCACCGGCGACCCGGCCGAGCTGCTGATGTACGGCTTCGGCCGCCAGGACCACGCCCGCGTCACCTGCGATGGCGACCCCATGTCCATCGCCCGCCTGAACGCCACCCACCTCGGCGCCTGACCCCCCGAACCCTCCGAGCGGAGCGAGGCCATGGCCCCGTTCGGGCCTAAAGGGGCGCCCCGAACCGCCGAGCCGAAGGCTCGACCATAGGCACAGCACAACCGAATATCCGGTTTTCGGTCATATCGGATGTGGCGTGGATATGATCGCCACGGGGTCGTTCCATGACCGATTGCGGAGATCAGGGCCTTTGGCCCCCGGGTAGGACCTCGTCACCGGACCCGCGGGAGGCAGCCGATGAAGACCAAAAAGGTGCTGTTGTACCTCGCCGTCGCCTTCGTGGTCTTCTACATGTACTCCCGGCCCGCCGAGGCCGCGACCGCCGTAAAGGGCCTGTTCAACGGCATCAGCTCCGGCGCGTCGCAGCTCGCGATGTTCTTCTCACGCCTGCTGGGCTGACCCGCGCACGCGTCCGCCCGCGCACGCGTCCGCCCGCGCACGCGTCGACGGGCCGGCCGGAAACGGGGCCGGGAGCGGACCACCTCCCGGCCATGCCCGTCCGGCGAAAGCCCGCCGCCCGGTCGAGCGATCGCGGGCCCCGGGGTCACTTCTGGTCGGCCTTGACGGGGAGCAGGCAGAGCACCCAGCCGACGCCGCGCGGTGCGAGAGCCCGGCCGTCGAGGCCGGGCCCCGGCGGCCGGGCCGCACCGGACGCTCATCCGACGACGATCAGGACCTCGGCGGACCTCAGCGGACGGGGTGGCCTGCCTCGCGCAGCGTCTTCTTGACGTCGCCGATCGTGAGATGGCCGAAGTGGAAGACGCTCGCGGCCAGCACCGCGTCCGCGCCCGCCTCCACCGCCGGTGGGAAGTGGTCCAGCGCCCCCGCGCCGCCACTGGCGATGACCGGCACGGTGACGGCCGCGCGCACGGCCCGGATGATCTCCAGGTCGTAGCCGTCCTTGGTGCCGTCGCCGTCCATGGAGTTCAGCAGGATCTCGCCGACGCCCAGGTCCTGGCCGCGGCGCGCCCACTCGATCGCGTCGATGCCGGTGCCCCGCCGCCCGCCGTGCGTCGTCACCTCGAACCCCGAGGGCGTCGGCGGGCCGTCCACCACGCGCCGGGCGTCGACCGACAGCACGACGCACTGCGCGCCGAACCGGCGCGAGGCCTCGGTGAGCAGCTCGGGGCGGGCGATGGCGGCGGTGTTCAGCGACACCTTGTCGGCGCCCGCGCGCAGCAGGCGGTCGACATCGTCCACCGAGCGCACTCCCCCGCCGACGGTCAGCGGGATGAAGACCTGCTCGGCGGTGCGGCTCACCACGTCGAACATGGTCTGCCGGTCGCCCGAGGAGGCGGTGATGTCCAGGAACGTGAGCTCGTCGGCGCCCTCGGCGTCGTAGCGCCGGGCCAGCTCGACGGGGTCGCCCGCGTCCCGCGTGTTCTCGAAGTTGACGCCCTTGACCACCCGCCCGGCGTCCACGTCCAGGCAGGGGATCACGCGCACGGCGACGCTCACGACCGCCCCTCCCCCAGGCCCCACACCGAGCCCGCCACCGAGCCGTTCACGACCGCACCGCCGCGAGCGCCTCTTCCAGCGTGAACGCCTGCGCGTACAACGCCTTGCCGACGATGGCGCCCTCGACCCCCTCGGGGACCAGCGTGGACAGCGCGCGCAGGTCGTCCAGGGACGAGACGCCGCCGCTGGCGATCACCGGCTTGTCGGTGCGGGCGCAGACGTCGCGCAGCAGGTCCAGGTTCGGGCCGCGCAGCGTGCCGTCCTTGGTCACGTCCGTGACGACGTAGCGGGGGCAGCCGTCGGACTCCAGCCGGTCCAGCACCTCCCACAGGTCGCCACCCTCCTTCGTCCAACCCCGGGCGGCGAGCGTGGTGCCGCGCACGTCCAGGCCGATGGCGATCCTGTCGCCGTACTCGGCGATCACCTTGGAGCACCAAATCGGGTTCTCGAGGGCCGCGGTGCCGATGTTGACCCGCCGGCACCCGGTGGCGAGCGCGGCCTCCAGGGAGGCGTCGTCGCGGATGCCGCCCGACAGCTCCACCTGCACGTCCAGCGCGCCCACGACCGAGGCCAGCAGCTCGCGGTTGGAGCCCCGGCCGAAGGCGGCGTCGAGGTCGACCAGATGGATCCACTCGGCGCCCGCGCTCTGCCAGGCCAGCGCGGCGGCGAGCGGATCGCCGTAGGAGGTCTCCGTGCCCGCCTCCCCCTGTACCAGGCGGACGGCCTGGCCGTCGGCGACGTCCACTGCGGGGAGCAGAACCAGCGACATTGTTCACGACCTCCGGTCGAATACGACGGTGACGAGCACCGGGACGAGCAGTAGGGACAACACCAGGACGCCCGCCCGGGCGGCCCACCCGTCGAGCAGGATCCAGGCCAGGGCCTGCACGAGCACGAACAGCACGGCCACGACGGCGTTCTGCGCGCGGTGGCGCCGGGCGATCAGGCCGCCCTGGCGAGCCACTCGAATCAGACGGGGCCGGATCGGACGGGGGACGCGCCCCGTCAGGCGGTTCCAGCGCGCGCGCCGCCGGGCGAGCCTGGCCTCGCGCTCGGCGCGCGCGGCGGCCTGCCGGGCATGCTCGGCCTCCCGCTCGGCGCGGCGGCGGGCGCGCTCCTTGCTCACACGACCCCCTAACCGAGGGTACGGGCCACGGCGAGCGGGCCGTACCCGCCCGGTAAGGCCGTGCCGCGCGGGCTCACAGCGTGCCCAGCCAGTTCTTGAGCAGCGTGGCCCCGGCGTCCCCGGACTTCTCCGGGTGGAACTGCGTGGCCGACAGCGGCCCGTTCTCGACGGCCGCGACGAACGGCACGCCGTGCTCGGCCCAGGTGACCAGCGGCGGGATGAACCCGGGGCCGGCCTCCAGCTCCCACTTGCGCACGCCGTAGGAGTGCACGAAGTAGAAGCGCGTCGCGGGATCGAGCCCGGCGAACAGCACCGAACCCTCGGGCGCCTGGACGGTGTTCCAGCCCATGTGGGGCAGGACGGGCGCGTCCAGCCGCTCGACGACGCCGGGCCACTCGCCGCACCCCTCGGCGCGCTCGCCGTGCTCGACGCCCTCGGCGAACAGGATCTGCATGCCGACGCAGATGCCGAGCACGGGACGTCCCCCGGCCAGGCGGCGGCCGATGATCTGGTCGCCGCGCACGGCCCTGAGGCCGTCCATGCAGGCGGAGAACGCGCCGACGCCGGGCACGACCAGCCCGTCGGCCGCGAGCGCGGCGTCGGCGTCGGCGGTCACGGTGACGGTCGCGCCGGCGCGGGCCAGCGCGCGCTCGGCCGAGCGAAGGTTGCCCGAGCCGTAGTCCAGGACGACGACGTTCACCACCACAACACCCCCGCGGCGAGAGCCAGCACGGCGCCGGCGCCGACCAGGACGGCGCCCACCTTGATGCCCTGCCGGGCGAAGGAGTACGTTCCGCCGATCAGGAAGAGACCGACGAAGATCATGGCGATGGCGGTCCAGTTGGAGGTCACAGCACGCCCTTGGTGCTCGGCACACCCGTGGCGCGGGGGTCGCGCTCGGTGGCCTCGCGCAGCGCGCGGGCCAGCGCCTTGAACTGCGCCTCGACGATGTGGTGGGCGTTGCGCCCGTACGGCACGCGGACGTGCAGGCACACGGCGGCCTGGGCGACGAACGACTCCAGGATGTGCCGGGTGAGGGTGGTGTCGTACTCGGGGCCGATCATCGGGGCCATGCCCTCGGGCTCGGAGTGCACGAGGTAGGGGCGGCCGGACAGGTCGACGGTGACCTCGGCCAGCGCCTCGTCCAGCGGGCACGACGCGCTGCCGAACCGCCGGATGCCGGACTTGTCGCCCAGGGCCTCGCGGAAGGCGGCGCCCAGCGCGAGCGCGGTGTCCTCGATGGTGTGGTGGGAGTCGATGTGCAGGTCGCCGTCGGTCTTGACGGTCAGGTCGAACAGGCCGTGCTTGCCGAGCTGGGCGAGCATGTGGTCGAAGAAGCCCACGCCGGTGGCCACGTCGACCCGGCCGGTGCCGTCGAGGTCGACCTCCACCAGCACCGAGGTCTCCTTGGTCGTACGCTCCACGCGGCCGGTGCGCGGCCTCGGCTCGCGTACGGCGGGACTGGTCACAGGATCGCCTCCAGGTCGCCGCGTCCGGACGTTCCGGCCGCGGGGGTTGATCGGGACGGGTCCGCGGCGGCGGGCGCCGGGAGGTCCTCCAGCACGGCGGACATCGCCTCGCGGAAGGCCGCCATCTCGCCGGAGGTGCCGACCGAGACGCGCAGCCACCGCGGCGGCCCGACCTCGCGGATCAGCACGCCGCGCTCCAGCAGCCCCTGCCACACCGCGCGCCGGTCCGGGAAACACCCGAACAGCACGAAGTTGGCGTCGGAGTCGGCCACGGACAGGCCCCGCTCGCGCAGCCACCGCACGCAGGCGTCGCGCTCGGCGCGCAGCCGGTCGACCGTGCCGAGCAGCTCGTCGCGGTGCGCGAGCGCGACCCGCGCCGCGGCCTGCGTCAGCGTGGACAGGTGGTAGGGCAGGCGCACCAGCAGCAGCGCCTCGATCACGGCCGGGTCGGCGGCGAGGTAGCCGAGCCGGGTGCCGGCCATGGCGAACGCCTTGGACATCGTGCGCGTGACGATCAGCCGCGGGTTGCCCGGCAGCAGGCTCAGCGCGCTCGGCGTGCCGGTGCGGGCGAACTCGAAGTACGCCTCGTCCACGACGACCATGCCGGGCGCGGCCTCGGCCACCCGCCGGATGACCTCCAGCGGCAGCGCCGTGCCGGTCGGGTTGTTCGGGCTGGTCAGGAACACGATGTCGGGACGGTGCTCCTCGACGGCGGCCACGGCCTTGCCGGGGTCGATGCCGAAATCGTCCTCACGGGCGCCGGAGATCCACCGGGTGGCGGCGCCGGTCGTGATGATCGGGTGCATGGAGTAGGACGGCTCGAACCCCATGGCCGACCGGCCCGGCCCGCCGAACGCCTGCAGGATCTGCTGGAGCACCTCGTTGGACCCGTTGGCCGCCCACACCCGCTCGACGCCCAGCCCGTGGCCGAGGTAGGCCGCGAGGTCCTCGCGCAGGGCGACGGCGTCGCGGTCGGGGTAGCGGTTGAGCTCGGAGGCGTCGCGCCGCACGGCCTCGGCGAGGTCGGCGACCAGGCCCGGTGAGGGCGGGTAGGGGTTCTCGTTGGTGTTCAGCCGCACCGGCACGTCGATCTGCGGCGCGCCGTACGCCGAGCGCCCGCGCAGGTCGTCGCGGATGGGCAGGTCGGCCAGCGTGGCCCTGCGGCCGGCCGCGTCCGCCGTCATCGCGTCCCCCCGCCGAACCGGGCCCGGACGGCTGCGCCGTGGGCGGGGAGGTCCTCGGCCTCCGACAGCGCGTAGACGTGCGCGGCGGCCTCGGCGAGCGCCTCGCGCGTGTAGTCGACGACGTGGACGCCGCGCAGGAACGTCTGCACCGACAGGCCCGAGGAGTGGCAGGCGCAGCCGCCGGTCGGCAGCACGTGGTTGGACCCGGCGAGGTAGTCGCCGAGGGACACCGGGGAGTAGGGGCCGACGAAGATCGCGCCCGCGTTGCGCACCCGGGCGGCGACCTCGGCCGCGCCGGCCGTCTGGATCTCCAGGTGCTCGGCGGCGTAGGCGTCGACGACCTTCAGCCCGTCCTCCAGGCTGGAGACCAGCACGATGCCCGACTGGCGGCCCGACAGGGCCTCGGCGATGCGCTCGGAGTGGCGCGTGGCGGCGACCTGGCCGGGCAGTTCCTTCTCGACGGCCTCGGCGAGCTTCTCGCTGGTGGTCACGAGCACGGCGGCGGCGATCACGTCGTGCTCGGCCTGGCTGATCAGGTCGGCCGCGACGTGCGCCGGGTCGGCGGTATCGTCGGCGAGGACGGCGATCTCGGTGGGACCGGCCTCGGAGTCGATGCCGATGCGGCCCTTGAGCAGGCGCTTGGCGGCGGCGACCCAGATGTTGCCCGGACCGGTGACCATGGAGACCGGCGCGCATTCCTCGGTGCCGTAGGCGAACATCGCCACGGCCTGGGCGCCGCCGACGGCGTAGACCTCGTCCACGCCGAGCAGCGCGCACGCCGCGAGGATGGTCGGGTGGGGCAGCCCGCCGAAGTCGGCCTGCGGCGGGGACGTCACCGCCAGGGACGGCACCCCGGCCTCCTGGGCGGGCACGACGTTCATGACGACGCTGGAGGGGTACACCGCGCGGCCCCCGGGCACGTACAAGCCCACCCGTTCGACGGGCACCCACCGCTCGGTGACCGTCCCGCCCGGGACGACGTGCGTGGTCACGTCCGTGCGGCGCTGGTCGTGGTGGACGAGCCGGGCGCGGCGGATCGACTCCTCCAGGGCGGCGCGGACGTCGGGGCCGAGCCCGGCGGCGGCCTCGGCGATCGCCTCGGCGGGCACGCGGGTGGACTCCAGCTCGACGCCGTCGAACCGGGCGGTCAGCTCCCGCACGGCCGCGAGGCCCCTATGGCGAACGTCGTCGCACACGGGCCGCACCTTCGCCAGGGCGGCCTCGACGTCGAGCTCGGCGCGGGGCAGCACGTGGCGCAGGTCCTCGGGAAGGGACCCGCGCAGGTCGATACGGGATATCACCGGTCCAGTCTACGGAGGGCGGCGCCCCGGTCCGGTCTTGGTCCGCCATTCGGACGGCGCCTTTACATTGTAGATTTTAACTTCGCGTTAAGCTCAGCGCCGTGAGCAAGACGAAGAGCAAGGGAGGCCAGGGCACTCCCGCGACCGTCGCCCTGACCCAGGCGGGCGCCGCCTTCAGCCTCCACCCCTACGACCACGACCCGAACGCCCAGGCGTACGGCGAGGAGGCCGCCGACGCGCTCGGCCTGCCCTACGCGCGCATCTTCAAGACCCTCGTGGCCGAGGTCGAGTCCGGGCTCGCCGTCGCCGTCGTGCCGGTGTCCGGCAAGCTGGACCTGAAGGCGTTCGCCGCCGCCCTGGGCGGCAAGCGCGCCGCCATGGCCGACGCCGCCAAGGTCGAGCGGGTGACCGGCTACGTCGTCGGCGGCATCAGCCCGCTCGGGCAGCGCAAGGCCCTGCCCACCGTGGTCGACTCCTCGGCGCTGGAGTTCGAGACGATCTACTTCTCGGCCGGCCGCCGGGGCCTGCAGATCGAGACCGCGCCCGCCGAGCTGGTCCGCCTCACGCGGGCGGCGACCGCCTCCATCGCCAAGCAGTCCTGACCCACCGGTTGATCAGGTCTTGCCATCGCCCGCGAGGGCGCCCCGCCGACAGACTGGTGTGGTCAGGGCGATCAGAATGAGGCGAGGACGAACCGAGAGGTCACGATGGGCGAATCGACCGAGTTGTTCTACCTCTCCGCGCTCGAAATGCGCGACCTGCTGCGATCCAGGCAGATCAGCGCCACCGAGCTGGCCGAGGCGCACCTGCGGCGGATCGACGAGGTCGGCCGCGAGGTCAACGCGATCGTCACGCTGACCGCCGACCTCGCGCTCGACCAGGCCCGCGAGCTGGACGAGGACGCCGCCCGCGGCCGGTGGCACGGCCCGCTGCACGGCCTGCCCATCGCCTACAAGGACCTGACCGACACCGCCGGCGTCCGCACCACCTACGGCTCGCGGCTGTTCGCCGACCACGTCCCCGCCGCCGACGCCCTGGTGGTGCGGCGCGCCCGGGCGGCGGGCGCCGTGACCGTCGGCAAGACCAACACGCCCGAGTTCGGCACCGGCTCGCACACCGTCAACGAGGTGTTCGGCGCGACCCGCAACCCCTACGACCTGTCCCGCAGCGCCGGCGGCAGCAGCGGAGGGGCGGCCGCCGCCCTGGCCTCGGGCATGGTGCCGCTGGCCGACGGCTCCGACATGGGCGGGTCGCTGCGCAACCCCGCGTCCTTCTGCAACGTGGTCGGCCTGCGCCCCACACCCGGCCGGGTGCCGGACGCCTCCCCCACCTCGGCGTGGTTCACGCTCGGCGTCTCCGGGCCGATGGCGCGCACGGTGGGCGACGCCGCGCTGCTCATGAGCGTCATCTCCGGCTTCGCGCCCACCTCGCCGTTCGCGATCCGCGAGGACGGGTCGGCCTTCGCCGCCTCCCTCGACCCCAACGTCACGGGGCTGCGGGTCGCCTTCAGCCCCGACCTCGGCGGCCTGCCCGTGGACCCGCGGACGGCGGCCGTCACTGCGGAGGCCCCCGCGGTGCTGGCCGGGCTCGGCGCCAAGGTCGAGCAGGTCGACCTGGACCTGTCCCCGGCCGAGGAGTCCTTCCGCACCCTGCGCGCCTGGCACTACCTGAACGCCTTCGGCGGCCTGCCCGCCGACATGGTGGGCCCCAACGTCGCCTGGAACGTCGAGCGGGGCCGCGCGGTCACTGCCGCCGACCTCGCCCGCGCCGAGCGCCTGCGCAGCGCCCTGTTCCAGCGCATGAACGCGTTCTTCGACGGCTACGACGTGCTCGTCGCCCCCGTGAGCCAGGTGCCGCCGTTCCCCGTCGACCAGCCGTACGTCACCGAGGTGGCGGGCACGCCGATGCCGGACTACCTGGCGTGGATGCGCTCGGCGTACTGGATCAGCGTCCTGCACGCCCCCGCGGCGTCGGTCCCCTGCGGGTTCACCCCGGAAGGGCTGCCGGTGGGCGTGCAGATCGTCGGACGGCCGTGGGCGGACCTCACCGTGCTGCGGGTCGCCCACGCCATCGAGCGGGCCACCGGCCACGGCGGCGTCCGCCCGCCTCTCTGATCACGGGCCTCGGCTCTGATCACGGGCCTTCGCGACATCTGACTCCGGGCCTCAGCCCGCCTCGCCGACGCGCTCGGCGACGTCGGCCTCGAAGTCCTCCAGGAGCCGTTCGCATTCGGCGACCCGCTCGCGGGCCTTGTCGCGGCTGGGGACGCCGATCCAGTCGCGGCCCTCGACCTTGCGCAGCCAGCGGCGCAGCTTCTCGAGATCCTGCCGGATCTCTTCGGCCTCCTCGAACGTGTAGTTCTCGCGGAAGCGCTCGAACTCGATCTCCTTGAAGAACTTCGTCTCGCACTCTTCGACGATCTCCTCGTACTCCTTGGTGGAGTTGGCGCGGAAGCCGTCGACGATCTGCTCCTGCTCGCGGTCGTCGACGTCGTCGAGGACGAAGAAGTGGCTGGAACCTTCCAGCTCGGCGATGCGCTCGCACACGCGCCCCAGGGCCGCCCGCAGCTCCTCGCGGTCGGGCAGCACGCAGACCGCCTGCTGGAGGTAGAGGGCGCCGAGCCGCTTGAGGTCGCGCCAGACGGCGACGCGCGCCTTGGACGACTGGGACGGCACGCGGTAGATGAGCAGCAACCACCGCCGCCCGATCTCGGATTCCTTCGCCACCGGCCCAGATTACCAGCCGTTGACATACCCAGAACAAAATAACTATCGTTTCGATGAAACATCTGCTACACACACCAGGGAGATCATCGGTGCAAGGGACGACCCTGGGTCTGGTCGGCTCCACCTTCCTCGCCTCGTTCGTCGAGTTCGTCGAGGCACTGACCATCGTGCTGGCCATGGGCTTCACCCGTGGCTGGCGATCCGCCCTCGCGGGCACCGCCGCCGCGCTGGTGGCCCTCGCGGCGTTCACCATGGCGGCCGGCTACGCGCTGAGCACCTGGCTCCCCGAGGCCGCGCTCCAGCTCACCGTCGGCACACTGCTGCTGATCTTCGGACTGCAGTGGCTGCGCAAGGCCACCCTGCGCTCCAGCGGCCTCAAGGCGATGCACGACGAGACCGAGGAGTACGCCGGCCAGACCGCCGCCGCCAAGGCGGCCGGCTCCCGCCGGCGCTTCGGCATCGACTCCTTCGCCTTCGTCGTCTCCTTCAAAGGCGTCTTCCTGGAGGGCGTCGAGGTGGTCTTCATCGTCATCACCTTCGGCCTCAGCGCCGGCGACGTGCCCACCGCGGTGTGGGGGGCGGTCGTGGCCGGAGGCATCGTGCTGCTGCTCGGCGCGCTGCTGCACCGCCCGCTCTCGATGATCCCGGAGAACACCCTCAAGTACGGGGTGGGCCTGCTCCTGGCCTCCTTCGGCACCTACTGGGCGGTCGAGGGCCTCGGCGTGTTCGGCATCGGCCACGAGAGCCTGGACTGGCCCGGCGGCGACCTGTCGATCCTGGTCCTGCTGGCCGGCTGGCTGCTGCTCTCCCGCGTCCTCGTCGTCGTGTTGCCCAAGCTGAAGCGCCCCGCCCCGGTCGCGGCGCTCGGGAAGGAGATGGCCCGATGAAGTTCCTCAAGGGCTTCGTGATGTTCTGGTACGACTTCATCATCGGAGACGACTGGAAGATCGCCGCGGCGGTCGTCGCCGCGCTGGCGCTCGCCGTACTGGCGATGACGGCGGGCATCCTCTCCGGCACGGCCCTGGTGATCGTCGGCGCCGTCGCGCTGTTCGCGTTCTTCACCGTGAGCATGATGGTGGACGTGCGCGGGTGAGCCGGCACGCCACAGCACCCATGGGATGAAACCGATGTTTCAGTAGCAGCCGTTACTTCTAGCACGATGTCGAAGAGGTCGCATGCTCACTCCGTACGAATGCCGCTGCGGGCGCTCGCACGCCCCGGCCGCCGGCCGCTGGCGCTGCGACTGCGGCGGCCTGCTGGACCTGCCGCTCGCCCCGGCGCGGTGGCCGGCCGCGACCGGCGTCTCCTCGCTGTGGCGCTACCTGGACGCCGGGGACGTGCCCTGGCGGGAGGTCACGCTCGGCGAGGGCGGCACCCCGCTGGTCGAGGAGGGCGGAGGGCTGTATCTCAAGATGGAGTTCGCCTCCCCCACCGGCTCCTTCAAGGACCGGGGCGCGGTCGTGCTCGTGGCGCTCGCCCGCGCGCTCGGCGCGGAGCGGCTGGTGGCCGACAGCAGCGGCAACGCCGGGACCGCGGTGGCCGCCTACGCGGCCCGCGCCGGCGTCCCGGCGCAGATCTTCGTCCCCGCCGGTACCAGCGAGAAGAAGCTGCTGCAGATCCGCGGGCACGGCGCCGAGGTCGTCGTGGTCGAGGGCTCGCGCGAGGACACGGCCGCCGCCGCCATCGCCCGCGTGGAGGAGACCGGCGCGTTCTACGCCAGCCATGTGTACAACCCCTACTTCCACGAGGGCACCAAGACCTACTCGCTGGAGATCTTCGAGCAGCTCGGCGGCGTCGTGCCCGAGACGCTGGTGCTGCCCGCGGGCAACGGCACCCTGGTGCTCGGCGCCCACCGCGGCTTCGCCGAACTGCGCGCCGCCGGTGTCATCGACCGCGTGCCGCGCATCGTCGCCGTCCAGGCCGAGCTGTGCGCCCCGCTGGCCGCCGCCTGGTCGGCGGGCGAGAAGGAGCCGCGGGCGGTACGGCCGGGCGGCACCGTCGCCGAGGGCATCGCCATCGCCGGCCCCGCCCGCGGATCGCGCATCCTGGAGGCCGTCGCGGACACCGGCGGCGTGTTCGTCACCGTCGGCGAGGACGAGATCGCCGAGGCGCACGCCGCGCTCGCCGCCCGGGGCCTGTGGGTCGAGCCCACGGGCGCGGTCTCCTACGCGGCCGTGCGGCGGCTGCGCGCCGAGGGCTCTCCCCTGGTCGCCGCCGGTCCGGTCGTGGCGCCGCTCTGCGGCTCCGGCCTCAAGGCGTCCCTGTGAGAGATGCTTCCGCCGGAGTGGGACGCCTCCGCGCGCTGGGCCCGGCGCCATCGGGCCCGCACGAATTCGTGTCCGCCCGGCACCGCGGCATCGGCCTGCAACTACAAGGCAGGCCCTACGTCGCACTGGATGTCATGCCGCTCGGTCCGGCGTGAGCACCTGTCCATCAGGTCGCCGACTCGGCGGCGACGGAGGCGCGTACGTCGTTCATGTCGAGGCCGCGTGCCTGGTTGATGAGGTCGTCGAGGGCGGCCTCCGGCAGTGAGCCGGCCTGGCGGAAGACGAGGATGCTCTCGCGCACGATCATGAGGGTGGGGATCGAGGTGATCTCGAATGCCCCGGCCAGTTCCCGCTGAGCCTCGGTGTCGACCTTGGCGAAGACGAGCCCTTCGTGTTTCTCTGAGACCCGCTCGAATACCGGTCCGAACTTTCGGCAGGGGCCGCACCATTCGGCCCAGAAATCGATTATGACGAAGTCGTTGCCGGAGATGACCTCGTTGAAGTTGTCTGCGGTCAGTTCGATGGTGCTCATCCGTGGTACTCCTGATCGGTGTCTGGGTGGTCGGCACTGCTTGGTGGTGGTCCGAGAGCTGAGACGGTCGGCGTTGGGCGTTGGGCACGGCGAGGTCGCGGTGCCCAACGCGCAACCCTGGGACGGCGTTCTTCGTGCCGTCCGCCCACCGCTCACGCCGTTATCGGGCGGCGACGGCCTCGGTGACCTCGGCGTCGTCTTCGGCCACGGGGGCGGAGTTCTTGGGGCCGCGCAGGGCGATGTAGACGAACAGAACACCCATGACGGCGACGCCTGCCCACATGGCCTGCTGCCAGCCGTCGACGAAGGACTGCTGGGCGGCGTGGATCAGGTCTTGGGCGTGCGAGCCGGTGCTGCCCGCCACCTCGATGGCGTTGGCGATACCTTCGCGCGCGGTGTCCGCGGCACCCTGGGGAATGCCCTGCAGGCGGTCGTCGATGGCGCTGCGGTAGCCGGCTGACAGCAGCGCTCCGAGCAGGGCGACGCCGAGGGCGGTGCCGAACTCGCGGGTGACGTCGTTGAGTGCGGAGGCGACGCCCTGCTCCTCGCGCGGCAGGGAGCCGGTGATGGCCTCGGTGGAGGGGGTCATCGACAGGCCCATGCCGATGCCCATGGCGAGCATGCCGGGCAGGATGGTCAGGTAGCCGCCGTCGGCGGAGACAAAGAGGGCTATGAGGGCCAGGCCGACGGCGGCCAGCGCGATGCCTGTGGCCATGGTCGTGCGGGAGCCGATGCGTGCCTCCAGCTTGGCGGCGAGGCCGGACGTCATCATCATCATGACGGCCATGGGCATCAGGGCCAGCGTGGACACCAGCCCCGACCAGCCGAGCACGGCCTGGAAGAACGGGAAGAGGACCACGGCGATGCCCGCCTGGACGCCGAAGACCACCAGCAGCGTGATCGAGCCGCCGGCCAGCCTACGCTCACGGAACAGGCGCACGTCCAGCAGCGAGGCGTCCCGGCGGTGCAGCTCCCAGGCCACGAAGCCGATGGCGGCGATGAGACCGACAGCGAGACTGATCAGAGTCGCGGGCGCGGTCCAGCCACGCTCGGGGCCCTCCTGCAGGACGAAGATGAGCCCGACCACCGCGACCGTGGATACCAGCGCGCCGACCGTGTCGAATCTGTGGTGGGACCTCTCGCGGGAGTTGGGGACCGACTTCAGCGTCATGGCCAGGGCCACGATGACCAGGACCACGGGCAGGACGAACAGCCAGCGCCAGTCGGCGACGTCGACGAGGAGCGCGGAGAGGAACATGCCCAGGATGCCGCCGCCTCCGGCGACGGCGGTCCACACACCGATCGCCCTGCCGCGTTCCTCCTCGGGGAAGGTGGAGGTGATGACGGCGAGAGTGATGGGCATGATCATCGCGGCGCCGATACCGCCGGCCACGCGCGCGGCCAGCATCACCTCGGCCGTCGGAGCCAGGCCCGCCGCGACGCCGGCGACGCCGAAGACGCCCAGCCCGGCGATCAGCATGGGCTTGCGGCCCAGGCGGTCACCGATCGCGCCGAGCGGCAGCAGCAGCGCGGCCAGGGTCAGGGTGTAGATGTTGATGATCCACAAAATGATGTTCTGTGAGGCGCCGAACTCGACGGCCATGTGCGTCTGGGCGACGTTCAGCCCGGACACCGACGCGATGACGGCCATCAGCGCGATGCAGACGGCAATCAGAATGGCTCGCAGCTGACGCGCATCCGGTGCGCCTCCGCCGCTTCCGTCAGCGGCCGCCACCTGTGGTTGCTGGCTCGTACTCATGGATCCCTCTCAAAATGGGCATGCAGGGTCAGGCGCCGGAGCAGGTCCGGTCGCCGAAGTGGATGGAGTAGGGGTCCGGCCACCACGCGCGGCTGAACGCGGGGGGTGCGGGCTGGTACGAGCCCTGACGTCAGACGGTGGTGCCGGTCCGGGCCGCGGCAAGGGCCGCGTCGGTGTCGGCGGTGGCCAGGAGGGCGTTGATGTGGGAGCCCGCCAGAGCGCCCGCCGCGGCGGAGGCGCCCACCTGGGCGGTCAGGTCGGTGGCGTTGCCGGCGACCCACACGCCCGGCACCTCGGTGGTGCCGGCCATGCCGGAGGCGAAGCGGCGGCCCATGTTGTCGGGCAGGTCCTCCATCGGCAGCTTCAGGCCGCTCAGGCCCTCGGTGCGGGCCTGCATCCGCGTGGCGACCGCGAGGACGCGGCGGGCCACGACCGTGCCATCGGTCAGGCGCACTCCCGCGATGCCGCCGTCCTCGCTCGTCATGACCTCCCGCACCGGGGTGTCGATGATGCGGATGTCGCGGGCGGCGAAGCGCGCGCGGGTGTTCTCGTCGAGATCGGTGCCGTGGGTGAAGTAGACGAGGTCGTCGGTCAGCTGGCGGTACAGGAGCGCGTGGTGGATCGTGGCGGGGCCGGCGGCGAGGATGCCGATCGCTTCGTCGCGCACCTCCCAGCCGTGGCAGTACGGGCAGTGCACCACACCGTGCCCCCAGTGCCGGGCGAGGCCGGGCACGTCCGGCAGCACGTCCCGCAGGCCGGTGGCCACCAGCACGCGGCGCGCCGTCACCGTGCCGCCGTCGGCCAGGGTGACCATGAAACGCAGATCACCGTCGGCGGCCGGGGCGGCCGGTTCGGCAGAGGTCACCTCTCCGAATACGATCCGGCCGCCGTACCGGCGCACCTGCTCCCGGCCCCGCTTGAGCAGCTCGGTGGGCGGCGTGCCGTCCAGCACGATGAAGCCGTGCATGGCCTCGGCGGGCGCGTTACGCGGGGTGCCGCTGTCGATCACGACCACCGTGCGACGGGAGCGGGCCAGCATCAACGCACCGTTCAAGCCCGCGGGGCCGGCGCCGATCACCACGACGTCCACGGTCTCACCAGGCAGTGCGTCGCTCGCGTAGCGGGAAGTCTGCACAGACATGTCGCGCCCTTTTCTCGTGCGTGGCCCCAGCCGCTGCGGGCCTACTGCACACGACGTTAAACCCGTATTGCGAGAAGGGCATACGATGGTGCGCATGACGCAAGAAAGTGGAGAGCTGGACAGCCTCGTACGCAAACGCATCCGCGCCCTGCGGGTCGCGCAGGGCTGGTCCCTGGAAGAACTGGCCACCCGCGCCAACCTCAGCCAGTCCTCACTGAGCCGCATCGAGAACGGTCAGCGCCGCCTCGCCCTGGACCAGCTCGTCACCCTCGCCCGTGCCCTGGACACCACCCTCGACCAGCTCGTCGAGACCGCCGCCGACGACGTCGTCACCAGCCCGATGATCGACGGCGCCCACAGCCTGATGCGCTGGCCCGTGAAGGGCGACCCCGGCATGAGCGTCGTACGCCAGCGCATGACCGAGCCACCGCCCGACAACCCCTCCCGCATGCGCGCCCACCCCGGCCGGGAATGGCTGGTCGTGCTCTCCGGCACCGCGATGCTCATGCTGGGCCACCGGCGCTTCCGTCTCGAGACCAACCAGGCCGCCGAGTTCCCCACCATGATGCCGCACGCCATCGGCTCCGAAGGCGGGCCGTGTGAAATCCTGGGCATCTTCGACCGCGATGCCCGCCGCGGACACCAGCGCGACAACGGCAGCGACTGCGATACCCCTCGCATCTGCGAATGACGGCGACGCGCACCCTCGGTACGGGTGCGCGTTGCGCGTCGGGCACCGCCACGCGCCGACATCTTGCGCATCCCGGGAGCCGTCGTGCCGAGTAGGCAAACCCGCCTTACGGTGAAGGCATGACCCACGCACATCCGCACACCCCCCACCACGGCGCGCAGCACGGCCACCACCGGCAGGACGACGCCGGCCAGGCGGAAATCCTCGACCTGGACGCGGAAGTCCTCGCCGAGCACATCGCCGCCATCACCGCATGGCTGCCCCTGAAAACCAGCCCGCTCCAGATCGTCGACCTGGGCTGCGGCACGGGAGCGGGCACCTTCGCCCTCCTGAACCGTTTCCCCGAGGCTCACGTCATCGCCGTCGACGCCTCGCCCGGACACCTTCAGCGCCTGCGGGAGAAGGCGTGCGCCCAGGGTGTGGACGACCGTGTGCGTACCGTGCAGGCCGACCTCGACGCCGCCGGCTGGCCCGACCTCGGCACGCCGGACCTGGTCTGGGCCTCGGCCTCGATGCACCACATGGCCGACCCCCACCACGCCCTGCGCAACGTCCACGACATGCTCCGGTCCGGTGGCCTGTTCGCCGTCGTCGAGCTGGCCGGGTTCCCCCGCTTCCTGCCAGAAGACGCCCCCGAAGACCGGCCCGGCCTGGAAGACCGCTGCCACGCCGCGACCGCCCACTTCCACGCCGAACACGTGCCCCACCGCGGCGCCGACTGGGGACCGATGCTCACCGCCGCCGGGTTCACCCTCGACGGCGAGCGCACCATCACCGTGAACATCGACGGTTCCCACAGCGAAACCATCGGCCAGTACGCCCTGGGCGCCTTTCGGCGCATCCGCGGCGTCGCCGCCGAAGCGCTCTCGGCCGAAGACCTCGCCGCGCTCGACCGGCTGCTCGACACGGACAGCCCCCACAGCATCCTGCGCCGCGACGACCTCCGGGTACGCACCGAACGCACCGTCTGGGCCGCACGCCGCATCTGACCCTCAACTCACGCAGATTGCCCGCCGGGCAACGCCGACGCCCAGTGTCTTGCCTTCTACGCAACCTTTTCCTGTATTTCAGACATGTCTTGTAGGTTAAGTAGTGATCCCGCGCGGCCCCTTCCGCGCAGACACCGCCGCGGACCCTCCAACTGGGCCCTCCAATTGGGCCCTCCAACTGGGGGCGTTCGCGGCGGAGAGAAAAGGAGCACTCTGATGACCGCATGTCTGCCCTTCGGCCTGCAGGCCACGGCAGGCCATGACTCGGTGCCCGCCGAGTACGAGGCGTGGCGCGAGGGCCGGTGGGAAGAACTCACCGGAGCGAACGGCAAGGCCAAGGTCGTCGCCGTTCGCAGGATCAGCGACCGCGACACGCACACACTCCCTGGCGTGCCCGGTGAGTGGAGCCTCAACGAAGTCGGCGCCCTGACCGTGACGGCCGCGGCCGAGGACGGCTTGACCATCAACGGAACAACGGTCGACGGAACGGCCGAAGTGCCCTCGGACGGCGCTCTGGGATTTCCCAACGACCGCTTCGGCTTCGCCGGTAGCGCCGACGGCTCCTACGGCGTGGTGGTCATGGACCGCCATGCCGTCGAACGCTCCGGCCTCAGCGGGATCGACACCTTCCCCTACGACCCCTCGTGGGTGTTCGAAGGCACCTACCGGGCGGCTCCCGAGGGCCGCCGCATCGAGGTGGGGCGGCTGACCACCCCGCGCAGCACCGAGGCCATCCTGGCCCCGGTCGACCTGGTCGTGACGATCGACGGCACCGAATACGTGCTGGCCGTCATCCAGACCATGCCCGGCCAGCGCCTGGTGGTGTTCACGGACGAGACCAACGGCAACGAGACGCCCGAGATCGGCCGCTGGCTCATGCTGCCCCTGCTGGAGCCCGGCAGCACCGTGCCGGTCGACTTCAACCAGGCGACGCTCTCCCACCACCACCTGAACCCGGCCGTCTTCAGCTGCCCCCTCTCGCCTCCCGGCAACGACCTGCCCATCCGCGTCGAGGCAGGCGAACGCGCCCTGCTCCACCGGAAATCGGCGCCGCCGTACGGCGGGTGAGCCGCTCCTCCAGGTGGCCGGATCCGCGGCCGTTCGGAGGAGCCGCGCCCGCCCGTGGCGTCCATAGCGTCGTGGCATGCCCGCTCACAAGTCCGTTTTCCTGCGTGAATTCCTCCGTTCACCCGCCAAGACGGGAGCCGTCGCGCCCAGCTCGCGCAGGCTGGCGCAGGTGGTGTGCGCGCCCGTGCCCGAGCGCGGCGACCCCGTGGTCGTCGAGTTGGGCCCGGGCACGGGATCGTTCACGCGGGAGATCGCCAGGCGGCTCGCGGGCCGCGGCGCGCAGATCGCCGTCGAGGTGAACCCGGCGCTGGCCCAGGTGCTCGCCGGTGCGTTCCCCGAGCTGGATCTGGTACGCGGCGATGCGGCCGACCTGCCGAAGTTCCTCTCCGAGCGCGGCATCGACCGTGCCGACGTCGTCGTCAGCGGGCTGCCGTGGGCGGTGTTCCCCGACGCGCTCCAGCGCTCCATCATCCGTGCCGTGTCCGCCGCGCTCGCCCCCGGCGGCGCCTTCACCACGTTCGCCTACGTCCACGCGCTGTGGATGCCGCCCGCCCGCCGCTTCCGGCGGCTGCTGGAGTCGGAGTTCGATGAGGTCGTGGCGAGCCGCACCATCTGGCCGAACCTGCCGCCCGCCCTCGTCTACACGGCCCGCCGCCCACGGCCCTGACCGACGCACGGCCCGCGTCCCCTCCCTCTCGCGGACCGCGTCCCCCTCCCCCGCGCAGCCGGCACCCGCCGCCTCCGCCGTTCGGCCGGACGGCCGAACCCGCCGCTCATCTTGGGCGGCGGCTGGTGGGCGCGTCGGTCGGGTTCCCGACGGCCCCGGCCGGGGACGTCCTGCACTCCCACGTCACCGCCTCGTCCGATGGATCGCCCTGTGACCTGGTGAGTGGCAGGGCCCGGACTTCCCTATCGTTGTCCCGTGCACAAGGACACGGCGGCGGACCTCGGCATCGCCCTGGCGGGGTGCGTGGTCGCGGTGGCGGTCTCCTCGGCCAGGATGTCGACGGACGGCGCCTCCTACGCCGCGGTGCTCGCGATGGCCGTCGTCGCGGGCGCGTCCATCGGGATGATCAGGCGCGGGGGCGCGGCGCTGATCGCCCTGGTCGGCGTCGTGCTCAGCGTCCTGCTGGCGGTCACCGCCTACCTCGTGCCCTACCCGGCGAACGCCCCCCAGGTGCTGCTGCTGATCACGCTCGCGGTGCTGGCCCACCGGGGGCCGTGGCGGCTGTGGGTCCCCGTCGGCGCCGCCGGCCTGGCGGCGACGGCGGTCAACCTGGCCGAGCAGGCCGGCACGGCGCGCGGCGTGTGGCCGATCGTCCCGGTCCTGCTCACGGGTTTCCCGATGCTGGCCGGGCTCGCCCTGCGCCCTGACCTGCCCAGGGACGGCGCCGCGAGAAGGATCCTGCTCGACCTGCTGCTCGCCGGCTGCGGCGTGACGTTCATGCTGTTCGACGCCTCGTCCTGGCTCCAGGAACCGGGGACGGGGGCGGCGGGGTGGCTGGTGGTCGCGGGCGGCGCCACCGCGGGCCTGGTGCGCCGCCTGCCCGGGCCGGCGCTGGCGCTCCAGGCGGCGCTGCTGGTGCTGATGGACGTGCTGACGCCCCCGGCGGCCGACTCCATGCAGGTCATGCCGCTGGTGACGCTCGGGGTGTTCGCGATGGGCGCGTCCTGGCCCTGGACGGCCGCGGCGTACGCGCTCACCACGGGCGTCACGGCGCTCAGCGTCGTCAACCGGAGCTGGCCCGAGGTCACGGTCTCTCGCGTGGCGGCGCTGCTGGTGATGGTGGCCGCGCCGATCGCGATCGGCCGCTACGCAGCCGCGCGCCGGTCGGCGGCCCAGATGCGCGCGGCCATGGCCGAGGAGGCACGGCGGCTGTCCGAGGCGCGCTTGCGCGCCGACCGGCTCGCCGAGCGCGAGCGCATCGCCCGGGACGTGCACGACATCGTCGCCCACCACGTCGGCGCGATGGTGCTGCGGGCGAGCGCCGCCCGGTACGCCGGGGCGTCCGGCCCGGTCGGCGAGGCGTTCTCCGACATCCGCGCCACCGGGCACCAGGCTCTGCAGGACCTGCGCGGCCTGCTCGACGTGCTGCGCGACCCCGGGACGCTCGGCCACCTGCCGGTCGCCGAGCCCGGTGACGTCGTGGCCGACGTCGTGATGGACGCGGTGGAGCGGATGAACGCCGCGGGCCTGTCGGTGGAGCTGCGGATGGACTCCGGCGTCGAGCGCACACCGCTGGTGGCCCGTGCCTCGGCCGCCCGTATCGTCCAGGAGGGCCTCACCAACGTCCTCAAGCACGCCGGGCCCGGCGCCTCGGCCAGCGTCGGCCTGTCGGTGTCCGGCGGCGCGCTGCGGGTGGAGGTGCTCAGCGCGCCCGGCCCGGACGGCCACGCGGACGACGCCGTGACCGCGCTGCCCTCGTCGGGGAGGGGTGTGGCGGGCATGCGGGAACGGGCCCGGGCACTGGGCGGCGACCTGTTCTCGGGACCGGACGATTCGGGCGGCTGGCGGCTGGCGGCCACCCTGCCGCTGCCCGAGGGCCGCTCCCAGGAACCGCGGGAAGGGGGGCGCCTCGCCCCGCACCACGAGGGGGAAGCATGATCAGAGTCGTCGTCGCCGACGACCAGGCGTTGGTCAGGGCCGGGGTCCGGATGCTCCTGCAGGCCGCGGGCGACATGGAGGTCTGCGCCGAGGCCTGCGACGGCGCCCAGGCCGTGGAACTCGCCGAGCGGCACCGCCCTGACGTGCTGCTCATGGACCTGCGCATGCCCAAGGTCGACGGGCTGGAGGCGATCCGCAGGATCCTCGCGGCCTGGCCCTCCGCGCGGATCGTCGTGCTGACCACCTTCGCCGAGGACGAGAACGTCTACGCCGCGCTGCGCGCCGGGGCGCTCGGCTTCCTGGTCAAGGACGACGACCCCGAGCGCATGGTGGACGCCGTGCGCAAGGCCTCCGCGGGCGAGCCGCTGCTGGCGCCGTCCGTACTGCGGCGCGTCGTCGAGCGCGCCCTCGCCGCCGAGGCCGCCAAGCCGGTCGTCTCGCCCGTCCAGGCGGCACTCACCGAGCGGGAGCGGGAGGTGCTCGCCCTGGTGGGCACGGGACTGTCGAACGCCGAGATCGCCGACCGCCTGCACGTGGGCGTGACCACGGTGAAGACCCACGTCTCCACGGCCATGGACAAGCTCGGCGTGCGCAACCGCGTGCAGGCCGCGGTGGTCGCCCACAGGATCGGCCTCGTCGACTCCTCGTTCCGCCCGGTCAAGCGGGCCCGGTCAAGCGGGACTGACGCCCCGGACCGCTAGGTCCCCGCGTCGCGCTGCTCGCCGGCGTAGGGCTTGCGGAGGGGCGAGTCGCGGTAGCCGTCCACGGACTCCATGATGCCGAAGACTGCGACGGCCACCAGGGGCCAGCTCAGCAGCACGCCGGAGGCGGTGACGGTGAGGACGTCCACGGTCGAGCCGACGGCCGCCGCGCCCGCCGACGCCGCGCGGATCGTCGGGCCGCCGAGCGACATGCCGACGCTGAGCGTAAGGAACCCGGCGAGCAGGCCGCCCACCGCCAGCCCCGCGAGCAGGGCCACCGGGCGCCCCTCGCGCGACACCAGGTAGGCGACGACGCCGCAGGCCAGCCCGGCCGACGCCGTGACGACGGCGAACCAGCCGTCGGCGGCGATCAGCGACTGGGTGGTCGGGTCGGTGAGCGCCGGCCCCGTCTTGGTGATCACGTACGGCGTGCGCGGCGACAGGGCCGACCAGGCGAACCCGGCGGCGATGCCCATCAGGGCGAGGACGACGACGGTCAGCCCGAAATCGCGCAAATCGCGCACTTGCCGCACCCGATCACCTCGTCCTGTCACGCGCCCCCGCTCCACCGTGCGGATCCGCATATGTTACCCACGCGGGCCGCCCCCGCACCTTCGGCCACGCGGGCCCGCATGGTTAGGCTGTCCCCCGTGAGCGAAGAGGTATGGCTGATCGAACCGAGCGGACCTCTGCGGGGGGACGTCGAAGTACGGGGCTCGAAGAACGCGGTGTCCAAGCACATGGTCGCGGCCATGCTGGGCAGCGGCCCGAGCACCCTGCACAACGCCCCCGAGGTGGGCGAGGTCGGCATCACGGCCGCGATGCTGTCCGCCCTCGGCATCGAGGTCGACATCACCCAGCGTGAGATCACCCTGGAGCGCGGCCCCGAGATCCGCCCCCGGGTGCCCGAGGCCTTCACGGGGCTGAACCGCATCCCGATCCTGATGCTCGGCCCGCTGCTGCACCTCGCGGGCGAGGCGTACGTCCCGCTGGTCGGCGGCGACCCCATCGGGCGGCGTCCGGTGAACTTCCACGTCGAGGCGCTGCGCGCGCTCGGCGCGGAGGTCGACGTACGCGACACGGGCATCTTCGCCAAGGCCACCCGGCTGCGCGGCACCCGCATCGAACTGCCCTACCCCAGTGTGGGCGCGACCGAGACGATCCTGCTGTCGGCGGTGCTCGCCGAGGGCAAGACCGTGATCAAGGGGGCCGCGACCGAGCCCGAGGTCGTCGAACTGGCGCTGTTCCTGCAGCGCATGGGCGCGCGCATCGAGCTCAGCCCGGACCGGCGCATCGTCATCGAGGGCGTCGAGCGGCTGCGCGGCGCCTCGACCTGGCTGGCGGGCGACCGCATCGAGGCGTTCTCGTACCTGGTGGCCGGTCTCATCACCGGCGGCGAGGTGCGCGTGCACGGCTGCCCGCAGGACCGGCTGGTGACCGCCATCACCACCCTGGCCCGCATGGGCGCGCAGTTCGACATCACCGACGAGTGGCTGACCGCCTCGGCCCCGAACGGCCTGCGCGCCGCCGCCGTCCAGACCGACACCCACCCCGGGTTCATGACCGACTGGCAGACCCCGCTGATGGTGCTGTTCACGCAGGCAGAGGGCATGTCGGTGCTGCACGAGACCGTCTTCGAGAACCGGCTGGTGTACGTGCCGGCGCTGCAGAAGATGGGCTGCGAGATCGAGACGTTCGACGTGTGCCTGGGCGGGCCCGCGTGCCGCTACCACGACACCAACGCCAAGCACTCGGCGGTGGTGCGGGGCGTGTCCAAGCTGCGCGGCGCCGACGTCACCCTGCCCGACATCCGGGCCGGGTTCTCGGCGGTGCTCGCCGCCGCGGTGGCCGAGGGGACCTCGACGCTGCGCGGTGTCAACCACATCGAGCGCGGTTATCATCGCGTTTTCGACCAGTTCACCTCACTTGGGCTGAAGATCAACCGGGAAGCGTAAAGCTTTCCGCGGAGGGCGTTTACGGGCGTTCCCTCGGTCGTACTTCTATCCCGTGAGCTCGGGATCCGACGGCAGCCGCGCACGTGACGGCGAGCCCGTACGGCACCGCCGGCGCGAGTCGGCGGTGCCCGTCGCCGTCGCCACGCTGGGCCTCGCGGGCGTGGTCGGCGGGCTGCTCGTCGCCGCGATCGCGCTCCCCGCCGTCGGCGGCGCGGGCATCCTCACGCGGGACACCGCGCACGACTTCTTCGAGGTCCCGGCGATACTGCGCGAGATCCCGCTGCCCGAGCGCACCCGCCTGCTGGACAAGGACGGCAAGCAGTTCGCCCAGTTCTACGTGCAGAACCGGCAGTCGGTGGACCTCGGCAGGATCGCGCCGATGATGCTCAAGGCGATCATCGCCATCGAGGACGCGCGGTTCTACGAGCACGCCGGCCTGGACATGAAGGGCACGATCCGCGCGCTGATCGCCAACGCCCGCGCGGGCAGCATCCGCCAGGGCGGGTCGTCGCTGACCCAGCAGCTCGTCAAGAACATCCTGCTGCAGAACGCCCGCTCGGAGGGCGAGCGCGACCTCGCCCGCGCGCCGAGCATCCGCAGGAAGCTCCAGGAGCTGCGGTACGCCATGGGGCTGGAGCGCAAGTACACCAAGGACCAGATCCTGCTGCGCTACCTCAACATCGCCTACTTCGGCGGCGGCGCGTTCGGCGTGGAGGCCGCGGCGCAGCGGTTCTTCGGCACCTCGGCGTCGGCGCTGACGCTCGCGCAGGCCGCGACCCTGGCGGGGGCCGTGCGCACGCCGTACCGCACCGACCCCACGCTCGGGCCCGAGCACCAGGAGGCGCTGCTGGAGCGGCGCGGGCTCGTCCTGGACCGGATGACCCAGCTCGGGATGGTGCCGCGCGCCCAGGCCGAGGCCGCCAAGGCGGAGGCCCTCGCGCTCAACATGCGGCCCGAGCCCGGCGGGTGCTCCGAGAGCGACTACCCGTACTTCTGCCTGTACGTGCAGCGGGACGTCATCGCCAACCCGGCCTTCGGCCAGACCCGCGCCGAGCGCGAGCGGCGGCTGTACCGCGACGGGCTGGTCATCAAGACGACGCTGGACCGCACGGCGCAGCGGGCCGCCGAACGCGCCATCGCCGCCCATGTGTACCCCAAGGACCACGAGGTCGCCGCCGAGGCCATGGTGGAGCCCGGGACCGGCCGGATCCGCGCGCTGGCCGCGAGCAAGAAGTACGGCGTCAACCCCGGCGACCGGGACGACGGCCCCAAGACGACCTTCAACCTGCCCGCCGACACCGCGCACGGCGGCGGCCAGGGGTTCCAGGCCGGGTCGACGTTCAAGGTGTTCACGCTGGCCACCGCGCTGGCCAAGGGCTGGCGGTTCGACCAGGGCTTCGACACGCCCGGCAGCTTCGTCCCGTCCTCGGGGTACCGGGACTGCTCGGGCAAGCGGGTGAACGCGCCGGGGACCGTCATCCACAACGCCGGCGGCGAGGGCCGCGGCGGCCCGCACAGCCTCGCCACCGGCACCTGGCAGTCGGTCAACATCTTCTACATGATGCTGGAACGCGAGGTCGGCCTCTGTGACGTGGTGCGCACCGCGCGGTCGCTCGGCATCGTCCGCGCGGACGGCAAGCCGCTCAAGGAGGTGCCCACCTTCACCCTCGGGGTGAACGAGATGGACCCGGTGACGGTCGCGAACGCGTTCGCCACCTTCGGCGCGCGCGGGCGCTACTGCCGGCCGATGGCGATCCTGGAGATCACCGAGCGGCGCGGCCGGCGTACGTCCGTCGCGCCGAGCTGCTCGCCCGCCCTCGAGGAGGAGGTCGCCGACGCGGTCAACCACATCCTGTCCGGCGTCTTCACCCGGGGCACGATGAAGGGCCAGAGCATCGGCCGGCCGGCGGCGGGCAAGACGGGGACGAACAACGGGTACACCTCGGCCTGGTTCGCCGGGTACACCCCCGACCTCGCCGCCGCCGTCAGCCTCGGCGACATCCGCGGCGCCTACAAGCATCCGCTGAGCGGCGTGGAGATCGGCGGCCGCTCCTACGGCGGCATCCAGGGGGCGACGCTCCCCGGCCCGATCTGGGTGCGGTCCATGGACGAGGCCCTGCGCGACGTCCCCGCCACCTCGTTCACGCCGCCGAACACCAGCCGCTTCGGCGGCGGCACCACCCCCGGCCTGAAACCCGAGGACATGGCCGCCGCCGACCCGCGCAAACGCCGCGAAGACGGCCGCGATGACGGCCGCGGCGAGTTCTTCGACGACGGCGCCCCGTACCCCGAGGACGGCGAAGGCCGCCGCGGCCGCGGCCCCCGCCCCCGCTGGCACCACACCCACGACACCCCCCGCTGGTACCGCTGGGACCCGTACGACGACCGCGCCCCGTACCACCCCGGCTACGGTCGCGAGCCGTACTACGACCACGCTCCGCGCCGCCGCCCGTGGTACCAGGACTACCTGGACGAAGAGCCCCGCCACCACTGACCGGCGGGCTCGGAGGCCGCCGCGCCGCCCTCGCCGGCGGCGCTCCGGTCAGAGCGACCAGAGCTTCCGCCGTGCCTCGGCGGCGTCCTCGTAGCCCAGGAGCCGCGCGAAGACCGGCAGCAGCGTCTCGTGGTCCTGGGCCTTGGCGGCCTGGGCGGCCTCGAAGACCGCGTTCCTGTCCACCAGCCACGTGCCGGGCGCGGGAGTCGGGACGGCCTGGACGAGGAGGTCGCGCATCGCGGGGGTCGGGGTCGCGGTGTACCGCGTCAGCAGGTACCCGGCGCGGACGTCCGGGAGGAGCAGCACCCGAGGCGGGCCGCCGGCCTGGACCGCCACGTAGTCCCTCGGGCCGATGATGTGGCACCGGGCGTTGCGGTAGACGATCGCGGCCTGCGCGGTGGGCAGGTGGTTCAGGGACAGCGACAGGACCTGAAGGGAGCCGTTGTCCTCACCGAGAGTGGCGTGGGCGAGCAGGATGACGGCGGTGAGCTCGCCGGGGACGCTCAGGTCGGCGCCGCCCTTCACGGCCTGTGCCAGGTACTCGGCGACGTGCTCCGAGACGGTCACCGGGCTGGTGCCGGCGTCCGCGTGCGACAGGTAGGAGATGCGGGCGGTCCTGCTCCACATCGCGAGCGCGGCGCAGGTCTGCACCCGTGTCGTCCAGGCTGTGCCGCCTTTCAGGTGATAGTAGGCCTGGTTCTTGGGGAAATCGCTCTTGTCCTGCGCGTCCTGCTCGATGGAGACGCCGAGCCCGTTCGGAGGCTGTGGAACGGTACCGGCGGCGTCGGTCACGTCCACCCGGCGGGCCATGGTCCCGAGGTTCCACGTCAGGGCGTCCAGGGACGAGACCCGTTCGATGGTGCCGGAGAACGCGACCTGGGTGTTGTCGGGGTAGACCCCGCGCAGGTCGCTCCGCAGCGGGATCCTCACGGCGGCGCCCTGGGGGATGGCGCTGTCGCCGTCGACGGTTCCGCGCAGCGTCTTCCGGATCCTGCCGACCGCCAGGCCGTTGAGGGTGTAGTCGACCAGGGTGCCCACCGCGTGCACGGCCTGGACCGGCGGGATGCTGTAGGTCTGCTCGGTCACCAGGTCGCGGACCACGGTGGGGGTCATGAAGATTCTTCCAGCGGGCACGAGAACTCCGATCTCGGTACGCGCCAGGACGATCACGGAAAGGCCATGGAAAGGCACGCGGGATTTCGCGTGCCCGCGTTCCGTCCGGCCGTCGCCGTGAACCGCCTGGACGGCTGTTCAGCGAAAATCCCCGAGAAGCGGCCGGGTTCAACCTACCATCCCGGCCGACGATTCAGAACGGCCGGAAATCCTTACTATTATGGATGAATGTGTTGACTTATACGTATCCGCGACGAGGCCAAGTCCACTCTGCTCAGCATGTACCTGGCCTGCCCGGTCCGGTTCGTGTTCGCCGACGCGGGGTTCGCCGGTGCCCTGGTGGAGTGGAGCCGGCGGATCGTGCGCACGGTGCTGCACATTGTGCGCAAGGCGCCCCGCCAGGTGGGGTTCGCCGTCATCCCGCGCCGCTGGGTGGTGGAACGCTCACTGGCTTGGCTGATGGCCCATCGCCGCCTTGCCCATGACTACGAGCGGCATCCGGCCGCGGCCGAGGCCATGATCCACTGGACCGCGATCAGCGGCATGGCCCGCCGGATCACCCGTGGCGCCACTGCCGCCCGCCAGCAGGCGACAAGTCAAATTGATCTTCTCAAACACTCACCGACAGACTGTTTCCCTATTCCGGACTTCAATCTGCGGCCCCGCGGCCAGCCCGTAAACCGCTCACTCGAATTGCATACCATCCCCTATGGATATCCACCAAAGCTGTGACTACCATCAAGAAGTAAACATCGGCACCGAAGGAGATGGTTAATGGGCCGTATCAAGAATTTCGGCGTTTCGGCGGCCGCGGTGGCCGCGATCGCCGCCGCGACAACTCTAATGTCACCGACCGCTCCCGCCCAGGCAGCGACCTGCAGCACTAGCGCGCAGATTGGCACTAGCGGCGGCACCGGCTGGGCGATGTGCAGCGGTACCGGAGTGACTCAGACACGGGTCCTGCTCTTCTGCCAGAATAGTAGCGGTAGCTACACCACGGTTTACGGCCCTTGGGTTGCTAATTCCGTTAAATCAAATGCCCAATGCAGCAGCAACTCATGGCCGATATCGGTCGGATATCAAACAATCTGAGCCGACCACAAGCTCATACGGTCGCGGCAGAGCGTACAGGAACAGCTCGAAGAACCAGCCAGGCGACTGAATGAAAGCACGGCCAAAAGACTCTTCGTCATCACCCGCCTGTGATGCAGCGGACCACGGCATCACAGGCGGGTGATGACACTACTGCCCGACGTCGAGCAGGGCGGCAGCTACCGCGAGGAGCAGCATGGTGCCGGCCACCGGTGCTCGCGGCCGGCAGCAGCGGTTCGATCAACGCCCACTGGGCGTCGGTCAGGTCAGAGGGATAGCGGCGCTCACGTAGCACCTCGTCATGATCGTCCTTCACCATCCCAGCGCGACGGCGAGGTGCTCGGACCGTTATCCACCCTTCTCAAACACTCACTTCAGAGGTAAGGGCCGCGCTGCCCGAACAGATTGACCGGTGGAAGCAGGGGTTTGCGCGCGAGAGCTCCCCGTCTCACCGGATTAGGGCCTGGCGGCCGGTCGCGGGCGTGCCGGGGCTCGCCGGCTGGGGCCGCGGGAGGACGAACCCCACCCTGGGCTTCGCCGGAATGGCCCAGCTCGGCGTCGCGACGCTCGGACGGGTCAGCGTGAACGTCCCTGTCTTGCCGGGGCCGATCCGGTTCCGGCCGGGCAAGGTGTTGTTCATGGGAAGATCGACGATCATTGCGGCCTGCGTCAGCGACACGGAGATCCACCTGGCGGTGTTGTTGCGGACGTGGAACTTCAAGGTCCCGCCGGACGCCGTTGCCCGGAGCGTCCGGGGCAGGAGCTTTCTCCCGCAGCCACGGTGCCAACTACGGAGAAGGCGGTCCCGCGCACGCTGATCGACACCAGTGACAGTGATCGCCCAGAACCCTCCGGGTGAAGTCGCCTACGCCCGGCATGCACGGAAAAGACGGCCGAACATTCGTTCCCGATGAATGACGCGCGTGCCCCTGCTCCCGGTTTACTTTCGCGCCCCTCGAACCGGCCACGAATTGATGGCCGGGGCCGGGCCGCGCGACCGTAAGGTGCTCGGCGGCCGGCATTCGCCCGTGGAGCCGGCGCGCTGACCGTATCGCCACAGGTGACCGACCAAAAAGCAACCCCTACGCGCGGGCGTCGCATGGCCCCAGAGGAATGCGCGTTGGGTCCGGGACTGCCGTTCTCGCGTGCCGCGCGCGCTGTCATCATTCAGGCGATCGCGATCAGTCAGGTTCCCAGGCCCGGAAACCTGATCTCTCTGCTGCCCGATTCCACGAGGAGTGGCACATGAGACTGCCGACCGCATTCGCCCTCGGGATGGCCGCCTTCCTGGCCGTCTCGGCGACCGCGGCGACCGCCGCCCAAGCGTCTCCGGCGCGTCTGCTAGGCGTGAGCCAGACCGTCTGCCAGAGCGCCACGACGCCCACCGGCTGGGTGCAGACCGCGTACTTCGACTGGTACACCTGCGGTACGCCGGGCTCCGTCTTTTACAACGCCAAGACCATCCAGGACGTCACCGACACGCCCTCGGGCGGCACCGTGACCGCCTGCATCACCCCGCCCCCGGCCGGCTTCTACGCCACGGCCTTCTCCTACTCGTTCTCCTGCGAGATGACGAAGACGCCCAACCGCATCTTCAACGACCAGCACACGCTGACCAACCTCAACGGCCGCCCGTCCGGATCCACCGCGATCATCTGCGGCCTCCAGCCGTCCCCGCCGGGATGGACCACCACCGCCGTCGTCCAGGCGTACCAGTGCGTCTACCCACGCTCCGGCGGCCTCGGCGACAACGCCATCGCCATCCGCAAGCTCTGACAGCCCCTGATTCCCACCGCACCCTCGCAGCGCCCCGCCATCACGGTGCCCTGCATTGGCCGACCGAGCAGGTCGAGGAAGCGGCCGTGGACGGTGCACGTCTGATAGGTCGGGCTGATCGCCATTAGCCGACCTCCTGCCGTTCACGGCCGTCACCGGGAGCTGATCTCCCAGCGGGTCCGCGCGATGTTCTCGTTGCCCGTGCTCTTGCGAGGCCGTGACCGGCCGGCCGTCCACGCCGCGCCCGCGGAGGGGAGCAGACCCTCCGCGAGGCGCCGACGTGCGGACTTGTGGGCGTGCGCCCGAAGCGTCAGGGATGACTCCTCGTCGCCCAGCGGTACTGATGGAGCACTTCTTTGTCGGTCGCGACCCGGTCGAAGAACATCAGACTGTCAAGACGGCAGTCGCAGGCGTTCCCCTCGCGGGTGTTCTGGGGGTAGCTGCCGCCGATCTTGATGCCTCGGGGGTCCGTCGCCGAGGTGAAGTCCGGCTCCGGAGGGCCGGCGACGCCCCACGGGTCGTTCGGCAGCGTGTAGAACCCGTCGAGCGGCCGCCCGTTCTTGTAGAGCTTCATGGTGCCCTCGTCGTAGTCGAACGTCGCCGCGAGGAACACCCATTCGCCGAGCGGCAGCACGCTCTGCCACGCCTCGTTGGCGGCGAACGTCTGCGAGCTGCTCCCGTCCACGCGCCTGCCGAGTGCGACCACCCGCAGCTCTCCGGATACGTTGATCACTTCGAGCAGTGCCCGGACGTCGTGGCCCTGGGAGTCGCCGCTGAGGATGCCGGCCAGCCCGACCGCGCCGTACCGGTCGTTCGGGTCAGGGGAGTTTGAGTTGAATGTCGGGTTCTGGCCGGTCATCTTGAACCAGCCCATGATGGTGATCTGCCTTACGTGGTTGAAGGCGTGCAGCGTGGTCGTCCCGGTCGCCGAATAGGTGCCGGCCTTCCAGTCGTCGTTGCCGGCGACCGTGGGGTTGATCTGCTTGGTCTGCAGGGAGGACGTGCTGCCTGGATGGGCGCCGTCGCGTACGCGCATCTCGGCGCTGCCGTTGACCAGGTCGATGTCCGTGCCCGACGGACCCTGGTCCTTCTCCCGGGCGGCGTTCTCGGGATCCGGATGCTCGAAGTCGTAGTAGGCGACCAGGCTCCGCCTCAGGCCGGGGAACACCTCCCGCTGTGACGCCGTGGGCCCTCCACGGTCCGCCGCCGCGGCGGTGGAGGGCGCGGCGGCTCCCGCGGAGGCTTCCGAGGCCACCGTGAGCGACCCGCACAGCAGCACGGCCAGAAGCGCCGCCGGGAGCCCGCGCGATCGACGGCGCGGCGAAAGCGGCGGGACGTCGGCTGCCGCTGAGGCCACGGCGGGCGGGTCCGGCACGGCCTCCCGGCCGGCGTGGATGTGGCGATCTCTCATCAGCCCTCCCCTGCTGGGTCGACCATCGGGGTTCCCTTGACCTTGGGGTGGCGCAGCCGGCCGATGTTGTCGAACGAGCCGAAGCCCACGTGGCCGGAGCCGAACGTGGTGTCGACGGCCGTCATCAGCGGGGTCTTCGCGCCGTCGACGTACACGGCGATCTCCCCCGAGCCGGCGCAGTGCCGCACCCTGACCTGATGCCAGTTCATGTCGGTGACGGCGGGTGAGGCGCCTCGCGAACGCACGGCGTCCCACTGATCCTCGATCCGCCGCCGGTCAGCGTTGTTCACCACGAAGATGCCGTTGTGCGGATAAATCGTGTTATCGCTGGAGAGATGGGCGTAGTAGAACTCCGTATCACTCCGGTAGCCGAAGACGATGATCACATCACGGTTGGCGATCTCGACGGGGGTGTCGAGCCGGACCTCCGCGTCGACCCGGACGGAACCGAACACCGGCCCCGCTGAGAGCACCGCATACTCGAAGGGCCTGCGGGGACCGGGACGCGACTGCCCGGCCTCTGCCAAGATCACCTCTTTGCCGGAGAACTGCCACTTCGACGGGGTGACCGACGTCCAGTCCTGCGCCCGCGTCGCGTTGTTCACCTTCGTGTGACCGACATCGCAGCCGGCGAACCGCCGCGTGCCGGTGACCTTCCAGATCTTGCCGTTCGCCTTCGACAGGATGTAGATCTCGCCAGAGGCGTCCCGGCCGAAGTGCAGGTCGACGCGGCGGTCACCCGCCAAGTCCCGCAGGGTGACCCGCTGACCGGCCTTGTCGTAGATCATGAGCTGGTGGATCGTGGCCGGCTTCTCGCCGAGGCGCATCTCCCGCTCCTCGGTGGAGAAGACGCGCCCGTCGACGATGTCCCCGAAGAGGTACTTGCCGCGCAGCTCGGGCACCTTGTGGCCCCGGTAGACGTAGCCGCCCGACACCGCGCGGCCGACGTCGGAGGTGCAGTTCCAGGTCGGCGGCGGATTGTGGTCGTAGGCGGCCACCGGATAGGTGTACCCGTACGTCGCGTCGTCCGGGGGCAGCGGCTTGAGGCGGGCGCAGGGGGTCGCCGTCTTGTCGAACACGAACGTCCCTTCCCGGTCGCTCCAACCGAGGTTGGCGCCGACCCGCACGTCGTAGACCGACTCCACGGCGTGCTCGCCGATGTGCCCGAGGAACATCCGGTGGCGGCCGCCCGGGTCCCAGCTGAAGCGGTGCGGGTCGCGCATGCCGTAGGCGTAGATCTCCCCGAGCGCGCCCGGCCTGCCCACGAACGGGTTGCCGGCCGGAATCCCGTACCGGCCGTTGGCGCCGTCGCTTCCCCGCGGGTCGATGCGGAGGATCTTGCCCTGCGGGATGGCCAGATTCTGGGGATCGGTGTTCCCCACGCCCTGTCCACCGTCGCCGGCCGCGATATAGAGCAGACCGTAGTCCGCGTCGCCGCGCTTGGCGGTCGGGTTGAAGTCGATCTGCTGGATCCCATGGATCTGGCCTCCGAAACCGAGCCGGAGGATCTCCCGGCGGGTCCCCTGGAAGGTGCTCGCGGAGGGGTCGTCCACCGTCCACTCGGTCACGATGCCGTGGTAGCCGGTGTTCGGCTGGGGCGGTAGGTCCGGAACCTGCGTCGTGGACGCGGCCAGTTCGGTGTGGACGGTGTAGAACCTGCCGTTCCTCTTGAACTCGGGGTCGAAGGTCACGTAGCCGAACCCCTGGCCGAGGCCTCGACCGGAGAAGAACGCCGGGGCGAAGGTGGCGCCCACGTCGAGGTAGACGTGCGCCTCGCCGTTCTTGACCAGGTACATCTTGCCGTTGAGGTCGGGAACGAACATGCGCCCCGAGCCGTCGGGAACCTCGCCGAGGTGGTTGATGCGCGCCCAGCGCACCAGCCGCGGATCGGTCGGCGCCGGGGTGGGCTCCGACTTCGGAACCGAGGCGAACTCCTCCAGGACCAGCCCGAGGCCGGACGTGATCGGATCTTCGGGGATCGGATCGGTGACCGGTTCATCGGCTCCCGCGACGGCCGGGAGCGCCGGGAGCGCGGACGCCTGGGGTGCCACGAGAAGGGCCATGAGGAGGGAGACGATCGTCAGTGTGCACCATCTGGACTTTTTGAGCATTCGCCCGCCTAGAACAAGAGGGAGGGGTTCCGGTAAGCGCTTTCCCACGAAGGTACGAAAGCATTGACTACGCGTCAAGGATCTTTTCACCGGACCGAATCCGGCCCCGATTGCGTGATCCAGTTCACGATCGGGCGCTATGCCACATTTAGGCTGGTTGCTGGTTGAATGTTGCCTTGTGAGTGATCTGTCGGCAACGGAGCGAACTCGACATCGGCGGCTGCTGCCCCTCGCGCACTCGTGGCAGGCCCCGATCACCGACCCCCTGGCCGCCCGGCCCGTTCCCGGCCACATCCTGCGCCGCACCGGGATGCCCTTCTAGGTCTGCCCAGGGCTGCCCGGAATTCCCTCGCAGACCGCTGCGGTGGGCGATCCCGACCCGGGCGCCCCCTGACAGGCCACGGTACGGAGCTCGGATCCCCGCCGGTCAGCGGGGCAGCCGGGCCGGGGCGGGCAATGCGCCACGGGCGCCCAGCCAGCGGCGCGGAGCGACGCCCCGTACACGCCGTCCTGGGTGTAGGGACCGCCCGGACGTAGCCCAGGGCCTCGGCCGCCCGCCACGCCGCGCCGTACAGCATCGAGCAGGCGTTGCGGCTGCCGTCCGTCGCGGTGCGGGTGACCTCCACCGTCCAGCCGTCCTGCAGAATCCGACTCACCGGGCGGCCCCCGATGTTCAGCCGAACTTGAGCAGGAGTCCGGCGAGTTCGGCCGGCATGGTGATCATGCAGTCGTGGCCGGTCGCCAGTTCCCACACCTGTGCCGGGGTACCGTTGGGCTGTATCGCGGGGATGGGCCGACGGGCAATGCCTTCCGGCACGCCGACAGTGCAGTGGATGTGCGTCCGCGGGATCGTGTTCACGGCCGGGTTGTCCAGCCGGACCGACTGCTGGAGGCAGCGCACCGGCTGGTCCGACAGCATCGTGCGCAGCCAGGCGACGTCTGCCGGGTCGGTGACCCCGAACAGACCCGCGGGCGGCGGCATCTCCGGCAGCGGCGGAACCCGCCAGCCGCTGTCGGACTTCACGGCGCGGTCGATCAGGGCCTGCGTCATGGGTTGGACATCGGCCGCGCTCTCGCCGTCCTCCGGGACCATCGCGTCGAGGTAGACCAGATGCGCGATCCGATCCGGGACCTCGTTGGCGGCGGACGAGATGACCAGCCCGGCGTAGCTGTGTCCCACGAGTACCACCTCGGTGAGGTCTTCCTCGGTGATCAGCCCGACGATGTCGTCGACGTGCGTGTCAAGCCCGACCTCGGGGCCGAGCAGATGCGCCTTGTCGCCGTAGCCGGTCAGCGACGGCGCGACCACCCGATGTCCGGCCGACGCCAGCAACGGGACCACCCGCTCCCAGCACCGTCCACTATGCCAGGCACCGTGTACCAGCAGATATGTCGACATGGTTTCGCTCCTTGCTGTGCTTGTCCGCGCCCGGGGACGCGGAAGGACCTGGCGAGTTCGCCGGCGTCCTCCTGGCAGGTACCGGTGGGGCCGTCCGGGCCGGCGATGGCTCGGTGGGCCGCCGACCAGGCTGCCGTCCACGCTCCGACGGAGCCAGCGCCCCTGCGATCCTGGGGGTGACAGGACCAGGCACGCACGCGGTCGCGCGAACTACGGTGGAGAGATGAGCGACGAATCGAACCTGCTGGGCGATTACGTGCGCGCCCGCCGTGAGCTCGTCACTCCTGAACAGGCCGGTATCCCGGTTTCGGGGGTACGGCGCGTGCCGGGCCTGCGCCGGGAAGAGGTCGCGATGCTCGCCGGCATCAGCGCCGACTACTACCTGCGCCTGGAACAGGGCCGCGACCGCAACCCCTCCGTGCAGGTCCTCGAGTCCCTCGCCCGGGTGCTGCTGCTCGACGACGACGCGACGGCGTACCTGCTACGCCTTGGCGCCGGCAAACCGCGACGACACCGGCGCCGGCCTCGGAAGGAGACCGTCCCGCCGGGCGTCGCCAAGCTCGTCGCCATGCTCCCGCTGCCCGCGTACGTCGAGGGCCACTACTTCGACGTCCTCGCCGCGAACGCCTTGGCAACCGCTCTGTCACCGCGCCTCGTGGCGGGGGCCAACCGCCTGCGGGACGTGTTCCTCGACCCCGCCGAGCAGGCCCTCTACCCGGACTGGGAGAACGCCGCCGCGGGCATGGTCGCCGGATTTCGTGAGTCCGTCGGCACCGACACCGACGACCCCCGATTCGTCGAGCTCGTCGGCGAGCTCTCCCTCGCCAGCCCCCGTTTCAGCCGACTCTGGGCCCGCCACGACGTAGAGGCGTGCGAAGGCGCGCCCAAGCACATCGACCACCCCCAGGTCGGGGGCCTACGACTGAACCGGGAGAGGCTGGGCATCGGCGGCACGGCAGGCCAGATGCTCGTCGTCTACCACCCGGACCCCGGCACCGACAACGCCGACAAACTCGCCCTACTCGCCTCCGTCACCCAGGCCCCGGCCGCGCCCCAAGGCGCACCCGCCAACGAACCGGCCCAAACGGACACCGACCACGGCGAGCCCGTCCGCCGCCCGGCGACCGACAACCGGTAGCCACCTCGCCGACCGGACGCTAGAGGTTGAAGCCGCCGGAGACCTCGATGTCCTGCGCGGTGATCCAGCGGCATTCCTCGGCCAGCAGTGCCGCGATCATCATGCCGATGTCGTCGGGTTCGCCGAGTCGTCCGAGGGCGGTCTTGGCCGCCATCGCGGGGATCACTTCGGGAAAGCGTTCGAACGCGTTGTCGGCGATGCGGGTGCGGGTGGACCCGGGAGAGACGGAGTTGACGCGGATACCACGTACGCTGAATTCCTTGGCCATGTACCGGGTCAGCACGACCAGGCCGCCTTTCATGGTGCCATAGGCCGAGTAGCCGGGTTCCAGGCCGGAGGACCGGGCCGCGTTGCTCGCGGTGTTGACGATCGCGCCGCCGTCGGCCATCAACGGCAGCAGGGTCTGGGTCAGGAAATACGGCCCTTTGAGCAGCACCCGCATGAGCGCGTCGAACATTTCCTCGGTCGTGTCCTCGAACTTCGCCGACTGGCCGAATCCGGCATTGTTGACCAGGAAGTCGAACGTGTCCCGCTGCCAGATGTCGCGCAGCACCGCGGCGACGGACTCGCGGAAGGCCGGAAACGTCTCCGAGCGGCCGGCGTTCAGCGGCAGCGCGACGGCCGTGCCGCCGTCCTTCTCGATCATCGCGACCGTGTCCAGCGCTCCGGACTCGTTCCTCTGATAGGTCAGGATCACTCCCGTCCCGCGCCTGGCGATCTGGATGGCGGCACTCTGGCCGATACCGGAGCTGGCACCGGTGACAATGGCGACCTGCATGATTTGCCTGCCTGTTCGTTCGTGGAGCCGATCTGTGCTCCGTGGGATTTCAGTACTTCCATCAGACCACTCCGACGTGCGCGAACGGTAGAACGATGCTCTCCGGTCCTTACACGATTCTCTTACTGTCGATAGCTTTGATTAAATGGTTCGATCGGGGCCATGCCTCTTGACGAGCTACGCGCCCCGCTCGCCCGCCATGTCCGACCCGACCTGAGCACGCCCACCCAAGATGTCCTGATCTTCAGGACCGATCGGCCCTGGCCACCGGCGCCGACGACGTACGGCAAGGTGCCAGCCCTCGTCGCCCAAGGCTCCAAGAAGCGGCCACGACGCATGCATCCGGGTCCGGGCGGGCTGGTTGTGAATCTGGTCAGCCATACGATGGCTGTGTGACCGAGACCCCAGTTCCTGCGGGTGTTGACCTCTTCGACGTTCACCGGCTCCGCCTGTCAGAGGTGCAAGCGCCGCAACTATCGCCCGAGGACGAATTGGCCAGGGACTGTGTATGGAACGAAGCTGTCCGGGCGAACCCAAACTTGTTCGACGGCCCGGTCGTGGCGTGTGCGGGAGTGGAGTGGGAGGGACCGCACAGTCTCGTTCTCTACTGGGCGCGGGTGACCTACCGGCACTACGCTCTGCGCCGGGTTCCTGGCAACACCTCGTGGCTGCCGTCGTTGTTCGTGAGCGTCGTACAGCCGACGGACGACGGGCGTGTGCTCGTGGCGAGGATGTCGTCGTCAACTGCTGCTCCGGGGCGGTGGCAGCTTCCGGGTGGCTCCGTAGAGCCGCCCGGGGAACACCAGGTGCTCGATGAGGTTGCCGTGCGCCGCCATGCCGCGCGAGAACTGGCTGAGGAGACCGGTGTTGAACTGCCGCCCGAGGAGCTGAGCCTGTGGGCGGTCACCCGCGGCGAGCACCGGAGCGTCGGCCTGGTCTTTCTCGCCCCGCCTCGGCCGGAGGCGATGCTGTGTGAGCGTTTTGAGGAAGCAACGGTGGCCGAGCGTGCAATGGGGCACGAGCCCGAGCTGGACCGGATCGCCCTGGTGAGGTCCGCTGCTGAGCTCATGGACCTCCATGGTCCGCACGTGGGCTATCTGGCACCGGTCGTCTATCGGTATACGAAGGCACCGCTCCGGCACGATGCCTGAGTTGCGACGGTCACTCGATCGGCGGATCTTCTCAGGCGGTGCCGCCGGCGGCCAGGGTAGTGGTGGAAGCCGCTATCAGGTGCCAGCAAGGAAGTCACGGGCCCGCTCGTCCAGCTCGGCAGCGAACAGCACGCCGCGAGCGCGGAAGCGGGCGAACTCGCCGCGCATACGCCTGACGGCCCTCGGGACGATGTCCCGCGCGACCCGAGGATGCCGAGCAGTGTGCCGCCGGGACGCGCGTCCGCGCTGGGGCACACGGGCCCGTCGCCGGGAACCGTCACCGCCTGATCCCCCGGTCGTGCTCGGCGACCTTTCTGGAGAAGAGACGGAGACAGGAGATACGTCACCGGCGAGGAGGCTCGCCGGTGACAGCGGTGGTGCGGGGGCGCCTGTTCAGAGGCAGTCTCGCGAATACACGCGGTCGAGGCCTATCGGAGGGATCATCCCGGCCTTGCCGTACCACACGACGCCACCGTACTGACTCGCCACCGGCTTCTGTGATGGCGTGGCCCGGGCCGAGAGTTCGTTCATCATTCGCAGCATCTCGGCCGCGGTCGGGAGATCCTGGGTCTTCGGCGGGAACCACGGACCGCAGGCTCCGCCTCGCAACGTGGCGGCACTGAGCGACGGCAGCGCCGCCAACGCCATGGCCAGCAGCAGAGCCGACGAACGTGAGAAGTTCACGCGCTCACCCGGTCAGGCGCCTACGCAGGCGGGGCCCAGCAACTGCTTCAGGTCGCCCATCAGGGCCGGGGACGGGGTGACCCTCAGGCGGTCGTCGAGGCGCATGATCGTGGTCTTGGGGCCATCGTGGAGTTGGAGGTGGACCTCGGTCGTGCCGCGGTGGGTGGTGAGGACTTCCTTCAGGCCGGCGATCACGGGGGGCGTGCAGCGGGTGAGGGCGAGGCTGACCACGAGCGGGCCACCGGCCTCCTGGGTGAGGTCGGGCTGGGTGACCTCCATCGCGACGATCTTCGCGATGTCCTCGCGCTTGTCGAGCCTGCCCTTGACGAAGACGACGGCGTCCTCGGCGAGGATGGTCGCGCAGAGCTGGTAGGCCGACGGGAAGATCATGACCTCGATGGCGCCTTCCAGGTCCTCCAAGGTGGTGAGGACCCAGGTGTCGCCCTTCTTGGTGACCTTGCGCTGCAGGCCGGTGAGGATGCCGCCGACCGTGACGACCTGGCCGTCCGGGCGCTGCTCGTCCTGGAGGGCCGCGATCGAGCAGTCGGCCCCGGCGGACAGGATGTGCTCGACGCCGAACAGCGGGTGGTCGGAGACGTACAGGCCGAGCATTTCGCGCTCGAACACCAGCAGGATGGACTTGTCCCACTCCCCCGCCGGGATCTGCACGTCGAAGGTCTGGTCCTCGGCGCCCTCGATCGCGCCGAACAGCGAGTCCTGGCCGATGGCCTCGTTCTTCTTGATGTCGATGATCGCGTCGACGGCCTGCTCGTGCACCATGACCAGGCCCTTGCGGACGTGGCCGAGGGAGTCGAACGCGCCCGCCTTGATCAGCGACTCGATGACCCGCTTGTTGCAGACGAGGGCGGGCACCTTGCGCAGGAAGTCCTTGAATTCGGCGAAGCGGCCCTTCTCGCGGCGGGCGGCGATGATGCCGTCGACGACGTTGCCGCCGACGTTGCGGATCGCCGACAGGCCGAAGCGGACGTCGGTGCCGCGCGGGGTGAAGTCGAAGTCGGAGTCGTTGACGTCCGGCGGGAGCACCTTGATGCCCATGCGGTGGCATTCGTTGAGGTAGAGCGCCGACTTGTCCTTGTCGTCCTTGACGGAGGTGAGCAGGGCGGCCATGTACTCGGCCGGGTGGTTGGCCTTGAGGTAGGCGGTCCAGTAGGAGACCAGGCCGTAGGCGGCGCTGTGCGCCTTGTTGAAGGCGTAGTCGGAGAAGGGGAGAAGGATGTCCCACAGGGTCTTGATCGCGGCGGCGGAGTAGCCGTTGTCCTTCATGCCGCTCTCGAAGGACTCGAACTGCTTGTCCAGCTCGGCCTTCTTCTTCTTGCCCATCGCGCGGCGCAGAAGGTCCGCTTTGCCGAGCGAGAACCCGGCGACCTTCTGTGCGATGGCCATGACCTGCTCCTGGTAGACGATCAGACCGTAGGTCGTGCCCAGGATCTCGGCCAGGGATTCGCGGAACTCCTCGTGGATGGGCGCGATCTCCTGCTGGCCGTTCTTGCGCAGCGCGTAGTTGGTGTGGGAGTTCGCGCCCATGGGGCCGGGACGGTAGAGGGCGCCGACGGCGGAGATGTCCTCGAAGTTGTCGGGCTTCATCAGCCGCAGCAGCGAGCGCATGCCGCCGCCATCGAGCTGGAACACTCCCAGGGTGTCGCCCCGCCCGAGCAGCTCGTACGTCTTGGGGTCGTCCAGGGGCAGCTTGAGCAGGTCGATCTTGGACCCGGTGTTGGACTCGATCATCTTCAGGCAGTCGTCGATGATCGTGAGGTTGCGCAGGCCCAGGAAGTCCATCTTCAGCAGGCCGAGCGTCTCGCAGGTCGGGTAGTCGAACTGCGTGATGATCGCGCCGTCGGAGTCGCGGCGCATGATCGGGATGTAGTCGGTCAGCACATCCGACGACATGATGACGCCGGCGGCGTGGACGCCGGTCTGGCGGATCAGGCCTTCCAGACCGCGGCCGAGGTCGATCGCCGCCTTGACGTCGACGTCCTCCTCGTACAGCTTGCGCAGCTCACCGGCCTCGTTGAAGCGGGGGTGCTCGCTCTCGAAGATGCCGGACAGCGGGATGTCCTTGCCCATCACCGCGGGCGGGAACGCCTTGGACACCTTGTCGCCGAGCGCGTACGGGTAGCCGAGGACGCGGGCGGCGTCCTTGATGGCGGCTTTCGCCTTGATGGTGCCGAAGGTGGCGATCATGGCGACCTTGTCGGCGCCGTACTTCTCGGTGACGTAGCGGATGACGTCGGCGCGACGACGTTCGTCGAAGTCGATGTCGACGTCGGGCATGGAGACGCGGTCGGGGTTCAGGAACCGCTCGAAGATCAGTCCGTGCGGGAGCGGGTCGAGGTCGGTGATGCCGAGCGCGTACGCCGCCAGCGAGCCTGCCGCCGATCCGCGGCCGGGGCCGACGCGGATGCCGTTGTTCTTCGCCCACATGATGAAGTCGGCGACGACGAGGAAGTACGAGGGGAACCCCATCTGGAGGATGACGTCCATCTCGTACTCGATCTGGCGCTGGTGCTCCTCGTCGATGCCCTCGGGGTAGCGGCGGGCCATGCCCCGGGCGATCTCCTCGCGGAACCAGCCCTCTTCGGTGTGGCCCTCGGGCACCGGGAAGGTGGGCATGAGGTTCTTGAACCCGAACATGCCCTCGGGCTCGACCCGCTCGGCGACCAGCAGCGTGTTGCGGCAGCCCTCGGCCCACAGCTCGGAGGAGTCGACCGCGCGCATCTCGTCTGCGGTCTTGATGTAGTAGCCGCTGCCGTCGAAGCGGAAGCGGTCGGGGTCGGAGAGCTGCTTGCCCGTCTGGATGCACAGGAGCGCGTCGTGGGAGGTCGAGTCGGACTCGTAGGTGTAGTGCGAGTCGTTGGTGACCAGCGGCGGGATGCCGAGCTCCCTGGAGATGCGGATGAGCCCGTCGCGGACCCGGCGCTCGATGTCGAGCCCGTGGTCCATGATCTCCAGGAAGTAGTTCTCCTTGCCGAAGAGCTCCTGGTACCTGGCCGCCGCCGCGACGGCCTGGTCGTACTGGCCGAGGCGCAGGCGGGTCTGGACCTCGCCGGAGGGGCAGCCGGTGGTGGCCATGAGGCCTTCGGAGTGCTCGGCGAGCAGCTCGGCGTCCATGCGCGCCCACTTGCGGACGAAACCCTCGGTGTAGGCGCGCGAGGAGAGCTTCATCAGGTTGCCGAGACCCGTGGCGTCGCGCGCCCAGATGGTCATGTGGGTGTAGTAGCCGCCCGCCGAGACGTCGTCGCTCTTCTGGTGCGGCTCGCCCCACAGGACGGGCTTCTTGTTCAGCCGCGACTCGGGCGCGACGTAGGCCTCGATGCCGAGGATGGGCTTGATGTCCGCGGCGGTCGCCTGCTTGTAGAAGTCGTAGGCGCCGTGCATGTTGCCGTGGTCGGTGATCGCGATGGCGGGCATGCCCAGATCGCCGACCTGTTTGAACATCTGCTTCAGGCGCGCCGCTCCGTCGAGCATGGAGTACTCGGTGTGAACGTGCAGATGCACAAACGAATCAGCCATGCGGGCCGTCCCTCTCCCCTCGATGCGGTGCGGCCGATCAGAGCCTACGCCGTCGCGGCGGCCTCATGGAGCACACCGGGCCCGTCAGTCTCGATCGTGATCCTGCCGGCCACCGGCGAGCGCCTGCGTGCCGGCCGTGCCCGCCGGGCGGTCTCGCGGCGCGGGTTCCTGGCCATTGTCCCTCGAAGCGGCCCTGACCTCCTCGGCGAGGTGGAGGCCGCTCTCGATCACCGCCTTCATGATCGGCGCCAGCCGTGCCTCGCCGAGGCGGGGCGCGCGGCGGGCCATCGCGGCGACGATCCGCCGCTCGCGTTCGGGGTCGCGCCCGGCGAACCCGCCGACCGGCTTGAGCCGCTGGACGACGCCGGCCAGGGCGGCCCGGCGCTCCACGATCACGGCGAGCGCCGCGTCGGCCCGGTCGATCGCCTCGCGCGCGGCCGCGACGGTGGCGGGACGCTCCTCGCGGACGAGCGCGCCGACCACGACGACGGCCTCGCGCGCCGCCTCGGCGTGCGCGGCGGGGGCGTCCTCGTCCAGCCACAAGCCGTCCGCGCCCGCCGCCACCACGGCCGCCGCCAGCCCGGCGCCGTCCCCGGGCGAGGCGAGGACGGGGTGCCCGCGGCGCTCGCGGGCCGCGCGGACCAGCCCGAGGTCGACGGACAGGTGGCCGTCCGCCGCCCGCGCGCCGTCCTCACACAGCACCACCCCGGCCGCTCCGCCGTCCAGGCACGCTCCGGCGGCTGCCAGCCACACGCCGAGGGACGCCGGGCCGCGCCGCACGACCACCGGCAGGCCCAGGCGCCCGGCCGCCCGCAGGAGCGCGTCGTCGCCCCCTGCCGGGACGACCAGGCCGTCGGCGTGCGCCGCGACGCCGGGCAGGTCCTCGACGTCCGCGGGCTCGACGAGCAGCGGGCCGTCCGACGCGGCGCGGGCCGCGGCGACCGCGCCGTGGCGGTCCTCGGGGCGCAGGCGCGTGAGGCTCATGTGGTGCCCGTCCGCCCGCGGAGGCCCCGCGAAGACCACGGCGGGACCTTCCCCGACGGTGAGGCTTCCGATGCGCACCGCGCGCCTGCCGGGCTGCCCGGTCGATGACATGTCGGCTCCCTAGGTGGGCGCCGGCCGCGTCATGTCCGCGAGCCGGCGGGTCTGAAACGACGAAGGCGAAGACGCCGCCGTCTCCGCCCTTGTGCCGGCTCCGGATGGTCGCTAGATCATGTCAACGGCGACCGGCCCTCCCGGAACCGGCCTGGTAAACACGAAACAGCAAGTCACGGCATCAAGATTAGCAGCGATGGCCACCAGTCGGACACAGCATCTCAGATACCGGACACTTTCCCCGAAGCCGCGTTTGCACGTGCGCACCGCTATGGGACGATTCAGTCGGCTGAAAGGGGGTAGCGGCGGGTGATGTCGGAAGCACGGCCGGGTGGACGGCAGCAGGGGCGCCGCGTAGCCGACCGCTACCAGCTCCTGGAGACGATCGGCCGCGGAGGCATGGGCGTCGTCTGGCGCGCCCACGACGAACTGCTCGACCGGGTCGTCGCGGTGAAGGAGGTCCGCTACCCCGGAGACCCGGACGACGACGAGGTGGCCGAGCTCAACCGCCGCACGCTGCGCGAGGCCCGCGCCGCCGGCAGGCTCAACCATCCGAACGTCGTCGTGGTGCACGACGTCATCGAGGAGAACGGCCGCCCCTGGATCGTCATGCAGCTCGTCGACAGCCGCTCCCTCGGCCAGGTGCTGCGCGAGGATGGGCCGCTGCCGGTCCGCATGGTGGCCGAGATCGGCCTGCGCCTGCTGGAGGCCCTGCGCAACGCGCACGCCGCCGGGGTGCTGCACCGAGACGTCAAACCCGAGAACGTCCTGCTCACCGACGACGGCCGCGTCGTGCTCACCGACTTCGGCATCGCCCGCATGGAGACCGACACGACGATGACCCGCACCGGGCTCGTCGGCACGCCCGCCTTCATCGCCCCCGAACGCCTGCGCGGGTACCCTGCCCAGCGCGAGTCGGACTTCTGGTCGCTCGGCGCCACGCTGTACGCCGCCGTCGAGGGTCGCCCGCCGCACGACAAGGGCATGGCGATGGCCACGATGCACGCCGTGCTGAACGACGAGCCCGAGCCCGCGCCGCGCGCCGGGCGGCTCGGCGCCGTGCTGATGGGCCTGCTGGAGAAGAACCCGCAGCGCCGCCTCACCGCCGACCAGGCCGAGCGCATGCTGCGCGCCATCGCCGAGGACCGCTCCGCCACTCCGCGGTCGAGCATGCAGACCCTGCCCGCCGCCCCGCATCCGATCCCCGCCACGAGCCCTCCGCGCAAGCGGCCACGGCCCGAGGACGCGGTTCCCTCTCCGGCCGAGGCCGCATCCCCGGCGTCCCCGGCGGAGGCGGGCGAGGAGGCCGCGTCCTTCATCCCGGCCACGGGGGTGTCCGCCCCGCCCAAGGTCCCCGCGCCCGCCGAGGCCCCGGCGCCCGTCCAGGACGCGCCCGGCGAGGACGTGGCCCCTGCCGAGGACATGTCCCCGGCCGCCAGCGCGGCCGAGGAGGGCTCGGAGACCGCGCCCGCGGGCCGGGAGGCGAAGGCGACCGGGGAGGCCGCGCCCGCCGAGACCCCCGCCGTGGCACAGACCGCGGCACGGGAAACGCCGGATGAGCCCGGCGACGCGGAGCCGCGGGGCACGAAGCCGGAGGCGGCCGCGCGTCCCGGGAAGGCGTCCGCGAGGATCGCCGCCGCCCCCGTCCAGCCGGTCAAGCCCGCGGTCCCTGCTCAGGCGCGCCCCGGTGAAGCCGAGGAGGCCGCGGAGGCGAACCGTCCGACGCGGGTGCCCCGGCAGCCGGGCCGCACCGAGGCTGAGACACGGCTGGAGACGCGCAGGCGCCCGTACGAGGACGCCCGGCCGGAGGCGTCCGGCGTCTTCGCCGCCGAGCGCCCCCCGGCCGCCTCCGCGCAGGCTCCGGAGCCCTCGGCGTTCTCCGGCTTCTGGGAGACCTCCGGCGGCTCGCCGACGACGATCGAGCCCGCGCCCGGCGAGGCGGGGGACGGCCCCCGGCGGCCGATGCCGCTCACGCGCGTCGTCCTGGTGGTCATCCCCGTTGTGCTGATCGTCGCCGGGGTCGCGCTGTGGCTGGGGGCGCACGACGCCTCCGACACCCCGTCGGGCACGTCGGTGGCCGGGAATAACCCCACTCCCCCGGCCGCCACCGACCGGCCCTCAGGCGCGCCGTCCTCGCCGTCCGGGGGCTCGTCGACACCGGCGGGCTCCCCCTCCGCCTCACCGAGCGAGTCGCCGAAGCCGTCGCCGACCCCCAAGTCGGCCGCCATCGGCCCGGGCGACGTCCCGGAGGGGTGGCACAAGTACACGCACGCGAAGTTCTCCGTGGCGCTGCCGAAGGGGTGGCACCCGGCCGGGAACGGCAACGGCCTGATCCGCTTCCGCGGGGACTCGCACACCTACCTTGAGGTCCACCACACCACCACCCCGGAGAAGAACGCGCTGAAGACCTGGCAGCGCGACGCGCCGGGCATGAGCCACAACTTCCCCGCCTACAGGCTGATCGCGATCAGAGAGGTCAAGGACTACTGGCAGACCGCCGCCGACTGGGAGTTCACCTTCGGCGACAGCCGGTACCGGTCCCGTGTGATCGACCGCGGGTTCGTCACCGACGACAACAACGGCTTCGCGCTGCTGTACAAGACCGACGACAAGGACTGGAAGGACAAGAAGAAGCTCTTCGAGACCTTGGCGGCCACGTTCAAGCCCAGGTGACCGGCCGGGCGCCTGTGAAGAAGAGCCCGGGGGTCAGGCGGGCGTCGCCCGGCCCCCGGTGACGCTCGCGCCGGCGTCGCTCACGCGTTCAGCGCCTCGCGCCTGATCTGCTCGAACTGCTCCCCCATCGCCTCGGCCAGGGCGTTCGCCCCCGTCAGCGGCCGGACCATCACCGTGAGGTCGTCGATGAGGCCGTTCTCGTCGACGTGCACGAAGTCACAGCCGTGCACCTGCCGGCCGTTCACCGTGGCCTGGAAGACGAACGCGTGGTCGCGGCCGTCCTCGCCGGCGATCTCGCGGATGTAGCGGAAGTCCTCGAACACCCGCGCGGCGCCGCGGAGGATCGCCGCCGTGAGCGCCTTGCCCGAATACGGCTGGAACGCGACCGGGCTGGTGAACACGACGTTCTCGGCGAGCAGCTCCTCGAGCGCCGCCATGTCCCCGGACTCGACGGCCTTGCGGAACGGATGCATCGCTTCCCCCATATTCAACTTGTTGACTATGTGCTTTCGACGGTACCGCCCGCCGCTCGGGGCCGTCCAGAGATACCGGCCGCCGTGAGTGGTCAATTCGTTGACTAGTGAACGGGACGACCAGTCAACGCGGAGATATCGTGGGCTCATGTCATTGCGCCACGCGGTCATGGCCGCGCTCCTCGAGGGCGAGGCGTCCGGGTACGACCTGGCCAAGGGGTTCGACGCGTCGGTCGCGAACTTCTGGATGGCCACTCCTCAGCAGCTCTACCGGGAGCTGGACAGGATGCAGGCCGAGGGCCTGGTCCGGGCGCGCGTCGTCCAGCAGGAGCGCCGTCCCAACAAGCGGCTGTTCTCCCTGACCGAGGCCGGGCGCGGTGTGCTGCGCGACTTCACCGCCGCGCCGCCACGCCCGGGCGCGATCCGCGACGAGCTGATGGTCAAGGTGCAGTCCATGGACGCCGGAGACGCCGAGGCCGTGCGCGCCGCCATCGAGGAGCGCATGGCCTGGGCCCAGGCGAAGATCGCCCGGTTCGAACGGCTGCGCGCCCGCATGCTGGACGGCCGCAGCGAGGAGGAGTACCTGGCGCGCGCCGAGCGCGTCGGCCCCTACCTGACGCTGACGCGCGGCCTGTCCTTCGAACGCGAGAACCACCGGTGGGGCGCGTGGGCCCTGGCCGTGCTGGATCGCCGCTCGGCCGCGGCCGGAACCCCCGAGGATGCGCCCGGCCCCGCGCGCGCCCGGCCGTGAGGCAGACCCACCGCCCCCGATGAGAGGCCCGGTGAGAGGCGGCGCGCCGGGCGGGCACGTCACGTGAGCGCGGCGGGCCCGGTCTCGTCTGGTGTCCCGGCCCGGCACACTGTGGGACGATCGGAAACCGGAGCGAAGGGGGGCGAGGTGACGGCGGAGACGCAGCGGCGGGTGGCGGGACGGTACCGGCTGCTGGAACCCATCGGCCAGGGCGGCATGGGGGTGGTCTGGCGCGCCCACGACGAGCTGCTCGACCGGCCCGTGGCGGTCAAGGAGGTCCTCCACCACGCGGTGAGCGAGCAGGAGCGCGCGGCCTTCACCATGCGCACCATCCGCGAGGCGCGGGCGGCCGGGCGGCTGGACCACCCGTCGGTGGTCGTGGTGCACGACGTCATCGAGGAGGACGGCCGGCCCTGGATCGTCATGCAGCTCGTGCGGTCCCGCTCGCTCGGCCAGGTCCTGCGCGAGGACGGCCCGCAGGCGCCGCGCCGGGTCGCCGAGATCGGCGTCCAGGTGCTCGGGGCCCTGCGCGCCGCGCACGCCGCCGGGGTGCTGCACCGCGACGTCAAACCCGAGAACGTCCTGCTCACCGACGCCGGGCGGGTCGTGCTCACCGACTTCGGCATCGCCACGATGCCCATGGAGACCGCGCTCACCACGACCGGCAGCCTGTCGGGCACCCCCGCCTTCCTGCCGCCGGAGCGACTGCGGGGCCTTCCCGCCGTGCCGGAGTCGGACCTGTGGTCGCTCGGCGCCACGCTGTACGCCGCCGTGGAGGGCAGGCCGCCGTTCGACCGGGGCGCGCCCGTGCCCACGATGGCCGCCGTCCTCAACGACGAGCCCGAGCCCGCCCGTCACGCGGGGCCGCTGGCCCCGGTGCTCGACGGCCTGCTGCGCAAGGACCCGGCCCGGCGCATGTCCGCCGCGGACGCCGCCGAGGCCCTCGGGCGGGTGGCGGCGGGCGAGTCGCCGCGCGTGAGCAGGCAGGCGCGCCGGCGCGCCGAGCCCTCCGTTCCGCTGCCCGCCACCTCGCCCGAGATGCCGATCCCGTGGTCCACGAGCCCGTCCGCCACCGTCCGCGCGCCGCGTCGCCGGTCGCGCGTGCTCGGGCCGCTCGTCGGCGTGACGCTGCTGCTCGTGGTCGCCGGGGCCGGCTGGTACGGCTACATGCGAGTCGCGGACGGCGCGACGCCCGCCCCGCCCCCCGCGCCGAGCGTGACGTCCTCGGCGGGCGTGACCACGGGCCCGGAACCGTCGCCCACGGAGTCGGCCGCAAAGCCGACCACGTCTCCATCGGCCACCCGTACCGGCGTGCCGCGCGGCTGGAGCCCCCACACCGACCGCCTGGGGTTCACCGTCTCCCTCCCGCCCGGCTGGAAGGAGGTCGACCGCGAGCCGTCCCGCGTGTGGTTCCGGGCTCCCGGCTCGGGAAGCTACCTCCTGATCGACCTGACCCGCTGGGCCGACGCCGATCCGCTGGCGGCGCTGCGCACGGTCGAGAGGCAGTCGCTGGCCGAGGGCAGGCTGCCCGGCTACGGGCTGGTCTCGCTGCGGTCGCTCACGTACAAGGGACGCCCGGCGGCCGACTGGGAGTTCATCTGGCGGATGGACTCGGGCGTGGCCCACGTCCTGGACCGCGCGTTCACCTCCGGCGACGGGCGGCACTTCGCGATGTACCTGCACATCCCCGCGGCGCAGTGGCAAGCGCAATCTGCATATTTCGACGCGTTTGCGAGGAGTTTCCGACCTTCCTGACTCTCAGGGGCAGGTGCCAGGTTTTCGGATAGCTCGGCGAGCATGCCAGGAGCCCCGGGGCGAAACCGGATGTGAGAGCGCCCCCGGGCCTGCGGCCGGTCAGGACTCCGCGCGGACCACGTCCAGGGCGCGGGCGAGCTCGGCCGGGTAGTCGCTGCTGAAGGACACCCATTCACCGGTGACCGGATGGTCGAAGCCGAGCGAGACGGCGTGCAGCCACTGGCGGGTCACGCCGAGGCGGGCCGCGAGCGTCGGATCGGCGCCGTAGGCGAGGTCGCCCACGCACGGGTGGCGGGTGGCCGCCATGTGCACGCGGATCTGGTGGGTGCGGCCGGTCTCCAGCCTGATGTCGAGCAGCGACGCCGCCCGGAACGCCTCGATCGTGTCGTAATGGGTGATCGACGGCTTGCCTCCGGCGACCACGGCGAACCTGCCGTCCCCCGCCGGATGCCGGTCGATGGGCGCGTCCACGGTGCCGCGCAGCGGATCGGGGTGGCCCTGGACCAGCGCGTGGTAGCGCTTCTCGACCGTGCGCTCCTTGAAGGCCCGCTTCAACCGCGAGTAGGCGACCTCGCTCTTGGCGACGACCATGACACCGGTCGTGTTGGCGTCCAGGCGGTGGACGATGCCCTGCCGCTCGGCCGCGCCGCTGGTGGCCACCTTGTGCCCGGCGCCCAGCAGGCCGCCGATGACGGTCGGCCCCGTCCAGCCCACGGTCGGGTGGGCGGCCACGCCGATCGGCTTGTCGACCACCACGATGTCGTCGTCCTCGTACAGGACGCGCATGCCGGGCACGGGCTCGGCGACCGGCATCGGCGTGGTGGGCGGCGGGGGGATCACGACGTCCAGCCACGCGCCGGCGTGCACGCGGTCGGACTTCGCGGCGGGCGCGCCGTCGACCTGGACGTCGCCCGAGGAGATCAGGTCGGCGGCGAGGGTGCGCGAGAAGCCGAAGAGGCGGGCCAGCGCGGCGTCGAGGCGCTCACCCTCCAGCCCGTCGGGCACCGGGAGGCTGCGCAGCTCACCCATGCCGCTCACCTCCCCGCTCCCCCGAGGACTCCGGCGACTCCGAGGACTCCGGGGAAGACCCGGCTGAGGCCGCGGCCTCGTCGCCGGCGCGCGAGCCGTCGAGCTGGTGGCCCCGCCAGGCGAGCAGCACGGCGAGGATGCCCCCGCAGACGATCGCGGAGTCGGCGACGTTGAAGACGGGGAAGTGCCCGGGGAAGGCCTCGATCCAGTCGACGACGTGCCCCTGGAGGGGGGCGGGGGCGCGGAAGAGGCGATCGGTGAGGTTGCCGAGGGCGCCGCCGAGCAGCAGGCCGAGGGTGATCGCCCAGGGGACGCTGCGCAGCCGCCGGGCCGTCCGCAGGATCGCGATCACCACACCGAGGGCGATGACCGTGAAGATGATCGTCATTCCGGTGCCGATGCTGAACGCCGCGCCGGAGTTACGGATGACGCGAAGCTGGAGCAGGTCGCCGATCAGCCGGATCGGATCCTTGCCCTCGAGCTCCCGTACCACGATGGTCTTGCTGATCAGGTCGAGCACGTAGACGAGGACCGCGACGACCACGAGGCCGCCCATGCGCCGGGCGCGCGCGGACCCGGGGCCGCCGGGAGGGCGGCCCGAGGCGTCCGTCGGGGGGGTCAGCGGCGCTCCTCCCGCTGCTTGCACGACACGCACAGCGTCGCCCTCGGGAACGCCTGAAGGCGTTCCTTGCCGATCGGCTTGTGGCACGATTCGCACACTCCGTAGGTTCCCGCGTCGATACGGACGATCGCCCGCTCGTTCTGCGCGATGAGGTCGCGCGCATTCAGGGTAAGGGCGATCTCACGTTCCCGCTCATAGGTCTTGGCGCCCGCGTCCGCCTGGTCGTCCCCGGCGCTGTCGCTGATGTCGCCCGAGGCGATCTGCGACTCGGCCCTGGCGACCTCGGCGCTGAGCTCCTCGATCTCCCCGTGGAGGCGGTCGCGGACCGCGGCCAGTTCCCGGCCGGTCCATACGGCGTCGCCGCTCGTCTCGGTGGCGGTCTTGGCCGCCCGCGTCATGCCCGCCATGAAGGTCTCCTCGCCGATCGACCAGATGAACAGTGCGGGAAGCATAGGTCGGCCATTTCGGAAGAACAAACGACGCGCCGACCGTTTACGCCATCCGTAACGCCGTGGCCCTTTCGGTCAATTCCTGGTCGTTGCCGAGGATCTCCACGACCTTATCCCTGCTTGTCGCTCCGGTTACCAGACGCACGTCGGAGCGGCGCACGCCGAACGCCTCGGCGACGGCCCGCAGCGCCGCCTCGGTGGCCTGGCCGTCGACCGCACGGGCGTTCACCTTCACCACAATGGCGCTCTCGCCGTAGGCGCCGCCGACGGACTCGCGCGCGGCGCCCGGCCGTACCCTGATCGCCAGCCTCATGAATGTGTCGGTCCTCTCCCTGGGGTGGGATATCGTTTTAGTTTGCAAGGCGTCGATGGGACGAGTACCTCCGTGCCCACCTCGCACGAGCGACCTGGGGACGGTGGAAGCCCGGGGCGAGAGCCGGAGGGAAGATCACCCGGAGCCGCCGGAAGAACGGCCCAGACCGGCCCAGCGCCGGGCGGAGCCCAGTAGAACCGGCAGCGCAGACAAGAGTGGGCCTCTTTTCGGGAGATTCTCGGAAGGGGTCAAGGAGGGTGGTACCGCGGGGCTTCCCGGCCTCGTCCCTCCACGCCATGGAGAAATCAGCTCGCGTGGAGGTCCACCCCTACCATGTCTACGTCGTCGGCCCCGTCCTCACCGTCCTCACCGTACTTCAGGCCCCTGCCCCCGCAGGCCGACCTGCCGGCCTTCGAGGCCGAGGTGCTCGACCGCTGGCGTGACGGCAAGGTCTTCGAGCGCTCGCTGGAGCAGAACGCCGGCGGCCCGTCCTGGGTGTTCTTCGAGGGCCCGCCCACCGCCAACGGCATGCCCGGCGTCCACCACGTCGAGGCCCGCGTCTTCAAGGACGTCTTCCCCCGCTACAAGTCGATGCGCGGCTACCACGTCGCCCGCAAGGCCGGGTGGGACTGCCACGGCCTGCCCGTCGAGGTCGCCGTCGAGCGCGAGCTCGGCCTGTCCGGCAAGCCCGAGATCGAGGCGTACGGCATCGCCGAGTTCAACCAGCGGTGCCGCGAGTCGGTCGAGCGGCACGTCGACGCGTTCGAGGCGATGACCGAGCGCATGGGCTACTGGGTCGACATGTCCCAGGCGTACCGCACGATGGACCCGTCGTACGTCGAGGCCGTCTGGTGGTCGCTGAAGGTCATCTGGGACAAGGGCCTGCTGTTCCGCGACTTCCGGATCACCCCGTACTGCCCGCGCTGCGGCACCGGCCTGTCCGACCACGAGCTCGGCCAGCCCGGCGGGTACGAGACCGTCTCCAGCCCGTCGGTGTACGTCCGCATGCCGGTGACCGCGGGCCGCTTCGAGGGCGCCGACCTGCTCATCTGGACCACCACGCCCTGGACGCTGGTGTCCAACACCGCCGTGGCCGTCCACCCGGACGTGACCTACGTCGTGGCGTCCCGTGAGGGCGAGAAGCCGGTGATCGTCGCCGAGCCGCTGATGGACGCCGCCCTCGGCGAGGGCTGGACGGTCACCGAGCGCATGCCCGGCACCGAGCTGGAGCACACGCCGTACTCCCGGCCGTTCGAGCTGGTCGACATCCCCGGCGCCCACTACGTCGTGCTCGCCGACTACGTCACGGTCGAGGACGGCACCGGGCTGGTCCACCAGGCCCCGGCGTTCGGCGCGGACGACATGACGACCTGCAAGCGGTACGGCCTGCCGGTGGTCAACCCGATCGGCCCGGACGGGCGCTTCCTGGCCACGGTCCCGCAGGTCGGCGGCACGTTCTTCAAGGACGCCGACGAGGGCCTCACCGAGGACCTGCGCGCCCGGGGCCTGCTGTTCCGCGGCGCCCACTTCGACCACAGCTACCCGCACTGCTGGCGCTGCCACACGGCCCTGCTCTACTACGCCCTGCCGTCCTGGTACATCCGCACCACCGCGATCAAGGACCGGCTGCTCGCCGAGAACGAGCGCACGAACTGGTTCCCGGCCACGATCAAGGACGGCCGGTACGGCGAGTGGCTGCGCAACAACGTCGACTGGGCGCTTTCCCGGTCGCGGTACTGGGGCACGCCGCTGCCGCTGTGGGTCTGCACGGCCGACGAGTCGCACGTCACCTGCGTCGGGTCGCTGAAGGAGCTCGGCGAGCACGCCGGGCGCGACCTGTCGGCCCTGGACCCGCACCGCCCGTTCGTCGACGACGTCGCCTTCCCCTGCCCGGACTGCGGCGCCGAGGCCCGGCGGGTGCCGGACGTGATCGACGCCTGGTACGACTCGGGGTCCATGCCGTTCGCGCAGTGGGGGGCACCGCACGTCAACAAGGACGTCTTCGAGCAGTCCTACCCCGGCCAGTTCATCTGCGAGGCCCTGGACCAGACCCGCGGCTGGTTCTACTCGCTGATGGCCATCGGCACGCTGGTGTTCGACCGGTCGTCCTACGAGAACGTGCTGTGCCTCGGCCTGATCCTCGCCGAGGACGGCCGCAAGATGAGCAAGCACCTCGGCAACGTCCTGGAGCCGATCCCGCTGATGGACCAGCACGGCGCCGACGCGCTGCGCTGGTTCATGGCGACCTCCGGCTCCCCGTGGTCGCCGCGCCGGGTCGGGCACGCCAGCCTGGAGGAGATCGTCAGGAAGGTCCTGCTGACCTACTGGAACACGACGTCCTTCTTCACCCTGTACGCGGGCGCCGAGTCCTGGTCGCCGTCCAAGGCGGCCGAGGCCCCGGCACCCGCCGACCGCCCGCTGATCGACCGGTGGGCGCTGTCGGAGCTCAACCGCGCCGTCGCCGACGTCACCGAGGCGCTGGAGGTCTTCGACACCGCCCGCGCCGGGCGGCTGCTCACCGACTACCTCGACGACCTGTCCAACTGGTATGTCCGCCGGTCGCGCCGCCGGTTCTGGTCCGGCGACACGGCGGCGTTCGCCACGCTGTACGAGTCGCTGGAGACGGTGACCCGGCTGCTCGCGCCCCTGGTGCCGTTCCTCACCGACTACCTGTGGGACGTGCTGCGCGCCCCCGACGCGCCCTCCTCTGTGCACCTGGCCACCTGGCCGGAGGTGGACGAGGCCCTGCTGGACCCGGCGCTGTCGGAGCAGATGGCGCTGGTACGGCGGCTGGTCGAGCTCGGCAGGGCGGCCCGCGCGGGCAGCGGGGTCAAGACCCGCCAGCCGCTCGGGCGGGCCCTGGTGGGCAGCGCGCGCTGGGCGTCCCTGCCGGAGTCGCTGCGCGAGCTGATCGCCGACGAGCTCAACGTCCAGGCGCTGGAGGACCTGTCGGCGTTCTCGGCCGACCTGGTTTCGTTCACGGTCAAGCCCAACTTCCGGGCCCTCGGCAAGCGGTTCGGCAGCGGCACCAAGGACGTCGCGGCGGCCGTCACGGCGGCGGACCCGGCCGAGCTGGCCGCGCTGATCCGCGCCGGGCGGACGGCGACCGTCGTCGTGAACGGCGCGGAGGTCGAGCTCGGGGCGGACGACGTGATCGTCACCGAGCAGCCGAGGGCCGGGTGGGCCGTCGAGACCGGCGCCGCCGGGTCGGGCAGCGGCGAGACCGTGGCCCTGGACCTGACGGTCACCCCGGAGCTGTCGCGCGCCGGCCTCGTACGGGACGTGATCCGCCTGGTCCAGGACGCCCGCAAGTCGAGCGGCCTGTCGATCATCGACCGCATCGACCTGTGGTGGACGGCCTCCGGCGACCTGGCCGAGGCCCTGCGCGCCGACGGCGGCAAGGTCGCCGACGAGGTCCTCGCGGTCAGCATGACCGAGGGCTCCCCCGCCCACGACCTGCCCGCCCACCACGACCAGGACCTCGCGCTCACCTTCCACCTCACCCGCGCCAGGCCCTGACCGCACACCCCGCCGTCCGGCGACCTCGCTCACCGGACGCGGGCCCGCCGTAATCGCCGTGGGGCTCATCACGTTGATCGTGCTGGGCTACCGGATGTGGTGGCGGCGCCGTCCGACCCGTGGGTTCGGCACCCCGTACCCGCGAGGCGCCTGGCGCCGGGTGCACTGGGCCGTCCTGGTGCCGCTGGCCCTCCTCACCCTCGCGGTGGGGTACTTCCTGCCTCTGATGGGGATCTCCCTGGCCGCGTTCCTGGTGATCGACGCCCTGCTCGGACTCCGCTCCAGGACGACCGGCTAACCACCGCCCGGACATGCCATCGTCGTACGTCCGTCCGGGTGGACGGCCGCACGAATGCGCTGCGGCGATCGCCGCCTGGCGCGGGCTCCCCAGGCCCTTTACAACGTAGATCTCAAGGAGGGGGCCGGTCGCGGAGACCGGCCCCCTCGCCGAGCGGCTACTGCGTCGTGCAGACGGTGCCGTTGAGGGTGAAGACGGCTGGGAGGACGTTCGGGCCGTTGTAGTTGCCGACGTAGCCGAGCGTCGCCGTCGCGCCGGTGGGCAGGGACGGGCTGGCGGGGTCGTTGACGATCTTGACGTCTGGGCCGGTCTGCGTCCAGACGCCGCCCCAGCCGCTGCCCAGGCTCTGCCATGGCCTGGGCCAGGCGAAGTTCAGGGTCCAGCCGGCGAGCGGCGCGCCGTTGTTGGTGACGGCGATCGCGCCGACGTACCCGTTGCCCCAGTCGTTCTGGTCGGTGAGCTTCACCGTGCAGGAGCTGGAGGCGGGCGTGCCGGTGGTGAACGTCAGCGGCGGGGAGGCCCAGGAGACGGCGCCGCCCGCGTCCCGGGCGATCACGTTGACCGCGTAACGGGTGCCCGGCCTGAGGTTGCCGGCCGTGAGAGAGGTTCCGGCGGTCTCGCCGAGCTGCTCGCTGACGGCCCCCACCTGGCGGTGCACCTCGTACTTCACGATCGGACGCCGGCCGGGCGCGGCGGCGGGCCAGGAGATCGTGGCGGCCTTGTCCGTGACGTTCGAGGCGGCCGGCTGCCCGGGGGCGCCCGGCAGGCCGGTCTGGACGGAGGACGGGTGCACGACGACCGTGGTGAGCGACAGCGGCGGCAGCGTCTGGCTGGTGGCGCTGCCCACGGCCGAGGTGGTGATGCTCGTCGCGCCGTTGGTGTGGCTCAGCACGGTCGGCGTCCCGGAGGCCGGGCTGAAGCCCGCGTAGCCGATCGTGACCGGGTAGGACGTCGCAGCCGAGGTGTTGATCAGCAGGACCGCCAGGTCGCCGTCCGGACGGCGGGCGGCGTGCGCCACCACCTTCGGCTGGTCGGTGGCGGCGCGGACGAACTGGTCGCCGGGCCTCGCGAACCTGCTCATCATCTGCAGCGCGTAGTACGGCGCGAAGGGGGTGTTCAGCGGCGGCTCGCAGACCGAGCCGTCGGAGGTGCAGGCCGCGCTCGACAGCAGGCCGAAGTCGCCGTAGTCGGTGTGCCCCTCGACCTGGGTGACGGCGCCGATCCCATTGTGGACGTTCCACCAGTCGACCGTGAACACCCCGCCCGCCAGCAGCGTCGCGTAGGCGTCGGCGGCGGCGAGCGCGCCCGGCTGGGTGTTCGTGCCGTTGCTGCTCGAGCCGGTGTTGAACTCGGTCATCGCGATCCCGATGCGCTCGGACCCGGGCCCGGCGTACGCGGCGATCTGCTCGCGGGTGAGGTGGATCATGTCCTCGACGTGGCCGGTCCTGTCGAGGGCGCCCGGGTACCAGTGCAGGATCACGAAGTCGATCTTCGATCCGGCGGTGGACAGGACGACCTTGTTCCAGGTGCCGTCGTCGCCGCCGGCGACCAGCCCGTCCGGCCAGTTGGCGGTGGTGGTGAGCACCGCGCCGATCTTGATGGTCGGGTCGGCGGCCTTCATCGCGTCGGCGTAGGCGCCGACCTCCCGCGCGTACTGGGCCGGGCTCTTGTCTGCGTGGTCGTCCGCCTCCCACGCCGAGCCGTAGTGGCCGTTGCCGTAGTTCTCGTTGCCGATCTCCCAGAGCTTGACCCCGTACCCCTTCACGACGTTGGCCTGGCGAACCCAGGCCGCGGCCTCCTCGGCGGAGCCGGTGCCGTAGTTCGCGGTCACCATCGGCTGGGCCCCGGCGCGGCGGGCCCCGCGCATGAAGGTGTCGAAGTCGGTGCCGGGGGCGACGTAGCCGCCGGGGGCGGTGTGGTCGGCCCAGTGGTAGATGTCGGAGTAGGAGCCGCCTGGATAGCGCAGCAGCTTCACCCCCGCGTCCTTGAGCAGGTCGGCGGTCTGGTCGGTGCCCAGGTTGGCGTCCCAGATGGCATGGTTGGCGCCGACGCCGGTCGCGGGGACGGTGGCCAGCGCCGCACGGGCGTTGACGGTCACGGCGACCGGGGTGACGTCGTCGGCGTGGGCCGGCGGCACGGCCAGGGCGGCGGCCGCCAGCACGACGGCGGACGCGACTCTGGACCATCGGGACATTTTGGGCAGGGATTCGGGCATCGGCACACCTCGGCATGGAAGACGACAGCGGCAACACCCTCCCGACCAGGGCCTCCATGATCTTGCGGGCTGCCGCCCGCGCCCGTCAACCCACCGTGAAACTTTCACTCCCCACGGTCAGCACACGCTCCCGGGGTCCCCGACGCCTCATGAGCAGGCCCCCGTCCCAGTGGTCTCGGCGGCCTCCCGAAGGCCTCGCCCATCACAGCAGGGAGTGGGACGGCGAGCGCACCGGGACGGGCGGGATCCGCCGCAGGCACTCCTGGCCGGAGACGCGCCCCCGGCGGATGAAGCGGGTCTCCAGGGAGATCACGCAGGCGGCGGCCCTGTCGTCCTGCTCGGCGACGTGACCGGCGCTCGGCACCTCCAGCAGCCGGGCGTGCCGGTACGGCCTGGCCGCGAGCACCCCCTCCTCCGTCGGGGTACCGGTGTCCAGCTCGCCGGACAGGACGAGCACCGGCACGTTCGGCAGCCGGTCGAGGCGGGGCAGGGGCCGCGCCCGTACGCCCGGCCACCCGATGCACAGGTCGCCGAGGTCGGCGATGCCGTCGATCCAGGCGGCAGGACGGAACGGGCGGAAGTCGCGGCGGTCCACGCGCGCGAGCGCCGCCTCGTACTGCCGGGCCCGCACGACCAGGGACGCCCTCCGGTCCCACAGCACCGGGTTGTCGTTGCAGGAGACGGTGAGGAACATCGGCACGCTGAACACGCCGCCGCCGGAGAAACCGCTGATCGGCCGCACCTGCTCGGCCAGCGCCACCAGCGGCCCCGCGTCCCCGTGGACGGCCTCGCGCAGGGCCGCGGGCAGGCGCCCGAACAGCTCGGCGTGACCGGAGGCGAGCTTGTACACGGTGCCGGCGAGGGCGGTCTCGTCCAGCACGGCGCGGCGGCTCCCGTACCGCAGGGGGCGTTCGTCCAGGCGCTCGGCAACCACCGCCAGGTCGTCCAGCACGTCCCTTCCGTCGCACACGCCCCCCGAGCGGTCGCAGAGGAGGCGGACCGCCCTGCGCATGGCCCGCGCCGCCGGGCGGCCGAGCATGTCGAAACGGGTCGGGTAGGCGCTGGACAGGACGACCGAGCTGACGTGCCGCGGGTGCCGGGCCGCGTAGACGGTCATGAGCTGCGTGCCGTACGACTGGCCGAGCAGGTCGAGGCGGTCGATGCCGAGACGGGCGCGGACGTCGTCGATGTCGTCCGCGACTGCGGCCGTGGTGTAGTACGCGCGCCGGGGTCCGATCTCCCTGGCGCAGGCGGCGGCCGCCGCGACCGCCCGCGCCCGCGAGGCGTGCAGGTCGGCTCCGCGCGCCGAGCGGCAGGTCAGCGGGTCCGACTCGCCGACGCCCCGGGGGTCCACCAGCAGCAGGTCGTACGTGGCGAGCAGGTCGCGGTACTTGCCCGCGTAGTCCCGGTGCCCGATCACCGCGAGGCCCGGCCCGCCGGGATTGGGAAGCAACGTCCCTTCCGCCGGACGAGACCGGTCCCGCCGGTAGACGAGCCGGAACGCCACACTCGTCGTCCCCGCCCCCGGATGCTGCCGATCCAACGGCACCCGCATCCGCCCGCACACCGCCCGGGCCGGGCAGTCCTGGCCGGCGTCAACGACGCGCGGGCCGTAGCCGGCGCGGCCAGGGCCGAGGCGGTGAACGGGGGCGTTACGGGCTTGCGCGGCGTCGACAAGCCCGAGGCCGCGAACGGCGCTGTTGTGAACTTGGGCAGCGTGGACAAGCCCGAGGCCGCGAACAGAGGTGCCGCGGGCTTGAGCGGCATGGACAAGGCCGAGGTCGTGAACGTGGGCGGCGTGGGCTTGGGCGGGCGGCGTCGGCAGGATCACGACGCCGGCCACCAGCCCCACCAGAACGGCTCTCACTTCGCGCATACGCCGATCCTCCGCCGGGACGCGCCCCTCCCCCGCCCCGACGCCCGGACCCGTACGGCAAGAACGCACAATCAACGCCCACCCGTTACGTCCGGCGCCTGCGGCCGGCGGGGTGTCCGCCGGGACGCAGGCGAATGGCGCTCAGGCCATTTCCGGGAAGTCCGTCTCCGTGGTCCCGATGCTCCGGGTGATCTCCGGGCGGGCGATCCGCAGGTAGGCGTACCAGGCCGCCGCGATGGCCACCACTCCGAAGAACGCCAGCACGACGGCGTCGAGCGGCCAGGCCGGCCACGGCGCCACGTTGGCGTAGAACACGTAGGCCATGCCGACGACCGAGATCACCACGCACGGCCAGATGAGCGCGAGGCGGACGCCTTCACGGCGCAGGAAGATCGGCGCGGCGACGGCCACGACGGCGTAGGCGATCATGTATCCGTAGGTGCCGAACGTGTCGACGTTGATCAGGATCTCGTTCCCGTCCACGCCTCCCGCGTACATCACCGCGGTGGTGAGCACGGCGAGCGGCGCGAACGCGAGGATCGCCCGGTGCGGCGTCTGCTGGGTGCGGTGGGTACGGCCGAACGAGCGAGGCAGGACGCCTTCCTTGCCCATCACGAACACGATGCGGCCGACCACGTTGATCGGCGCGACGACCACCGCGAAGAACGACGCGGTGATGCCGAGGCTGAGCACGGGGCGGAACCAGCCTGGCAGCCCGATCGCCACCGCCAGCTCGTCCAGCGGGTTGCCACTGGCGCCGAGGTCGCCCAGCGGCTTGTACCCGGCCACCTGGCTGTAGGCGGCGAAGACGTACAGCAGGCCGACGCCCGCCGCACTCCACATGATCGCCCGCGGGATGGCCTTGAACGGGTTGCGCGCCTCCCGGCCGAGCGCGTCGGAGCTGGAGAATCCGACGAATCCGAGGATGCCGAGGACCATGCCGAAGGCCACGCCGTGCGGGGTGGCGCCGCTGAGGCTCAGCTGGTCCAGGTCGATGATCGGGCCTGCGCCGGCGAACAGCACGATGAGGAGCATGATCGTGATGATCGTGATCGAGACGACCTCCAGGATCAGCGAGATCCGCGCGGAGATGCGGATTCCCCAGACGGTGAACAGCGTGGCGAGACCGCCGATGACGACCGCGAGCAGCACGTTCCAGACGGTGCCCCGCGCCGGAAGCCCGATCCCGTCCAGGAAGGCGTTGAAGTGGACGACGGCACCGCTGAGCGAGCCGGACGCGATGCCCAGGCATCCGATGATCAGGGTGATCCCCGTGATGTACGCGCCGAACGGTCCCGTGCCCTGGGCGGCGTAGTTGTAGAGGGAACCAGCCGAGGCGCGGCGCTTGGCGAACTGCGCGATGCAGTACCCGACCGCGAGGATCACGACGGTGGCGAGCGCGAACGACAGCCACGAGGCGTTGCCCGCGCCGGCGTAGATGGCCGCGACGGTGAAGGCGATCACCGCGCTGGGCGCGATGTTGGCGATGGCCTGGGCGACGACCTCGCCGCTGGACATCGCGCCCCGCTTGAGGCCATGGTCGTGGAGTTCGCCGGGGCGAGCGCTGGTCTGAGTCATGTTCGGGGGGCTCCTCAGGGGATCAGGAGGGTGCGGAGGGCTTCGCCACTGGCCAGCTCGTCCAGTGCGTTGGGGGCCTCGTCGAGGGACGCGCGGCGGCTGACGAGCTGGTCGAGCCGCAGTTGACCGTCCATGTACCGGTCGACGAGCGCGGGGATGTCCACGGCCGGCCGTACGCTGCCGTAGTTGGAGCCCAGGATCCGCTGGTCGGCCTCGGCCAGCACGAGCGGGTCGAAACGGGCCGCGGTGTCCTTGGGCGGCAGTCCGACCGCGACGGCCGCGCCGCCGAGGCCGAGGACCTTGATCGCGCTCTCGATCGTGGCCCGCGCGCCCACCGCGTCGAAGGCGTAGTCCACTCCGTCGGGAAGCAGGTCGCGGACCGCCTCCACGGCGTCGACGCCGGGACCGGAGATCTGGTCGGTCGCGCCGAGGGTGACCGCGAGCGCGGTCTTCTCCGCCCGCGGGTCGATCGCGATGATCCGTTCCGCCCCGGCGAGCCTGGCTCCCTGGACGACCGAGAGCCCGACGCCGCCGCAGCCGATGACCACCACAGTGCTGCCGGGAACCACCGCCGCGGTGTTGGTCACCGCGCCGACTCCGGTCGCCACCGCGCATCCGACGAGCGCGACCGTATCCAGCGGCGCGTCCTCGCGGACCTTGATCGCGCCGGACGCCGGTACCACGGCCTCCTCGGCGAAGGACGACACGCCGAGGTAGTGGTAGATCTTCTCACCGCCTCGGCTCAGCCGGCTGGTGCCGTCCTGGAGCACGCCGCCGGGGGCGACGACGTTCGCCGCCACCTGGCATCGCGCCTCGTGACCTGACCGGCAGTACCGGCACCGCCCGCACGGCGCCACCCAGGAGAGCACCACATGGTCGCCCTCGGCGAGGCTGGTCACCCCCTGGCCGAGGGCGGTGACGACGCCCGACCCTTCGTGCCCCATCACCAGCGGCGCGGGCACGTCCCACTCACCCCGCCGGACGTGCAGGTCGGACCCGCAGACGCCCGCCGCGGCGATCCTGACCCGCACCTCCCCCGGTCCAGGGGCCGCGAGCTCGACCTCCTCGACGCGCACAGGCTGGTCGGCGGACTGGAACACTGCGGCACGCATGCGACTCCCTTGGGAAGTGGACGGCGCACGCCGGGGAACAGCGTCTGGTCACCCGGCGTTACGAATACGTCATGCATGGTAGGTTCGCCGTTTACCTGCGGATATATGGCGAAATGTCCATTCGTTCGCGGACGGGACGCCGAACTGCTACATGCCGCCACGGGGGCGGCGGGTGGCACGGTATAGCGGACCTCCCGGAAAGGAGCAGCGCATGCTGGAGACCGTGGCGGACGTCGCCCAGCGGTTCCGGCTGCCGCTGCGCACCGGGCCCGACGGCACCGACCGGCCGATCCGCTGGACGCACATCTCCGACCTGGCCGACCCCACCCCCTGGCTTCGCGGCGGCGAACTGCTCCTCTCGCTGGGGCTCCAGTTGGATCCCGCCGACTCCGAACAGCTCGACCTGTACGTGCGGCGGCTGGCGGACGCCGGGATCGCCGCGCTGGCCTTCGGCACCGGGGCACGCCACGAAACCGTCCCCGCCGCGCTGGTGGACAGCGCGCGCAGGCACCACCTCCCCGTGCTCGAAATCCCCGGAAGCGTGGCCTTCCAGGACATCACGTACCAGCTCAACGCCGACCTCCTGCGCACAGGCACGGCTGAGTCCAGGCTGGTCGCCGAAAGCATCTCCGCGATGACCCAGGTGGCGCGCAGCGCGGGCGCCCAAGGCGTGATCACCACACTGGCCGGCCGCATCGACAGCTGGGCCGTGCTCGTGGACCGGCACGGGGCGGTGCACGCCGCCGTCGGGGCCGCCCGGGTGCACATCGACGACGCGCGGGCGGCGGCACTCGGCCAGCGCTCCCGGATCCGGCACCCCGACCTCATCGTGCACGCCGTGGGCGACCCCGTGCATCCCCGCGCGCACCTCGTAGTCGCCGCCCGGCCCGGCCGCAAGAGCCTCACCCGCGAGCTGGCCCAGCACGCCGCCGTCCTGCTCGACCTCGCCCTGCACCCGCTCAGCGGCGGCGACGTGTGGGGCCTGGCCCGGGCCGACGCGGTGGACGTCCTGCTCAGCGGCGACGCCGCGCTCATCGAGCGGGTCGCGGGCCGGTGGAGCGTGCCGGCGGGCGACATCGCGGTGGCACTGCTGCGCTCCCGATCCCGCGCGGTGCCACTCGCCGAGTACGTCCTCGAATGGTGCGACGAGCTCGACCTGCCACCGCTGATCAGCGAGGAGTCCTCGGTGGTGACCGTACTCGTCCCGGCCGACGAGCTGCCCCGTTGGAAGCGCCGGGTGAGCCACGCGGTGGAGCACGAGAGCGTGCCCGCCCGCTGCGGCCTCGGCTCACCTCAGCCGATCACCGGCTGCTCGCTCAGCCGCCAGCAGGCAGAGCAGGCGCTGGAGGTGGCGGTGGCCGACGCGTCGCCGATGATCGAGTTCTCCGCCCTCTCCACCAGCCGGCTCGTCCTGCATCACCTGGACGCCGCGGCACGCGCCGCGCTCACCTCTCCGCTGCTTCCCTTGTTGCAGAACGACACGACCCGTGGCCTGCTCCGCTCCCTGCGGGTCTTCCTCAGCGAGAACGCCGGCTGGGAGACGGCTGCCTCACAGCTCGGCATCCACCGGCACACGTTGCGCCAGCGCATGGCCCGCGTCGAAGAGCTCACCGGTCTGTCGATCTCCAGCGCCGAGGACCGCGTCATCACCTGGCTCGCCCTCCAGGCCCTCCAGTCCGACCACATCATCTGACTCCCCCCGGTCCGGCGCACGAGCATCAGGTCCACGCTGTCGTCGAGCAGGGCGGCGATCACGAAACGCCTGAGGTCATGCGGCGTCATCGCCCCCAATCCGGCGGCGCGCCGGAGAACGGCTACTGTGTGAGCCGTCGCCGCGCCTCCGACAGCCGGCCATACGCCTCGGCTGTCTGATCTGGCGCGCGCCGGATCAGCGCGTCCAGGACCAGGTCGACCATGTGGGTCGAGGTGAGGGTCTCGCCGAGGTTCCCGGATGGCGAGAAGGGTGCCCAGAGCGAGACCTTGACCCTGCTGGCCAGGACGGGGCCGAGGGTGTCGGAGACGAGCACCACCGGGACGTCGAGCTCGGTGCACCGGTCGAGCAGCACCTCCATGTCACGGTGAAGACGTCCAGGCGCGATCAGTACCAAGCCGTCGCCGGATCGCACCTGCAGCACGGCGTCCGCGAAGGAGAATCCGGTCCCACGCACCGAGCGCGCCACGACCCCGACTCGTCCGAGCCGCAGTGCGAGATAGTCGGCGACCGTTGCCGACGCCCCGATGCCGTAGGTGAGGACCGTTCGTGCGTCCTCGATCACGGCGACCGCCGCGTCCAGGTCCTGCGCGTCCAGGCGGCGGTGCAGCTCCTCGATGAGACGCGTGGCCGCGACGCGTGCGTCGTCGAGGCCACGTGCCGTGCCCGTCAGGCTCTCGATCTTGGCCTGCTCCGAGGAGGGGCGGAAGCGTGCGATGTCGCGCATGAGCGCCGCCTTGAGGTCGGTGAAGCCTTGGTAGCCCAGGGCTCGCGCCGTGCGGACGACGGTGGCGTCGCTGACCTCGACTTCCCGTGCGAGGGCGCCGGCTGATGCCGCAGCGGCGTCGAACGGGTTGGTGGCCAGGTATGTCGCGACGTGCCGCTCGGACGACCTGAGCGAGGTCAGGGCGGCAGACACGCGCTGGGCGACGCTCATGGTGCCGTCGGGGTCAAGCTCGGACCAGACGATCGCTTTCGGTTCAGGCATGGGTCAAGTCTCGTACCTGATGTGACCCTTGACGCACTCGAATCGCGCCGATACTCTCCCGATACTCCCCAGATGTTGCATTCACAACATCAAGTTGTAAGTGTAACATCGCCGCTTCGTTCGAGGCGGCGACATTGTCGCCGCGGTCGCCATCCTGCGACTCCGGCGCTGAAAAGAGGTACCCACGATGTTTTCTGTGGTCCGTCCTGCGTCACGCGCCGCCCTCGCCGCCGCGGCCGTAACGCTCACGCTAACGCTCACGGCCTGCAGCTCCGACTCGTCGATCAAAAAGTCCGAGTCCGGCGCCGACAGCGACTTCACGACCGTCGAGTACGCCGGCAAGGCCACCGGTCCCATCGACTCCTTCTCGTGGGCTCTCTACGCCGAGCCCTCCACCCTCGACTGGGTGCACAGCAACACGTACCCGCAGAACACCGTGCTCTCCAACGTGTGCGAGGGGCTGCTCCGGCTCAACCCGGACCTGAGCACCTCGCCGGCCCTGGCCGAGTCGGTCGAGCAGCCCGACGGCAAGACGTACGTGTACAAGATCCGCAGCGGCGTCAAGTTCCACGACGGCGCTCCGCTGACCGCTGAGGACGTCGCCTACAGCTTGAACCGCAACCTCGACCCCAAGGTCGGCAGCTACCTCGGCGCCTCCTACGGCAACGTCCAGAGCATCAAGGCGACGGGGGACCTCGAGGTCACCGTCAAGCTCAAGCAGCCCGACTCCCTGTTCAACTCCATGCTGACGACGGCCGCCGGCTACGTCGACTCCAAGGCGTACGTCGAGTCGAAGGGCGAGGGCTACGGCAGTCCGTCCGGGCTGGTCGACTGCACGGGCCCGTTCGAGCTCTCGTCGTGGGACCAGGGCTCGGCGATCACCCTCGGCGCCTACGACGGCTACTGGGACCACGACCTGACCCCGAAGGCGAAGCAGGTCGTCTTCAAGTTCTACGAGGACGCGTCCGCCCGCGTCACGGCTCTGCGCACCGGTGAGGTCGACGGCAACTTCTTCATCACGCCGTCGGGCACCGAGACCCTCAAGGACACCGGCGCAGGGAAGCTCTACTACGGCAAGAACCCGACGGTCCGTTCGCTGATGACCTGGCACCTGGACGGCCCGCTCGCCGACCCGCGCATCCGTCAGGCGCTGAGCATGGCGATCGACCGTCAGAACGTCATCGAGGCCGCCTTCAACGGCGCCGCCACGCCGGCCAAGTCGCCGGTCTCGCCCGACGCGTACTCCTACGCCGAGAACGTCTACAAGGCGGCCTACGACGCCCTGCCGCCGTCCGACCCCGACATCAAGGCCGCGAAGAAGCTCGTCGAGGAGGCGGGCGCGCCGTCGGAGCCGATCGTGGTCGCGAGCTCACCGGCCGACCCGTCCTACAACCTGACCGCACTCGCGGTCCAGGCGGCGGGCCAGGCCATCGGACTCCACGTCGCGATCAAGACCCTGCCGATCCAGCAGTACAACGGCCTGTTCAACGACAAGGAGGCACGCAAGGACATCGACCTCTACTCGACCACGTGGAACCTCGATATCCCTGACCCGCTGGAGTTCTTCGGCCTCTACGCCTACCCCGGGAAGTACAACAACTACAACGGGTTCGACGACCCGGAGTATGTGAAGACGGCGCAGCAGGCGATGGCCGCGACCGACGAGAACACCCGTGCGGAGCTGACCGTCCGACTGCAGAAGCAGTTCGTCGACCAGACGTTGTGGATCCCGCTCTTCAACGTGCCGGTCACGGTCTTCCAGAGCAACAAGATCGCCGGCACCCCGACCGGCATCTCCTACATGGCGGGCCCGTGGGCGGCCTACGTGGGCGCGGCCAAGTAGGCACGGCTCGCCCAGAGGTCACCACCGAGTTTCCACGCGCCACATGAGAGAGGCGACCCGCTGATGCCCGTTCTGAGATGGACCATACCCAGGATCATCCAACTGGTCCTGACCTTGCTGGTCGCCTCTCTCGTGGTCTACGGAAGTGTCTTCCTGGTCCCCGGTGACCCGGCGACGCTTCTCGGCGGCGGAAAGGCGCTCTCGCCCGAGGCGCTCGCCGTCATCCGTGAACGCTACGGGCTCGACGACGGGTTCCTCACGCAGTACTGGCACTGGCTGACAGGACTCTTCGGCGGCGACCTCGGCCAATCGGCGCAGTACCGGCAACCGGTGTCCGCGATCATCGAGTCGCGGGTGGCGAGCACGGTGGAACTCGTGCTCCTCGCCGGCCTCCTGGTGGTCGTTCTGGGCATCGGAGCCGGCGCGATCGCCGCCCTGCGCGGCAAGCGCGTCGACGACGCGATCACCTTCGGAGTCACGATTCTCGCCGCCGTGCCGAGCTTCGTGGCCGCCATCGTCCTCATCTTCCTGTTCTCGGTACAGCTCGAGTGGTTGCCCTCCGGCGGCGACGGCGAGGGGTTCGTGGGCACGTTGTCGCATCTCCTGCTGCCCGCGATCGCACTCGCGGTCTCGTTCATGGCGGTCGTCGCCCGGATCTCACGCAGCGCGATGCGCAGGGAGATGGTCCGCGAGCACGTCGAACTGGCTCGGAGTAGGGGCCTGCCCAACGGTCTGGTCGTCCGGCGGCACATCCTGTGGAACGCGCTGCCCCCGATCTCGACGGTCGTGGCGATGGTCCTCGCCGGGCTGATCGGTGGGACGACGATCGTCGAGTCCGCGTTCGGCCTGCACGGACTGGGCTCGTTGCTCGTGAACTCCGTCCAGTCCAAGGACTTCCCGATCGTCCAGGCCGTCGTCCTGATGATGGTCGCCGCCTTCGTGGTCGCCAACACCCTGGCCGACCTGCTCGCACTGATCATCAACCCCAAGGCCCGGAAAGGCGCCGGACTGTGAACACCGCGATACTCCCTGGGAAGAAGGACCCGCCACGTCGCCGTAGGCCGTCGGACTCACCCTTCACGTGGGGGTTCTGGGTTGCGCTCGGCTTTACCGTCCTCGTTGTCCTCGCCGCCGCCACGGCGCGTTGGAGCGCACCGCACGACCCGCTCCAGCTCGATCTGCTGGACACGCTCGCGCCGCCGTCCGGTGCCCATCTCCTCGGCACCGACGAGGGAGGCCGCGACACCTTGTCTCGGCTGCTCTGGGGTGCTCAGACGGGTCTGTTCGGCCCGCTCGCGGTGGTCGCGATCTCGCTCGTGGCCGGGGTTCCGCTGGGACTCCTGGCAGCCGGCCGGGGTGGCATCGTCGACCTCGCGGTCTCGCGGATGACCGACCTGGTGTTGGCGTTCCCGGTGCTGCTCCTCTCGATCCTGGCCGTCGCGCTGTACGGCGCCGGCTTTCTCACCACGGTGGTCGCGCTCGGTGTGGCGTTCGTGCCCTCGGTCATCCGGCTCACCCGGTCTCTGGCCTCGACCGAGAAGAACCGGGAGTACATCAACGCCTACAGGTCCCTGGGTTTCGGACCACTGCGGATCTACGGGCTGCACATCCTGCCCAACATCCTCGGCGTCATCCTCGCCCACGCCGTCGTGCACTTCGGCTACGCGCTCACCGACCTGGCCGTCCTCTCGTTCCTGGGCTTCGGCGTCCAGGCGCCGGACTCCGACTGGGGGTTGATGGTGCACGAGGGGCAGCAGGCGTTGCTCCAGGGCTCGCCCTGGCAATCGATGATCTCCGGCGGCGTGATCGTCGCCACCGTCCTTGCTTTCAACGTCGTCGGGCTCAGGCTCGCGGACGCGGTCGGAAAGGAGGACCTGGTGTGACCGAGCCGCTGTTCGAGGTCGAAGACCTCACGATGACCCTTCGCGCCGGCCACGGCAAGACCATCCTGCGGTCCGTGTCCGTCGGCGCGTCCGCCGGCGAGGCGATCGGGCTGATCGGGGAGTCGGGTGCCGGCAAGTCGACGACCGCCCGCGCGCTTCTCGGTATGACGCCTCCCGAGGCGGCCGTCCACGGGACGGTCCGGGTGCTGGGAACCGACGTGCTCTCTCTACGGCGCTCGCGGCTCCAGCGCTTCCGCGCGGAGAACGTCGCCCTCATCGCCCAGGACCCTCGCGCGAGCGTGAACCCGATGCACGGCATCGAGGTCTTCCTGACAGAGGCCATGCGGGCCAACAGGAACCTGTCCAAGGCGGAGGCCCGGCGCCGAGCCGCGGAGGCACTCGAGCAGGTCGGCCTCGACCCGGAGAAGGTGCTCCGCAGCTACCCTCACGAGGTATCCGGCGGCATGCTGCAGCGGGTCGTCATCGCCGCCGCCGTGGCCGTCGAGCCGCGTCTGCTGATCGCCGACGAGCCTTCGACCGCACTCGACGTCACCTCGCAGGCGACCGTGATCTCGCTCCTGCGACGCGTCGCGCGACGCACCGGCGCCGGACTTGTGCTCGTCACGCACAACATCGAGGTCGCGGCGTCCGTCTGCGACCGGCTCGTGGTGATGCGGGCCGGCTCGGTCGTCGAGACCGGGACGACCGACCAGGTCCTGCACCGGCCGCTGGCCGAGTACACCCGAGCGCTGATCGAGGCGACGAGGGCGGTCAGCGGTGCGACCGACCGTGACGACTTCCCCGGGAACGCGACGGAGAGTGCCCATGCCTGAGCTGATGAAGGTCGAGGGCTTGCGGAAAACCTTCCCGCTACCTACGCCGGCTTCCGACGGCCGGCGATCTTTCGTCGCCGTCGACGGCGTCAGCTTCGCAGTGACACGGCCCGGAAGGACGATCGCGATCGTCGGGGAGTCCGGTTCCGGGAAGAGCACGGTCGCCCGGATGCTCACCGGTCTGGAGCGACCCGACTCGGGGCGGATCCACTTCGAGGGCCGGCCCGTCGAGCCGTGGCGGAGACGTCGTGCGGACCGGTTCGAGTACGCGCGGCGCGTGCAGATGGTGTTCCAGGATCCCTACCTCTCGCTCGATCCGCGACTCACCCCCCGGCAATGCCTCGACGAGGTCCTGCGTGTTCACGGAACGGGATCGAAGCACGTCAGAAGCGACCGGGTGGCCGAGCTCGGTGAGTCCGTCGGGTTGCGTCCCGAACTGCTCGACTCGATGCCGCGACAGCTCTCGGGCGGTGAGCGTCAGCGTGTGGCGATAGCCCGGGCCCTGGCGGTGGAGCCGTCGCTGCTGATCCTGGACGAGGCGGTCTCCGCACTCGACGTCTCCACGCAGTGGCTGGTCCTCCAGCTGATCAACCGTCTGCGTCGTGAGCTCGATCTCTCCTATGTGTTCGTCACGCACGACCTCGGCGTCGCCCGCCTCATGGGCGCGCACGTCCTGGTGATGCGCCGGGGTCTCGTGGTCGAGGAGGGGCCGTCCGCCCAGGTCTTCGACAACCCACAGCACCCGTACACCCAGCTCTTGATCCGATCCATCCCAGGCGACGGGTGGAACCCCGACGCCGTACACCCCGAGGAAGTCACCCAGTGAACCACCCGCGTCCCGTGCCCGTCTTTCTGCACGACATCGACGCCGACTTCGAGATCCCGGTCTTCACGATCTCGTCGGCGTCGGCGTTCGAGCGCGGGGAGCAGTACGGCACCCAGGCGCGCGCGCAGATCGACGCCTCCATCGCGTGCTATTCGCGGCTGTTCTCCATCAGTCACGGTCTCGATTGGAGCGAGGTCGCGGAGCGCGCCCTCATCTGGGAGCCGATCGTCGACAAGTACGACGCCGACATCGCCGACGAGATCCGCGGAATCGCCCACGGAGCCGGTCGCGAGCTCGGCGAGATCCTCGCTCTCAACGCGCGCGGCGAGATGGTCTACGCCCAGTTCCTGAAGGCGGAGGGCTGCACCTCGTTCGCGCTTCTCCCCGACGGAAACGCATCGGGCCACGCCTTCGCCGGGCAGAACTGGGACTGGCGGATGCTGTCGAAGGACTCCCGCGTGATCCTGCGAATCGAGCAGCCTCCCAAGCCGACCATCACGATGGTGGTCGAGGCGGGACAGGTCGGCCGCCATGGCGCGAACTCGGCAGGGCTCGCGGTCTTCGCCAACGGACTGCCTGCGAAGGCGAGCGAGTTGGGGGTCCCGCAGGCCCTCATCCGGCGCAAGGTCCTCGACCAGCACCGTTTCGACCGTGCCCTCGAGGTCGTGCTCGGAGCGCGGCAGCAGATCCCGGCGAACGTCCTCATCGCCCACCGCGACTTCGCGATCGACGTCGAGACGACGCCGACGGAGCACCGCTGGGAGTATCCGAAGGATGGGGTGATCGCCCACGCGAACCACTTCGAGTACTTCCAAGGGGTCGAGTACCAGCCGCGGCTTGGGGCGGACTCGCTTTACCGCGGTTACCTGATGAGGCAATCCCTCAACCGGCTGCGCTCGGAGTCCGACGTCGACGCCGTCCTGCGCGGTATCGGCACCGCCTTCGCCAACAAGTTCGGGCACCCCAACTCCATCGCTGCGCATCCCGACCCTGACGAGCCCGAGCACCTGCAGTGGGGCACGCTTTCGTCGTCGATCGTCGACCTGACGGAGGGGACGTGGTACATCACGGACGGTCCGGCGGACACGCGTGCGTACCGCCGCCTCGGCTGGAGCGTGTTCGATGAGCGCATCTGAGCAGAGGCCGCGTTGGCCGGAGGGAGCTCGCTGCGCCGTCATGCTGAGCTTCGATGTGGACGGTCCCGCGGTCTGGATCGACGATGACGAGGAGGCGTGGTCGCGCCCGCGCACCTTCTCCCTCGGCACGTACGGACCACTGCGCGGCCTGCCGCGCACGCTCGACCTCCTCGACGAGTACCAGGTCCCTTCCACGTTCTTCGTCCCCGGATGGGTGTGTGAGAACTGGTCGAGCCAGGTGAAGCAGATCGTCGACGCGGGCCATGAGCTCGGCCACCACGGCTACCTCCACGAGCTCTACATCCGCCGCACCCTGGACGAGATGCGTGAGATCATCGCCCGGAGCCAGGAGGCGTTCGCCGCCGTAGGCGGCCGGCCCGCGGTCGGCTTCCGCGGGCCGAGCGGCGACTTTCCCGACGGCAGCCACGCCATGCTCGTCGACCTCGGGTTCTCCTACTCGAGCTCGATGCGCGGCGACGACCGCCCGTACCGGTGGGTCATCGACGGCGTGACGACCGACCTGGTCGAGATTCCCGCGCAGTGGGAGCTCGACGACTTCCCGGCGTTCGGGTACAACGACCGGCCCGTCGTACCCGAGGGCGGGGACCGGATCGCGAGCCTGGGCGACGTGCTGGACAACTGGAAGCGCGAGTTCGACGGCTACTACCGCGACGGCCTCTGCTACACGGTGATGATGCACCCGCAGCTGATGGGCAAGCCGTCGCGGATCGAGCTCATTCGTGAGCTGATCGAGCACATCCGAGCACATGATGACGTCTGGTTCGCCACCGGGGAGCAGATCGCCGACTGGTGGACGAGGAGCGGGCAGTGAGCATTGAGGCGAGAAGCACGGCTCCGGCGTGGCCGGATGATGCCCGGGTCGCCGTCGTCGTCACGGTCGATCACGATGCCGAGTGGTTCTGGCTCCGGCTCGATGAGTCGGTGGCACGGCGCGCGAAGACCAGATCGTTGGGGGAGTACGGTCCCCGCCGCGGTGTCCCACGACTGCTGGACGCCTTGCGGACGGCAGAGGTGCCGTCGACGTGGTTCGTGACCGGCATCGTCGCCGAACGGCACCGGGCGTCGGTCGAGGCGGTGGCCGAGGCCGGCCACGAGATCGGTTCGCGCGGCTATGAACTGGAGTCGTTCCACCGGCTCTCCCGCGACCAGCAGGCCGACGCGATCGACCGGGGAGACGCGGTGCTGGAACGTGTCCTGGGCGCACGTCCGCGGGGATTCCGTGGGTACGACGAAGTCACGCCGGACACTTTCGAGCTGCTCCTGGAGCGTGGTTACCGGTGGACCTCTCTGCTGCGTGGGGACGACCGGCCGAGCTTTCTCGGCGGCACCTTCGACGCGCAGCGGTCGTTGGTGGACGTGCCCGCGCACTGGGAGCTCGCCGACATGCCGAACTTCGCGTTCAACTTCGCGCCCGCGATGCCCGCCGGCCAGAGCAGGATCGCGCCGTACGCTCGCGTGCTCGACGACTGGAAGCGCGAGTTCGACGCCTATCACAGGCACGGCGGTCTCTATGTCCTGACCCTCGACCCGCAGTCGATCGGCAAGCCCGGACGGATCAGCATCCTGAACGAGCTGCTCGCACACATCCGCGGGGCGGGATCGGTGTGGTTCGCCACCGCCGGCCAGGTCGCCGAGTACTGGCGCACGGTCGCGACGACCAACGACGTGGGCGAGGGCGAAGTGATCCGCCGGCGCACCTTCCCCGGCAACGAATGAAGGCGGCACGGTTGTCTTACACCATCGCCGTCATCGAGGGCGACGGCATCGGGCCCGAGCTGGTGCGCGCCGCCACTCGTGTCATGGACGCGGCAGCCGCCGCGACGGGCGTGGAACTCGCCTACGAGTCGGTCCGCGCCGGCGCGGACCGCTTCCGGGAGACCGGCAGTGCGGTCACGCCTGCGGACATGAACCGTCTGCGCGAGGCCGACGGGATCCTCAAAGGTCCCGTCGGCCTGCCCGACGTCCGGCACCCGGACGGCACCGAAGCCGGACTGCTCGGCGGCATCCTGCGTCCCGGGCTCGATGCGTACGCGAACATCCGTCCGATCCGCCAGATCCCCGGCGTCCCCACCGTGACGACCTGGCGACCAGGCGAGATCGACTACGTGATCGTCAGGGAGAACACCGAGGGGCTCTACCTCTCCAGAGGTCTTGGCGTCGGCAACGACCAGGCTTGCGTCGACCAGCTCTTCGTTTCGCGCCACGGCACCGAGAGGATCGCCCGTCGGGCCTTCGAGCTGGCCCGGTCGCGCGGCGGGGCTCCGAAGGACGGTGTCCGACGCGTCACCGTCGTCGACAAAAGCAACGTACTTCGTTCGTTCGCTCTCTTTCGTGCGGTCACCACCGAGGTCGCCGCCGCCTACCCGGACGTCGAGCTCGACTTCCGCTACACCGACGCCGCCGCGCACGATCTCATCACCGACCCCGCCCACTTCGACGTCGTCCTGACCGAGAACTTCGTGGGGGACCTTTTGAGCGACCTCGGTGCCGCGACCGTCGGCGGTCTCGGCATGTGCCCTAGCGCCAATATCGGGAATCGGCACGCGTACTTCGAGCCGGTCCACGGTAGCGCGCCGTCGATCGCGGGGAAGGACCGCGCCAACCCGACCTCGCAGATCCTGAGCGGGGCGATGCTCCTCGAGCACCTGGGCTGTCGTGCTGCTGCTGATCTGGTTCTCGCGGCGGTCACACGGACCTTCGCCGAGGGAGGAGGCACGCTCGACGCGCGGGGGTGCTTGGTCGACGGCGCGGAGGCATACGTGGACCAGGTGGTCAGCCGCGTCGAGGCTGCCGGTGCCACCCGGGACCTGACCCGGCCGTCGCGGGCGGATTAAGACGGCATGAAAAGGGGCGATGGGCGACTACGGGTGCCCGGCCGTACCGTCGCGGCGGTGAATCCGTGCAGCCGCGGGGAGTGCGCCGTCTTCCCGGACGCCCCGAGGACGTGGCGCGGTTCCGGGAGGACCGGACCGGACGAACCTTCGAGGAGGGCGAGAAGTGAGACAGGTGGACGTCGTCGTGGTGGGCGGCGGTAACGCGGGCTTCAGCGCCGCGCACGCGGCGCGCGAGGCCGGTGCGAGAGTGCTGCTGCTGGAGAAGGCGCCCGAGAGCGAGGCGGGCGGCAACTCCTTCTACACCGCCGGCGCGTTCCGCATCGTTCACGGCGACGCCGCGTCGCTCTCCGGGCTGGTGGACGACGAGACGCGCCGTCGCCTGCCCCGCACCGAGCTGCCGCCCTACGACGAGGATGACTTCATGGCCGACATGCGCCGCGTGACCGGCGGCCGGTGCGACGCGGTGCTGACCAATGCGCTGGTCGGCCGCAGCGCCGCGGCCGTGCGCTGGCTGGCCGGCAAGGGCATCCGGTGGCGGCTGATGTACGAGCGCCAGGCGTACCTGTCGGGCGGGCGGCACACCTTCTTCGGCGGCCTCGCCCTCGGCACCGTGGGCGGCGGCAAGGGGCTGGTCGCGCAGCACACCCAGGCCGCGCGCGCCGCCGGGATCGAGATCAGGTACGGCGCGGCCGTCACCGGCCTGCTGCCCCGCGACGACGGCGGCCCCGGCGTGGCCGGGGTCCGCCACAGCGACGCCACCGGCGCCGAGCACGAGGTGCGGGCGGGCGCGGTGGTACTGGCCGCGGGCGGGTTCGAAGCCGACCCGGAGCGGCGGGAACGCCACCTCGGCCCGGGCTGGTCGCGGGCGATCGTGCGGGGCACGCCCGCCAACACCGGCGAGGTGCTGGACATGGCGCTGGCCGTGGGCGTGGCGCCGTACGGCGACTGGGGTTCCTGCCACAGCGTCGCCTGGGACGCCGGCGCTCCTCCCGGCGGCGGCGACCGGGAGCTGACCAACCAGTACACCCGGCAGAGCTATCCCATCGGGATCGTGGTCAACCGCGGGGGCAGGCGCTTCGTGGACGAGGGCGCCGACTTCCGCAACTACACCTACGCCCGGTACGGCGCGGAGATCCTGCGCCAGCCCGGCGGCGTGGCCTTCCAGATCTTCGACGCGGCCACCAGGCCGCTGCTGCGCACCGAGGAGTACGACAGCCGGCCCATCACCGGCGCGGAGGCGGCGAGCCTGCCGGAGCTGGCGCGGGCGCTCGGGGTGGACCCCGAGGGCCTGGTGACCACCGTGAGCGAGTTCAACGCGGCCATCGACACCGCTCGCCCGTTCGATCCGGCGGTCAAGGACGGCCGCGCCTCCCGCACCGACCCGCCGAAGTCCAACTGGGCGGTGGCGCTGGAGACCCCGCCCTACTACGGGTACGCGGTCTCGTGCGGCATCACCTTCACCTTCGGCGGGCTGCGCATCGACGACTCCGGCCGCGCTCTGGACAGGGCCGGAGGCCCGGTGCCCGGCCTGTACGCGGCGGGCGAGTTGGTCGGCGGCCTGTTCTCCGGCAACTACCCCGGCGGCACCGGTCTGACCGCGGGCGCGGTGTTCGGCCGCGCGGCCGGCGCCACGGCCGCGAAGGAGGCATGAGCGACTACGAGGTCTACGCCATCCGGTACGCCCACCACGAGGCTTCACCGGGGCGCCTTCCGACGTGATGGCGGCTTTCGCCGTGACATGTGGTCGCGCCGCCTCCAGCGAATCAGCCGGAACCCCCGCGAACAGCCCCATTCGCGTTACCGGATCGGCCCCCGCGTCCCGCTACCTACCGCCGTCGGCGCGACCCCGCCCGCCGCGGCAGGAAGGGGCGGCACCGGGTGGACGTCAGCCGATCTGGCAGACCGAGCAGTGGGTGAGGCCCTTCGCCTTCGCGTCGGCCTCCGACAGCGTTTCCAGGGCGTCGGACTCGAAGCCCTTGACCAAGGGGCAGGCGGAGCTGTGGTAGCGGCGAGTGCCGGGGATCACCTTGACGGTGCGGGAGCGGACCGCGTCGGCGGGAGATCCGCTCGTCTCCCCATCCGGCTTCTCGGCGTCGCCGGTCCGGGCGGCGGGGTCCTTGTCGGCCGCGCCACCATCCGATGCCTTGGCACCGCCCGCCTCGCCCGCGGAAGCTCCGGCGCCGGACGCCTTCGGCTCACCGCTCTTCTTGCCGTCGCCGGACCGCCCGGTGGCGGGCTCGGCGTCCGCGGGCTTCCCGGCGGATTCCCCGGTCTCGCCGGGCGCCGGACGGGTCGCGCTCTTCGCCCCGCTATCGCCGCCGCCGGCCGGACCGCCGGGCTTGCGCGATGTGCCGGACGGGGACGCGGCGACCACGACCACCGGGTCGTCGTCCTCGTCGTCCTGCGCGGGCTTCTTGGGCGTCTCGTCGCGCACGGGCGGCTTCGGGGAATCGGGCGAACGCTTGGACTCACCCACAGGGCGAGACGCCGAGGTGGACGGTTCCGGGCGCTTGAACGCCTCGAACGGCGTGGACGCCTCCGGGACCTCGGGCGCCTTGAAAGAGATCAGTGGCGGCTCGGCCGGCTTGGACGCGGCGGTGGCCGAGCCACCGGGACGGGCGGACGCGGCGGCGTCCTTGCCGGAGCCAGAGCCAGAGCCGGTGCTGGTGCGCAGGGGGGAGGCCGGGAGGGGTTGCACGGGGCGGGTCTCGTCGGAGCGGTAGCCGCTGGATCCGGGCTTCGCCGTGGTGTCCGGCCTGTCGGCACCCGCGGACTGGTCCTCGGGCCGCGGCTTGTCCGTAGGGGCGGACCTGTCATCGGGGCGCGGTGTGTCCGTGCCCGCCGGCCCGTCCTGGGACCGCGGCTTCTCCGCCGGAGCATCGGCCGGAGACGGGCGGTCGGCGCGCGGGGAGGCACCCGGAGACGCCGGCCTGCCGGTGGTGGACGGGCTCGCGCCGGCGGGGCGAGGCTCGGCCGCGGACCGGGAGCCGGTGACGGAGGTCCGGGAGTCGGCGGCCCGGGAATCAGTCGCGGAGGACCGGGAGTCGGAGGCGGTGCTCCGGGAGTCGGAGGCGGAGGACGCGCGGCCGGCGGCCACTTCGGGGTGCGGCGTCCGCTCGGGCGTGGTGCCGAGCGTCTGGCCGGGTAGGACCGGCGGGGCTTGGCCGAGGGCCGGTTGGGGGCTCTGGCCGGGCACTGAGCGCGGGATCGGGCCGGTGGTGCGCGGAGCCTGGCCGAGCGCCGGATGGGCCGCGGTCTCGGCGGAGCCGGATGCGGAGGTGGGCTTGATGACGCCCTCGGGGAAGCAGGTGGTGCAGGCGGAGAAGCCCTCGTCCCGGGCCTCTTCATAGGTGAGTTCGTCGGTCTCGCGCCCGGCGAGCTGGCGGCAGCCGGGCAGGTGGAACCGCTTGCGTCCGGGGACGACCAGGACGATCGTGTCGGGGGCGAGCCCGCCTCCCGCGCCCGCGACGGCCGGGACGCCCGCCGGCACGGTCGCGGGGAACGTACGCGACGAGGGCGACGCTGACCCCGGGTGGGCCACGTGCGTGGCCGCCGGGTGCGTCAGGTGCGGCGCCGCCATCGGGCGCGCGACGGGGGTAGCGGCCCCTCGCGGCGGGGCCATGGGGGAGGCCACCGCCCCGGGATGGGCCATCATGCCACCGGCGACTCCGGCTCCGACCGGGGACATCGACGGGGTGGCCGCCGGTACGCCACCGGAGGGGAAGAGCTCATGGCGTCGCAGCAGGGCCCCGATCATCAGGAAGACCGCGGACAGCACGCTGACCACGATCGACCACATGACCAGGACCGCTGTTCCGGTCACAACGCCCGCGACCAGGAGGCCGAAGGCGAGGACGACCAGAATGGCGCTGAGGTAGATCAAAGGTGCTCCCAGTCACGGGTCGGCGAACGCTGACCCGCTACTTTAACGGCGATCGTTGTGAGGGCCGTCCACGCCCTGGAAGGCGCCGGAGTGCTGTGCGGACTCGGGGCCGAACGGGTTGTTCTGGCCGCCGGGGATCTGCGGCTGGCCGCCAGGGGCGACGGCGTGGGACATCGAGGGGGACATCGGGGGGGACATGGCGGGGGCGCCGCCCACCTGCGCGCCGACGATGGGGAACGCGCCGCTGGCCTCGGCCGAGACGTTGAGCTCGGCGAGCTGGTTCTCCAGGTAGAGCTTCAGCCTGCTGCGGTACTCGCGCTCGAAGCTGCGCAGCTCGTCGACCTTGCGCTCGAGCTCGTCGCGGGTCTGCACCAGCGAGCCCATGGCCTGGCGGTGGCGCTCCTGGGCGTCGCGCTCCAGCGTCTCGGCGCGGGCGCGCGCATCGCCGATGATCTGCTCGGCCTGGCGGCGGGCCTTGCCGAGGATCTCGTCGGCCTCGCGGCGGGCGCGGGTGACGGTCTCGTCCGCCTCGCGGCGGGCGTCGGCGATGGCCTGGTCGGCGGTCTGCTGCGCGAGGGCGAGCACGCGGGCCGCGGTGTCCATGTTGTCCTCGGCGGGGGGCATCCCCATGCCGACGGGCACCGGCTCGGGCCTGATCGGCTCGGGCGCCTTCATGGGCTCCGGCTGCGGCGGCATCATCATCTCGGGCTTCGGCTCGGCCACGGGGGCCGGCGCCATGCTCATGCCCATGCCCCCCGGCACCTTGCCCCGCAGGCACTCGGTGAGCTTCGCGCGAAGCTCCTCGTTCTCCTGGATGAGGCGGTCGAGCTCGGCCTCGACCTCGTCGAGGAAGGCGTCGACTTCCTCCTCGTCGTACCCGGGCCTGAGCCGGGTCGTACTGAACTGCTTGTTCCGCACATCAGCGGGCGTCAGCGGCATTTCGGTCTCCTTGGCGCGCTCGGAGTCTGTCCGGAGGACGGTACCCGATCAAAGCGCGGACACGATTTGGATCATGACCAAGACCACAATGAACAGCACTGTGAAGCTTAGGTCAAAGGCCACCGTACCCAACCGGAGGGGCGGAATGAAACGGCGGAGGAACTTGAGAGGCGGATCGGTGGCCGTGTAGATGGCCTCCGCGAGCACCAGGACGACACCGCGCGGGTGCCAGGAACGGGCGAACGCCTGAACCGTCTCGAAGATCATTCTGCCGATGAGCAGCACGAGATAGATCGACAGGACCGCGACCACGATCTCTTTAACGACTCCCACGGTCGCGCCCTGCCTCCGTTCCGCACTGCCCGCCTCGGTCGGGGTGGGCCTCTTGGGCCAAGCCGGTCGTGCTGGCCGCGTACGGCCGTGAACTGTCCATGGTGGAACTCTAGCTCTGGTTGAAGAACCCGCGTTCCGCGATTCGGGCCTTGTCCTCGGCGGTCACCTCGACATTGGCTGGGGACAACAGGAACACCTTGTTGGTAACACGTTCAATGCTTCCATGTAGGCCAAAGACCAGACCTGCCGCGAAATCAACAAGCCGCTTCGCGTCGCTGTCGACCATTTCGGTCAAGTTCATGATGACGGGAGTGCCCTCGCGGAAGTGCTCGCCGATCGTGCGCGCCTCGTTGTACGTACGCGGGTGAAGGGTGGTGATCCGCGCCAGATCGGTCGTACGCCTCTCGGCGACCGCGGCCCCCGCCCTGGGTGCCGGGACCGGCGCCTCGACCTCCTCCGGGCCGTCTTGGGGCGTTCCAAGGCCGCGCTCGTCACCCCGCCGCCGGTCGACGTAGTCGTCGGGATAATCGTCGTCCTCGGCGTAGTTACCATAATCCGGGTAGCGGTCGTCCTCCACGAGACCGAGGTAGACCGCCATCTTGCGCATCGCGCCGGCCATCGCTACGTCGTCCTCCTGCTCATGGTCGCCGTACCCAGCAACCTAAGGCACCGCTGTCGACCTCTGCTCGGATAGATGGACATCAAGGTCCACTCGGGGGGACATTACCTGACGAAGGGCTTCCGGCGACCGAGCAACGCCGTACCGACACGCACGTGTGTCGCTCCGTGTGCGATCGCCTCCGCCAGGTCGGCGCTCATGCCGGCCGAAATGACCGCGGCGCCCGGATGGTCGCCTCTCAGGGCGGACGAAAGCTCCCGCAGCCGCGCGAAGGCGGGGCCCGGCTCGGCGCCGAGCGGGGCGACGGCCATGACCCCGCCGAGGACGAGCCCGGGCGCCTCCGCGATCGCCTCCGCCAGCGCCGGAAGGCCCGCCGAGACGACCCCTCCCCTGGCCGGGTCGTCGTCGAGCGCGACCTGGACCAGGCAGACCACCTCGCGCCCGGCCCTGACGGCCTCCCGGGAGAGCGCCTCGGCCAGGCGCGGCCGGTCCACCGAGTGGATCACGTCGGCGTAGGAGACCACGGACCTGGCCTTGTTGGTCTGAAGCTGGCCGACGAAGTGCCAGGTCAGCGGCAGCCCGGAGCATTCGGCCGCCTTGGGCGCGGCCTCCTGGTCGCGGTTCTCGCCGACGTCGCGCACGCCGAGCTCGGTGAGAATGGTCACATCGGAGGCGGGGTAGGTCTTGGTGACCGCCACGAGCGTGATCTCGCGGCGAGCGCGGCCGGCCGCCTCGCAGGCGGCGGTGATCCGGCGCTCGACCTCGGCGAGGCCCGCCGCGATCTCGTCGCGTCGCGTCTTCAGGGTGTCGTTCACGTGGGGGTCCGCGTCACTTCGGGCCTTCGGCGGCGTACAGGTGGTCGGGATCAGCGTACGGGCCCGGCACGCGGCGCTCCCAGGCGCCCTCGGACGGACCCGCGACCGCCGCCCGCGCGGCCGGCACGCGCCGGCGCCCCCGTACGGGGCGGGCGCGTGCCGCCGTTCACTTGAGGAAGTCGGGAACGTCCAGCTCTTCCTCCTGCTCCTCGAAGACCACCGGACGGCGCCGGCCGGGCTCGGAGACGCGGGAGGTGATGGGCGTGGGCAACTCGGGCGCCGGCCTCGGGATCGACACCGGCCCCTGCTGCTCGGCCTGCGGCTGCGCCTCGGCCACGGTCTCCCGGACGAACGGGGTCACCAGAGAGGGCGCGGGCTCGGGGGCCGGAGCGGGCTCGGGCACGGGCGCGACCGGCGCCGGGGCGGGCTGGTGCTGCTGGTGCGCCGGGTGGGCGACCGGCGCGGGCTGGACGTGCGACGTGGGCGCGGGGTGCGCGGCCGGCAGGGGACGGATCGGCGCGGGACGCTCGGCCCGGGGCTGCTCGGCCCGCTGCGCCAGCGGAGGCGGTGTGGCGGCGCGCCCGGCCGGGGCCGGGGCGGGCGACACGGGCGCGGCCGGGCGCGAGGGCGTCTGGGTGCGGGCCACGGGCTGGGCGGCCGGCTTCTCCGGGACCGGTTCGTCGAACCCGGCGGCGATCACCGTGACGCGGACCTCGTCGCCGAGCGCGTCGTCGATCACCGTGCCGAAGATGATGTTGGCGTCCATCGCCGCGGCGTTGGACACGAGCTGGGCCGCCTCGTTGATCTCGAACAGGCCGAGGTCGGACCCGCCGGCGATCGAGAGCAGCACGCCGTGCGCGCCGTCGATGCTGGCCTCCAGCAGGGGGCTGGAGACGGCCATCTCGGCCGCGGCCACCGACCGGTCGTCGCCGCGGGCGTGGCCGATGCCCATGAGCGCCGAACCGGCGCCGGACATGACCGACTTCACGTCCGCGAAGTCCAGGTTGATCAGGCCGGGGGTGGTGATCAGGTCGGTGATGCCCTGGACACCGGACAGCAGGACCTGGTCGGCCGCCTTGAACGCGTCCAGCACGCTGACCTGGCGGTCGGAGATCGACAGCAGGCGGTCGTTGGGGATGACGATCAGGGTGTCGACCTCGTCGCGCAGGGTCTCGATGCCGGCCTCGGCCTGCATCGCCCGGCGCCGCCCCTCGAAGCTGAAGGGACGGGTGACCACGCCGATGGTGAGGGCCCCGAGGGAGCGGGCGATGTTCGCCACCACGGGCGCGCCGCCGGTGCCGGTGCCGCCGCCCTCGCCCGCCGTGACGAAGACCATGTCGGCCCCCTTGAGGACCTCCTCGATCTCCTCACGGTGGTCCTCGGCGGCCTTGCGGCCGACCTCGGGGTTGGCCCCCGCGCCGAGGCCGCGGGTGAGCTCGCGCCCCACGTCCAGCTTGACGTCGGCGTCACTCATCAGCAGCGCCTGGGCGTCGGTGTTGATGGCGATGAACTCGACGCCCTTGAGACCCTCCTCGATCATCCGGTTCACGGCGTTCACTCCGCCGCCGCCGATGCCGACGACCTTGATGACCGCGAGGTAGTTCTGCGGTGCTGCCACGACGAGGGGCCTTTCCGCTCGTTTACTTGCATTACGTGAGGCCCGAATCGGTGCCGGACCTTCTTGTTAACTCTCACCCTCAAGTTGAGATTTAGAGTTATGTCAACCTGAGGAATGATACGGACAGTAGGGTTGCCCGTCCCCCAGGGTCAACTCACCGCGCCGCAAGCTCGCCCGGCGTGTTGCCGCCTGTCCCTTTCGCTCCTGCCGGTCCCCACCCGGCGGCGGAACATTTCACTTCACCGTCACGACGTCCGGAGAACTCACGTCATAACGGTCGGCGGGGCGTCGCAGCAGCGTGAGCGCGATGCGCGCCTTGTCGCGGGTGCGCTCCGCCCCACCCCACATGATCGTACGGCCGTCGGACAACCGGAGCGAAACATCGTCGGCGGATGTCGCGCGGACCGTCTGGACCATGCGCCCCAGATCGCCCGGAAGACCGGCGACGATCTTGAGCCCCGCCATGGTGGCCGGGTCGTCCGCGGCGAAGCGCTCGACGCTCAGCGTGGGCAGCCCGAGCGGTGCGATCCGCCCGGTCTCGATCACCACCCCGTGCCGGTCGACCACCGCCGACGCGCCGCCCTGGAGGACGACCGCCACCGGCCTGCGCTCGGCCACCCGGACCACCAGCGTGTCCGGCCAGTTGCGCTCGACGCTCACCGATTCGACCCACCGCAGCGCGGCGATCCGGCCTCGGACCGCGTCCAGGTCGACCGTGGCCATCGGCAGGCGGTCGGGCACCGCGGCGGCCCGGCGGACCTCCTCGTCGGAGACCGCCGTGTTGCCGGAGACCGCGATGTGGCGCACACCGAGGACGGGCGAGAAGAACACCAGCCACGCCGCCGCCCCCACCACCCCGCACGCGAGCAGGACGGCGAAGGCCGTGTGCCAGGCCCGGCGGCTCACCGCGCGGCGAGCTCTGCGACGATGTGGGGGCCGAGCTCGGTGACGTCGCCGGCGCCCATGGTGAGCACGACGTCGCCCGGGCGCGCGCGGTCGGCGACCAGCCCGGGCACCGCGGTGCGGTCGGGCGCGTAGACCACCCGCTCGGCCGGCAGCCGCACCTTGCCCGCCACCAGCGCGCCGGAAACCCCCGGTTCCGGGTCCTCGCGGGCGCCGTAGACGTCCAGGACGACGGCCTCGTCGGCCAATCCGAGCGCCGCGCCGAACTCGTCGGCGAAGAAGCGCGTGCGCGAGTAGAGGTGCGGCTGGAACACCGCGATGACCCGCCCGGAGGGCCCGGAGAACGACGCGACGACGTCGCGCGCGGCGCGAAGGTCGGCGGCGAGCTCGGTCGGGTGGTGGGCGTAGCTGTCGAAGACCGCGACCCCGGCCGCCTCGCCCTTGGCCTCGAAGCGGCGCTTGGCGCCGGTGAACGCGGCGAGCCCCTCACGGAACTCGTCGAACGGCACACCGAGCTCCTCGGCCACGGCCAGGGCGGCCGTGGCGTTCAGTGCGTTGTGGCGGCCGGGCACCGACAGCCTGACCTCGCCCTTGCCCTCGACGCGGAACGCGACCCCGAAACCGTCGGGGACGATGCCCTCGACGCGCAGGTCGGCGCCCTCGGACTCGCCGTAGGTGCGCACCCGAAGGCCCCGGGCGCGGGCGTGCGGCACGAGCGCCGCGGCCCCCGGGTCGTCGGCGCAGAGCACCAGGGTGGAGTCGATGCGCTCGACGAAGCGGGCGAAGCCGTCGTACACGGCCTGCGGGTCACCGTAGTTGTCCAGATGGTCGGGCTCGACGTTGGTCACCACCGCGACCTCCGGCGCCAGCATCAGGAACGAGCCGTCGCTCTCGTCGGCCTCGGCCACGAACACGTCGCCCGCGCCCTCGTCGGCGCCGAGGCCGGTGGTCACGAGCTGGCCGCCCACGCAGTACGACGGGTCGCGGCCGCACTTCTGCAGGGCGACGGTGAGCATCGAGGTGGTGGTGGTCTTGCCGTGGGTGCCGGCGACCGCGATGCCGGTGCGCCCGACCATCACCGCCGCCAGGGCTGCGGCCCTCGGGATGACCCGCAGCCCCTGGCGCAGCGCCTCGCCGAGCTCGGGGTTGGAGTCGCGGATCGCGGTGGACACCACGACGGTGTCGACGTTCTTGATGTAGGACGCGGCGTGGCCGACGTGGACGGTGGCGCCGAGGTCGCGCAGCTCGGTGATCATCGCGGAGCTGCGCGCGTCGCTGCCGGAGACCTTCACGCCCCGCTTGAGCAGGATGCGCGCGATGCCCGACATACCCGCGCCGCCGATGCCGATGAAGTGGACGCGGCCCAGCTCCTCGGCGGCGACCGGAGGAACCGGCTTGACCAGGCTCATCGGCGGCCTCCCGCGGCCGCGACGGCGAGGACCTTCTGGGCGAGCACGGTGTCGGCGTCCTTACGGCCCATGCGGGACGCCGCGGCCGACATGGCGACGACCCGCTCGGGGTCGCGCAGGATGGGCAGCACGTTGCGGATGATCCACTCGGTGGTCAGGTCGGCGTTGTCGACCATGATGCCTCCCCCGGCCTCGACGATCGGCGCGGCGTTGAGCTTCTGCTCGCCGTTGCCGTGCGGCAGCGGGACGAACGCGGCGGGCAGGCCCACGGCCGTCAGCTCGGCGCAGGTCATCGCGCCGCTGCGGCACAGCACGAAGTCGGCGGCGGCGTAGGCGAGGTCCATGCGGTCGATGTAGGGCAGCACGACGTACTGCGGGTCGCCGGGCGGGGGCTGCTCGATGATCTCGTTCTTGGGCCCGACCACGTGGACGACCTGGACGCCCGCCTGGCGCAGGGCCGGGGCGGCGGCGAGGGCGGCCTCGTTGAGCGCCTGGGCGCCCTGCGAGCCGCCGAACACCAGCAGGGTCGGCCGGTCGCTCTCGAGCCCGAAGTAGGACCGCGCCTTGTCGCCCATGGACAGCCGGTCGAGCGCGACGATGTCGCGGCGCAGCGGGATGCCGACGTACTCGGCGTGCGGCAGCGAAGCGTCGGGGTGACCCGTGAAGACGTGGTCGGTGAGCCGGGCGCCGAGCCGGTTGGCGAGCCCGGGGCGCGGGTTGGCCTCGTGCACGACGATCGGCACGCCGCGACGCCGGGCGCCAAGATAGGCGGGCGTGGCGACGTACCCCCCGAAGCCGACCAGGACGTCGGCCTGGACGCGGTCCAGGATGCCGGCGGCGGCGTTGATCGCCCCGGCCAGCCTTCCCGGCACCGTCAGCAGCTGCGGCGTGATGGCGCGCGGCAGCGGGACCGCGGGCACCAGCGCCAGCTCGTACCCCCGCGCGGGGACCAGCCTCGTCTCCAGCCCGCGCTCGGTGCCGAGGCAGGTGACCCCGATGGATGGGTCGTACCTGCGCAACGCGTCAGCGAGCGCCAGAGCGGGTTCGATGTGTCCGGCGGTACCGCCGCCCGCGAGGACCACCCTCATGTCGGTCCTTTCACTCCACGTGCCTCGATGTCGGCCGGAGACGCCCCGGACGGCGTCCCCCCGCCGCCGGGCGACCCAGGCCAAGCCAGCTTAGAGCCCGCGCCACCGGGCCGGGGCCACGCGCCGCGAGTGCGGCCGCCGCGCCCGGTTCTCGTTTGGCGAACGACAACAACATGCCAAGCGCGGCGAGCGTGGGCAATAGTGCCGAACCACCGTACGACACCAGGGGCAGCGGAATGCCCGTGATGGGCAAAGCGCCGATCACCGCGCCGATGTTGACGATCGCCTGCCCGGCGATCCAGGCGACGGCGGCGGAGGCCGCCAGGCGGATGAACGGGTCCTTCACCCGGGAGGCCACGCGCAGGCCCGCGTACCCGAGCAGCCCGAACAGGGCCACCACGACCAGCGTGCCCATGAGGCCGAGTTCCTCGCCGATGATGGAGAAGATGAAGTCACTCTCGGCGTGCGGCACCCACATCCACTTCTGGCGGCCGCTGCCGAGGCCGAGGCCGAACCAGCCGCCCGACCCCAGGGCGATCTGCCCCTGGGCGGCCTGGTAGCCCGAGGTCTGGGCGTTGCCCCAGACGTCCAGCCAGCCCTTGATGCGCGCGGACCGGTAACCCTCTACACTGATCATGATCACGGTGGCCACCGTGGCGACGGTCATGATGCCGCCGAACAGCCGCAGCGGCGCGCCCACCACCCACAGCAGCGCCAGGAAGACCAGCATGAGCACCAGCGTGGTGCCGAGGTCGCTTCCCATGAGGACCAGCACGGCGAGGATCGCGGTGCCGGGCATGAGCGGGATCAGTAGCTGGCGCCACTCGATCAGCCCGCCCTTGGCCTTGCGGGCCAGCAGGTCGGCGCCCCACAGCACCAGGCCGAGCTTGGCGGGCTCGGAGGGCTGGAGGGTCAGCCCGCCGATGTAGATCCACCGCTGGCCGCCCAGCTCGGACTCGCCGATGAAGATCACCATGATGAGCCCGATGATCGAGATCGCCATGAGAGGGTAGGCGGCGAGGCGGAAGAACCGGTGGGGCAGCCGCGAGCAGACCCACATCACCGGCAGGCCGATCGCGACCGACAGCGACTGCTTGAGGAACCAGTAGAACGGGTTGCCGGTCTTCTGCAGCGCCTCGACGCTGGAGGCCGACAGCACCATCATCAGGCCGAGCGCCAGCAGCAGCCCGGTGCAGGCGAGCACCAGATAGTAGGACGTCAGGGGGCGGTTCAGCAGCTCCCCCAGCGCCGCCAACCGGCCGTGCGCCCGCGCGACCCGCGCGCGCGGACCCGCCGCCGCGGTGGTCTCGGCGGTGGTCTCGGAGGTCGTCCCGGCGGCGGTTCCCGTCGTCTCGGTGGTCACGAGCCGGCCATGCGGCGTACGGCCCGCGCGAACGCCTCCCCACGGGCGCCGTAGTCGGCGAACATGTCCAGGGACGCCCCGGCGGGCGCCAGCAGCACGGTGTCCCCGGGGGAGGCCAGCCGGGCGGCCTCGGTCACGACACGGTCCATGACCCCAGTGTCTTGCCCCTCGACCTCGGCGACCGGAACATTCGCCGCGTGTCGCGCCAGAGCCTCGCGAATTATCCCTCGGTCGGTTCCGAGGAGGACGGCCCCGCGCAGACGTCCCGCCGCGCGCCGCACCAGGTCGTCGACGTCTGCGCCCTTCAGCAGGCCGCCCGCGACCCAGACGATCGAGGGGTAGGCGGCCAGGGACGCGGCTGCGGCGTGCGGGTTGGTGGCCTTGGAGTCGTCCACGTAGTCGACCTCGGCCACGCGCGCGACGTGCGCGACGCGGTGCGGGTCCGGAACGTGGTCGAGCAGGCCCTGGCGGACGGCTCCGGCCGGCACCCCGTGGGCGCGGGCCAGGGCCGCCGCGGCCAGGGCGTTGGCGACGTTGTGCGGGGCGAACGGGCGCACGTCCGCCAGCGTCGCGAGCTCCTCGGCCGTGCCGGCGGGGTCGCCGACGAAGGCGCGGTCCACCAGCAGGTCCTCCACGACGCCGAGACACCCGCGCGGGGGGACGTCGAGGGTGAACCCGACGGCCCCTTCGTACGGCGCCGCCAGGCGGGCCGTCAGCGGGTCGTCGGCGTTGTAGACGACCACCCCGGCGCGCTCGAATACGCGACCTTTGGCGCGGGCGTACTCCTCCATCGACCCGTGCCAGTCGAGGTGGTCCTCGGCGACGTTCAGGACGGCCGCGGCGGCGGGGGCCAGAGTCGAGGACCAGTGGAGCTGGAAGCTGGACAGCTCGACGGCCAGCACGTCGTGGGGCTTCTCGACGGCCTCGACGATGGGCGTGCCGACGTTGCCCACGGCCACGGCGTCGTGCCCGGCCGCGACCAGCATCGCGGTGAGCATGCGCACGGCGGTGGTCTTGCCGTTGGTGCCGGTCAGGGCCAGCCACGGGGCGGCGCCCGGGGGCCGCCGCCGCCAGGCCAGCTCGACCTCCCCGATCACCTCGACGCCCCTGGCCGCCGCCTCCACCAGGAGCGGGTGGTCGGGGCGCCAGCCCGGGGAGGTCACGACCAGCGACGTCTCCGGTGGCAGCCCGCCGCCGAACCGCACCTCCACGCCGAGGGGGGCCAGTTCGGCCGCCGCGGCGCGCTGCCGCTCGCCGTCCCGTCCCTCGACCACGACGACCCTGTGACCGTCCCGGGCGAGACTCCGCGCCGCGGCGACCCCGGACACGCCCAGGCCGGCGACGAGAACGTTCCCGACGTCCATGGCCATCAGCTCCCCTCTGTCCCCCCGGCTCGCGCGAACGACGTCAGCGCGGCGAACACGGCGAACACGGCGAACGCGGCGAACGCGGCGAACACCGTCATGCCTTCGGCATCCATTCGACGTAGAAGAGGCCGAGGCCGGCGGCGGCGCAGAGGACGGCGATCAGCCAGAAGCGGACGACGATGGTGGTCTCGGCCCAGCCCGCCAGCTCGAAGTGGTGCTGGAGGGGGGCCATGCGGAAGACGCGTTTGCCGGTCATCTTGAAGAAGCCCACCTGGATGATCACCGAGGCGGTGATGATGCAGCACAGGCCGGCGAGGATGAACAGCAGGATCTGCGTGCGCGTGGTGATCGCCAGCCCGGCGAGGACGCCGCCGAGCGCGAGCGAGCCGGTGTCGCCCATGAAGATCTTCGCCGGCGGGGCGTTCCACCACAGGAAGCCGACCAGCGCGCCGAGGACGGCCGCGGCGACGACCGCCAGGTCCAGCGGGTCGCGGACCCAGTAGCAGTTCGGGCCGAGCTGGTTGAGGCAGCTGTTGCGCAGCTGCCAGTTGCCGATCAGCACGTACGCGGCCAGCACCACCCCGGTGGCGCCGCTGGCGAGGCCGTCGAGGCCGTCGGTGAGGTTCACCGCGTTCGAGAAGCCCACGATCATGATGAGGACCCAGATCGTGAACAGCACGATGCCGATCGACGGCCCGAAGTCGCGCAGGAAGGACACGCGGGTCTCGGCGGGGGTGATCGAGTACGCGTTGGGGAACCGGACGACCAGCACGGCGAAGACCGCGCCGACGATGAGCTGGCCGAGGGCCTTGGCGCCGCTGCGCAGGCCGAGGCTGCGCTGCTTGTAGATCTTGATGAAGTCGTCGAGGAAGCCGACCGTCGCCAGGCCCGTCATGAGGAAGAGCACGAGCATCGCGGACGCCGTCGGCGGCGTCAAGGTGGCGAGGTGGGAGCAGGCGAAGCCGATCAGCGCGGCGATCACGAAGACGGTGCCGCCCATGGTGGGGGTGCCGCGCTTCTCGTGGTGGCCGGACGGGCCCTCCTCGCGGATGTTCTGGCCGTAGCCCCTGCGGCTGAAGAGCCTGATCGCCAGGGGGGTGCCGAGCATGGACAGGATCAGCGCCACGCCCGCGGCGACGAGGATGTCCCTCATCGGGCCTCACCCCCCGCGGCCTCGTCCTTGGGGGCCTCGGAGGCCCGCAGCAGCATCTCGGCGACCCGCTCAAGGCCGACGGCGCGCGGCCCCTTGACCAGGACGACGTCCCCGGGCCGAAGCAGTGCGGAGAGCTCGGCCGCGGCCTCGGCCGGGCCGGGGACGTGAACGGCGGGCGCCCCCTTGGCGCCCGCCAGCACGGGCCAGGGATGCTCCCCCACCACCCACAGCCCGGTGAGCCCGGCCCCGGCGGCGACGCGGCCGACCTCCTCGTTGAGCGCGTCGGCGTCCTCGCCGAGCTCGCGCAGGGAGGCGACCACGGCGAACCGGCGGCGGTTCTCGCCGAGCCTGCCGAGGGCGTCGAAGGCGGCGCGCATGGACTCGGGGTTGGCGTTGTAGGCGTCGTTGATCACGGTCACGCCGTCGGGGCGCTCGGTGACCTCCATGCGCCAGCGGCTGCGCGGCTCGGCGCCCGAGAGGTGCTCGGCGATGGTGGCCACGGGCAGGCCGAGCTCGTAGGCCGCCGCGGCGGCGGCCAGGGCGTTCTCGACCGCGTGGGCGCCGTACAGGCGCAGGCGGACGGCGGCGCCGCCGGAGGGGGTGACGAGTGTGAAGCCCGCCCTGCCGCGCTCGTCCAGCGTCTCGTCCACGGCCCGGACCTCGGCCTCGGCCGAGCGGCCGAACCAGCGGACCCGCGCCTCGGTGCGCCCGGCCATGGCGGCGACGTTGGGGTCGTCGGCGTTGAGCACGGCGACGCCGCCGCGGGGCAGCGCCTCGACGAGCTCTCCCTTGGCCTTGGCGATCTGCTCGCGCCCGCCGAACACGCCGAGGTGGGCGCTGCCGACGTTCAGCACGACGCCGATCTTCGGCGGAGCGACGCCGGCCAGGTAGGCGATGTGGCCCATCTCGCGGGCGCTCAGCTCCAGCACGAGGAAGCGGGTGTCCTCGTCGGCGCGCAGGACGGTGAGCGGGTGGCCGATCTCGTTGTTGTAGGACCCGATGGGGGCGACCGTGGGGCCGATCAGCGCGGTGAGCCCGCCCAGAAGGTCCTTGGTGGTGGTCTTGCCCGCCGACCCGGTGACCCCGATGACGGTCGCGCGCGGCAGCTCGGCGACCACCCCGGCCGCGAGCCGCGCCAGCGCGGCGACGACGTCGGCGACGATCACCGAGGGCGCGTCCACGGGCCTGCTCGCCAGCACGGCCACCGCGCCGGACTGGTGGGCCTGGGCGGCGTAGTCGTGCCCGTCCGCCCTCGTGCCCTTGACTGCGGCGAACAGCGAGCCGGGCCCGGCGCCGCGCGAGTCGATCACAACCGGCCCGCGGACCACGGCGCGGGGATCGGCCATGCCCGTGAGGGCACCCGAGGTCATCTCGGCGATCCTTGCCAGCGGCAACGGGATCATTCGTTATCCCTACTCTCCATACAAGCTTGTTCGTGCCTACGCGGGGGGCCGGCGTCGCGCCCCGGCCGGCGGGCCCGGGACGCTTCGCGCCTCAGCCTCGCACAACACCGCCGGTCACGTTCGCTCACGTCTGCCGATCGCCTCCGCGACCACTTGCCTGTCGTCGAACGGCAGCACCTCGCCGGCGACGTACTGACCCTGCTCGTGGCCCTTGCCCGCCACGACCACCACGTCGCCCGGCCGCGCGCGGCCGATGGCGAGGTCGATCGCGCAGGCGCGGTCCGGCTCCATGATCACATGAGCGCGGTCCCGCTCGGGCACGGTCAGGACGCCTTGCAGCATCTCGCCGAGAATGCGCAGCGGATCCTCCGAGCGAGGGTTGTCGCTCGTCAGGATCGCCACGTCGGCCAGCCGGGCCGCGGCCTCGCCCATCATCGGGCGTTTGCCGCGGTCGCGGTCGCCGCCGCAGCCGAGGACGATGATCAGGCTGCCCGAGGTGACCTCGCGCAGCGCCCCGAGCACCGACTCGACGGCGCCCGGCTTGTGCGAGTAGTCGACGATCGCCTGGAAGCCCTGCGCGCCCGGCACGCGCTCCATGCGGCCGGGGACCCCGGTGACCGTCCCGGCGCCGTGCACGGCCACCTGGAGGGGCACTCCGGCCTCCACGAGGGTGACCAGCGCGCCGAGGGTGTTGGCGACGTTGAACGGGCCCGGCAGGGCCACCGACACGTCGGCCTCGACGCCGCCCGGGCCGATCACGCGGAAGGTGCTGCCGTCGGCGCCCAGGCGGACGTCGCGGGCCACCCAGTCGGCCTCGGGGGCGCCCTGGGCCGAGAACGTCGTGACCGGGATCTTGGACAGCCCCACCAGCTCGCGGCCGTGCGGGTCGTCGATGTTGACGACTCCGGCGCGCGCCAGCTCGGGCGTGAACAGCCGGACCTTGGTCATGAAGTAGTCGTCGAGGTCACGGTGGAAGTCCAGGTGGTCCTGGGAGAGGTTCGTGAACAGCGCGACGTCGTAGTGCGCGCCGTCGACCCGCCCGAGGGCCAGGGCGTGGCTGGACACCTCCATGGCCGCCGCGGTGACGCCCTGCTCGCGCATGAGCGCGAACAGGCCCTGCAGGTCGCTGGCCTCGGGGGTCGTCAGCGTGGGCGTGAAGCACAGGTCGCCGACGTGGATCTCGACGCCGCCGACCAGGCCGGTGCGGTGCCCGGCGGCCCGGAGCCCGCCCTCCAGCAGGAAGGTGGTGGTGGACTTGCCGCTGGTGCCGGTCACACCGAGCAGCAGCAGCTTCTCGGAGGGGCGCTCGTACACCCACGCGGCGACCCGGCCGAGCACCGCCCGCGGGTCGGGGACCACGAGCACGGGCAGGCCGGACGCGACGGCGTCGCGCTCCCCCGCCGGGTCGGTGAGGACGGCGGCGCCTCCGGCCTCGGCGGCGGCGCGGGCGAAGGCGGCGCCGTGCACGCTGGCGCCGGGCAGCGCGACGTACAGGTCGCCCTGCCGCACCTGGCGGGAGTCGATGGTGATGCCGGTGACGGCGGCGAGCGGCGCTCGGGGGCCTGCCGCGGGCGCGCCGAGCATGGCCGCCAGCCCGGAGAGGGGGCGGACCTGGCCGGCCGCGGGTCGCATGGACGGGGGACGCACGGGCGTGAGCGTACCTTCCCCGTCACCCGTCGGTGCTCAAGCGCACCGACGGGGCGGTCGTGCCGGTAGGCGGGATCTTGCGGGTCTTCAACGCGAACGTCATGACTTCCTTGAACACGGGCGCGGCGATTTCCCCGCCGAAGTGGCCGTTCTTGGGCGCCTGTACGACGGCCAGGGCCACCAGACGCGGCGCGTCGGCGGGAGTGAACCCCACAAAGGTAGCGGTATAACCGCAATACCCTTGGCAGTTCTCGTCGTATCGCATCGCGGTGCCGGTTTTACCCGCCACCCGGTATCCCTTGATGGCCGCCAGCGACCCGGTGCTGCCGTCGGCGTTCACGGCGGCCTCCAGCATGCGCGAGATGTCCGTGGCCGTGCGCGCGGTGATGACGCGGGTCCGCTTGCCGGGAGGCGCCGGCACGAACCGGTCGTGCCCGTCGACGGTGCCCGCGACGATCTGCGGGGTGATCCGCACCCCGCCGTTGGCGATCGTCTGGTAGACGCTGGCCATCTGCAGGGCCGTCACCGACACGCCCTGGCCGAAGGCGATCGTGCAGCGCTGGCTGCCCGACCAGGTCTCGCGCTTGGGCAGCAGCCCGGCCTCCTCGCCGTAGAACCCGCCGCCGGTCCTGGCGCCGAAGCCGAAGCTCTTCAGCATGTTGTACAGCGCCTGGTCGCCGACCTTCTCGGCGGCCATCAGGGTGCCCACGTTGCTGGACTCCGCCATGATGCCGGTGAACGTCAGGTGCTCGGGGGCGTGCGGGTGGGCGTCGCTGAGCAGGCGGTCGGCGCACTGGTACTTGTCCTTGACCTCGAACACCGTCTCGGGCCGCACCGCGCCGGCCTCCAGGGCGGCGGCGGCCGTGATGACCTTGTTGGTGCTGCCCGGCTCGAAGATCTCCGAGACCGCGCGGTTGCCGAGGTCGGCGGGCGGGAGGGACTCCCACTTGTTCAGGTTCACCTCGGGGGCGTTGGCCATGGCGACCACCTGGCCCGTGCGCACGTCCATGACGATGACGCTGCCGCTGCGGGCCCCGGACTCCTTGACCTGCCGGGCGATGGCCTGCGCCGCGGCCCACTGGACGTCGCGGTCGATGGTCAGCCGCACGCCCTTCCCGGCGACCGGCTCCTCCCGCGTGGTGCGGGTCATGGGGATGCGCTGGCCGGCGGCGCCCTTCTCGATGGTCTGGCTGCCGTCCTTGCCGCCGAGCAGCTTGTCGTAGGTCTGCTCGATGCCGGCCAGGCCGCCGCCCTCGTCGCCGACGAAGCCCACCACGCCGCCGGCCAGGTCGTTCCCGGGGTAGAGCCGCTGGTACTGCGGCGCCGCGAACAGCCCGGGGATCTTCTTGCCGCCGATCTTCAGTTCCAGGACGGTCTTGGCGACGCCGATCGACACGTCGCGGGCGAGCCGCGTGTAGCGCGTCTTGGCCAGGGCGAGCTTGGCGGCGATGTCCTCCTTGGGAACGCCGAGGTAGGGCGCGAGGAGGGCGGCGACCTGCTCGCGCTGCCCGGCCGGCACCATGCTCGGGTCCGCCAAGATCTCGCGGGCCTCGACGGTGACGGCGAGCTCGTTGCCGTTGACGTCGGTGATCGACCCCCGGCGGGCGGGCAGCTCCTCCTTGTGCACTCTGTACTCGGCGGCCTTGGCCTGGAACACCTTGGAGTCGAGCCCCTGGAGCTGGAGGAGCCGCCCGGCGAACAGCGACAGCACGACCGCTATGCCCATCAGGCCGACGTTGATGCGCCGGACCGGGTTGCCGAGGCGCAGCGGCGCGACGGGGCGCGGCGCCCACGAACGCCAGGGCGCAGGTCTCGGCGGACCGTGCGAGCCCTCGCCGCGGCCCCCGGGACCGCGAGCGCCTGGCGGGACGCGCCTCGGCCCGTCGCCGCCGGGCCCCCTGCGGCGCGGTTCGCCGTCCGGCCCGCGGCGGCGGGGGTCGCCGTCCTGGCCGCGCGGAGGCTCGCCCGGGGGGCGGCGCGGGCCCTGGCCCTTGCCGACCACGCGGCGCGGCGCGGGGACGGTGGTCTCGGCGCGCCTGTCGCCCGGGACGTCCGGCCGCGCGGGACGCCCGCCCTCACCGGGCCGTCCCTGGCGCCCGTCGCCCGGCCGTTCCTTACGGGTGGCGTCCTCCCCGGGACGGCCGGAGGCCCCGGAACGTCCCTGACCGCCCGCTCCTCCGGGGCGCCCCTGCGCGCCCGGGCGTCCGTCACCGTCGGGCCGCCCTGGACGCCCTGGACGTCCGTCGTCCTCGGGACGCCCCGGGTCGTCGGGACGACCGGGACCGCCCGGCGAGCCGCGCCGGGGGCCGCCGGGACCGCCCCGGCCGCCCCCGGAACCACCACGACCGCCGCGCCCGGACCCGGGACCGCCGCGGCCGGGCCCCGGGGGGCGGCCGCCGCCTTCTCTCACTGACCCGCGACCCCCGCCTGCGACGGCGCCACCTGACCGTCGGTGACGGTCAGGGTCTCAGGCGCGGACCTGTCCGGCTTGAGTCCAAGCTCACGGGCCTTGCGGGCGAGCTCATCGGACTGCGAGCCGCTCAGGAGCTGCTTCTTCTTGTCCTGCGCCTGCTGGTGCAGCTCGCGGGTGCTGTCGCGCAGGTCGCTCACGCGGAACGAGTCCTGTGCGAGGACGGTGTTGAGCAGCAGCAGCGACACCAGGCCGCCGCACAGCAGCCCGACGATGAGCAGCACGAACGGAGCGCGCGGCGCGTGGCGCGCGGGACGGCGCGCGGGTGCCTGCGCGGTACCCGCGGCCGGCGCGGGACCGGTGGCGGGGCGCGGGCGCGCCGGAGCGGGCCGGCGCGGGACGCGGGCGGGACGCGGCGGCGCGGCCACACCCCGGGCGGCGCGCTGCGCGCGCACGGGCCTGTCGCCGACCGCGGTCGCCGTGGTGCCGCCGCCGGTGTACTCCTCGTTGTCCATGCTCATTCCGGCTCCCGGATTCTCTCTGCGGCCCGCAATCTGGCCGAGGCCGCGCGGGGGTTGCGCGCGGTCTCGGCCTCGTCTGGAACCTCCGCCCCTCTGGTGACCGGGCGGAATCTCGGCTGGTGGGCCGGCAGGGGGACGGGCAGCCCCGGAGGGCTGGTGTCCTTGGCCCGCTCGGCGATGATGTGCTTGCTCAGGCGGTCCTCGAGCGAGTGGTAAGACAGCACGACCACCCGGCCTCCGACCACCAGCGCGTCGAGGGCCTGCGGGAGCGCCCGCTCGAAGGCGGTCAGCTCCCCGTTCACCTCGATGCGCAGTGCCTGGAACGTTCTTTTCGCGGGGTTGCCGCCGGTGCGGCGGGTCGCGGCGGGGATCGCCTCGCGGACGATCTCGGCCAGCCGCTTGGTGGAGGCGATGGGCTCGGCGGCGCGCTCCCTGGCGATGAACCGCGCGACGCGGGACGCGAAGCGCTCCTCGCCGTAGTCCCGCAGGATGCGGGTCAGCTCCCCCTCGGAGTAGGTGTTCACCACGATGTGCGCCGTGAGCTCCTGATCGGTGTCCATGCGCATGTCGAGCGGGGCGTCGTAGGAGTACGCGAACCCGCGCCCGGCCTCGTCGAGTTGCGGGGAGGAGACGCCGAGGTCGAACAGCACCCCGTTCACCCGCGGGCGGCCCTCGCGCGCGAGCACCTCGGCGAGCTCGTCGGAGATGGCCCGTACCAGCGTGGTGCGGGCGGCGTAGGGCGCGAGGCGCTCGGTGGACCGCTCGATGGCGACCGGATCGCGGTCGATGCCGATCAGATGCAGGCCCGGGTGCGCGGCGAGAAGGGCCTCGGCGTGCCCGCCCAGGCCCAGGTTGGCGTCGACCAGCACGGCGCCGGGCGTGTCCAGCGCCGGAGCCAGCAGTTCGAGCACGCGGCGGAGCATCACCGGTACGTGTCCGCCCGGCTCGCCGTGATTCTCGAGATGCATGATCAAACCCCCTCTGCCGCCATGGGCGTGTCCGAGATCCCCGTGGACGTGCCCCTGCTCGCGGATGTGCGGCCTTGTGCCGTCGTCTCGCCGATGGACTCACCCACCCCGGTGACGGCTCGTCCGGCCAGGTCCCCATCCGCGTCCCCTGTCGACGCGCCGCCACCTGACACCGGGGAAGGTGCATCAGCTGACGGCCGCGCCGTGGCGCCCGGGACCGGCCCGGCGCCTCGGGAGCGGGTGGAGACCTCGCCGAACGACGTCTTTCACCGACGAGTCGACCTTTGTCAAAGGACCCCTGGCAGCACCTCCTCCGACAGCTCGGAGAACGCCTGCTCTTGGGCGGCCAGGTAGGTCTCCCAGGCCGCGGCGTCCCAGATCTCCAGCCGGGTGTTGGCGCCGATGACGGCACAGTCCCGGTGAAGGCCCGCGTACTCGCGCAGGCTCTGGGGAATGGTGATCCGCCCCTGTTTGTCGGGCGTCTCGTCGGAAGCACCGGCGAAGAAGACGCGACTGTAATCGCGGACGGCCTTGGCTGTCACGGGCGCGGTGCGCAGCGCCTCGGTGATGCGCTGGAACTCCTCCACGGGAAACACGTAGAGGCACCGCTCCTGGCCCTTGGTGATCACAAGACCCTCCGCCAGCTCCTCACGGTACTTCGCCGGCAGGAACAGTCGTCCTTTCTCATCCAGACGCGGGTGATGAGTGCCGAGGAACACCGGCCCCACCTCCCGTGCCACATGGAACGACTGACGCCATGGCCCCAGCCCTTCCACTGCGCACCACCATACTCCACTTCTCCCCACCGTCAACTGATCGAAACAAGTTCCGGACGCCGATTCGCCGACGTTTTCCCAGGTCAGCGAGGGTGGAGCGAAGTGGAGCGCCCTGAGCCCGCGCACGCGCGCACGGCGTGTCGGAATCGTCCCCTTGACACCGCTCCGGAACGGCCGGCGCCGTCGCCGTCAGGGATCCGGGAGCGGGCCGGTCACGGGTGGGGGAAAGTGAGGGGCCGGGCGGCCTCCGCCCTCGCGATTGTCACGGGATCAGCACGCCGGCGGGACGGCAACGCGACCCTTGGCCAGAACACTTGGGGCAGTTCACCCAGGAGTCCGGGAAGAGTCCGGGAATATGGCGGAAAGTCGCCCTGAAACCCGCAGCATCATAGTGTCGGTACACAGAATGAAGAAGGATTCGCAAAGCCCCCGCAATACCATCCCGCGTGGGCTGCCGCACCCTCATGGAGGCCCGGTGGGAATAACCCACGATGTCGGACAGGAGCTGGGAGGTCTGGTCGCGACCGCGCACCGGATCGGCGAGGCGATCGAGTCGGTGATCGAGGGTAAGCGCGACGTCGTCCGCCTCACCCTCACCGTACTGCTGGCGGAGGGGCACCTGCTGATCGAGGACGTGCCCGGCGTGGGAAAGACGATGCTGGCCAAGGCCCTCGCCCGGTCGATCGACTGCCCGGTGCGCCGCGTCCAGTTCACCCCCGACCTGCTTCCCAGCGACATCACGGGCGTGAGCGCCTTCAACCAGCAGACCCGGGAGTTCGAGTTCAAGCCCGGACCCGTCTTCGCCAACATCGTCGTCGGCGACGAGATCAACCGCGCGTCCCCCAAAACGCAGTCGGCCCTCCTGGAGTGCATGGAGGAGCACCAGGTCACCGTCGACGGCACGACCTACCGCCTCGACACCCCGTTCATGGTCATCGCGACGCAGAACCCGATCGAGATGGAGGGCACCTATCCCCTCCCCGAGGCGCAGCGCGACCGCTTCACGGCGCGGATCGCCATGGGCTACCCCGAGCCCGCCGCCGAACTGGAGATGCTGGACGTCCACGGCGCGTCCTCCCCGCTCGACAAGCTGGAGCCCGTGGCCACGACCGCCGAGGTGCGGGCGCTGATCGACGCGGTGCGGGCCGTGTACGTCTCCCAGCCCATCAAGAAGTACGCCATCGACATGGTGGCCGCCACCCGCCAGTCCCCCGACCTGCGGCTCGGCGCCTCCCCGCGCGCCACACTCCACCTGGTGCGCGCGGCCCGGGCTCACGCAGCCCTGTCGGGCCGCGACTACGTCATCCCCGACGACCTGCAGGATCTCGCCGTCCCCGTGCTCGCCCACCGCCTCCTGCCGAGCCTGGAGGCCCAGGGCCAGCGCCGGCGTCCCGAGCAGGTCATGGCCGACCTCGTACGCCGCGTCCCCGTGCCCGAGAGCCGGGAAAGGGGGGTCGACGGCGCGGGGTCGCCGCGGTGATCGCCGGCCTCAGGGCGCTCACCTCGCGCGGCCGCTCGTTCCTCGCCTCCGGCGTGGCGGCGCTGCTGTGCGCCGTCGCGCTCGGGGAGCACGACCTGCTGCGGGTGAGCATCCTCATCATCGCCCTGCCCCTGCTCGCGGCGATGGTGGTGGCGCGCACCCGCTACCGGCTGAGCTGCGCGAGAAGGCTGTACCCGGCCAGGGTCGCGGTGGGCACCGACAGCACCGTGACGCTGCGGCTGGAGAACGTCACCCGGCTGCCCACCGGGTTGCTGCTGATCGAGGACACCGTCCCCTACGCGGTCGGCACCCGCCCCCGGTTCGTGCTGGACCGCGTGGAGTCGCACGGCATCCGGGAGATCGACTACAAGGTGCGCTCGGACCTGCGGGGCCGGTTCCCGATCGGGCCGCTGTCGGTGCGCATCACCGACCCGTTCGGCCTGGTCGAGCTCACCCGCGCGTTCGCGGCCACCGACACCCTGATGGTGGTGCCGGAGGTCGTGCCGCTCCCCCAGGTGCGCCTGTCGGGCGAGTGGACCGGCGGCGGCGACAGCCGTACGGCGAGCGTGGCCGCGGCCGGGGACGACGACGTCGGCCCGCGCGAGTACCGCCGGGGCGACGACCTGCGGCGGGTCCACTGGCGCTCCACGGCGCGCTACGGCGAGCTGATGGTGCGCCGTGAGGAGCAGCAGTGGCAGAGCAGGGGCGCCCTGCTGCTGGACACCCGCAGGCACGCCCACCGCGGTGAGGGCCCGAGGTCGTCGTTCGAGGTCGCGGTCTCGGCGGCGGCGTCGATCGGGGTGCACCTCGCCCGCGACGGGCTCGGCCTGCGGCTGGTCACCGACCAGGGCGCCCAGCTCCTCGGCGACGCCGGCGCGGGCCAGGGCCTGCTGGACGCGCTCGCCGTCGTGCGCCAGAGCACCGCGCGCTCGCTGGAGTCGGGCGTCGCGGCGCTGCGCCAGGGCGGCGGCGACGGGCTCATCGTCGCCGTGCTCGGGGAGCTGGACGCCGAGGAGGCGCGCGCGCTGGCCCGGCTGCGGCACGGCGGCGTCACCGGCGTCGCCGTGATGCTGGACGTGCGCACCTGGCAGCAGACCCCGGCGCACCACACCGGCGAGGACGACGCGCAGGAACCGGCGCGGAACGTGCTCATCGGCTCGGGATGGCGGGTCGTGCGGCTGCCCGCGGGCACCTCCCTGGCCGCCGTCTGGCAGGAGGCCGCCCAGAACAGTCGGTTCGCCGGGGCGGACGGCAGGATCACGTCAGGAGACGCGGCATGAGACTCCCGATCATGGCGGGCCTGGCCACGGCCGCGGTGGCGCTCACCCTCTACCCGCTGTTCCGCGAGGGCGCGTGGTTCTGGACGGGGATGGGGGCGGTCCTCGTGGTCACCGTCGTCTCCGTCCTCACGACGCGCCCCGGGGTGCCGCGCTGGCTCGGCCCGCCGTTCCAACTGCTCGCGCTGAGCCTGTACCTCGGCGTGGTGTTCGCCTCCGCGCAGGCCTGGGCGTGGGTGGTCCCGACCACCGACTCGCTCGTCACGCTGGCGGGACTGGCCGGCGAGGGCTTCGCCGACATCCAGCGGTACGCCGCGCCGGTGCCGTCCAACCCGGGCATCACCCTGCTCACCGCGGGCGGAGTCGGCCTGATCGCCGTGCTGGTGGACCTGCTGGCCGTCCGCCTGCGCCGCGCCGCGCTGGCGGGGCTGCCGCTGCTGGCCCTGTTCACCGTGCCGGCGGCGGTGATGACCGACCCCCTCGGGTGGCCGGCGTTCATCCTGGGCGCCTTCGGGTACGTCGGGCTGCTGGCGGCCGACGGGCGCGAACGTCTCAGCACCTGGGGGCGCGCGGTCCTCGTGCGCCGGACGCGCGGCGTGGGCGCGGCGGGCGTCTCCGCGCCCGGCAGGAGCACGCCGATCTCGCTGTCGGGCAAGCGCATCGGCGTCGCGGCGATCGCCCTGGCCGTCGGGCTGCCCGCGCTGGTCCCCACCCTCGCCCCCAACCCCCTGTTCGGGTTCGGTGTGGGCTCGGGCAACGGCGGGGGCGGCAACACGATCACGATCCCCGACCCGATCGCGAGCCTGCGCGGCCAGCTCACGCGCAACGGCAACGACACCGTCCTGACCTACACCAACAGCGACAACGTCCCCCGCTACCTGCGCATGTACTCGCTGGACACCTTCGACGGCGACCGGTGGACGATGTCGCAGCCGAAAGGCCGCCCGCAGAACAGCGTGGCGGACGGCCCGCTGCCGCCGCCGCCCGGCCTGTCCTCCGACGTCCCGGTGAAGCAGGTCACCACGCGACTGCGGGTCAGCGACGCGGTGGAGAACCTCAGCTTCCTCCCGCTGCCCTACCCGGCGAACACGGTGCGGGTGGACGGCGACTGGCGCGCGGACGAGACCACGCTCATGGTCTTCTCCACGCACGACACCGCGGGCGGCCAGGCCTACGAGGTCGGGCAGCGCGAGCCCGCGCCGACCCCCGAACTGCTGGGCAGGGTGCCCGCCAACGCCGTGGCGGAGGTGGGAGAGCGCTACCTGGCGCTGCCCCCCGACCTGCCGCCGCAGGTCCGGTTCATGGGCCTGCGGCTCGTCTCGGACACCGACACCCCCTACCAGGCGGCGGTCAAGCTCCAGAACTGGTTCACCTCGTCGGGCGAGTTCACCTACAGCCTGCAGACGCAGGGCAACGGCAGCCAGGCGCTGCTGGACTTCCTGACCAACAAGACGGGCTACTGCGAGCAGTTCGCCGCCGCCATGGCGGTGATGGCGCGCACGCTCGGCATCCCCGCCCGGGTGGCGATCGGCTACACCGGCGGCACGTTCCTGGACGGGGCCTGGCGGGTCCGCACGCACGACCTGCACGCCTGGCCCGAGCTGTACTTCCACGGCGTGGGGTGGCTGCGCTTCGAGCCCACGCCGTCGGGCGGCCTCGGCCAGGCCACGGCGCAGGTCCCGGACTACTCGCGCCCGCCCGTGGAGGCCCCCGGCACGCAGGACCCGAGCGCGGGGCCGACGCCGGACCCCACCTCGACCGACGCGTCCGACCCCCTCAACCCCTCCAGGCGGGGCCTGCGCGACCCCGACGCGAACGTCCTGGGCACCCCGGCCGTCGTCGACGCCGGGATGCCCGTCGCGGCCAAGACAGGCAGCGGCCTGCTGATCCTGCTGCTCATCGTGCTGATCCCCGCCGGCTGGCGCCTCGTGGCGCGCCACCGGCGCGGCCGCCTCTGGGCCGGCGCGCCACTGCCCGCGGGCGCGCCGCTGCCCGCCGACGCGCCTCCCGTCACGGACGCGCGCGCGGGCCAGTCGGAGACGGTCCGCCTCGGGCGGGCGGTGCGCGGCACGTGGCGCGAGCTGATCGACACGCTGCACGACCTCGGGCTCGGCCACGAGCTCAGCGAGACGCCGCGCGCGCTGGCGCGGCGGCTGGTCGAACGGCACGAGCTGGACGCCGAGGCCGCGGCGGCGGTCACCAGGATCGCCTCGGCCGAGGAACGGCTACGGTACGCGCGCACGCCGGGCGAGATCCCGTCCCTCAGGGGCGACCTGCGGGTCGTGCGCCGGGCGCTGCGGGCCGTGGTGCCCAGGGGGAGGCGGCTGCGGGCCACGCTGCTGCCGGCCTCGACGCTGCTGAGGCTGCGGCGGGCGGGCGGGAGCATGCTCGACGGGTTCGACCGGCTGGAGAACATCCGGCTGTGGCCGCGCCGCGACCGGCCCGAGGGCCCCGCGGAGCCGGCCGAGGAGCACCGCGTGCTCACCGGGTCGCGCCGCTGAGGCCGGCGTCCCGGGCGTGACGAGGCCCGGACCGTGATCTCTCGAGGTCACGGTCCGGGCCTTTTCACACGCGGCCGCAGGGTATGGCGGGCCGCGCGCGTGAGGTCCTGCCGAGAGGTCGTGCCGCCGGGGCCGTCCGTTGTCCCGGGACGTGCGTCAGGGGGCGTACCAGAGGCGGACGTGAGGGCGTGGTCCCCGATGGTGCCGGTGAGGCCGCCGTCTCGCCCGCCGCGTGGAGGTCAGCGCTCGTCGCTCCTGCGGCGCCAGCGTTCCTCCATGCGCTCCATGAACCCGGGGCGGGCCGCGCGGCGCCGGTCGGGCTGGCCGGGGGCTCCCTGCTGCCGTGCGTCACCGCCGAACCCGTTCATGCGTTTCCAGCTTGAAAGACCCCAAAGACACGCGGCGAGCATCACCACGAAGCCGCCCACACCGAGGGCGATGATCGGTGCCACGACGCCGACCATCAACAGCACGACACCCAGGACGAAGCCGATGGAGGCTTTCACGAGGCGGCGTTTGTAGTGGTTGCGTGGATCACTGATCCGAACGGTATTGGCCCACTTCGGGTCCTCGCTGTAGAGGGCCTGCTCGATCTGGTCGAGCAGGCGCTGCTCGTGCTCAGACAGCGGCACGGCGCCTCCCAAGGACGGCCCCTTGACGGGGAAGACGGCAACGGGCACCACAGGGTGTCCGGACCTCGCGGTCGGTTATCCCCAGAATACGAGGCTGTAGACGTAGGCGAAAGAAAACGTCCAACGTAGACCAAACCGGAGGTGACGTCATAGATCCATTCCATCGAACGGAGGGCGTACGAGAGAGGCGGGGCGGACGGCCTCCGGGCCGAACCTGCGGACCGCCTTGTCCATGGCCATTTCGGCCTCCCGCCAGCCTGTTTCGCGTTCTCCGAGGCCGAGCTGGCGTGTCGCCGCGGCCGCCGGGCGGAGATTCTCGACCCGGACGCCGACCAGACGGAGCCGCACGCGCTCCAGTCCGGCCGCCGCGTACAACTCGCAAGCAGTGGCATATATCTCTTTCGCCACATCTGTCGGCTCACGGAGCGTACGCGATCGTGTGATCGTCGTGAAGTCGGCGCGGCGCAGCTTGACACTCACCGTGCGCCCGATGTGACCGCCCGCACGCAACCGCGCGGCGACCCGCTCCGACAGCCGCAGCAGCTCGCGGCGGATCATCTCCGGATCGTCCACGTCGTGAGAGAAGGTCTCTTCGGCGCCGATGCTCTTGTCGGGGACGTGCGGGGTGACGCGGCGCTCGTCGCGGCCCCAGGCGAGGGCGGCGAGGTGCTCGCCCACGGCCCCGAACTCGCGCCGCAGCGTCGCCGTGGGCACGTGCGCGAGGTCACCGACCGTCCGGATGCCGAGCCGCACCAGAGCCTGCTCTGTACGCTCCCCCACGCCCCACAGGGCCGCGACGGGCAGCGGGTGGAGGAACTCCACCACGCCGTCGGCGGGGATGACCAGGAGGCCGTCGGGCTTGCAGTGGCGGGAGGCGAGCTTGGCCACGAACTTGCTGCTCGCCACGCCGACCGAGCAGGTGATGCCGTGGCGCTCGGCGACCTGCGCGCGGATCATCGCGGCGATCTCGGCGGGCCGCCCCAGCCGGCGCAGGGCGCCGCTCACGTCCAGGAACGCCTCGTCCGAGGCGATCGGCTCGACCTCGGGCGTGATCGCGTGGAAGATCTCCATCACGCTCCGGGAGACCTCGGAGTACTTGCCGTGACTCGGCGGGATGATCACGGCCTGGGGGCAGAGGCGGCGGGCGCGCGTCATGGGCATCGCCGAGTGGACGCCGAACCGCCGGGCCTCGTAGGTGGCGCTGAGCACGACCCCGCGGGCGCCCGCCGCGCCGACGATCACCGGGGTGCCCCTGAGCTCGGGACGCTCCAGCAGCTCGACGCTGGCGAAGAACGCGTCCATGTCGACGTGCAGGATCGGGCACCCGGTGTCGTCGGCCGGCGGCGCCGTCGCCGGGTCGCGGGCCGGCGTGTGCCCCCGCCCCGGCTCGGGCCGCAGAACCTGCTTGCGCGACACAGGTCGATTCTAACCGAACAGGCGTTCTACCAGCGAGCCCGGCACGCCGGGCGGCGGGTCACCGGTGGCCGAAGAGGTGGAGCTGGGTGGCGATGTCACGCAGGACGGGATGCGCCGCGGCGGCCTGCTCCAGCGCGACCAGCGCCCGCGCCGCCCCCGGCTCCCCGTCCAGCAGGCGGCCCGGCACCAGGTCGGCGAAGACGCGCACGCCCCTGGCCTCGCCCGGCGTGAACCCGGCCGCCGACAGCAGTCCGGCGAGCGCCTCGCCGCTGAACCGGCGCGGAGTCGGGTCGTGCTCGCCCCAGCGGCCCGAGGGGTCCGCCAGGGCCTGGCGGGCCTCGTCGAAGTGGCCGGTGAGCGAGCGGTGGATCGCCGTCGCCACCGGGTTGGCCGCCAGCACGCTGATCACGCCGCCCGGCCGCAGCAGGCCCGCGACGGCCGCCAGCGCGCCCGCGGGGTCCTCGACGTACTCCAGCACGCTGTGGCACAGCACCAGGTCGGCGCTTCCCGCCGGCAGCAGCTCGCGAAGGTCGGCGGCGTCGCCCTGGATGCCCGTGACGGTCACGCCCGCCTCGGCGGCCCGCCGCTCCAGGGCCGCCAGCGAGTCGGGGCTGGGATCGACCACCGTGACGGCGTGGCCGAGACCGGCCAGCGGGACGGCGAAGCCTCCGGTGCCGCCGCCGGCGTCGATGATGTCGAGCCGCTCGCGCCCGGCCGCGCCCGCCCGCTCGGCCAAGGCGGCCCGCAGCGCGTCCCAGACCACGGCGGTGCGCACCGCCGGAGTGGTGGCCGTCTGGCGTGTGGCGCCTTCGGTGCGCACGTTCAGCTCGCCTCCTCGCGAGGATGTCGGAGACGCCGGTCGGCTCCAGCCGCCGGGACGTCGGTCGGGCCCAGCCTACGCGGTCCGGGCGCCCATGCCGGGCCGTCCCGCGTCCCCGCCGCCCTCCAGGGCGTGGCGCCCCCCGGCGCGGAGGGCCCGGGACGCCCTACAGGGCGAGGGAGGGCTTGAGCTGCTTGAACCGGGCCAGCAGGCCGTTGACGAACTGCGGCGACTCGTCGGTCGACAGCTCGGAGGCGAGGTGCACCCACTCGCTGATGACCACGGCCTCCGGGACGTCGGGCACCCACAGCAGCTCGTAGGTGCCGGCGCGCAGGAGGTTGCGGTCGACGGCGGGCATGCGGTCGAGGGTCCAGCCCTCGGAGTAGGTCGAGATCAGCTCGTCGATGCGGGGCCGGTGCCGGTCGACGCCCTCGACCAGGGCCGAGGTGTACTCGTTGACCGGCGGCTCGGCCCGCTCGACCCGTTCGGCGAGGACCTTGGCGGCGGGCTCGTCCCGCAGCTCGGCCTCGAACAGGATGTCCAGTGCGCGTCTGCGCGCCTTTCCCCGAGCGGACACCTCAGGCCCGGCCGAGGTACTCGCCGGTGCGCGTGTCGACCTTGACCTTCTCGCCCGTGGTGATGAACAGGGGGACCTTGATCTCGGCGCCGGTCTCCAGGGTGGCGGGCTTGGTGCCGCCGGTGGAGCGGTCGCCCTGCAGGCCCGGCTCGGTCTGGGCGATCGTCAGCTCGACGGCCGCGGGAAGGTCGATGTAGAGGACGTTGCCCTCGTTGATCGCCACGGTGGCGAGGGTGTTCTCCAGGAGGTAGTTGGCGGCGTCGCCGACCGTCGCCCGCGGCACGTTGAGCATGTCGTAGGTCTCGGTGTCCATGAAGACGAACTCGTCGCCGTCGAGGTAGGAGAACTGCATCTCGCGCTTGTCGACGTTGGCCACCTCGACCTTCACGCCGGCGTTGAAGGTCTTGTCGACGACCTTGCCCGAGAGCACGTTCTTCAGCTTGGTGCGGACGAAGGCGCCGCCCTTACCGGGCTTGACGTGCTGGAACTCCACCACGCTCCACAGCTCGCCACCATCGAGCTTGAGCACCAGTCCGGTCTTGAGGTCGTTGGTCGTCGCCACTCGTAATCTCCTGCGTCGTCATGGTCACGCTGAGCTCGGCCACGATCCTGCCCTATTACAGGACCAGCAGCTCCTTGGTCGTGCGGGTGAGGAGTTCCGGGCCGCCGGCACGCGTGACGAGGGTGTCCTCGATCCGGACGCCGCCCCTGCCCGGGAGATAGACCCCGGGCTCGACGGTGATCGGAACTCGATCCTCAAGTCTACCGGCACCAGTGGAACGCAGGAACGGGTCCTCGTGGATCTCCAGACCGACTCCGTGCCCCAGTCCGTGGCCGAAGTGCTCGCCGTGCCCGGCGTCCTCGATGAGCGTGCGCGCGGCGGCGTCGACCTCGCCGGTGCCGGCCCCGGGGACGAGCGCGTGCCGCCCGGCCCGCTGGGCGGCCAGGACCAGATCGTACAGCTCTCGCTGCCAGCCGCTCGGGGCGCCGACGGCGACGGTGCGGGTCATGTCGGCGTGGTAGCCGGTCATGTTCCCGACTGTACGGCCTGCGCCGTCCCCGCCCCGAGCCCGTCGTCCCCGGGGCGTCAGCCGTTCGCCAGTTCCTTGACCTTCTCGACCAGCTTCAGGCGCTCGGCGTGGCTCGGGGCGATCGGGGCGACGTTGAGCGTGGTGACGCCCGACTCCTTCAGCGCCGCGATGCGGTCCCGGACGAACCCCTCCGGGCCCACCAGGGACATCTTCTCCAGGAGCTCCCGCGGGACGTGCGCGGCGGCCTCGTCCTTCTTGCCCTCCAGGTACAGGTCCTGGATGAGCTCGGCCTCCTTCTCGTACCCGTAGCGCCGGGCCAGGTCGTTGTAGAAGTTCTTGCCCTTGGCGCCCATGCCGCCGATGTACAGCGCGGCCATCGAACGGCCGAGATCCAGCAGGTCCCCGGTGTCGTCGCCGATGGCGAGGAAGGCCTGGGCGATGACGTCCAGCTCGCCGAGCTCGGCGTCCCGCTTGGCCCTGCCCGCCGCCAGCGACGGGCCCCAGACGTCGGCGGCCTTCTCGGCCACGTAGAAGATCGGCTCCCAGCCCTCGGCCAGTTCGGCGGTCATCTCGACGTTCTTCGGGCCGATGGCGGCGATCACGATGGGGATGCGCGGGCGGACGGGGTGGTTGATCAACTTGAGCGGCTTGCCGAGGCCGGTGCCGCTGCCGGGAGGAAGCGGCAGGGTGTAGTGCGCGCCCTCGTAGGTCAGCCGCTCGCGCCGCCACACCTTGCGGCAGATCTCGATCACCTCGCGGGTGCGGCCGAGCGGCGCGGTGTACGGCACGCCGTGGAAGCCCTCGATGACCTGCGGGCCCGAGGCGCCGAGGCCGAGCACGAAACGGCCGTCGGAGACGTAGTCCATGCCGGCGGCGGTCATGGCGAGCAGGGAAGGGGTGCGGGAGTAGATCGGCAGGATGCCCGAGGCGATCTGCAGCCGCTCGGTGCGGGCGGCGATGTAGCCCATCTGACTCACGGCGTCGAAGGTGTACGCCTCGGCGACGAAGATGATGTCCAGCCCGGCGCTCTCGTAGTCGCCCAGCTCGGCCACGGTCTCCTTGAAGCCTCCGGCGTAGTTGAGTGCCATGCCGACGCGCATGCTCGCCCCTTTCACAAGAAAACCGAATGATGTTCTGGTCAGGACAGCGTATCGAGTCGCCCCGTCCCTTCCAACCCGCCCCGTGGCGGCGCCAGGGCCAGGAGCCTGCGGAGGTCCTCGGGGGTGTCGATGTCGGCGGGGTCGCCCGCGTCGTCGCAGGGGACGAGCGTGATCAGGTCCGGGTGGGCGCGCAGGAAGGGGCGGGCGCCGGCGTCCCCGGTGGCCAGCCGCCGTACCTCGGCGAAGTGCTCCGCGCCGATCATCACGGGGTTGCGCCGCGCGCCGCCGTAGGTGGCCACCGCCACCGCCGCGCCCGCCGCCCGCGCCTCGGCCAGCCGGCGCACGGCCTCGGCGCGGACGAGCGGCTGGTCGGCCAGCGCCACCACGACGGCCCCGGCCGACGGGGGCACCGCGTCCAGTCCCGCGCGCAGCGACGACCCCATGCCGGTCGCCCAGTCCGGGTTGCGGACGACGATCACACCCTGGTCATCGAGGCCGCCGATCCGGCCGGCCGCCGCGCCGAGGACCACGATCACCGGACGGCAGCCGCCGTCGCGCAGCAGGCGCGCCCCGCGGTCGGCCAGCCGCTCCCCCTGGAACTCCAGCAGCGCCTTGGGCGTGCCCAGCCGGGTGCCCGCCCCGGCCGCGAGCAGCAGCCCGGCGCACGGCGCGCCATCGCTCATCCGGCGTCCCGCCCGGCGGGAGCCTCGCCGTGGATACGGCCGGTCGTGTCGGTGAGCGCGCGGCCCGAGCCGCCCCAGCGGAGCCGGATCAGCTCGGCGGCGATCGAGACGGCGGTCTCCTCGGGGGTGCGCGCGCCGAGGTCGAGGCCGATCGGGGAGCGCAGCCGGGCCCGTTCGTCCTCGGTCAGGCCCGCCTCGCGCAGGCGCGCCATGCGGTCGTCGTGGGTGCGCCGCGACCCCATCGCGCCGACGTACCCGGCGCGGGTGCGCAGGGCGACCTCCAGCAGCGGCACGTCGAACTTGGGGTCGTGGGTGAGCACGCAGATGACCGTGCGCTCGTCCACGTACGTGGCCGACAGGTAGTCGTGCGGCCACTTGACGATCACCTCGTCGGCCTCGGGGAAGCGCTTGGCCGTCGCGAACACCGGCCGGGCGTCGCACACGACGACGTGGTAGCCGAGGAACTTGCCGATCCTGGCGACGGCGGCGGCGAAGTCGATGGCCCCGAAGACCAGCATGCGCGGCGGCGGGGCGAAGGAGTGGACGAACACCGCGAGGTCGTCCAGCCGCCGCTCGCCCTGCGGCCCGTACCTGCGCACGCCGGTCAGGCCCTGGGCGAGCATGCCGCGCGCGTCGTCGTCCACGGCGGCGTCGAGCCTGGCCGGGCCGAGCGACCCGGACGCGCGGCCCGGCCACACCACCCGGCGCGCCCCGGCGCGCCCGGGCCCGGACACGATCGTCGCCACCGCGACCGCCTCCCGGCGGCGGACGGACGCGGCGATCTCGCCGAGCTCGGGGAAGTCCTTCGCCGACACCGGCTCGACGAGGACGTCGATGATCCCGCCGCAGGTCAGGCCGACGGAGAAGGCGTCGTCGTCGCTCACGCCGTAGCGGCGCAGCACGGGCCTGCCGTCGGCCACGACCTCCTGGGCGAGCTCGTACACCGCGCCCTCGACGCAGCCGCCGGACACGCTGCCGACCGCCTCCTCGCCGAGGACGGCCATGGACGCGCCGGGCGGCCTCGGCGCGCTGCGGAAGGTCTCCACCACGGTGGCCAGGCCGAACCGCTCGCCGGCCTCCCACCACCGCACGATCTGCGTCAGCACGTCACGCATGGGACAGCCTTTCCGCGAGCTCCTCGAAGGCGGCCAGGCTGTGCCCGGCGACGAACGCCCCGACGTGCGGCAGGGCGGCGCGCATGCCGCCGGTCAGCGGCTGGTAACCCTCCTGGCCCTTGTGCGGGTTCACCCACACCACGCGGTGGGCGAGCCGCGACAGCCGGGCCATCTGCAGCCCGAGCAGGGACGGGTCGCCGCGCTCCCAGCCGTCGGAGGCGATCACGACGATCGCTCCCCTGGCGCCCGAGCCCCGGTCCAGGAACCGCTTCAGCTCGTCGCCGAGCCGGGTTCCTCCGCTCCAATCGGGGATGGCGGCCGACACCTCGCGCATGGCCGTGGCCGGGTCGCGGTGGCGCAGCTCGGCGGTGACGCGCGTGAGGCGGGTGCCGACGCTGAAGACCTCGGTGGCGCGCGGCTCGCGGCGCACCAGGGCGTGGGCGAGGCGCAGCAGCGTGTCGGCGTACGGGGCCATGGACCCGCTGACGTCGACCAGCAGCACCACGCGGCGTGGCCGCACCCGGCGGGACCTGCGGCTGAGGCGGGCGACCTCGCCGCCCCTGCGCAGCGTCTCACGCATGGTGCGCCGGGGGTCGAGCCTGCCCCGGTGGGACGGCGTGAGGCGGCGCGTACGGCGCGGCTCCCGGGGCGCGCGCACCAGCGCGAGCATGCGGTGGATCTCGGCGAGCTCGGCGGCGGTCATGCGGGCGACGTCGCGGTGGCGGAGCACCTCGACCGCGCTGGCGGTGGCGGCCGGCGCCTCGTCCCCGCCGGCGTCGCCGTCGCCGGTCGCGTCCGGGGCGAGGGTGTGGCGCACGACGGTGATCGTGGGCGGGGCGGGACGGCCCGGGCGGGCGCGCTCGCCGCCGAAGTAGGCGGCGAAGCAGCGGTCGTAGCGGGGCAGGTCGTCGGGGCCCGCGCACATGGTGAGACGGCCGGCCCAGTAGACGGCCCGGCGGTCGGTGACGTCCAGGTGCGCGGCGGCGCGGAGCATGTTCTGGGTGCGCTCGTGGTCGGCAGGGACCCCGGCGGCGCGCAGCGTGCGCGCGAAGCCGGTCAGCGTGGCCACCAGCCCGTCGCGGCCGTCCCCGTCGCCCGAGGCGGTGAGGGCGTCGCGGCGCGGCGGTTCAGCCATGGCGCAGCAGCCCGTTCGCCAGCACGGCCTGCTGATCCTCGCGGTACTTCAGCAGCGCGCCGAGGGTGGAGGCGGCGAGGCCGGGGTCCAGGTCACGGGCGCCGAGCGTGAGCAGGGCCTCGGCCCAGTCGAGGGTCTCGGCGATGCCGGGCGGCTTGACCAGGCCCGCCGCGCGCAGGCGCCCGGCGGCGGCCGCCACCTGGGAGGCGAGCGCCTCGGTGCAGGCGGGCAGCCGCCGCCGCAGGATGGCGACCTCCCGCTCGAAGGAGGGGTGCTCCAGCCAGTGGTAGAGGCAGCGCCGCTTGAGGGCGTCGTGGACGTCGCGGGTGCGGTTGGAGGTGACGACGACCACGGGCGGCGTTACGGCGCGCACGGTGCCGAGCTCGGGGATGGAGATGGTGAAGTCGGACAGCACCTCCAGCAGGAACGCCTCGAACTCGTCGTCGGCCCTGTCGATCTCGTCCACGAGCAGCACGCTGGGCTGGGTCTCCAGCGCCCTGAGCAGGGGCCGGGCGAGCAGGAACCGGCGGTCGTACAGCTCGCCCTCCAGGCGGCCGGCCTCGGCGGCGCCGGTGGCCCCCGTGGCCTCGGCGGCCTTGAGGTGGAGCAGTTGCCGGGCGAAGTCCCAGTCGTACAGGGCCTGCGCGGCGTCCAGGCCCTCGTAGCACTGCAGGCGGATCAGCGGGGCGCCGAGGACGGCCGCGAGGGTCTTGGCCAGCTCGGTCTTGCCGACCCCGGCCTCGCCTTCGAGGAACAGCGGCCTGCCCATCTTCAGCGCGAGGAAGCACGCCGTGGCGAGCCCCTCGCCGGCCAGGTAGGCGTGCGCGTCGAGAAGCTCGGCGAGCGCGCCCGGAGTGGGGATGTCGGCCGCCCGTAGTGCCCTGTTCACCACCTCATCAGATTACGCGTCACCTGGCGCCCCGGCACTCTCGCGCATATCCTATTTACTTGGTAGGAAATTAGTTCAATGACATCGCGAAGAAGGACGCCCATGAGCCTGAGGTTCCACTGGTTCCTGCCCACCTCCGGGGACAGCCGGTCGATCTTCGGTGGCGGCCACGGCCTCCAGCGCGGCCACGGCAAGGCCGCCGCGACCGCGTTCCGCCCGCCGTCGATCGACTACCTCGGGCAGATCGCCCGGTCGGCCGAACAGCTCGGCTTCGAGGCCGTGCTGACCCCGACCGGCACCTGGTGCGAGGACGCCTGGCTGGTCACCGCCGCGCTCACCCAGCAGACCAGGACCCTGAAGTTCCTCGTCGCGTTCCGTCCCGGCTTCGTCTCCCCCACGCTCGCCGCGCAGATGGCCGCGACCTACCAGCGCATCTCCGGCGGCCGGCTGCTGCTCAACGTCGTCACCGGCGGGGAGACGGCCGAGCAGCGCCGGTTCGGCGACCACCTGTCCAAGGACGAGCGGTACGCCCGCACCGACGAGTTCCTGTCCGTCGTGCGCGGCGCGTGGAGCGGCACGCCGTACGACTTCACCGGCGTCCACTACCAGGTGGAGGGCGCGACCGTGGCCGAGGTGCCCTCACCCGTCCCCGAGCTGTACTTCGGGGGGTCGTCCGCGGCGGCGGGACGGGTCGCGGCCAAGCACGTCCAGACCTACCTCACCTGGGGAGAGCCGCCCGCGCAGGTCGCCGAGAAGATCGCCTGGGTGCGGGGACTGGCCGCCGAGGAGGGGCGGACGCTGCGGTTCGGCATCCGGCTGCACGTCATCACCCGGGACACCTCCGAGGAGGCCTGGGCCGAGGCGGGCCGCCTGCTCGCGGCGCTGGACCCCGAGGATGTCCGCACCGCGCAGCAGACGCTGGCGCGCAGCGACTCCGTGGGCCAGAAGCGCATGCTGGCCCTGCACGAGGGCTTCCGGCGCGACGGCGGCGGCGTCCACGACCTGGAGATCCACCCCGGGCTGTGGGCGGGCGTCGGGCTGGTGCGCGGCGGCGCGGGCACGGCGCTGGTCGGCAGCCACTCCGAGGTGGCCGACCTCATCGAGGAGTACGCCGCCCACGGCCTGACCGAGTTCGTCCTGTCCGGCTACCCCCACCTGGAGGAGGCCTACTGGTTCGGCGAGGGCGTCCTGCCCGAGCTGCGCCGCCGCGGGGTTCTGGGCCGCGGGGTTCTGGACGGAGGGGTTCTGGACGGAGGGGCCCCGGCGGTCCGCCTCTCCGCCTGAAGCGGTCCCTTCACACGCGTCGCCCGCCGCCCCCGGGGATCGTTCCCCGGGGGCGGCGGCGTGTCGCCGGCCGTCCGGGGGCGCGTCGAGGGGGCCCAATCTTCTCCGTTGCCGGTACCGGACACGCGTTCCCGCCCGCGGAGCCGACGGAATGTGCCTGAATCACTTCGGTGAGTCATCCACGGGCCCTCGGGCACCGAATGGGACTTGAACGCGAATCTCACGTTCTGTAAGCACGATCTTGACTCGGGTCACCGGCGAAGGGAAGCTGTCATCGTGACTCTCACCTGTGAAGCCTCATGGCGATCGTGAAGCGCCTGACGCTCGCCGAGGTGCGGCTGCGCCACGGCAGAACGTGGGAGATCCTGGACTTTTACGGCGGATGGGTCGCCTACCGGCGAAACCCCTGGTCGACCACCGCCACCCGGTTCGGCGTGTCCAACGTGCTGGGCGCCGACGACCTGGACGAGCTGGCCCGCCAGCTCGACGAGCAGGCCACCGCCGAGTCCCGCCGCAAAAGCCGCTACCCCCCACTCCCCCTCGACGACGCCTAGCTTGTTCGGGGCGCGGCGGTGTTCTGGAGTCCTCGCGCGAGAGGGCGGAAGAACACCGCCTGAAAGGGCGCCCCGAACCGGCCGTACCAGAGGCGCGGCGGCTAGCTCCGGTCGGGGGCCTCGCCGTATTTGTGGATCAGTGCGCGCAGTTCCGCCACCGCTTTGTGCGAGCGGTCCTTCTCGGTGCCCTGGATGCCCATGGCGCCCACGCTGGAGCCGTCGGCCAGGTCCAGCTTGGGCCAGGGCTCGCCGTCCGGAAGCGTCACGCCGAGCACCTCGGGCCATTCGTAGCGGTGGACGCGAATGGCGTTCACGACCGTGACGCCGCGCTCGTCGGCCTCGACCCGCAGGCGCCCGAGCAGGTGCAGGATGAACGCGACCAGGCACGCGAACAGCACCAGGCCGATCTTGTCGGGCAGCTTGAACGGCGGTGGCAGCACCACCGCGAGCACGACCGAGCCTGCCACCATGACCGTGGCGGCGGCGTACGCCATGACGCGGGCGCGGCGGGGCCGCCAGATCACCGGCAGCGACGGCGGCGGCAGGTCGGGCTCAGGCACGGCGGGCACGGCGGGTGGATCGGCGGGGCAAGGTCTCATCCTTTCAGGTCGCGCAGGACCAGCGCGGTCTCGAGCGCCGCGACCGTGGCCTCGTACCCCTTGTCCTCGTGACTGCCGGGCAGACCGGCCCGGTCGATGGCTTGATCAAGGTTGTCACATGTCAGGACCCCGTTGCCCACCGGAGTCGACTCGTCCAGCGACACCCTGGTCAGTCCGGATGTGACCGAATCGCACACGTACTGGAAGTGCGCCGTCTCGCCCCGGACGACCACGCCGAGCGCCACCACGGCGTCGTGCCGCCGGGCCATGGCCTGGGCCACGACCGGCACCTCCAGGGAGCCCGCCACCCGGACGGTGACCCGGGACGCCCCGCAGTCGTCCGCCGCCCGCTCGGCGCGGGCCACGAGCTGGTCGGTGATCCGCTCGTGCCAGCGGGCGGCGACGATGCCGACCGTGAGGCCCTCGGCGCGCACGGCCTCGGCCGCGGGCCTTCCTTCGCCGCTCATCGGACTCCTTCGATGTGGTGGCCGAGCCTGTCGCGTTTGGCCGTGAGGTATTTGATGTTGTACTCGTTGGCGGACACCGGCATGGGCTCGCGCCCGACGACCTTGATGCCGTATCCGTCCAGGCCGCGCACCTTGGCCGGGTTGTTCGTCAGCACCCGCGCCGACTTGACCCCGAGGTCGGCGAGCATCTGGCCCGCGTTGGAGAACTCCCGCGCGTCCACCGGGAGCCCCAGCTCCAGGTTGGCGTCCACGGTATCGCTGCCGTTGTCCTGCAGGCTGTACGCCTTGAGCTTGGCCAGCAGGCCGATGCCGCGTCCCTCGTGCCCGCGCAGGTAGACGATCACGCCCCTGCCCTCGGCTGCGACCGCGCGCATGGCGTGGTCGAGCTGCACGCCGCAGTCGCAGCGCAGCGAGCCGAGCACGTCCCCGGTCAGGCACTCGGAGTGCGCGCGGACCAGCACGTTCTCGCCGTCGCCGAGGTCGCCGTAGACCAGGGCGATGTGCTCGCCGCCGTCGATGCCGCTGGCGTAGCCGTACGCACGCCAGATGCCGTACTTGTTCGGGATGTCGGTGGCGGCCACCCGGGAGACGACCTTCTCGGTGCGCCGCCGGTGCTCCACGAGTTGCTCGATGGAGACCAGCGCCAGACCGTGCTCGTCGGCGAACCGGCGCAGCTCGGGCAGGCGTGACATCGTGCCGTCGTCGTTGACGACCTCGGCGAGCACGCCCGCCGGGGTGAGCCCGGCCAGCCGGGCCAGGTCGATCGACGCCTCGGTGTGGCCCCGGCGGGCGAGCACCCCGCCCGCGTGGTAGCGCAGGGGGAAGATGTGGCCGGGCCGCACCAGCTCGAACGACTCGGTGGCCGAGTCGGCGAGCGTGCGGATGGTCTTGGCCCGGTCGGCGGCCGAGATGCCGGTGGTCACGCCGTCGCGGGCGTCCACGCTGATCGTGTACGCCGTGCGCAGGCGCTCGCGGTTGTTCTGGACCATCAGGGGCAGGCCCAGGCGGTCCAGGTCCTCGCCCAGCATGGGGACGCAGATCACGCCGCTGGTGTAGCGGATGGTGAAGGCCAGCAGCTCCGGGGTCGCCTTGGAGGCGGCGAAGATGATGTCGCCCTCGTTCTCGCGGTTCTCGTCGTCCACCACGATGACCGGTCTGCCGTCGCGGATGTCGTCGATCGCGCGCTCGATCGGGTCGAGCTTGATGTCGTCCATGCCGTCGTCCATGCCGTGGTTCTCGCTGCCGTTCGTGCCGTGGTTCATGGTGTTGTGGGTAATTATGTTGTGGTTCATGCCGTGGCCACCTCCAGGCTGCGGCCGGCGTACTGCCGCCGCCACTCGCGGACCCCGAGCAGGACCATGACGAAGAAGACGCCGTACACCACGGCGGACACGTACAGCCCGGACCAGTAGGCCAGGGGCACGCCGACCAGGTCGACGGCCACCCAGATCCACCAGAAGTCGATCAGCGCCCTGCCCTGGGCGTAGGTCGCGATGGCGCTGCCGACGAAGATGTAGGCGTCCGGCCAGGGCGCCCAGGACCAGCCGGTGGCCATGAAGAACCAGGCGACCAGGCCGGTGGCCGCGACCATGACGGCGATCAGCGTGAGGCGCTCGCGCAGGGTGCCGGGCCGTACGGCCAGCGCCTCTCCGCCCCGGGTTCCGCGCACCCATCTGACCCAGCCGTAGACGGCGAGCGCGGCGAACATCGCCTGCTTCAGCGCGTTGCCGGTGATGTGGGCCTGCAGGGACGCGGCCAGCAGCAGGATGGATGACGCGAACTGAACCGGCCAGGTCCAGATGGTGCGCCTGATCGCCAGCCACACGGTCGCGAGCGCGCCGATGTTGCCGACCAGGTCGATCCACAGGACGTGCTGGCCGAACACCTCGAAACCCGCCTGGGTCCAGCCGCTCATGCCTGCCCCTCGGCGTGCGCGCCGACGAGCTTCTCGACGTACTTGGCGATCACGTCGACCTCGAGGTTGACCGGGTCGCCGGGCCGCTTGAAACCGAGGGTGGTGAGCTCCAGCGTGGTCGGGATCAGGCTGACCGAGAACTCGCCGTCCCGGACGTCCACGACGGTCAGGCTGACGCCGTCGACCGCGATGGACCCCTTCTCGACCACGTAGCGGGCGAGCCCCTGCGGCAGGGACACGCGCACGACCTCCCAGTGCTCGGCCGGCTCCCGCGCGATGATCGTGCCGGTGCCGTCGACGTGGCCCTGGACGATGTGGCCGCCGAGCCGCTGGTCCGCGCGGACGGCACGCTCCAGGTTCACGAGCGTCCCCGGGGTGAGGGCGCCGAGCGAGCTGCGGTCGAGCGTCTCCTTCATCACGTCGGCGGTGAAGGCGTCCTCTGTGGCGTCCACGACGGTCAGGCAGACGCCGTTGACGGCGATCGACTCGCCGTGCCGGGCACCGTCGGCGACGACCTTCCCCCGGATCGTGAGGCGCGCCGCGTCGGGCAGCGCCTCCACGCCGGTGAGCTCGCCGAGCTCCTCAACGATTCCAGTGAACATCAACGCTCCTTGTGCGTGCGGCCGGGAGCAGCCGGAGCTCGGGCCGATCAGATCCTGCGAGAGGAAGCAACCCGGAAGGGGCGTGGCGTCTTCCGCCGCGTCCGCCGCGAGGGGCGCGCGGACGCGAGGGGATCAGGAGAGGAGAGAGGGAACGGAGCCCGAGAACGGCGCGTGGGCCCACGCGCGTGGTGACGTCCGGTCGGCGCACCCCGTCCCCTTCCTCGCCAGCGGCTACGACTGCCACTGCGGGCCCCGGGGTGAACGGGTGCGGCGCGCGAGCACACCACACAGATGCCCGGCGGCACCAAGCCGCCGGACGCGCGCGCTTCCTCCCATCCGGACTTTAACCGTCGGTCCCGGAATTCCACCGGGTCCACCGGCCGATGGACTCGGCCGGGTCGCGGACTGTCACCGCCGGTTCGGAATTTCACCGACCCCGGAGCACGCTGCTCTGCTCTCAGTGTGCCATACCACGCAAAGAGGGCGTAACCCTCGACACCCCTAGATAACCAAGCGATTGCTTGCTGGGGTCACCACAGCTCGGAGGGGTCCCACCGGATGACCTGATCTTCACCAGGTGGACCGATTTGACGGATGTCGGCGGACAATCCGCTGATATCGTCATATCCACGTCTTGCTTGTGTCACAAAATCGTGACACTTGAAATTGCGTGTAATGTGCAGTGTGTCCTAGCCAATCGACGCAGGTCAAGGGGCTGGCGGACACAACCTGATTGACATTGCACAACGAACGGCGAAATCGTGTAAAGGATGCGTCCGGGACATTGACCGGCAGGTAATAAATTGCCAAGGTTCCCTCAAGTCACGATTTACCGCGATCGATCTCTGGTGGCACCCGCACAATGACACTCCCCTCACAGGCCGCGACCGAGCCCGGATCCGACCCCGTCGGCGATGCCTCGGCCCAGGCCGCAGAGACGGGCGGCTCCGCCCTCGTGGGCCGCTCGCCGGCTCAGCTCATGTGGCGGCGATTCCGCCGGGACCGCACCGGCGTCGTATCCGCCTGCATCGTGGCGTTCTTCTTCCTGGTGGCGCTCCTGGCCCCGGTGATCTCGTGGTTGTACGGCAAGGACGCGTACACGACCTACGGGCAGAACGTCCCCGGACTGCTCAACGAGTACGGCTACCCGATCGCCCCCAACGGCGGCGTGAGCGGGGAGTTCTGGTTCGGCCTGGAGCCCGGGCTCGGCCGCGACGTGTTCATGCAGCTCGTGTACGGCATCCGCACGTCGCTGTCCATCGCGATCATCGTCACGATCGTCACGACGTTCATCGGCGTGGTCATGGGCATCTGGTCGGGGTACGCCGGCGGCAAGACCGACTACGTCATCGGCCGGATCATCGACACGCTGCTGGCGTTCCCCTCGCAGCTGTTCCTCATCGTGTTCCTGCCCGTGGTCGAGGCCGCGTTCGTCTCCCCCGACGAGGAGACGCCGGTGTGGCTGCGCTACGTCTCCATCTGCGTGGTGCTGACCGTCCTCGGATGGGCGACGATCTCGCGGCTGCTGCGCGCCCAGGTGCTCTCGCTGCGCGAACGCGAGTTCATCGAGGCCGCCAAGGTCACCGGCGCCTCCCCCGCGCGGATCATCTTCAAGGAGCTGCTGCCCAACCTCTGGACGCCCATCATCATCCAGTCCACCCTCGCGCTGCCGCTGTTCGTCGGCGCGGAGGCAGGCCTGGGCTTCCTCGGCGTCGGCATGACCGAGCCCACCCCGGACTGGGGCCGCATGTTCCTGGTGGGCTCCAACGTCTACCACCAGGACATCACGTACCTCGTCTTCCCCGGCGTCTCCATGGTGATCTTCGTCGTCGCGTTCAACCTGCTCGGAGACTCCCTCAGGGACGCCTTCGACCCCAAGACCCGGCGATGAGCCGCACCACTCTCCTCTCCGCCGACCTGCCTCGCAGGGGCGGCTTGTAATGATCAGGAAGGGCGATATGACAGTCTCACGCAGGAGGGCCACCGCGGCGGCGGCGATCCTCACGGCCGGGGCCCTCGCACTGGCCGGGTGCGCCAAGGGCGGAGGCGGCGGGCCCGCCGCGACGGGAAGCAGCGGCGGCGCGGCCACGCCGACCAAGCCGCTGGAGAACAAGGCCGTCAGCTCGATCACCGTGGGCACCGCGGCCGACTCGACCGGCCCCGCGACCCCCGTCCCGGGCGCGAAGCCCGGCGGCACGGTGAACATGATCGACCGTGACGACTTCTCCCACCTCGACCCGGCCCGCGTGTACCTCAACTACAACGCCACCGCGTCCTCGCTGTTCACCCGCCAGCTCACCGGCTACCGCAGGGGCGCCGACGGCATCAAGCTGGTCGGCGACCTCGCCACCGACACCGGCACCACCACCGACGGCGGCAAGACGTGGACGTTCACGCTCAAGGACGGCCTGAAGTGGCAGGACGGCACCCCGATCACCTCGGCCGACATCAAGTACAGCGTCGAGCGCCTCTACGCGCCGTTCATCACCGAGGGGCCGACCTACCTGCAGCAGTGGCTGGTCAAGGGTGACTACCGCAAGGCGTACGAGGGCCCGTACAACGGCAAGTCGCTGGACGCGGTCGAGACGCCCGACGACAAGACCGTGGTCTTCCACCTGCAGGACCCGCACCCGGACCTGAACTTCACCCTGGCCATGACCGGCTACGGAGCCGTGCCGAAGGCGCAGGACACCAAGGAGAAGTACGACAAGAAGCCCTTCTCGTCCGGGCCGTACCAGATCGCCAGCCATGTGACCGACAAGTCCTTGGACCTGGAGCGCAACCCGAACTGGGACCCGAAGACGGACCCGATCCGCAACGCCTACCCCGAGAAGTGGCACATGGAGTTCGGCGTGCAGGCGCAGAACTCCACCGAGCGCTTCCTCGCCGACTCCGGCGCGGACAAGACGGCGATGACGTTCCACAACGCCGTCGCCGCCGAGCGCGTGCAGGAGGTCCTGGGCAACGCCGAGGTGATGAAGCGGTCCATCCAGGGCCTGACGCCGTTCACCACGTTCTACAACCTCAACACCAAGCGCCTGACGGACGTGAAGGTCCGCCAGGCGATCACCAAGGCCTGGCCTGCCAAGCAGCTCCAGCTCATCTCCGGCGGCGAGGTCAACACCGGCAAGATCGCCACCACCGTCATGAGCCCGACCGTCCTCGGCTACGAGGCGTTCGACCTGTACGGCGTGCTGGCCAAGCCGAACGGCGACCCCGAGGCCGCCAAGGCGCTGCTGAAGGAGTCCGGGCAGCCGAACCCCACGGTCGTCTACGCCTACAACCAGACGCCGACGCAGGAGAAGATCACCGTCGCGATCAAGGACGCGCTGACCAAGGCGGGCTTCAACGTCGTGGCCAAGCCGCTCAACCCGGCGACCTTCTACGACGCCATCGGCCCGGTGGACAACAAGTACGACATCTACTGGGGCGGCTGGGCCGCCGACTGGCCGACCGGCTCGACCGCGATCCAGCCGCTCTTCGACGGCCGGCTGATCGCCGACAACGCCTCGAACTACAGCCACCTCAACGTCCCGGAGATCAACGACGCGATCGACGCCGCGAACAAGATCACCGACGCGGCGGAGGCGGGCAAGGCGTGGGCGGCCGTCGACAAGAAGATCATGGAGCAGGCGGCCATCGTCCCCGAGTACTACCAGACCTACTTCGGTCTGTACGGCTCGGGCCTGGGCGGGGTGGAGTTCGACCCCATCCAGGGTGAGCAGTCCCCGCTCAACGTCTACGTCAAGTAGCCTCCACCGCCGCCGCCCGGGCGACCCGTCCGGGCGGCGGCGCGGGCCCTCACATTCCGCCGGCAAGAAAAGAAGCACGAGGTCATGTTCCGGTTCATCGTACGCCGACTCATCGGCGCCGCCGTGATCATGCTGATCATCAGTGCCGTCACGTTCTTCCTCTTCTACGCGATCCCCCGCGACCCCGCGCGCGCGTTCTGCGGGAAGATCTGCTCCCCCACGAACCTGGAACTGATCCGGCACAATCTCGGCATGGACGACCCGCTGTTCGTGCAGTACTGGCACTGGCTGACGGGCATCTTCACCGGACGCGACCTCGTCCAGTTCGGCGCGTGCGCCGCCCCCTGCCTCGGCTACTCCTTCGCCACGCAGGAGCCCGTCTTCGCCGCGATCCTCGACCGCTTCCCGGTGACCGTCTCGGTCACCCTGGGCGCCGCGGTGGTGTTCCTTTCGTTCGGCATCATCACCGGCATGATCGCCGCCTGGCAGCAGGGCAAGCCGCTCGACAAGATCGCGAGCACGTCGTCGGTGATCGGCGCGTCCCTGCAGATCTACTTCGTCGGGCCGCTGGTGGTGTTCTTCGTCGTGGACAGCATGGGGTTGCTCCCCCGCCCGTCCTACATCCCCTTCACCGAGGACCCGGCCGGGTGGTTCGTCCACCTGCTGATCCCCTGGGTCGTGCTGTCGATCATCTTCACCGCCAACTACACGCGCATGACGCGGTCGGTGATGGTCGAGCAGCTCGCCGAGGACTACGTGCGCACAGCCCGGGCCAAGGGCATGTCCAGTCGCACGGTCTTCCTCAGGTTCGCCTGGCGCGGCGCCATGGTCCCCATCGCGACCATCTTCGGCGTCGACCTCGCCACCCTCCTCGGCGGAGCCATCATCACCGAGCAGACGTTCACCCTGCACGGCATCGGCGAGCTGGCCGTCCGGGGCGTGCAGAACACCGACCTGCCGATGCTGCTCGGCGTCACCCTGGTGGGGGCCTTCGCGATCGTCATCCTCAACATCGTCGTGGACCTCCTCTACGCCGTCATCGACCCCCGCGTCAGGCTCGGCTGACCGGCATGCGCGCACACCGTACGACCCGAAGGAGCAGCGAGTGACCACCGTGACCTGGGACCGCGAGCCGGCGACACCGCGTGGCCCCGGGACGTTCCTGTCGGTCCGCGACCTGTCGGTACAGTTCTCCACCGAGGACGGCGTCGTCCACGCGGTGGACTCGCTCTCGTTCGACCTCCAGAAGGGCACGACGCTCGGCATCGTCGGCGAGTCCGGGTCGGGCAAGTCGGTGTCGAACCTGGCGATCCTCGGCCTGCACGACCCGGCGTACACCAAGCTGGGCGGGGAGATCTGGCTGGAGGACCAGGACCTGCTGCGCGCCGGCCGCTCCACGATGGAGAGGCTGCGCGGCAACCGCATCGCGATGATCTTCCAGGACCCGCTGACCTCGCTGTCGCCGTACCACACCGTCGGACGGCAGATCTCCGAGGTCTACCGCAAGCACAAGGGCGCGAGCCGGGCCGAGGCGCGGGCGCGGGCCGTCGAGATGCTGGAGCGCGTGGGCATCCCGCACGCCAGGACACGGGTGGACGACTACCCGCACCAGTTCTCCGGCGGCATGCGCCAGCGCGTCATGATCGCCATGGCGCTGGTCTGCGACCCCGACCTGATCATCGCCGACGAGCCGACGACGGCGCTGGACGTCACCGTCCAGGCGCAGATCCTCGACCTGCTGAAGGACCTGCAGCAGCAGTTCGGCACGTCGATCATCCTCATCACCCACGACCTCGGCGTCGTGGCCACCACCGCGCACAACGTGCTGGTGATGTACGCCGGCAGGGCCGTCGAGCAGGGCACCACGCACGAGGTGCTGCGCGAGCCCCGCCACCCCTACACCTGGGGGCTGCTCGGCTCGATGCCGAAGCTCACCTCCAACGTGGACCTCCCGCTCCTGCCCGTACGCGGCACCCCGCCGAGCCTGCTCAACCCGCCGCCCGGCTGCCCCTTCCACCCCCGGTGCGACCACCGCCAACTGGTGGGAGGCGACGCCTGCGCCACCGAGCGGCCCGAGCTGTCCCCCGCCGAGGGCCACCGCGACGCCTGCTACCTGACGCTCGCCCAGAAGCGGGAAACCTTCGACGGCAAGATCAAGGAACGACTGTGACCGAGACCCTGCTGGAGCTGTCCGGCCTGACCAAGCACTTCCCCGTCCTCGGCGGGCTGGTCTTCAAGCGCCAGATTGGGCGCGTGCACGCCGTGGACGGCATCGACCTGACCGTCGGCGCGGGCGAGACACTCGGCCTCGTGGGCGAGTCCGGCTGCGGCAAGTCCACCACCGGGCGGCTGGTGGCACGGCTGCTGGAGCCGACCGCCGGCAGCATCCTGTACAAGGGCAGGGACATCGCGCACGCGAGCCGCCGCGAGCTCAAGCCCATCCGGCCCGAGATCCAGATGATCTTCCAGGACCCGTACTCGTCGCTGAACCCCCGGCACACCGTCGGCACGATCATCAGCGGCCCCATGGAGGTCAACGGCATCGAGCCGCCGGGCGGGCGGCAGAAGCGCGTCCGCGAGCTGCTGGAGATCGTCGGACTCAACCCCGAGCACTACAACCGGTTCCCGCACGAGTTCTCCGGCGGCCAGCGCCAGCGCATCGGCGTCGCCCGCGCGCTCGCCCTGGAGCCCAAGCTCATCGTCGCCGACGAGCCGGTGTCCGCGCTGGACGTCTCGATCCAGGCGCAGGTGATCAACCTGCTGCAGCAGCTCCAGCGGGACCTCGGCATCGCGTTCCTGTTCATCGCGCACGACCTCGCGGTGGTGCGGCACTTCTCGCAGCGCGTCGCCGTGATGTACCTCGGCAAGATCGTCGAGGTGGGCGACCGGGCGTCGATCTACGAACGCCCGCGCCACCCGTACACGCACGCCCTGCTGTCCGCCGTCCCCGAGGTCGAGCTTCCCGAGGACGGCGCCGAGCCGGCCGGGCGCATCCGCCTCACCGGCGACGTCCCCTCCCCCATCGACCCGCCGTCCGGCTGCCGCTTCCGCACCCGCTGCTGGAAGGCCCAGGACAAGTGCGCCACCGAGGAGCCCCCGCTCGTCCGCCTGGAAGGCAACCACGAGGGCCACCTGACCGCCTGCCACTTCCCCGAGGCCCCCACCACCCACGGCCAGGACATCGTCCTCGACCCCGCCCTCGCCTGAGTCCCGGCCGCCCTCGCCCGAGTCTGGCCCCCCACTGAGCGCGGATGATCGTGACGGCATACCGGCCAAGACCTCCACGCAACGGGCGGCCTGGCCTGACTCTCCACACTGTGATCCGCCCCAGGAGACAGGCGTGCTCGACCTCCTGGAGCGGGAGCCGAACCTCTGGTCCCGGTGAACCTCAGCTCGTCGACGCCAACACTCTCTGACGCACGAGAGGTCCATAGAGGTCGCCGAGGGTCTTGTAGCGCTTCCTGAGCTCCTTCAGGAAGACCGAGTCGAAGTCCTCGTCCACCAGTTCGGAGTTCATCGCCAGTATCCGTTCGAAGGCCCCCATGAAGTTCCGCAGGATCGGCAGGTCCTCGGCCTCTACCGCAGGCCAGAAAAGTGCTTCCCACAGTTCGAGAAAATACATGTGAGCAGTTTCGCCGGCCACAGGAGCGGCCGCCCCTCCGGGAGCGACCCCTTCGAGGGCGTTGATGGTCGGCCGACCTTGCGGGACCTCCTCCCAGAGGATGTCCCGCACCCCGAGCGAGTGGTCGTAGGCGGGGTCGGGCTTCCAGTTCCTGGCGATGTCCATCAGTGTCGGGGAACGCTTACGCCGCTTCCAGACCATGCCCGTGACCCTATATCACCGGGATCATGGTGCCCCAGAGGATCAGAACACTCATCCTGGAAACGCTGGCCTTGAGTAACGCGATCAGCTTTCCTATGGTGTCCGGAGTGATCAGCTGGACCCCATGCATCCTCGGCGGGACAAGTTTCGCCGGGCCGTCGCCCGGATTTCATCCCAATGGTCGTCACACATGGACAGCACCGTCTCCGTCGGCGTGTTCGGGTGTCCGGCGACGGTTTGCCGGATGGCGTCATGCTCATCCGTCGAAAGGCGCTCCAGAACATCCGACGGCGCCTTGTTCTTTGAAGCGACCATGGAGCGGACACGCCAGTCGGCATCAGTTGCCAGAAGCCGAAGAACCTCGATGGGCACCGTCTTGTTGTGCGCTACCCAGAACCGCGCCTCCGGGTGATCGTTGATCAACTCCAGCCACACCTCCAAGGGGGCGGGCTCTCGGGCCGCGCGATTATATTCCGCCGGATCATCGCTGAACCGTAGAGAAAGAAATTCCTGCGCCGAGGTTATCATCGGCCACTCACGATCCCTTGAGATCCTTCCATGGAATGAACTTCCTCGGATTTCCACTTACGAGCGAAGAAGTTCCCCCATTTGTCCGCGTCCGCGACCCACTCCAGCCCCTTGGACGTCTGCCTGTAGACCTTCCATACGGAACCGCCGTCTCCCTTGACGTCCGTACTCCACCAGAGGACCTCGCCCTTGGCGTTGGTGGCCCGCTGATAGTAGTTCTCGCCGAAGGGCCCTCCGCGCATCACCTTGGTGGACTTCGCCGCAGTGATCGTCCAGGGCTTCGGGCACCCCGCGTTGTGAACGAGGACCTCAGCGGCTCCAGCGGCCACGTGATAGGTGTGAAGCCCCTCGATCGTGAGGTTGTGGACATGCTGGTCCGCCCGATGAAAGAGCCGGACTCCGATCACCGGGATTAGGGATCCCTCCGGACCCCTCGGGCGCATGCCCGCCCGCAGGTCGGAGGCGTTGAACCAGTATCCCTGATCACTCACCCAGAACAGTGCCCGGCGGTGGAGATGACCAGACCCGTCGCGTCCCCTCACGTCCGTCCGTGTTCGGAAAAACGGGGCTAGCGAGAGCGTCCCGGGCCCACGATCGTGACAGCCCTGCCGGACGTGCCCATGCGTCGACGTCGCGCGCTAGCTCCGCCATACAAGTGGAGGTGGTGGCGGTCAGTAATATGTGTATTGGTCGATCTCGATGCCGGCGCCCGCAGTGGTCAGCCACTCGATGAGCTGTCGGCTCAACGAGATCCCTTTCTCCAATGGTTCGTCCGGAGTGCGGAACTCCTGGACGATGTCCAGCGAGGCCTCCCAGCCCTCCTTCGCGCACACCTCGTGGAACCTGCGCGCGAGCGGAAGACCCCAGGAGATCAACGCGTTGAATGCCTCCTCCGGCCGCTCCACGCGCGGCTGCGGCCCCACCGAGACACTCCAGGAACTGAACTTGTGCGGCCGACCGGTTTTGGCCGACGGTTCTCCGGCGCGGGTCGCGGTGTCGGCCGTCATGCCCGTGACGGCCGACACCTCTGCCGGATCACCGTCGTCGCTTACGAGACGCAGCGATATCCGAAACATTGCTACCGATCCCACTTGAAGCTGTTCTGATTTTTGCCTTGCCATCCTTGCGGATCAGCCAATAGTAGCCGTCCGAACCACGGTACACGTCGAACCTGGAAATCTGCGCACCACGCCCGAGCTCATCCTGCTTCAGCTCGTTCGGGTCTATGCCGTACTTCTTCTCCAACTCCTTCTCTAGACGCTTTTCTTTTATCTTGTTGAAAGAGACGGCTTCCTCTTCCGAGAGGTCCCGCCGCGGTCAGCAGGAAAACGGTGTGATCGTCATCGGCGTACACGGATCGTATGCGACCACTAAGAGACCGAACGCCTCGTGCGTGAACGCCACCCGGATCGCGCGCAGATCGGGATCGGCATCCGCGGCGATTGCCCGGATACGCTCCCGGCTCAAGCCGAGCACTCGGTAGTCCGCTCCGAGGTCCTCGATCATCTCGAACTCCCGCCCCCGTGGTGCCACCCCGGCCACACCGGTAAGCACCGCTCCGGCGTCGGCCAACGCCGGGCATACACGCGAGAAGAGCACCCTTTCTCCATACTCCGCGTAGAGCCCTCCACATAGATGCGGAGGTTCCGGGTATAGAGCGCTCCCGTTCATCGGCTCACCCTACATCAGCAGGCCGATTATCCTCGGGCCGCGATGATTCGGCACGAACGCCGCCCTCCCACGTCCGTCCGCACGGCTGAGCTGCGTGGAGTACCGATTCCCCTCCTCGCGTAGAAAGCGGCCGCAAGTGCCCGTCGAACCGGTTCTCCCGACCTGGCCGCTTTCCTCATCGAGCCGGTGTCATTCCGGCGAAGAGCCCCCGCGTACCCCGTACCATCTCGTCCGCTCCGCCAGGTAGGATTCCAGCCTCCGCAGCATGGCCGGCTCGCCGAACTCCTCACCCGGAGGCGGGGGCATGTAGTAGATGAACGGCTCCATTTCGTCTGGATAGCCGAGATCTGACCAGATCATCTCGATGACGTCGAAGAAGCCGGAGACCGTGTCCCGGCGCTCGTTGAGTCGCGCGAGCGCCAGGTATCCCCAGACCTTGTTGATCTCCGGATCGTCACAGTCCACGTCGTCACACGACGAGACGGCCTCCCTCACCTTCTCCTCGACCTCGCTCGGCAGGAGATACAGCATCTCGTCCTCGTCCGGCAGATCAGGCAGGTCCAGGGATACGTCCCGGGCGAGTTCCACGAGCGCCGCCGACGAAAGCCAGCCTTTCCGGTACCCGCAGACCAGTTCCTCGGAGGTCAGCGCGACTCGCGACGATATGAAGCCGGCCGGGATCGTGAATCTCACGAGATCACTCATGGTTTGATCGATCCCCCGTTGATGGTGCCCTGCTTCACGAACATCTGGTGAGTATCGTTCACGACGTGTCACCGACCCGCTGGCCGAGTACATCTAGAGCGCCGGTCATCTGGGGCGGGTTTGTGGCACCTCTTCCTGATCGCGCGCGCAGCCGGCGCTGGCGTTGATCATGCAGGCCTACACCGGCGCCTCCGATGATGAGGTGATCGAGGCGACGGTGATGGACCGCCGGGGAGGCCGGCTGGCTGCTGGTTCATCCAGGTTCTCCATTCGTGTACGGCGTATGTTCTTGCTGCGCGCCAGCAGTCTCGGCTCTGCCCCCTGCTCGGGCCTGGGCGCCTGCTACCTCAGATGTTGAGCACGCGCGGCACGAGGAGGTAGATCTCGATCACCTCGTACACGGCGCCGATGACGAAGAGCGCGAGCGCTGGGAGCGCCAGTTGGCCGAGTCGGCTCAGCCCGCGCAGGTAAGCCTGACGACGAGTCGTGGCGCCCACGCTCGTTGGCCGGAGCCAGGACTTGCCGAGTAGGTAGGCCCCGAACGCCACCAGTGCGTACGCCTGGAACTCGATCAGGATGGTCAGGGAATGCGGGATGAGCATCAGCGCCGATTCCCGGGTGACGGGCGCGAGCATGACTCCCAGGTCGATCGCCTTGACCGCGAATACCGCCAGGCCCGCGAAAGGGATCAGGAGCGAGGGCAGCACGATGAGCAGCAGCGCGGTCGGGAACACGTTGATCAGGAAGATCGCCGTGCCGAAGATCCAGGGATTCGCAGCCACGGTCTGGGCCAGCGCCCCCTGGTCGCTGGTCGCGAATGAGGCGGTCCGTGCGGCGTGGAGGTCGGGGAAGACGATGGCGAGCCCCATGCCGAGGAGGAACGCCCCATAGACCAGGGCATTGATCGCGAGGTACGCGCGGAGTTCGGTTCGGATGATCTGGAACGGTGCCCGAGGGCGGTTCACGGTTTTCTCCTGACTGTTCGTGGATGAGGGTGCGGGGTGCGCGAGCGGGAGTTGGTACCGGCCCGTTGCGCCGCGTGCGAGGGCAGATGAACGCGGTGACGCAAGGCGCGGGGGATGAGCGCCGCAAGGGTTAGGGAGGATGCCGGGTCTGGTCCACCGTCTGCCGGTGGCGAGGACGAGATGAAACGCCACCGCGGCATGACGCGGGGCGTCCTCAGTTGCCGCCTGCGTCCAGTAGCCAGTGGTAGCGCAGTCGTAATGCCCGCTCGATGCTGCCCAACGCGGCCCCGAGCGCGAGGGCGAGATTGAGCCAGATCGGCAGATGAAGGGGCGACGCGAAGGTTCCGGCGGACTCGGCGATCGGGGGGATCCGGGAGATCGGTTCGAGGAGCTGCAGCAGATTCAACCCCAGGCCGATAACGAGCATGATGATCGACAGCCATCCGATCAGGTGGCTTACCGCAGGGTGATCGCGGTCAAGTCGGGCCCGGCGTCCTTCGGCCGACGCCGGGTCGGGCACGAGCTGGTGTTCGGTGCCGTCGGTGGCGACGTAGTGGCAGCGTTTGATCCCGAATCTGCTTTTCGCCACTTCGATGACCCCACCGGGAACGGGAAACGCCGCGGGGAGCTTCGACTGCGCGACGTTCCTGCCGTCGAGGTAGAGATGTGCCATGACCTCTCCGCTGCTCGGATTACCGAAACCCCAGAGGTCGATGGCGTAGGACTCCCGGTTGCCGTCGGGGCGTGAGAGCGGGAGCGAGAACAGCGCGCGGGCGAGCGGTATGTGCCACCACGGTAGCGTTTGAGCGATCGCCCATCTCCCGGCTTGATGCGTGCGGCCGCGATGCGGTGCCGCCACTGCCCGGCCATGCCACTCCTTCCCACGGAAACGCAGTACGCTCTAACACGCTGTGCTAGAGCCGCCGTCATGCTAACACAGCGTGCTAGTACGACGTGTTAGTCCGAGAGCGGGAGGGGAAGGATGGCCGATTCGGAGAACGAGAGCCGCAGCTCCCGCGACAGGATTCTGATCGCAGCGGCGACCATGCTCGGGGAGAACCCCGCGGCACAGCTGAGCGTTCGAGCTGTCGCCGCGCGGGCCGGCGTCAGCACGGGTTCGCTCCGGTACCACTTCCCGACGCAACGTGTCCTGCTGGACACGGTGCTTGCCGGGATCTACGACCTGGTGGCCCCCGGCGATCCGATCCACGACCGTTCGATTCCCGCGCGCGACCGCCTGGTCGAGTGTCTTCGCCAGGTGCTCGCGCCCGTCGAGGTGGGAGAGCGGGCGCGGGAGGCCTGGAGGAAGACGTACGAGTCATTCCTCGCCAGCGAGCCGACAAGCGCAGCCCGCGAGGCGCATTTCGCGATGGCACGCCAAGCACAGCAACGCGTCGAGTACTGGCTCTCCGCGCTCGCTGATGAGGGTGCGCTACCGGACGGTGACATCACTCGACGTGCGAGGTTCCTGAACACCGTGCTCAACGGACTCTCGATTGAACGAGCCCTGCCCACCAAGGAATCCGTCCTGCAGTCCGAGACCGACACCCTCTACATGGCCGTCGACTCCGTGCTGAGCCCTCCACCCACACAACGATGAAGACCGTGATCATCAACCCAGGCGGCGATCGAATCATCGGGCGAAGCGAGAGGTGAACAGATCCGCCCCCTTCCGCTGAACCACGATCACGCTCGGGTCTGACATCGGAGGTCTGAAGCCGGCCGACACACCCTCGGGTGTCGAGTGGCAGCAGGGTCCGCGGCGCGGATGCCGACTGGTACACGCATTGACCAACGTGGCCGAGCGGGCCATCCGGGTGATCAAGACGAAGACCAAGGTCAGCGGCGGCTTCCGCACGCTCAAAGGAGCCCGGATCTTCCTGGCCATCCGCGGCTGCATCGCCACCGTCCGCAAGAACGCGCTGCCCAAGCGCTTCACGACGCATTGCTCGGCAACCTGTCGGTGCCCGCCTTCATGTCGTGAGGTGAATAGTCACCTCAAGGTGGCGCAACAGGCACTGTCATCTCCGGAGCCGCCCCCTTCACGATGGGATAGGCCTCGAGACCTGCGGCTGGCACATCGCTGGGACGTTGCGTAATTCGATTTTTCTTCCCGTCTTCTGGTCCAGCTTTACCGACCATAAGAGCACGCCATGCTCCCTATACGCGCAGACAGACCGAAAAGCAGGTCGAAAGGAATCTCAAGCGTAAAGCCGCAGGCAGATTGGCCCCGCTCCCGACCTCATCGAGGAGAGAAAATGCGTTTGCGGACCCTCCGGATCCATGCCATTGGCATCGCCTCCATGCTCACCATGATCGCCAGTGTGGGACAGGCCGGCATGGCAAGCGCCGATCCGACCCCCGCTGCCACCACGGCCGCCCCGATCCCGGCCGACCCGACCCCGACGGCTCCCGCTGACAGGCCGATCGTGCATCAGGTACCGCGTGTGCCACTCACGATCGACGGCAAGCCGGTCGATCCGGCTACCATCACCAAATACAACGGGCAGCCCCTTTACATGGCGGTACTTCGAGGCGACGGTCCGCACGGGCGCCTGGCCACCTTCACCAACTCCGCCGATTTCGAGCGTTTCGTGAGCGAGCAGGGCGGTCCAGCGCACACGCTGGCCCAGCCACGGGAGTTCACCCAGGCGCAAGCCGCCAAAGCCCAATCAAGTGCGGAGCGCTGGGGCACAGGAGTGATCTACGAGCACCCCGGCAGTGCCGGCTCTCGGCTCTCAGTCCCTGCCGGTTATGGGTGGCCGGACCTAACTCAGAAGCGCATGCAGTGCGGCGCCCCCATCGACATCTTCTGCAGCGATTGGAACGACAAGGCCTCGACCGCAGCGGCGCTATCCGGTGAAGGGGTAATGCTCTGGGAGCACATTAGGTGGGGCGGATCATCTCTCTGGCTCCAAAGTGGAATGTGGTTGGACAATCTCGGCTACTACGGTTGGAACGACCGGACCTCCTCATTCGCCGCCTACTAAGAAGTCTGACATCTGGCTGACTTGGGCGAACGCGCTTAGCGTACGTTCCCGCTCCGGCGACATTCACAAAACACCGACGGCCCCCTGCTGGCGCAGGGGGCCGTCGCTCGTTCGTCTGGATAACCGAGATCTGACCAGATCATCTCGATGACGTCGAAGAAGCCGGAGGCAGCACTGGGCGCGGGATTCCACCTCCACGCCCGTGCCTCCCCACCACGGTGGGAAACCATCCCAGACACCACGTCTGATACAGGATCGCTTAGCTGATCAGAGACGCTCGAACACCACCTGCCAGATCGATGAGGCCGGACGATGTGGAGAGCTCGATCTCCGGGGAGTCGGCGGGCAGATGGGCGAGGGGGATGAACTCGGTCATCCGGCTTCTCCTCGCGTACCGTTCTCCCGGCTTGGCCGGGCGTTCTCCGAGGGCGGAGGCCGTTGGTTCGTGTGCGGGCGGGGGCGGAGGAGGGTCGTCGCGGCCGTTCTGGTCGCGGGCGGCGCCGGTCGGCATCCATGGCACCCTCCGTTGGCCGGACCGGACGTTCTCCGGTCCGCACGTCGCGATACTAGGTGGACCTTCCGCCGATGGCAAGCAAAAGTCCGTCACAGATCGAAGAAAGTGCCCCTGCGCAGGGAGAGCGCCGGCCCGTCGTCCCGGCGTGGGCGGGCGAGGAAGGGGCCCGGGACGGCCGGTACGGGGTCGGGGCGGGCCCAGACCGCGTCCCATTCACTGCCACAGCCGATCTCCGGGGTGGCCGCAGGCGGGAACCCGCTCACGCCGAGCCACCGAAAGTTCGCATTGTCGGCGTTTAATGCACAAAACGCACAAAACGGACACAGGATGCGAAAGCACGCCTTTGTCCTGGGGTAGTGGAAAGTTCAAATTGTTAGCGCGAAAGTCCTTCCAAATCAGGCAAAAGACGCGTAACTTCCACGCCAAGTTCTCCGCACAGTACCAAGGGCCCCGAGTGAGCCACAGGGACGACTCGCACGGGCCTGGCGCCGCGGAGTGGTGAGCACCGCGGGAGCCCCGGTTCCCGCGGCGGAAAGGAGTCCGGCACCACACACGCACTCGGGGGACGAGCGAGATCACTACCCACGCGTAAGGCGGGAGTACAACGCAATGAGTGCATACGAAGAAGAGCTCGAGATCGGCGGCGCGCTGCGCCGCGGCCTGGGCCTGAACCGGCGCCAGTTCCTCGCGGCCACGACCGGCATCACCGCGGCGGCCGCCGTGACGGCCGTGGGCGGGGCCGCGTCGGCCGCCCACGCGGCCACCAGCCCGAACGGCGTCCTGATTCCGCCGCCGCGGCGCGGCATCATCCTCTACACCGTCCGGGACGCGATCTCCCGCGACCCGAACTCCACCCCCCTGGCCTCCGGGTTCCGGCGGGTGTTCGAGGAACTCGGCCGCATCGGCTACCACCAGGTCGAGTTCGCCGGGTACGGGCAGCACGCGAACTCCGAGGGCGGCGCCAACCTCGAGAGCGTCGCGGGGGCCCGGCTGCTGCGCGGCTGGCTGGACGACAACGGCCTGCGGGCGCAGGGCAACCACGGCTTCATCCCCGGGTCGTGGCCCTTCACCCAGCCGGACCTCGACCGGTTCAAGCAGCACCTGGAGATCGCCAACATCCTCGGCATGGACCACATGGGGACCGGCAACGACCCCACGGGCAGCGCCTACAAGGCCGACTGGGACAAGGCCGCCGAGAAGTGGAACGCCCTCGGCGCCATCGCCCGTGACGCGGGACTCAAGCTGTACACGCACAACCACGACGTCGCGTACAGCTTCCTGCTCGACAGCGGACCGCTGGACGCGCAGGGCCGCCCCACCCGCTCCTCGGGCATCCGCCGGCTGGAGTACTTCCTCACGATCAGCGACCCCAAGGTCGTCTACCTGGAGATGGACATCTTCTGGGCGCACGTCGCCCAGTACAAGCACCGTACGTACACCGCGCCCGACGGCTCGGTCCGGACCGACGTCTTCGACCCGCTGTCGGTCGTCCGGCCGAACACCAAGCGCTTCCCGCTGTTCCACGCCAAGGACGGCAAGTCCAACACGGCGACCGGCAACGGCTACGACATGGTGCCGTTCGGCACCGGTGACATCGACTACGCGGCGTTCTTCCGTGGCGTGGGCGCCAAGGGCTCCCACAACCCGATGTACGAGCAGGACAACGCCCCCGGCGGCACGGCCAATCCGGGCCAGTCCCTGCAGTACGCCGAGCTGAGCTACGCCAACATGGCGGCCCTTCGGGGCTGAGCCCCCGCCTTTACGGCGGACCGCCACGTGTTCCTCGCAGCGGCGCGCGTGGCGGCCCGCCTTTGCTGAGCCCCCCGAAGAAGAGGCGCAGACGTTGAAGTTTAGCCAAACCCTGCTCGGCGGCGCGCTCGCCGCCCTCATGCTCCCGTTCGTGGCGCCCGTGGCGCCCGCTCTTGCCTCGCTGGACCAGGATCCCGCGACCGTCTGGTCCAACTACGAGAAGATCACCCTCACCAAGAGCGTCGGCGAGCCGATCGACCTCGCCGTGCTGCCCGACAAGCGCGTGCTGCACACCGCGCGCACCGGCGACATCCGGCTGACCGACCCCTCGACCGGCATCACCAAGATCGTCAACACCATCCCGGTGTACAGCAACTCCGAGGACGGCCTGCAGACGATCGGGATCGACCCCGGCTTCGCCCAGAACAAGTGGGTCTACGTCTACTACGCGCCGAGGACCATGACGGCGCCCTACCCCCCGTCCACCCCCACCGGCTCCGCGCCGAACTCGCTGCCCGCGGGGGCCGACGAGTCGTACTGGAACCAGTGGAAGGGCTACAACCAGCTCTCCCGGTTCAAGTGGACCGGCGACTCCCTGGACCTGTCGACCGAGCAGGTCATCATCAAGGTCGAGACGCAGCGCGGGCAGTGCTGCCACGTCGCCGGTGACTTCGACTGGGACGACGAGGGCAACCTCTACCTCTCGACCGGTGACAACACCCCGGCCAGCGCGCCGGGCGCCAACGGCTTCGCGCCCAACAACGACGCGCCCGGTATGAACCCCGGGTTCGACTCGCGGCGCGGTGCGGGCAACACCAACGACCTGCGCGGCAAGATCCTGCGCATCAAGGTCGCCGAGAACGGCTCGTACACGATCCCGCAGGGGAACCTGTTCGCGCCGGGGACCGCCAAGACCCGTCCCGAGATCTTCGTGATGGGCGTGCGCAACCCGTTCCGCATGGACGTGGACCCCGTCAACGGCACGGTCTCGTGGGGCGACTACGGGCCGGACGCCGGCGCCCCGGACCCCGCCCGCGGCCCGATGGGGTACGTCGAGTGGAACGCCGTCCCGATCGACAAACCGGTCAACGCCGGCTGGCCGTACTGCACCGGGCACAACTTCAACTACAACGAATGGGACTTCGCCACCTCCACCCCGCGTGAGTGGTTCGACTGCGCGGCGGGGGCGAAGAACAACTCCCGGTGGAACACCGGCCTCCCCTCGGTGCCGCCGGCGTTCCCCTCGACCCTCTACTACGGGGACAACAACACCCACCAGCCCGCGGAGTGGGCCGGGCTCACCGACTTCGACCTAAAGCAGAACGGTCAGGGCCCGATGGGCGGGCCGGTCTACCACTACGACGCGCAGAACCCCTCGCCCACGAAGTTCCCCGCGTACTGGGACAAGAAGTACTTCTTCGCGGAGTTCTCCCAGGACTACCTCGCCGCGTTCACGATGCCGGACGCCAACGGCCCTGTGACCAAGATCGAGCAGTTCCTGCCGAACAGCGAGCTGCAGACGATGGCGATGCCGATCACCGACAGCCCGATGGACATCGAGTTCGGCCCGGACGGCTCGCTGTACGTGCTGGACTACGGCAACGGCTTCTTCCGCGAGAACCCCGAGGCGGGCCTGTACCGCATCGACTACGCGCCGGGGAACAAGACGCCGCAGGCGAAGATCACCGCTGACCCGAGGTCGGGCAGCGCGGCGCCGCTCACGGTCGACTTCAGCGGCGCGGCGTCCACCGACGCCGAGCCGGGCGACCTGACCTACGAGTGGGACTTCGACGGGAACGGGTCGTTCGACGCCACGGGTGTGACGGCCTCGCACACCTACGACGCCGTCGGGCAGTACTTCGCCCGGCTGCGGGTCACCGACGCGCAGGGCAAGTTCGGGCTTGCCTCCGTCGAGATCACCGTGGGCAACACCGCGCCGAAGGTCGAGCTCACGACCCCCGGCGACGGTTCCTTCATGGACTGGGGCGACGCCGTTCCGTTCCAGGTGTCGGTCAGCGACCGCGAGGACGGCAACAACCCGGTCTGCGGCCGGGTGCAGTGGACGTTCGGCCTCGGCCACGACACCCACGCCCACCCGATGTCGACCGGCACCGGCTGCACCGGCGCGTGGGTCACCCCCGTGGACGCGCCCGAGCACGGCGTGACCGAGAACATCTTCGGCGTCGTCGTGGTGAGCTACAAGGACAACGGCGCCAACGGCATCCCGGGCGCGACCGGCGACACGGCGCTCATCCTCAACCCGAAGCTGATGCAGGCCGAGCACGCCGACGACTCCAGCGGCGTCACCAAGACGGCGGACAGCACGGCGTCAGGACTGAACAAGATCACCTCGTTCGACGCAGGCGACTGGATCGCCTACGACCCGGTGAACTTCGCCGGGATCACGTCGGTGAAGACCCGGGCCAGCGGTGCGGGCACCCTGTCGCTGCGCTGGGGCTCGGCGACGGCCGCCCCGTTCGCCACCGTCACGGTGCCCGCCGGGGCCGGCTGGCAGACCGTGACCACCGGGCTGCAGAACGCGCCCACGGGCAGCGGCAGGCTGTACGTCACCTCGACGGGCGGCGTCGACGTCGACGCGTTCACCTTCGTGGGTGACGGCGTGGCCGACAAGACCCCGCCGACGGTCACCGCGACGCTCAACCCCGCGCAGCCCACCGGTGAGAACGGCTGGTACACCGGCAACGTGACGCTGACGGTCACCGCGACCGACAACGGTACGGTGTCGAGCCGGCAGTACTCGATCAACGGCGGCGCGACCTGGCTGAACGCCAACAACCCGATCACGCTGAGCACCGAGGGCACGACCGAGGTGCGCTACCGGGCCACCGACAACGGGGGCAACGTCTCGCCGGTCGGCACCGTCACGGTGAAGATCGACAAGACCGCCCCGGTGCTGTCGGTGAGCGGCGTGGAGGCGAAGAAGTACGGCGACTCGGCCTCGATCACCCCCGTCTTCTCGGCGACCGACGCGGTGTCGGGCGTGGCGGGCGTGACGGCGGAGATCGACGGCCGCGCGATCGCCTCCGGCCAGGCGGTGCCGCTGTGGACGCTGCCACTCGGCGCGCACACGCTGAAGGTCACCGCGAAGGACAAGGCGGGCCGTACGACCGAGCAGAGCGTCGCCTTCGAGGTCACGACGTCCTTCGCCGATCTGGACGCGCTCCTGAGGTCCTTCACGGCGGCCGGGAAGGTGCGCGACGACTCGCTCGCCGACCAGCTCGCGAACGCCAAGAAGGAGGCGGACCGCGGCCGGACCGGCAAGGCGATCGAGAAGCTGGAGAAGTTCGCCGGCCTCGCCGGGGACCCGCGCAAGGTCACCGACCGGGCGGCCCGGGAGGTCCTGGTACGAGACGCGAACGCGCTGATCGCGCAGCTGCGCGGTTAGCCTTCGCCTGACACACGGCGGGGGGTGGGCCACTGCGGCCCGCCCCCCGCTTCGCGTTACGGGGCCGCCTCGGCGGGCACCGTGGGGACGGTGTGCGCCGCCGGAGGGGCCGAGGCGGGGCGCCGGCCGGGCAGGAAGGCCGCGACGCCGAGGGCGACCAGGGCGGCGCCCGCGCCGATGGCCATGACCACGCGGAAGCCGTCCTGGGAGGGGACGGTGACGGGGCCGAGCGCGATCGTCATCTGGGCCAGAACGACGCCGGCCACGGCGCTGGAGACCGAGGTGCCGATGGACCGCATCAGCGTGTTGAGGCTGTTGGCGGCGGCCGTCTCCGACACGGGCACGGCGCCCATGACGAGCGCCGGCATCGCCCCGTACGCCAGGCCGATGCCGGCGCCGATCACGGCGGAGACGAGCACGAGCTGCCAGATGGCGGACATCAGCACGACGCCCGCGCCGTACCCGGCGGCGACCACGAGCGCACCGAGCATCAGCGTGACCTTGGGGCCCCTGGTCTTCGAGATACGCGCGGACACCGGCGCGGTGGCCATCATCACCAGGCCGGAGGGGGCCATCACCAGGCCCATGGCCAGCATGGACTGCCCGAGCCCGTAGCCCGTGGCCTCCGGCAGCTGCAGCAGCTGCGGGAGCACCAGCGACATCGCGAACATCGCGAACCCGAACACCGCGGACGCGAGGTTGGTGAACAGCACCTGGCGGCGGGCGGTGGTGCGCAGGTCCACCAGCGGCTCCCCGGCGCGCAGCTCCCACACGCCCCACAGCGCCAGCACGACGACCGCGGCGCCGATCAGCCCGGCGGTGGCGGGGCTGGTCCAGCCCCAGTCGGCGCCCTTGGAGATCGCCAGCAGCAGGCAGACCAGCCCGGCCGACAGCCCGGCCGCGCCCGCCACGTCGAAACGGCCGCCGCTGCGGACCGACGATTCCGGCACGAGGGTCAGCACGAGCACGCAGGCGAGCGCGCCGAGCCCCGCCGACGTCCAGAACAGGACGTGCCAGTCGGCGTGCTCGGCCATGAGGGCCGCCGCGGGCAGGCCGAGCGCGCCGCCCACGCCGAGCGAGGCGCTCATCAGCGCGGTGGCCGCGCCGAGCCGTTCGGCGGGCAGCTCGTCCCGCATGATGCTGATGCCGAGCGGGATGACCCCGGCCGCGAGCCCCTGGAGGGCCCGCCCGACGACCATGGGCGCCAGGCTGTCGCTGAGAGCGGCGACGACCGAGCCGACCACCAGCAGGGCGAGGCTGGTGAGGAGCATGCGCCGCTTGCCGTACATGTCCCCGAGCCGTCCGAGCACCGGGGTCGCGACGGCGCCCGCGAGCAGCGTGGCGGTGATCGCCCAGGCGGTGTCGGACGCCGGGGCGCCGAGGAGCGCCGGGAGCTGGGGGATCAGAGGGATGACCAGGGTCTGCATCAGCGAGACGGTGATCCCGGCGAGGGCGAGCACCGCCACGATGGTGTTCGCCCTCGGCGGGGAGGATGCCCCGGCGGGTTCGGCGGGGACATGGGGCATGGCGAGGCCTCCGTTGAGGAAGGTGCGGATGCTCGCGACCGGAGCAACAATTTAAAGCAGTCGCTTGACTTAAATTAGCAGCCCCACTTAACTGGCCGACAACCGCGGTCTTGCTCGAAGGAGGACGCGATGAGGCCAGGCGACGGTGGCCAGGCGACGGGCCGCCCGTTCTCCGGGATCCCGGTACGGTGGTGAGCGTGGCCGGCAGGACGGTAAGGGCGGAGCGGGTCGGCGCGACACGGGAGTCGATCCTGGCGGCGGCCGAGCGGCTGTTCGCCGAGCACGGCGTGTTCGCCGTGTCCAACCGCCAGGTCAGCGAGGCCGCGGGGCAGGGCAACAACGCGGCGGTCGGCTACCACTTCGGCACCAAGGCCGACCTGGTGCGCGCCATCGTCCGCAAGCACACCGGGCGCATCGAGGCGGTGCGCCTGCGGATGCTCGACGAGACGGGCGAGAACCCGGACGTCCGCGACTGGGTGAACTGCCTGGTGCGCCCGATCGCCGAGCACCTGGCCTCCCTGGGCGGCCCCACCTGGTACGCCCGGTTCGGCGCCCAGGTGATGACCGACCCGACGCTCCGCGCGATCATGGCCGAGGAGTCCCTCGCCTCGCCGTCGCTGCACCAGGCCCTAGACGGGCTGCGCCGGTGCCTGCCCGACCTGCCGGCCGAGGTGCGCGCCGAGCGCTGGGACATGGCCCGCCTGCTGATGGTGCAGATCTACGCCGAACGCGAGCGCGCTCTCGCCGAGGGCACCCCGACGCCCCGGGCGAGCTGGCACGACGCCGCGACCGGCCTGGTGGACGCGATCGTCGGCCTGTGGCTCGCCCCGGTCACGCCCCACCCGTGAGACCACGCCCCGCCGGCCTGTTGCTGGTGGACGCGATCGTCGGGCTGTAGCCGGACCTGGTCACGCCCCGCCCGTGACACCACACCCTCGCTGGCTGGTGAAGGAACCGGCGCCCGGGAGCCGGGGGCGGGGCCGGTCGCGCGAACCCTGGCGGCCCGCGGGGGCCTCCGGGTCAGGTGGCGGAGGCGGCGCGCTCGGCCTGGGCGCGCAGCTCACGGACGGCGCGGGCCGGGTCGTCGGAGCCGTAGACGGCGTTGCCGGCGACGAAGACGTCCGCGCCCGCCTCGGCGCAGCGCTCGATCGTCTTGGCCGAGACGCCGCCGTCCACCTGAAGCCAGACCTCGCCGCCGTGCTTGTCGATCAGCTCACGCGCCTTGCGGATCTTGGGGAGCATGATGTCGAGGAACGCCTGCCCACCGAACCCCGGCTCCACCGTCATCACCAGCAGCATGTCGATCTCGGGCAGCAGGTCCTCGTACGGCTGGACGGCCGTGCCCGGGTTGAGGGCGAACCCGGCCCTGGCCCCCGCCCTGCGGATCTCGCGCAGCGTCCGGACCGGCGCCTTGGCCGCCTCGGCGTGGATCGTGACGCTGCCCGCCCCGGCCTCGGCGTAGCCGGGCGCCCAGCGATCGGGGTTCTCGATCATCAGGTGGCAGTCCAACGGCAACTCGGTCGCCTTGACCAGCGATTCCACCACCGGCAGGCCGATGGTGAGGTTCGGCACGAAGTGGTTGTCCATGACGTCGACGTGCAGCCAGTCGGCGGCGTCCCCCACCTGGGCGACCACGTCGGCCAGCCGCGCGAAGTCGGCGGTCAGGATACTGGGTGAAATCTGTACGGCCATGATTCCGCAGTCTAGAACCCTGGGACCCGTATTCCCCACCCGCCGAGGCACCACATCGGTTTTGGCCGGCCCTGTGAACGACCAGAGGCCGACGTGATCTAAGCATGGTCAACGGATCACCGGATCCGAGGCCAGGCGTCGGCGTGTTTGGGGTCGGTCAGGTGGAACCACACGCTGGTGTTGCCCGTGGCGCGCTGGAAGCCCCAGCGGGTGGCAAGCGCGTCGACCATCGCCAGCCCGCGTCCGGAGGTGTCGTCGTCTCCGGGGTTGCGCGGGCGCGGGATCGCCGAGGAGCCCCGGTCCCCCACCGTGATCTTCACCCCGCCCGGCACCAGCGCCACCGAGACGGCGAACTCGCCGTGACGCGCGTGCCGGATGACGTTGCCGGCGAGCTCGCTGGTGAGCAGGATCGCGTCGTCGTGACAGGGATGCTCCGGCCCGAGAAGGGCCGTGACGAAGGCACGGGCGGCCTTCACCTCGGAGGGAACCGCCGAGAATGGCTGGCTGAACGTGGGAGCGTCCACCGGATCGAACGGCGACACGGGCCAGGTGGGCGCCGGAACCCCGCCCCGCCGACCCCCGTCTCCTTTTGCACCAAAGATCCCAGCGACCCTCTCGACCATCGAAGCCACTCTCCACTGGCGCATTGCCATCACTCTGCCGCCCCTCTATTTGCCCCGATTTTCCTGACATATCGGATCCGTTGAGAGCGATTAGGGCGGCATAATGGCCGCCATCGGGCGACCCGCACTTCCATCCGGCCAGAGGGCTCTGCCGTCCGGTTCCTACGTACCGGACCCGACCTGGCCGATGTTGCGGAATGCTATGAGCCAACCGCTTTCCGTAATCGCCATGCGCGTTTATAGTGAGCCCCAGGCTTGCCGAGCGCAACCTGGTTGAGCGAAATAATTACGGCGAGCGAACATTACTGTCCCGTTAGTCCGATAAATCCACATGAGGAGCGCAGGTGATTACCGATACGCCGTCGCTTCGACAGCGTTGGCTTGGCGCCAAACTCGCCGAGCTTCGCCTGGCGGCCGGCATCGCGTCGCTAGCCGTCGCCGCAGAGGCGTGCAGGCGCTCGACCGCTTCGCTGAGCCGCATCGAGAACGGTCTTGTCGGCATTCCACCACGCGACATACCGCCCATTCTCGACGCCTACAGGGTCACCGATCCTGCGGTGCGTGAGAGGTTGATGGTCGTCGCCGCCGAGGTGCAACAAGAACGGCGTGGTTGGTGGGTTGAGCACGGGGATGTGCTGGCTCCTTCCTATATGGATCGGATCCGCCTCGAGGCCACCGCGACCGCCATCTGGACGTACGAAACGTGCCTTGTGCCGGGCCTATTGCAAACGGAGGCATACGCTCGGGCCTTTGTGTCGGCCTTGGCGGAGTTCGGCAGCGTTCCGGAACTCGATGAGTTCGTTGCCGTCAGGATGGCCCGCAAGACGATCCTGGAAGGTGAACGACCGGCGACCATGAGGGCGGTGATCAGCGAAGCGGTGCTCCACCATCCCATCGGCGGGCCGGACATCTTTCGTGATCAGCTCGATCACCTACGGAAGATCGCCGCGTCGCCCAACGTGAGCCTGCAAGTCGTCCCCTTTATGGATCAGCCGAACCCCGGACTCTTCGGGGCGTTTACGCTGTTGCGCCTCCCCAGCCTCGATGTCGTCCATGTGGAGGCGATGAACACCGACGCCTACATCGAGGATGAGCGCGGCGTAGAGCAGTACATCGACGCCTTCGATCGTCTCTGTGACATTGCCCTTACCGAACAAGAATCCACCACACTCCTCGCGGAAAGTGCAGCTAGCCTGTAATCGGCACATTTCAGAAGGGAAGGGACGCCGATTCATGGCACCTGAGCAGCAGCACGGCAGTGTCTGGCGGAAAAGCGCTCGCAGCGGTGTCCAGAGCAACTGTGTGGAGGCTCGATCTGACGGGGTGAGGGTGTGGGTGCGGAACTCGAACGACGTGTCGCCCGACAGGCCGGTGGTCGCGTTCGCGGCGGATCAGTGGCTTACGCTCCTCGACCGCGTGCGGGCCGGCGACCTGGCTCTCGATCGGCTGGGTGAACCGGTTCGGGCACGGAACGCGGCGCTCGTCTCCTTCGACGGGCTACGGGTGATCGTACGAGCCGACGCGGGAGGACCCGGCGTGGCCTACACCCCCGCCGAATGGCTGGCGTTCGTCGAAGGCGTCCGCCACGACGGCGAGTTCACCCTGTCCTGGCTCACCGCCCCCGCCACCGCGTGATCACCGACCGCTGAAGGGTTGTTTTCCAGACACTCGACTCGCCGACGTGATGGCGGAGCGGCGGGTCAGATTCGTTCGAGGTCGGCGAACGATGTCTCGAGCTTCATGCCTTCGGGGAGCTCTACGACCAGCATCCCCCTGTGCACGGCGGCCAGTTGGTAATTGCGACCGCTCCAATCAAGGCGATGTTCCTCCACCGAGCCGATCCGGTCGTCATCCATGACGACGATCAGGTAGACCGGTATGCCCTGCGCGGCGTATTCGGCACGCTTGTCGTTGAAGTCGACCTCGTCATCCGAGGACGTGATCTCGACGGCCACCAGAACGTCACCGGACCACAGGCGCTCTCCCGGATCCAGACAATGGAGGACGCTGATGTCCGGCCTCCTGAATGTGAATCTTTTCCCCGTTCGGGTGGCATGCGGATTGCTGTGGCGGTAACGCATGTCGGTGTCCTGCAGCACATCGATGCACGGATGCGACGGGCGGGAGCCCAGGAGAGCGAAGGTCAGATTCCGCGAGACACGCCGGTGGCCGGGCGTGGGCGAGTCACAGAACACGACCCGCCCGTCCACGACCTCGATCGTCTTGCAGATCTCCTCAGGCAGCGCCTCGTACTCCTCCTGCGTGATGAGCAGGCTGGACGGATCGGTGGCCCAGGCCGGGAGGGGCATACGAGACTCCCTTGAAAACCGCGCTTCGCCGCCCGGCGGGTACGGATCCTGGCCTGTCGCCGTTGCGACGGCCAGGATCAACTCCCGCCGGTTCCGCCGATGACGAGAAGAATGCGATCCGCCGGTCGTCCCAGCGCCCCGGGCGCGCTGCTGGGGATGGAAGCGCGCCCAGAGCCCGGCACGAGGCTACCTGGAGCCGGATCGCGGGACGTGTCAGTCGGTGCCGGTGGACAGGGCGAGCTGGATGACGTTCTCGTTCTCCAGGACCCAGGACGCCGAGAGACCGCCCTCCTTCACCAGCGCCTTGCCGTCGCCCTTGAGAACGCCGATCCTGTTGCCGGCGAGGGCGATCTGGATGACGTTGTCGTTCTCGGTGACCCAGTTGGCCGACAGGCCGCCCTCTTTCACCAGCGCCGTGCCGTCGCCCTTCAGGACGCCGATGCGGTTGCCGGACAGGGCCAGCTCCAGGACGTCGATGTTCTGGGTGACCCAGACGGCCGACAGGCCGCCCTGCTTGACCAGCGCCGTGCCGTTGCCCTTGAGGACGCCGATGCGGTTGCCGGACAGGGCGATCTGCCGCACGCGGGTGTTCTCGGTGACCCAGCTCGCCGACAGGCCGCCTTCCTTGACCAGGGCGGTGCCGTCGCTCTTCAGGACGCCGATGCGCTTGCCCGAGAGCACGAGCTGCTTGACCCCGGTGTTCTCGAGGACCCAGGACGCCGACAGGCCGCCCTCCTTCACCAGCGCCCTGCCGTCGCCCGTGAGGACGCCGATGCGGTCGCCGGACAGCGCGATCTGCTTGACCCCGGAGTACTCGTTGACCCAGCTGGCGGACAGGCCGCCCTCTTTCACCAGCGCCGTGCCATCGGCCTTGAGGACACCGATGCGGTCGCCCGCGAGGACGACCTGCTTGATGTTGTCGTTCTCGGTGACCCAGTTGGTGGACAGGCCACCTTCCTTGACGAGCGCCGTGCCGTCGCTCTTCAGGACGCCGATGCGGGGCGGGGCCGTGGCGGCAGGGGCCGCCGTGGCCGTGCCCAGGACGGCGACGAGCCCGCCCGCGATCACGAGAGTGCACCTGCCTGCGGCCGCGCGGGCGAGGACGCGCCCGCGCCGGACCGCTGTTCCGATCGTCATGACGACCTCCGAATCACACCAGGCGGGGCTCGGGTGCCCACCTCGGAATGTAACGGAGAGTGTATGGGTCGCTACCGACAGAACGCAGATTCCCGCGGGCGCGGCGGGTGCGAGGAACATGCGTCCCTGACGTCGTTCTCTACCACCCGGCCGTCGGCGGCCCCGAGGTCAGCGGCGGCCGTTCCCGGGGGCCTGGCCGCCCAGGACGGCCTCCATGTAGCGGCCCCAGTCTGGGCGGGTGCCGTGGCGTAGTCGAAGGTCGTACTCCTTGGCGAGCCGCCAGGACGACAACGCCTGGGAAGTTCGCAAGCCGGGCTCCCCCAGATCAGACCATGTACTGGTCGTGACGCAGGTACAGCTCCGTCCACTCCTCTTCGGTGAGCGTGCGGCCGGTCGCGGCGATCTCGGCCAGCTCCTCGAAGTACGACTCACGCGGCGCGCCCGGGGCGAAGTGCAGCAGCAACGAGGCCGGCTCGTGCGACTCGTTGCGGAACGCGTGGACGCCGCCCGGCGGCACGTGCAGGAAGTCGCCCGGCGCGGCCTCGACCCACCGGGCCCCGTCGTACAGGCGGACGGTGCCGGACAGGACGAAGAACGACTCGGCCATCGTGCGGTGGTAATGGGCGCTCGGCCCGCTCGGCCGCGCGCCCATGTCCCAGCGGTAGAGCCCGAACAGACCGCCCGTGGTCGCCCCCGTGGCGAGGTAGCTGACCTCGGTGCCGCCCTCGCCGATCCTCAGCTCGGGTTCGTGCCCCTTCGGCCGGAATGTCCCACTGGCCTCGCCCTTCTCGGCGACGTACAGCGCCTGCGGATACGACATGCCCCTCCTCTTTCCTTCTCGGCTGAGGCCTCGCGCCTCGCGCCCCGGCGACGAGATCGCCCGCCCTACTGGGCCGCCCCTCAGGACGCCTTGCGCAGCAGGGCGAGGAACATCGCGTCGGTGCCGTGCCGGTGCGGCCAGAACTGGGCGTACGGGCCCGCGCCGAGGGAGTCGACCTCGTCGAGGTAGGCGCGTGCGTCGAGAACCTCGGCGTCGCCGCGCCGCCTCACGACGTCGTCGACCACCGCGCGGGTCTCGGCCAGGTGTGGCGAGCACGTCACGTACGCCACCACCCCGCCCGGGCGCGCGGACGTCAGCGCCGAGCCGAGCAGCCGGCGCTGGAGGGCGCCGAGCTCGGGCACACTGTCCGGATCCCGCCGCCAGCGCGCCTCGGGACGGCGGCGCAGCGCGCCGAGGCCCGTGCACGGCGCGTCGACCAGCACGCGGTCGAACACGCCCTCGCGCCAGGCGGGCGCGGTGCCGTCCGCCGCGATGACCCCGGCCTTGCGCGTCGCCCGCCAGACCAGGCGGGCGCGGTGGAAGCGCTGGTCGGAGGCCAGCAGATGGCGGTCCTCCTGCAGCGCGAGCGCGTCCAGCAGGCCCGCCTTGCCTCCGGGGCCCGCGCACATGTCCAGCCACAGCCGGTCGTCGCCGTCCAGGGGCACCCGCGTGAGCGCGAGGGCCACGAGCTGGCTCGCCTCGTCCTGGACGGCCGCGCGGCCCTCGGCGACGGCCGGGACGGACGCGGGGTCGCCCTCGGGCAGGTAGGCGGCGTACGGCGAGTAGCGGGCGGGGACGGCCCCGGCGTCGACCAGCTCGCCGACCGTGCTGCGGCCCGGCAAGGCGATCAGCGTGACGCCGGGGCGCTCGTTGTCGGCGGCGAGCAGCGCGGCGGTCTCCTCCGGGTCGCCGCCGACGGCGTCGCGCAGCGCCGAGGTGATCCACCGCGGATGGCTGTGGGCGACGGAGAGGTGGCCGACGAGGTCCTCCTCCGGATCGGGGGCGACGATGGGCAGCCACTGCTCGTAGTCGCGCGTGGCGACCTTGCGCAGGATCGCGTTGGCGAACTTGGACGCGCCGGCGCCGACGCGCAGCCGTACGAGGTCGACGGTGGCGCTGACGGCGGCGTGCGGGGGGACGCGGGTCTTGAGCAGCTGGTGGACGCCGAGGCGGATGGCGTCGAGCAGCGGCGGGTCGATGTCCTCGGGCGGGCGGTCGCTGCACACGGCGATGATCTCGTCGTAGGTGCCGAGACCGCGCAGGGTGCCGTAGGCCAGCTCGGTCGCCAGCGCGGCGTCGCGGCCGGTCAGCCCGCGCTCGCGCAGCAGGGTGGGCATGAGCAGGTTGGCGTACGCGTCGCGCTCGTCGACGGCGCGCAGCAGGTCGTAGGCGGTATTGCGCGGCTCGTCGCGGACCGGCTTGGACCTGCCCCCGGGCCGTCCCTGCCGTCCGGGCCTGCCCGGCCTACCCCGCCTGTCCGCGCGGCCCGGGCCGCCGTCCTCGCGTGTCACGCGTCCCCCGCCGTCAGGCTCATCGCCTCGATCATGTCGTACATTTCCGTGATATCCGCCTGATTCGCCTGAGGGTTGGCCGTAGTGTCCGCCTGGTCCGCCCGGCGGTCGCCCGCGCCGCGGCCTCCCATCGCGGCGATCAGCCGAGCCGGTCGTCCGGAGTCAGGCGCACGCCGCGCGCCCACTCCCCCGCGGTCATGCGCCGCTTGCCCTCGGGCTGGACGTCGCCCAGCCGCACCGGGCGCGTGGCGGTGCCCACCAGCACGGTGTTCTTGGCGGCGGCGATCTCACCCGGGGCCAGGGCCCCGGCGCCCGGGACCGGCTCCTCGCCCTCGGGCACGGGAGCGATCGGGCCGATCTTGAGGCGCTCGCCGCGGAACTCCGCCCACGCCCCCGGGGCGGGGCTGCAGGCGCGGACCAGCCGGTCGACGCGCATCGCCGGAGCCGTCCAGTCCACCCGCGCGTCCGCCACCTCGATCTTGGGGGCGTAGCTCACGCCCTCGGCGGGCTGCGGGCGGGCCTCCAGCTCGCCGTCCTCCACGCCGTCGAGCGTGGCCGCGAGCAGCCCGGCCCCCGACTCGGCGAGGCGGGCCAGCAGCTCGCCGGAGGTGTCCGCCGGCAGGATCCGCTCCGTCACGACGCCGTACACCGGGCCCGCGTCGAGCTCCTTGACGATCTGGAACGTCGCCGCGCCGGTGATCTCGTCACCGTGCAGCACGGCGTGCTGTACGGGGGCCGCGCCGCGCCACGCGGGCAGCAGCGAGAAGTGCAGGTTGATCCACCCGTGCTTGGGGATGTCCAGCGCCGCCTGCGGCAGCAGCGCGCCGTACGCCACGACCGGGCAGCAGTCGGGCGCGATGGCCTTCAGCCGGGCCAGGAACTCCGGGTCGCCCGCCTTGGCCGGCCGCAGCACCTCGATGCCGGCGGAGGCCGCGAGCTCGGCCACCGGGCTCGCGTGGACCTTGCGGCCCCGCCCGGAGTGGGCGTCCGGGCGGGTCACCACGGCGACCACCTCGTGCCGGGGCGAGTCGAGCAGCGCCCGCAGCGACGGCAGCGCGGTTTCCGGGGTTCCGGCGAAGACGAGGCGCACGGTGCTAGAGGGCCTTCCCTTGAGTGGCGTGCGGCGAGAACTTCACGGCCGGCGCGGCGAGGCCGCTCCACTCCGCCTCGCGGATCGCCTTCATCGCCAGCTTGCGCTGCTTAGGGTCCATGCGGTCGATGAACAGCACGCCGTCGAGGTGGTCGGTCTCGTGCTGCACGCACCGGGCCATCAGGTCGGTGCCCTCGATGGTGATCGGCTCACCGTGCATGTCGAACCCCTTGGCCACGGCCCGGATCGCGCGCGGCGTCGGGAACGCCAGGCCGGGGAACGACAGGCACCCTTCCTCGCCTTCCTCGTCCTTCTCGTCGGAGAGATCCAGGCTGGGATTGATCAGGTGGCCGAGCTGCTCGTCGACGTAGTACGTGAACACGCGCAGGCCGACGCCGATCTGCGGCGCGGCGAGCCCGGCTCCCGGAGCGTCCATCATCGTGTCGGTGAGGTCCTTGACGAGTTTGCGCAGCTCCTTGTCGAAGTCCACGACCGGCTCCGCGGGGGTGCGCAGCACCGGATCGCCGAACAGGCGGATCGACTGAATTGCCACGGACGACTCCGTTCACGTCACGATTGAGAGGTCACCCTAGTTTATGGGTCGCCGCGGACCGCCGGTCTGCGCGTCGCGGGGCGGGCGGCGATCAGCGGGGTCCGACGACGGGGAGCTCAGCGGGAGCGGGCCTTCATGGCGGCCTTGCGCGCCGCCTTGGCGACCGTCGCGTCCGGGTGGTTGGCGCCGAGCAGCTCCAGGACGGCGATGGCGTCGGGGTGGCTGCTGCGGCTGATGTCCTCCACCAGGCGCAGCAGCTCGTCACCGGCCTCCAGCTCCTCGAACTCCTCCATCGCCTCCGGGACGTCGGCGATGTGCAGCAGCGTGGCCAGGGTGTCCACGGCGAGCCAGGTGCCGTCCTCCTCGGTCAGCACCGGCGCCTCCAGGTCGCGGACGGCCAGCCAGACCGCCGCGTGCCGCCACATCGCGGGCTCGGCGAGGGCCTCGCGCATCGCGGGCTCGGCCTCGGGGCCCATCTCGGCGAGGACGGTGCCGATCACGCCGCGCTGCCCGGCCGTGCCCGAGGCCGCGACCTTGATCAGCTCGCGGGCGGCGTCCTCGGGGACGCGGCGCTCGGCCCACAGCGCCGGGGCGCTGGAGGGGGCCTCGCCGGTCAGCATGGCGTCGACCAGCTCGCAGGCGCTCAGCTCGGCAAACCCGGCGATCTCCGACAGCAGCGGCGCGTCGTGGCCCTCGCGCAGCAGATCCTGCCGGACGGCCCAGACGCCGAGCGGGGTGAGCCGGACGCTCTCGGCGCCGCGCTCGAACAGCCCGCAGTACTGCAGCAGGTCGAGGGCGACGTCCAGCTCGCCGGGGAGCGTCTCGCGCAGCCGCCGCATCTCGTGCGCGCGGGCCTCGCAGCCGATCTCGTGGGCCTGGAGCATGCCCTCGATCAGCGCGGCGTAGGTGATGCCGTCGGTGGTGGCGTAGATCGTGGCGAGCATCTCGGTGAGGTGCTCGTCGGCCACCGCCGAGCCCGTCAGGCCTTCCTCCGTGCGGTCCAGGACGTCCATGACCACGCCGTCCCAGAACCTCATCAGGTCGGACGGCTCCTCGCCCCGGGACGCGCCGGCGCGGGTGACGCGTAGCAGGCCGCCGTTGACGGCGACGATCCACGCCAGGTGCAGCCGGTCGAGCGTCAGGCCGAGCTCCCCGGACACCTCGCGGGCCTCGCCCGGCGGCAGGAACCCCTCGGCGGTCACCTCGCGGGCGCCCGTCCACGCGGCCAGCCGCCGCGCGTCGCGTACCAGGGGCACGGAAAGGACCGCGCCCGCGAGCTCGGCCGACGGCGCGAGCTCGACCGGAGGGAAGCTCAGCACCTCGCTCTCGCAGTCGTCGCAGTCGCACTCGTCGTTCTCGCCCGCCATCTCGGCGAGCAGCGCCTCGCGCTCCTCGCCGGACACGCTTCCCAGCTCGTCGATGAGGTTGCGCAGCTCTCCGAGATCGAAGACGCCGCCGCCGTTCCCGCTGTTGGCCATTCAGGCAACTTACTCCACAGCAGCCACAGCCGATGACGGACTACGGACGTTCGCCTTGATCACCGTGAGATGACCGTGCGACCACCGTCCCGTCCCTCGCGCCGGCCGATCCCGGGCCCTCAGTGGATGCCGCGCGAGCGCGCCTTGAACGCGGCCTTACGCGCGGCCTTGGCGAGATTCCTGTCCGGAAGGTGGCGCCCGAGCAGGTCGAGGACCTCGGCGACGTCCGGGTGGTCGACCTGCCACATCTCTTCGATGGCCTGGGCGGACGGCGCGAGGTTCACGGCGAGGTCGTCGGCGATCTCGCCGGAGTCGTCGGTCTCCCGGGGCAGGACGAACGCCAGCGCGTCCACGCCGGCCCACAGCGCCTCCTCCGGCGTCAGGGCGGGCGCGGTCAGGCCGTGGGAGGCCAGCCAGATGAGCGCGTGCGGGCGCAGCTCCGGCTCGTCCAGGACCTCGCGGACGGCGAGCGCCGCCTCGGGGCCCAGCCGGTCGACCAGCGTCACGGCGACGCCCCGCGTGCAGGCCGCCGTCCCCCTGGCGGCGGCGAGGATCTCGCGCGCGGCCTCCTCGGGCGGGCGCCGGGCGAGCCAGGCGGAGATGTCCCGCTCCGCCTGCCCGGCGGGGACGCCCTCCACCAGCAGGGCGATCAAGGTCTCGGCGTCCGCCTCGGCCGGGTCCGCGGCGACCGGCGCCACCAGGCCCATGCGGGAGTACACCTCGCGCAGGCCCCACCGGCCGTGCGGGGTCAGCGTCACGGCGTCGTGCTCGTATTCGAGGGTGCCGCACCCGGCCAGGACGCCCAGCGCCGCCTCCAGGCCGCCCGCCTCCGGATCGTCGCCCTCGGCCGACACCTCGTCCAGGTACTCGCGCAGGGCCACGACCGCCACCGGCTCCTGGAGCCGGTACAGCAGGTCGTGCACCCCGAACAGCTCGCGGTCGACCGGCACGAAGCCCGTGACGTTCGCCTCCGAGGCGCCCGTGAGGAACGCCACCGTGCCCGCCCACAGGTCCAGCACCTCATCGTCGCCGCGCGCGGGCAGCGGCCCGGGCCCCCGGGGCGCCGTCACCATCCCCCCGGGCCCCCCAGGCCCCCAGGACGCCTCCGCCAGGCCGACGGCGAGCGCGAGCTCCCAGGCCAGCGCCGGGGCGTCGACACCGAGGTCGCGGGTGATCCGCGCGGCGTCCCTGGCGCGCAGCCGGCCCTTGCGCGTGGGGGTGTGGCCGCCGTCCAGCATCCACGCCACGACCCGGTGGGCGTCGTGGAGCAGACCGGCCTCCCGGACGGCCTGAGCGACCTCCTGGGGCGGCGCCAGGCGTACCGGAGGGAGAGGAGCGCACCCCGGGCAGTCGCAGTCCTCATGACCGCCGACGGACGCCGGGCGGCGCGGCGCGGCGGCGAGATCGTCTTTCGCGGCGTACGGAGTGCCGGCCTCCAGCGCTTCGGCGCCCATCGCCCCGAACATGCTCTTGGCCATGCCGAACTTCGTCGTGTCGGCCAGCGCCGCCGGCATCGCCGGGGCGATCTCGTCGATCTTGACGCGCATCCGCCCCGCCATCTTGGTGCCGATCTCCCCGCTGTCCAGCAGGAAGTCGACCAGCGTGCGCGCCGCGGCGACGGTCTCGGCCGCGCTCTCGGGGGGCGCGATGACCTTGCGCGGGTAGATGTCGAGCAGAAGCTGCTCGAACGTGACGGGAGAGAAGTCGGCGAGCTCGGCCACGTCCAGGTAATCGCTGGCGTAGTCGCACAGGAGCCGAACCTCGTCGGCGTCCACCACCACCCCGGTCGAGCGCCCCCACGCCCGGAAGTCCTCGATGGCCCCGTTCACCCATTCGATCGACACAGGGAGAAACTAACGGCTAGCTTTCAGCCCCGCGAATCGGCAAGCTGCGGTCAGACCAGATCCATCGGGTCCATACAGACTCGGACCAGGTCAGGAGCCTTGCGCGCGGCCCTCACCCCCGCCGCTCCCTTGAGCGCCTTCGCCAGCGCGGCCTCCGCCCCGCGCGGCACCCGGACCATCAGCCGCTCCTCCACTTCGGCCGGCGTCTGGGGGGGCCGTCCCCTCGGCCCCTCGACGGGGACCGGGCCCAAGATCTGCGCCCCCTTGGGAAGGCCGAGGCCGGTCGCCATCTCCCTGACGGCGGCGGGCGGGCCGGTCAGCGTCGCCATGCGGACGGCCGGTGGGAAGCCCAGCGCCGCCCGCTCGGCCAGCTCGCGCTCGGCGTGCGTGACCGGGTCCCAGCGCAGGAGCGCCTGCACGACCGGCAGGGACGAGTCCGCGAGGACGATCAGCTCCGCGCCGGGGCGCAGCATCGCCGCCGCGTTCATCCAGCGCCGCAGCGTCTCCTCGGCGGCCCGCAGGTCGGGGCGGCCCAGCATGGCCCAGCCGTCCAGTAGGACGGCCGCCGCGTACCCGCCGTCCGGGACCGGCTCGGCGCCGGGCGTGGCCACGACCAGGGCGCGCGAGGAGCCGACGGTGGCGAGGACGGAGTCGCGGCCGGACGTCCTCACCGGGACGGAGGGGAAGGCACGCCCGAGCTCCTCCGCCGTGCGCCGGGCACCGATCACCACGGCCCGCATGCGGTTGCTGCCGCATGCCTGGCACCGCCACATGCCGGCGATCCTTCCGCACCAGCGGCAGTAGGGGGCGGCATGCCCGCTGCGCAACGCCAGCGGCCCCCCGCACAGCGGCGCCTGCGCCCACAACCCCTCATGAGAACCACCACCCCGGCCGTCATCCCCGGAGCCCTCGCCCCCGCGAGCCGACTCCACAGGCGACGCGGCCGACCCCCCGGGCCTCGCCGACGGCTCCACGGGCGGCATGAGCGGCTCCATGGAAAGCGCGGCCGGTCCAACGGGCAGCGCCGGCGGCTCGACGGGCGGCATGGGCGGCTCCATGGACAGCGTGGGCGTCGTCCACCGGCCCGAGGACGGCGACCTCCCGCCTTCCTCACCGGCCACTCCCGGCGAACGCGCCCCCGGAAACACTCCACCCCGGGACGCTTCGGAGAGACCTCCGCCTCCGTGATATGCCGCGCCCCCGTAAGGCGCACCCGGGCGCGCCGGTCCTCCGATGCGCCCGAGCGCGTCGGCGTCGGCCTCGTATCGGCGCGCCTCAGGACCGGCGGATTCAGCGCGGCCGACGGGGGCCGTACGGGCGGCCCGACCGGCCACGGAAGGACGATCCCCGGGACCGGCCATCGGGGGACGGACGGCGGGATCGGCGGCGGACGAACCAGTGGCAGATGAACGGGCGGCGGCCTCCGTACGGCGACGTCGGCCTGGGGCGCCCGGTACCGGGGCCGGGGGGCCCGCGAGCGGCGGCGACTGGGTGCACCGCGCCGGGGTGCGGCACACCTGGCAGGCCAGCGCGGGCAGGTAGCCGCGACGCGGCACCTGGATCAGCACCGGCCCGTGCTCCAAACCGTGCCTGAGGGCCGCCCACGCGATGCTGGGCAGGCGGGCGGCGCGCGCCGCCGGATCCCTGGCGAGTTCGACGTCGTCACCGGCCGGGCGCACCCTCGGCGCGAACGCCCGCACGGTCTCCCTGGCCGGGCCGATCGGATGCGCCCAGCCCGTCGCGACGAGCCGCGTCGCCTCGGCCGTACGGGCATGGCCCGCGACCAGCATGGCCGCGCCGGTCTGGTGCGCCCGCAGGGCGAGGACCTCCCGCGTGTGCGGGTAGGGGGCGAGACGCTCGGCGTGCAGGTCGTCACCGTCGTCCCAGATCACCGCGAGGCCGAGGTCGTGGACGGGCGCGAACGTCGCGGCGCGGGTGCCCACGACCACGCGCACCTCGCCGCGCAGGACCTTCAGCCACCGCCGGTACCGTTCGGCGGGGCCGAGGCCCGCGGTGAGCGCGACGTGCGTTCCCTCGCCGAGCACCCGGCGCAGGGCCGCGTCCACCAGCGTGACGTCCTTGCCGTCCGGCACGACGACCAGCGCACCCCTGCCCCCGCGCACAGCGGCCAGCACGGCCAGCGCGATGCCCTCCGGCCACGTGGGTGCGCCGTGCTCCCGGATGCCCGGCAGAGCATTCCAGATGGCCCGGGGAGCCTTCCCCTCGGCCAGCGCGGAGATGAACGCGGGCCCGGCCGGATACTCCGCCCACAACCCCGGCAGCCCATCTGTCACGCCGGCGGCGCGACTCCCGTCGTCTTGTTCTCCAACTCCCCCACCCGAGCCCGCGACCACACCCCCCGGCTCACCGGCTTCTCCGGAACCGGCGACGCCTCCCGGACCTGCCACGCTCCGCGACTCAGCCTCCTCTGCGGAGCCTTCAGGCGTGGCCTCCGTCTCAGCCTGTCCCTGCGAACCCGCGACCGAGCCCCCTGGCACGCCTCGCTCCACCGCAGCGGCGGCCGCGCTTCGCGACTCTGCTCGTCGCGCCGGTGGCGTGGGCCCGGGGGCGGCACGCTCGGCTTCCGCCTTGGCGTGGCGCGGGGGGATGGCCAGGCGCAGGACATCGGCCATGGTGCCCGCGTAGCGATCGGCCACGGCGCGGCAGAGGGCGGCGATCTGCGGGGTGAGCACCGGCTCCGGGGACACCACGCGTTCCAGGGGCGTGAGCCTGCCCTCGTGCTCGGTGCTCGCGGCGCGCTCCAGCACGAAACCGTCGACCAGCTTGCCGGCGAAGCGGATCCGCACCCGGCAGCCCGGCACCGCGTCCTCCGCCATCGCCTCGGGGACGAGGTAGTCGAATGGGCGATCAAGGTGCGCCAGCGGCGTGTCCACCAGGACACGGGCGACCGGAAGCTCCGCGGCGGGCACCGGCGCCCCCTTGGCGGCGGTGCTCCCGGCTCCGGCCACGTCCGCGGCCTGACCTCCGACGGCCGCCAGGGGAAGCAGGGCCCCGACGTCCTCGGCGGCCACGCGCGTCTCTTCGCCGGCGTCTCCCGTGACCCGCACCCCCGTGCTCACCTGGCTCCGAACATCCCTTCGCCCCGCCGGACCGCCACCGTCCGCCCGGCCCTCGACGACCTCGTCACGCCCCTCGCCGCCCGGCCGCGGACCTGGATCGGACGAGCGACGGGACCTCATATCGAACACACTATCGCCTGGTCAGCACGCCGCCGGACAGCCCGCCTCCGGCCACCGGAAGCCTACGCACCCCCGCGCCGAACCACCCGAGTTCCCCGGAAGAACGCCCTCCAGGCCCCCTCAACCGCCCGTGCGACGAGCCACCGCCACCAACCCACGAGCAGCAAACCCTACGCCCAGCACCCCCCACACACTCCGGCGGCATCCACTCCGAGGCACCCCGCAAGCCAGGCCACCAAAGCGATGGGAGGGTGGAGGCGCCACCGTCCAGTGGCGGAGACGGCACCGTCCGGCGGTGGAGGCGGCCTCCTTGGCCGTCTACGAGCGTGTGGTCTCAGGCGCCGCGTCGGCGAGAGTTGACCATCGATATGACGGAGTGATCCATCTCAATGGTGGACATCCCTCGATAGTTGCTGATCTTCTCTATGGCATGACACGACATCTCCGATTGCGACTAGGGATCGCGACCTTGACCGCTTCGGCGCTGCTGGGCGGCCCCGCCTCTACGGCGGCTGCCGTCACCGGCCAGACGATCACCTCCGGCGTCGCGGCCCGGACGGGGAACAACGCCCCCTCCGGCTCCGACCTGAACAAGACGCTGCGGGAACTCGAGAAGTCCTACAACGGGCGTATCGGCGCGGTGGGCATCGACCTGGGGACCGGGAGAACGGTCGGCTACCGGGCCGGCGAGCGCTTCCCGTTCAACTCCATGTTCAAGGTGTTCGCGTGCGCGGCGGTGCTGCACAAAGCACGCACCAGCGACCCCGGGCTGATGGACAAGGTGGTTCGCTGGAAGCCCGCCGAGATGGCCGAGCTGACCGCGAACTCCCCGGAGACCACCGAATACACCGACACCGGCATGACCCCCGCACAGCTGTGCCGCGCCGCGATCACCAAATCCGACGGCTTCGCGGGCAATACGCTGCTGAAGCAGATCGGCGGGCCCCGCGGGCTGACCGAGTTCTTCCGCGCCACCGGTGATCGGACCAGTCGCCTGGACCGACCGGAACCCGGGCTGACCGAGTGGAAGCCCGGTGAAGAGCGGGACACCACCACCCCTGCGGCGGTCGCTCAGACCTTCACCGAGCTCACCACCGGTAAGACCCTCCACACCAGCGACCGAGCGCGGCTGGTCGGCTGGCTGAAGGCCAGCCTCACCGGCGCCAACCGGATCCGGGCGGGACTGCCCAAGAACTGGACGGTCGGCGACAAGACCGGCACCGGCGGCGCGAGCAACTACGGCACCGCCAACGACTTGGCGATCGTCTGGACACCCGGATCGAAGGCGCCGATCATCCTGGCGGTGTTCAGCAACCGCAACCTCGACAACACGCCGCACGATGAAAAGGTGATCGCCTCCACCGCGACCGCGCTGGCCAAGGCCCTCGGCAGGTTGTGACCCGACCATCGGGTCGTGACGCGGCCGCAGGGTAAAGCGGATCTCGAGTGCCGCCAGGCCGGTGACATCACCACCGTCCGCGACCGTGCGGAGGGCGGCCGTCAGCCCAGACCGTTGACCGCTCGGGCGTTCCGGCCCTCGATGTGGGCGCTGCGTTCCGCCAGGTCATCGAGCTGGGGCGGCGACCGGACCTCTGAGGCGTCACGGAGGGTTGGACCGGACCTCTGACACGCCCTCTGACACGTTGCCGAGAGGGTTGCGGCCCGGTTGGGGCCGCAACCCTTTCCGGGTGGGTCAGAGGCCGAGGGCCTGGCGGAGTTCTTCGGCGCGGTCGGTGCGCTCCCAGGAGAAATTGGGCTCCTCACGGCCGAAGTGGCCGTAGGCGGCGGTCTGGGAGTAGATCGGGCGAAGCAGGTCAAGGTCACGGATGATCGCGGCCGGGCGCAGGTCGAACACCCGCGTGATCGCCTCCTGGATGCGCGACACCTCGACCGTCTCGGTGCCGAACGTCTCCACGAACACACCCACCGGCTGCGCCTTGCCGATCGCGTAGGCCACCTGGACCTCGGCCCGGTCGGCCAGCCCCGCCGCCACCACGTTCTTGGCCACCCAGCGCATCGCGTACGCCGCCGAACGGTCCACCTTGGAGGGGTCCTTACCCGAGAACGCCCCGCCACCGTGACGGGCCATGCCGCCATAGGTGTCCACGATGATCTTCCGCCCGGTCAGGCCCGCGTCACCCATCGGCCCACCGATCTCGAACCGGCCGGTCGGGTTCACCAGCAGCCGGTACCCCTCGGTGTCGATCTCCAGCTCGGCCAGGACGGGGTCGACCACGTGCTCCTTGATGTCGGGAGCCAGCATCTCCTTCAGGTCGATCTCGGGGGCGTGCTGGGTGGAGACGACCACGGTGTCCAGCCGGACCGGACGGTCGCCGTCGTACTCGATCGTCACCTGGGTCTTGCCGTCGGGACGCAGGTAGGGCACCGTGCCGTTCTTGCGCACCTCCGACAGCCGCCGCGCCATGCGGTGCGCCAGCGTGATCGGCAGCGGCATCAGCTCCGGAGTCTCCCGGCAGGCATAACCGAACATCAAGCCCTGGTCACCTGCGCCCTGCCGGTCCAGCTCGTCGGCGCCCTCGCCCTCACGGATCTCATAAGCGTCGTCCACGCCCTGGGCGATGTCGGGGGACTGCGCCCCGATGGACACCGACACACCGCATGAGGCGCCGTCGAAGCCCTTGTGCGACGCGTCGTACCCGATCTCCAGGATCTTCTCGCGGATGACACCGGGGATGTCGACGTAGGTCTCGGTGGTGACCTCACCGGCGACGTGCACCTGACCGGTGGTGATCAGCGTCTCGACCGCGACGCGGCTCTTCGGGTCGTCCTTGAGCATGGCATCGAGAACGGCGTCACTGATCTGGTCGGCGATCTTGTCCGGGTGGCCTTCTGTGACCGACTCGGAAGTGAACAGGCGGCGGGTCAACTCAGTGGCTCCTCATGCAGCGGCTGCTGACGTCGTGGGCTTTGGCGTTGGGCGGCCAAGGCGCTGCGCCGAGTGTAGCCCGATGAGGTGCACCGCCGCGCAAGCGTCTCGCCTCGTGGCGCGCGCGCCTAAAGATCGGGAAGTGGATCCTTCGGCAGATCGCCCGGGGAGAACGCCTCGGTGTCCGCCGCCCCGACGACGGCGACGTATTCGTCGTCGACCTCGAAGACGGTATCACCCAACCGTATCGTCGGCCCGTCACCGGGCCGCACCGGACCGAGCCGCGTTCTGCGCGGGTATCTCGCCCACACCACGGCCGGCTCGTTGCGACTGAAGACCTTCGTGGCCAGTACCGTCACCGACAGGCCGGTCACGACGACGATGTAGTTGCCCACGCCTCCCGACCCGACGAGGGTCACGGGGAAGACGTAGTGCAGTTCCTCACCCGGGGGCAACAGGGATCGGCAGCGCTCTCTGACGGCGGCGGTGACCGGCATGATGTGGCCCTCTCCTCCAGCGTCCACCTGGAGTATCCGCCGGAAAGCGACCACCATCAAGGCGTCACCAGGCACGATGGGGTCACAATGGGACGTACATCGTTAAATCGCCACCACCAGCCATCACCGGCAGCCGCCACCAGCGACTGCCAACCGCCACCGGCGGCCCCGCGTCAGGCGAGGCGGGCGGCCACCAGATCCCAGACGACGTCGGCGAGGTCCTCCTTGGGACCGCGCGGCACCTCGACGGGGTCGCCGCCCGCGACCAGGACCACGGCGGCGTTGTCGGGCGTGCCGAAGGCGAGGTCCCGCCCCACCTGGTTGACGACGAGCAGGTCGCACCCCTTGCGGGCGAGCTTGGCCTGGCCGTTGGCGAGGACGTCGTCGGTCTCGGCGGCGAACCCGGCGATCACGGCGGGCGAGGGCTTGTGCCCCTCACGGCGCCGGTCGCACAACTCCGCGAGAATGTCCGGATTTTTCGTGAGATGAATGGGGTCAGGCTCGGCGGACGTCTTCTTGATCTTCGAGTCGCTCCGCGCCGCGGGCCGGAAGTCGGCCACCGCCGCCGCCATGACCACCGCGTCGGCGGACTCGGCGGCCGAAAGCATCGCCGTCCGCAGGTCCAGCGCCGACTCCACCCGCACCACCGTGGCCCCCGCGGGGTCGGGCAGGGCGACGTTGGCGGCGACGAGCGTGACATCGGCGCCCCGCGCCACCGCCGTGCGCGCCAGCGCGTACCCCTGGAGCCCGGACGAACGGTTGCCGATGAACCGGACCGGGTCGATCGCCTCGCGGGTGCCGCCCGCCGACACCACCACGCGGCGGCCGGCGAGGTCGAGCGCGCGCCCGCGCAGGACGCGGCGGCAGACCTCGAAGATCTGGACGGGGTCGGGCAGCCTCCCGCGGCCGGTGTCGGCGCCGGTGAGGCGGCCCACGGCGGGGTCGATGACCAGGCAGCCGCGCTCGCGCAGGGTGGCGACGTTCGCGCGCGTGGCGGGGTGCTCCCACATCTCGGTGTGCATCGCCGGGGCGAACACCACCGGGCAGCGCGCGGTCAGCAGCGTGTTGGTGAGAAGGTCGCCGGCGAGGCCGTGCGCGGCCTTGGCCATGATGTCGGCGGTGGCCGGGGCGACGACGACCAGATCGGCGGACTGGCCGATGCGGACGTGGGGCACCTCGTGCACGGACTCCCAGACCTCGCTGGTCACGGGATTGCCGGACAGGGCCGCCCAGGTCGGCTCGCCGACGAAGCGCAGCGCGTCGCGCGTGGGGACGACGCGGACATCGTGGCCGGACTCGGTGAACAGCCGCAGCAGCTCACACGCCTTGTACGCCGCGATGCCCGCGCCGACCCCGAGGACGACCCTGGGCCCGGCGGAGGCCTCGATGTTCATCACGTGGCGCGCGGACGGCGGTCGCGTCAGCCCTCGATGGCCTCGGACGTCAGCAGCCCCTCGGAGACCTCGCGCAGCGCGATGGAGAGGGGCTTCTCCTGGGCGTGGGTCTCGACGAGCGGCCCGACGTACTCCAGAAGGCCCTCGCCGAGCTGGGAGTAGTAGGCGTTGATCTGGCGCGCCCGCTTCGCGCCCATGATGACCAGGCTGTACTTGCTGTCGACGACCTCAAGCAGCTGGTCGATCGGCGGGTTGGTGATGCCTTCGGCAACCGGGGCAGTGCCTGCCACGTCGTCGGCCTCTCAGTCGGATGTCGGATCGAGCGAAGAATCGGCTCAGCCTCGAAGGATAGCAAGCGCGAAGAGCGCGCGAGACGCGCGTGGGTGGCCGATCTTCACTTCATCAAGGCTATCAGCCGGACGCATACCTCGCCGACCGCCGTGTTGACCAGCGTGAGGTCGAATTCCTTCTCGGCGGCGAGCTCGACGCGACCCGCGGCCAGACGGCGCTCGATGACGTCCTCGGGCTCGGTGCCGCGACCACGCAGGCGGCTCTCCAGTTCCTCCCAGCTCGGCGGGGCCAGGAAGACCAGAAGCGCCTCGGGCATGGTCTCGCGCACCTGACGGGCGCCCTGGAGGTCGATCTCCAGCAGCGTGGGGACCCCGTCGGCGAGCTTGCGCTCCACGGGCGCGCGGGGCGTCCCGTAGCGGTTCCCGGCGAACTCCGCCCATTCGAGGAGCTCGCCCGCGGCGACCAGGCGGTCGAACTCTTCGCCGGAGACGAAGTAGTACTCGACTCCGTGCGTCTCACCGGGACGGGGGGCCCGGGTGGTCACCGAGACCGACAGCCACACCTCGGGGTGGGACCGCCGAAGCTCGGCGACGACCGTGGACTTGCCCACGCCGGACGGCCCGGACAGGACCGTCAGGCGATTGCCCGTCGGTCCGGAGGAGACGTGCGCCGCCTCCGGACTCCCGGATGAAGGCATGGAATCACCGCCACGCGCCCCGAACCCCCCGAAAACGGGCGCCTCATGGGCGCCGCCCTCTTCGGGCCAGGACGTACCGGTCACTCCACACCCCCCGTAGATCTTGCTCCAGCTAACCGAGAATCAGCTCTCGGCGCCGCCGAACTCACGCTCCAGAGCGGCCCGCTGGTTGGCGCCGAGACCCCGCACGCGGCGGGACTCGGCGATACCGAGCCGCTCCATGAGCTGCTTGGCGCGGACCTTGCCCACGCCGGGGAGCGACTCCAAAAGTGCCGACACCTTCATCTTGCCGATGACGTCGTCGGTCTGACCATCCTTCAGCACCTCAGCCAGAGAAACCGCGCCGTGCTTCAGCCGGTTCTTGACCTCGGCACGCTCTTTGCGGGCTTTGGCAGCCTTCTCCAGGGCTGCGGCGCGCTGCTCGGGGGTCAGGGGAGGAAGAGCCACGCCGGGTCACCTCGAATTTCTGTCGATGTACTCGGACGGGAGGGGAAACTAGCTGGTCTTGGGCCTTCAAGCAACGTCAAGCCCAGTTTCTCCCCCCACAAAATTGATTTCATCACTCTTCGTGTTCGGAGAATCGCATTCCGTCGACAAAACCCGCCTGTGCAGGCCCCTTACGGGCTAGTCACTCCCGGACGGCGCGCACCCGCGAGGGCTAGTCCTGGCGGCCTTCGCGAACCACCCGGAGCAGCCCTCGGACGCGCGTGCGGAGCCCCCCTCCGGTCAGGCGGGGAGCACGCGGCGAAGAGCGCCGGCGATGCGCGCGGCGGCGGCCCCGGGGTCGGCGGCCCCGGTGATGGGGCGCCCGATGACGAGAAGGTCGGCCCCGTCGGCGAGGGCCTGCTCGGGAGTCGCTACTCTTGCCTGATCCTGGGTGTCGGAACCGGCGGGCCGCACCCCGGGTGTGATGAGCATGACGCCGGGCCCGACCTCCGCCCGCACCGCGGCGACCTCGCGGGGCGAGCAGACCAGGGCCTGGGCGCCCGCGCCCACGGCCTCGACGGCCAGACGGCGCACGGCGTCGCTCGCGGGTCCCCTGACTCCGATACGCTCCAGATCGGCCTCTGAGAGCGACGTCAGGGCCGTGACGGCGGCGATGCGCGTGTTCGGGGCGTGCTCGACCGCCGCCTGGATCATCGTGCGCCCGCCCGCGGCGTGCACGGTGAGGATGGCCGGCCTGAGACGCGCGACGGCGCGCGCGGCTCCGGCCACGGTGTTCGGGATGTCGTGCAGCTTCAGGTCGAGGAAGACCTGGACGCCCGTGGCGCCTCGCACCGAGGCGATCACGTCGGGGCCGTAACGGAGGTAGAGTTCGAGGCCGACCTTCACGGTGCTCACGTGCGGAGTGACCGCGGCCGCCCAGCGGGCCGCCGTCTCCAGGTCGGGTGCGTCCAGGGCGACGGCGATGGGTGCGGACGTCACAGAGAGCTCTCCTCGAGGTCGATACGGTGCCGGGGTCCCGCCCCGGGCGGACGATGGGCCAGCCCCACCGCGTCGGCGAGCCGCTCGAAGCCACGCTCCTTGAGCAGGTCCTCGAGCTCCCGCAGGATGCGCAGGCAGGCGTAGGGGTCGTGGAAGAGGGCGGTGCCGACGGAGACGACGCAGGCGCCCGCGAGGATCATCTCCAGCGCGTCGCGGCCGGTCATGACGCCGCCCATGCCGACGATGGGCACGCCGGGCATCGCGGCGTGCACCTGCCACAGGCAGCGCACCGCGAGCGGCCGGATCGCGGGCCCGGACAGCCCGCCGGTGCCGGCGGCGAGCGACGGGCGCATGCTGTCGACGTCGATGCTCATGCCGAGCGGTGTGTTGATCATGGCGAGGGCGTCGGCGCCGCCGTCGACGCACGCGCGGGCCACCGCGACGATGTCGCCGACGTCGGGGGCCAGCTTGGCGACCACCGGGACGTCGTACCGCATCGTCGCGCGCACCGAGGAGATCACCTCGGCGGAGGCCGCGGGGTCGCGGGCGAACACCCGGCCGAGGTCCTCGACGTTCGGGCAGGACAGGTTGACCTCGACCGCCGCGACGCCGGGCGCGTCCGACAACCGCCGGGCCAGGGCGACGTACTCGGCCACGCTGCCGCCCGCGACCGAGACCACGGCCCTGGCGCCCCGCTCGACCAGCCACGGCAGCTCGCGTTCCAGGAACACCTCCACGCCGGGGCCCTGCAGGCCGACGGCGTTGAGCATGCCCGAGGGCGTCTCGGCCATGCGGGGGGTCGGCCGGCCCGCGCGGGGGGCCATGGTGATCGAGCGGGTGACGACCGCGCCCAGGCGGGCGAGGTCGAAGAACTGGGAGAGCTCGGCACCGGAGGCGGCGCACCCGGCGGCCGTGGTGATCGGGTTGGCCAGTTCGACGTGCGCGAGGTACGTCCGCATGTCAACTGACATTTCGGGTGTGAGCACCCCCTTCCTGTGCTCGTCCCCCGGGCGCGCCCAGGGCGTCGAACGGGATCGTCCCGATGTCGTCGAACCGCACCCGCTCGCCGCGGAAGACCGGCCCCTCCACGCAGGAGCGCGCCATGCGGGTCACGCCGTCGTCGTCGATGACCGGCAGCACGCACGTCATGCAGACGCCGTACCCGCAGGCCATCGACTCCTCGACCGACACCTGCACGGGGATGTCGAACTCGACCGCCACGGCGGTGACGCCGCGCAGCATCGGCATCGGGCCGCACGCGTACACCACGTCGGCCCGCGCGTCGGCGATCACCGAGGGCAGGGCGTCGGTGACGCGGCCGCGCAGGCCGAGCGAGCCGTCCTCGGTGGTGAGGGTGGTCGTCTCCCCCATGCGGCGGGCCCGCAGCGCGCCGAACACGCGGTCGGCGGAGGCGGCCCCGAGCACGAAGTCGACCCGGCAGCCCCGCTGCTGCAGCGTGTCGGCCAGGGGGAACAGGGACGCCGACCCGTACTCGCCGCCGACCAGCACGCACGTGCACGGGTCGCGCGGCACGGGGAACGGGCGGCCGAGCGGGCCCACCAGGTCCAGGGTGTCCCTGGCCTTGCGCTCGGCCAGCCACGCGGTGCCCCGGCCGCGCACGTCGAAGACCAGCTCCACCGTGCCGCCGTAGTCGGGCTTGACGTCGTGCACCGAGAAGGCGCGGCGCGACGGCATGGAGGTGTGCGGCCCGCCGACGGCCACGGAGACGAAGTGCCCGGGACGGAAGCGCTCGGCGATGCCCGGCGCCACCACGGTCAGCGCGTGGTAGGCGTCGACGCGACGCGTCGTGAGCACCGTGCCCGTCACCTGCACCGGAGTTCCGGCCGTCTCCACCACCTCCCGCCGCGGGGTCAGCCCCTCAGCCTCGTTGCGTGCTCCTGGAGCGACCGTACGCCCACGGAGCCCGCGGCGACCGCCTGGATGCCCTGCACGGCCGCCGCGAGGCCCTGCACGGTGGTGACGCACGGGATGTCCCTCAGGACGGCCGCGGTGCGGATCTCGTAGCCGTCGAGGCGCGGCCCCGACTGCCCCGGACTGCCGAAGGGGGTGTTCACGATGAGGTCCACCTCGCCGTCCAGGATGCGCGTGACGATCGTCGGCTCACCGTCCGTGCCGGGACCGTCGCTCTGCTTTCGCACGATCTTGGCATGGACGCCGTTCCTGCGCAGCACCTCGGCGGTCCCCTCCGTGGCGAGGATCTCGAAGCCGAGGTCGGCCAGGGCCTTCACCGGGAAGATCATCGCGCGCTTGTCGCGGTTGGCCACCGAGACGAACGCCCGCCCCTTGGTGGGCAGCGAGCCGTACGCCGCGGACTGCGACTTGGCGTAGGCGGTGCCGAAGACCTCGTCGATGCCCATGACCTCGCCCGTGGACCGCATCTCGGGCCCGAGGACGATGTCCACGCCCCGGAACCGGTTGAACGGCAGGACGGCCTCCTTGACCGCGATGGGGGCGTCCAGGGGCATCGTGCCGCCGTCGCCCTCGCTCGGCAGCATGCCCTCCTCGCGCAGCCCGGCGATCGTGGCGCCCATCATCACCCGGGCGGCGGCCTTGGCCAGCGGCACTGCCGTCGCCTTGGACACGAACGGCACCGTGCGGCTCGCGCGGGGGTTGGCCTCCAGGACGTACAGGATGTTCGCCGACAGGGCGTACTGGACGTTCAGGAGCCCGCGCACGCCCACGCCGCGGGCGATGGCCTCGGTCGCGGCGCGGATGCGCTTGATGTCGAACCCGCCGAGCGTGATCGGCGGCAGCGCGCACGCCGAGTCGCCGGAGTGGATGCCGGCCTCCTCGATGTGCTCCATCACGCCGCCGAGGTACAGCTCCTCGCCGTCGAAGAGCGCGTCCACGTCGATCTCGATGGCCTCGTCCAGGAACTTGTCGACGAGGACGGGGTGGTCGCTCGCCGCGCCGGCCCGCGCCATGTACGCGCTGAGCGTGTCCTCGTCGTAGACGATCGCCATGCCGGCGCCGCCGAGGACGTAGGACGGGCGCACGAGCACCGGGTAGCCGATCTCGGCGGCGATGGCCCGGGCCTCCTCGACGGTCACGGCGGTGCCGTGCCGGGGGGCAGGGAGCCCGGCCTCGGCGAGCACGCGGCCGAACGCGCCGCGCTCCTCGGCCAGGTGGATGGCCTCGGGGCCGGTGCCGACGACGGGCACCCCGGCGTCCTTCAGCGCCTGGGCCAGGCCGAGCGGCGTCTGCCCGCCGAGCTGGACGATGACCCCGGCGACCGGGCCGGTCTCCCGCTCCGCGTGCACGACCTCCAGGACGTCCTCCAGCGTGAGCGGCTCGAAGTAGAGCCGGTCGGAGGTGTCGTAGTCGGTCGAGACCGTCTCGGGGTTGCAGTTGACCATCACGGTCTCGTACCCGGCGGCCGACAGTTCGAACGAGGCGTGCACGCAGGCGTAGTCGAACTCGATGCCCTGGCCGATGCGGTTCGGCCCGCTGCCGAGGATGATGACCTTGAGCCGGTCGCCGTACGGGACCTCGGTCTCCTCGTCGTAGGTCGAGTACAGGTAGGGCGTCTTGGCGGCGAACTCGGCGGCGCAGGTGTCCACGGTGTTGTAGACCGGCCGCACGCCGAGCTGGTGGCGCAGTGCCCTGACCTCGGCCTCGGGCAGGCCGCGGATCTCGGCGATCTGGGCGTCGGAGAAGCCGTGGCGTTTGGCGCGGACCAGCGCCTCGGCGGTCGGCTCGGCCTCGGCGAGGGCCCGCGCCTCCTCGTCGATCAGGAAGAGCTGGTCGAGGAACCACGGGTCGACGTTCGTGGCGTCGTACAGCTCATCGAGGGTGGCGCCGGCCCGGATGGCCTGCTGCATCGTGCGCAGCCGCCCGTCGTGCGGGGTGCGGCAGGCCGCCAGGAGCTCGTCCTTGTCGCCGGGGGCTCCCGTCCACCCGAAGGACGATCCCTTCTTCTCCAGCGATCTGAGGGCCTTCTGGAGCGCTTCGGGGAACGACCTGCCGATGGCCATCGCCTCGCCCACCGACTTCATGTGCGTGGTGAGCGTCTGGTCGGCCCCGGCGAACTTCTCGAACGCGAACCGCGGCACCTTGACCACGACGTAGTCCAGCGCCGGCTCGAAGGACGCCGGCGTCTCGCGGGTGATGTCGTTGGGGATCTCGTCCAGGGTGTAGCCGATGGCGAGCTTGGCCGCGATCTTGGCGATCGGGAAGCCGGTCGCCTTGGAGGCCAGCGCGCTGGAACGCGACACCCGGGGGTTCATCTCGATGACGATCATGCGGCCGGTGCGCGGGTCCACGGCGAACTGGATGTTGCAGCCGCCGGTGTCGACGCCGACCTCGCGGATCACCGCGATCGCGACGTCGCGCATGTTCTGGTACTCGCGGTCGGTCAGGGTCATGGCCGGGGCCACGGTGACGCTGTCGCCGGTGTGCACGCCCATCGGGTCGACGTTCTCGATGGAGCAGACGATGACGACGTTGTCGGCGCGGTCGCGCATGACCTCCAGCTCGTACTCCTTCCAGCCGAGGATGGACTCCTCCAGGAGCACCTCGGTGGTCGGCGAGGCGTCGAGCCCGGCCCCGGCGATACGCCGCAGGTCGTCCTCGTCGTAGGCGAAGCCCGAGCCGGCGCCGCCCATGGTGAAGCTCGGCCGGACGACCACCGGGTAGCCCAGGTCCCGCGCCGCGGCGAGGCACTCGTCCAGGGTGTGGCAGATCACCGACCGGGCGGACTCGGCGTTCAGGCCGTGCTCGGCGGCGACCTTGGCGACGATGCCCTTGAACAGCTCGCGGTTCTCGCCGGCCTGGATCGCCGCGATGTCGGCGCCGATGAGCTCGACCCCGTACCGTTCCAGCACGCCCGCCTCGTGCAGCGCGACGGCGGTGTTGAGCGCGGTCTGGCCGCCGAGGGTGGGCAGCAGGGCGTCCGGCCGCTCCTTGGCGATGATCTTCTCGACGATGCCGGGCGTGATCGGCTCGACGTAGGTCGCGTCGGCGAACTCGGGGTCGGTCATGATGGTCGCGGGGTTGCTGTTGACGAGCACCACGCGGTAGCCCTCGGCGCGCAGCACCCGGCACGCCTGCGTGCCGGAGTAGTCGAACTCGCAGGCCTGGCCGATCACGATCGGCCCCGAGCCGATCACCATGATCGTCGAGATGTCGGTGCGCTTAGCCATTCCCGTCCTCCGCCGTAGAACCGGTGTGCCGTCCACGCCCGGGCAGGCCCGCGGCCGTGCCCGTGTCGAGGCCCGTGGTGAGGCCCGTCCCGCCGTCCATCAGGGAGCAGAACTCGTCGAACAGGCCCGCCGCGTCGTGCGGGCCCGCGGCGGCCTCGGGGTGGTACTGGACGCTGAACGCCGGGTAGTCGAGCAGGCGCAGCCCCTCGACGCAGCCGTCGTTGAGGTTCACGTGGCTGACCTCCGCCCGGCCGTACGGCGTCTCGAACGGGCCGTCCAGCGGGGCCTCCACCGCGAAGCCGTGGTTGTGCGCGGAGATGTCCACCTTGCCGGTGCGGCGGTCCTGGACGGGCTGGTTGACCCCGCGGTGGCCGTACCGCAGCTTGTAGGTGCCGAGGCCGAGCGCCCGGCCGAGGATCTGGTTGCCGAAGCAGATGCCGAAGACGGGTCTGCGCGCCTCCAGCACGCCCGCCAGCGTCTCGACGGCGTAGTCCGCGGCCGACGGGTCGCCCGGGCCGTTGGACAGGAACACCCCGTCGGGGTCGAGGGCGAGGATGTCGGCCGCAGTCGCGGTGGCGGGCAGCACGTGCACCTCGCAGCCGCGCTCGGCCATGCGGTAGGGCGTCATCGCCTTGATGCCGAGGTCGAGCGCCGCGACCGTGAACCGCTTGGGCCCGCGGGCCGGCACGACGTACGGCTCGGGCGTGGAGACCTCCTTGGCGAGATCGGCGCCGACCATCGACGGGCTGGTGCGCACCTTCCCGGCGAGCTCCTCGACCGTCGCGGACGGGGCGGTGAAGACCCCGGCGCGCATGGCCCCGCGCTCACGCAGGTGGCGGGTGAGGGCCCGGGTGCCCGGCATGGCGATGCCGACGACGCCCTGGCGGCGCAGCTCCTCGTCCAGGGAGCGGCGCGAGCGCCAGTTGGAGGCGACCCGCGCGGGCTCGCGCACGACGTACCCGGCGACCCAGACGCGCGAGGACTCCGGGTCCTCGTCGTTGACGCCGGTGTTGCCGATGTGCGGCGCGGTCATCGCCACGATCTGCCGGTGGTAGGACGGGTCGGTCAGCGTCTCCTGGTAACCGGTCATACCGGTGGAGAAGACCATCTCGCCATAGGTCTCCCCCTCGGCGCCGTAGGAGACGCCGTGGAAGGCGCGGCCGTCCTCCAGCACGAGGACCGCCGGGGTCTGCCGGGTCACCTGGTCTTCCCTTCGACGAGGACGGGCCGGGTCGTCACGTCAGCTTCCCTTCGAAGACGGTCGGGCGGCCGCGCAGGAAGGTCGCGACGACCCTGCCCGGCAGTGTCATGCCCACGTACGGCGTGTTGCGGCTCTTGGAGGCGAACCCGTGCGGGTCGACGGCCGACCGCGCGGAGGGGTCCACCAGGGTGAGGTTCGCGGCGGCGCCGGCCTCCAGCGGGTGGCCGTGCGCGGACAGGCGGCCGATGCGCGCGGGCCGGGCCGACATGCGGTCGGCGACACCCGCCCAGTCCAGCAGCCCCGTCTCGACCATGGCCTCCTGGACGACCGACAGGGCCGTCTCCAGGCCGATCATGCCCATGGCCGCCGCCGGCCACTCGGTCTCCTTGTCCTCGACCGGGTGCGGCGCGTGGTCGGTGGCCACGCAGTCGATCGTGCCGTCGGCGAGCGCCTCGCGCAGCGCCCGGACGTCGGCGTCGGTGCGAAGCGGCGGGTTCACCTTGTAGATCGGGTTGTACGGGCCCGCGGGCGAGGACTCGGCGCGGGCGTCGGTGAGCAGCAGGTGGTGCGGGGTGACCTCGGCCGTGACGTTCCAGCCCTTGGACTTCGCCCACCGGATGATCTCGACCGACCCGGCCGTGGACACGTGGCAGATGTGCAGGCGGGAGCCGACGTGCGCGGCCAGCAGGCAGTCGCGCGCGATGATCGCCTCCTCGGCGACCGCGGGCCAGCCGGTCAGGCCGAGGCGGCCCGACACCGCACCCTCGTTCATCTGCGCGCCCTCGGTCAGACGCGGCTCCTGCGCGTGCTGGGCCACCACGCCGTCGAACGCCTTCACGTACTCCAGCGCCCGGCGCATGAGCACGGCGTCCGAGACGCACACGCCGTCGTCGGAGAAGACCCGCACGCGGGCCGCGCTGTCGGCCATCGCGCCGAGCTCGGCGAGCTGCCTGCCCGCCAGGCCCGCGGTGACCGCTCCCACCGGCTGCACGTCGCAGTGCCCGGCCTCCTGGCCGAGCCGCCACACCTGCTCCACGACGCCCGCGGTGTCGGCCACCGGCGAGGTGTTGGCCATCGCGTGCACGGCGGTGAACCCGCCGAGCGCCGCCGCGGCCGTCCCGGACTCCACCGTCTCGGCGTCCTCGCGGCCCGGCTCGCGCAGGTGGGTGTGCAGGTCGACCAGGCCGGGGAGCGCGATCAGGCCGTCGGCGTCCACGCGGGCGGCGCCGGGGGCGTCCACCTCGCCCGGCGCGCCGACCTCGGCGACGAGGCCGTCCCTGAGCAGCACGTCACGCGGGTCGCCCCCGAGAACGCGGGCGCCCCTCAGAAGGTAGATCACTGGTTTCCCCCGATCGCGGGCTCTGAGCCGGACAAAAGCAGGTACAGCACGGCCATGCGGACGGTCACGCCGTTGGTGACCTGCTCGACGATCGTGGAGCGCTCGCCGTCGGCGACCTCGGCGGCGATCTCCATGCCGCGGTTCATCGGCCCCGGGTGCATGACGATCGCGCCGTCGGGCATGCGGCCCATCCGCTCCGGGTCCAGGCCGTAGCGGCGGCTGTACTCGCGGGCGGAGGGGAAGTAGGACGCGTTCATGCGCTCGTGCTGCACGCGCAGCATCATCACCGCGTCCGACTTGGGCAGCACCGCGTCGAAGTCGTAGGAGATCTCGCACGGCCAGTCGTCCATCGCCACCGGCAGCAGCGTCGGTGGGGCGACGAGCGTGACCTCGGCGCCGAGCGTGTGCAGCAGGTGGACGTTGGATCGGGCCACCCTGCTGTGCAGGACGTCGCCGACGATGGTGACCCGGCGGCCGTCCAGCTCGCCGAGGCGGCGCCGCATCGTGAAGGCGTCCAGCAGCGCCTGCGTCGGGTGCTCGTGGGTGCCGTCGCCCGCGTTCACCACGCTGCCGTCCACCCAGGTGGCCAGGCGGTGCGGGGCCCCGGACGCACCGTGGCGGATCACCACGGCGTCGGCGCCCATCGCCTGCAGGGTGAGCGCGGTGTCCTTCAGGCTCTCGCCCTTGGAGACGCTCGACCCCTTGGCCGAGAAGTTGATCACGTCCGCGGACAGGCGCTTGGCCGCGGCCTCGAAGGAGATGCGGGTGCGGGTCGAGTCCTCGAAGAAGAGGTTCACGACCGTGCGCCCGCGCAGGGTGGGCAGCTTCTTGATCGAGCGGCCGGAGACCTGGGCCAGTTGCTCGGCGGTGTCGAGGATCAGCAGGGCGTCCTCGCGCGAGAGGTCGGCCGTGGACAGCAGGTGGCGCTTCATCGCTGGCCTCCCCTCAGCAGGACGGCGTCGCGCTGGTCGGTCTCGGCGAGGCAGACCCGCACCGTCTCGGCCCGGGAGGTGGGGAGGTTCTTGCCGACGTAGTCGGCGCGGATGGGCAGCTCGCGGTGGCCGCGGTCGACCAGGACCGCCAGGCGGACCGCCGTCGGGCGGCCGAGATCGTTGAGCGCGTCCAGCGCGGCGCGGACCGTGCGCCCGGAGTAGAGGACGTCGTCGACCAGGACGACGATGCGGCCGTCCACGCCGTCCTCGGGGAGGTCGGTGCGGCCGAGGGCGCGGGCCGGCCTGAGCCGCAGATCGTCGCGGTACATCGTGACGTCGAGGGAGCCGAAGGCGACCGGGCGGCCCTCGACCTGCTCGATGCGGTCGGCCAGCCTGCGGGCCAGGACGGTGCCGCGGGTCGGGATGCCGAGCAGGAGGAGCTTCTCGGGGCCCTTCGCGCGCTCGAGGATCTCGTGCGCGATGCGGGTGAGGGCCCGGTTGATGTCCGGGGCCTCCAGGACCGCGCGCTCGCCGTCGCGGGGGTCGCCGTTCCGCGCGTCCTGACCGTCCTGACCGGTCTGATCATTCTGGCCGGTCCGGCCGTCGTCGTGCCGCGCGTCGTCCGGGACGTCGTTCCGGCCCTGCCGGACGCCGTCGTGCGCCTGATTTCGGGCGCCGTTCATGAAGGTCACCGCCTTTCCCGCCTCACAGGACGGGGCTTAAAGGATCTGGTGCCCTCACGTTAGCAGCCTGTCCGAGAACATCCCGAACCGGTTCGCCCTTCCCGACCTGGGCGGATACCCTTCCGCTGACCTGGGGCGACGTCGCCGCCACGGTGTGCGGGGCCCGGCCCCGCGCACGCGGCGGGAGGCCCTGCCCGTCACGCGGGACCGCGCGGCGCGCGGGGCACGGGCGCTCCGGGAAGGAAAAGGCGCCAAGACACGAGGAACGGGAGCGGCGATTGTGACCGCCCAGATCAGCACTCGACCGGACAGGATTCGGCATCTTTTTTCCAATCAGCTTGACCAATCACGTCCACACCTTTACCGTCACTGTCCGTAACCACACCTCGCGACGTACTCGGGTAAACCGCGACGCTCCGGTCACCGATGGTGCCTGCCCCGGGTCCTAGACCCGAGCGCCGCCGCATTCGTCGCTAGGCGCACAATAAGTGAGAACGTTCATAGAAAGCCGGGGGCCAACCAATGCCGTCTGACTACGCCAAGTCGCTGGGCGCGCGACTCCGCGCCATCCGCACCCAGCAGGGTCTATCACTGCACGGGGTCGAAGAGAAGTCGCGCGGCAGGTGGAAAGCCGTCGTCGTCGGCTCCTACGAGCGCGGCGACCGTGCTGTAACCGTTCAGAAGCTCGCGGAGCTGGCCGACTTCTATGGGGTTCCGGTCTCCGAGCTGCTTCCCGGGGGCTCCGCTCCCGCGCCGCTTGGCCCGACACCGAAACTGGTGATCGACCTGGAGCGGCTCGCCCAGCTTCCCAAGGAGAAGGCCGGGGCCCTTGCCCGTTACGCGGCCACGATTCAGAGCCAGCGTGGCGACTACAACGGCAAGGTGCTGTCGATCCGCCAGGAGGACCTTCGTTCTCTCGCGGTCATCTACGACAAGTCGCCCACCGAGCTGACCGAAGAGCTCATCAACTGGGGAGTGCTCGACGCCGAGGCGCGCCGCGCCGTCGAATCGTTCTGAGCGCCGCTCCGCTCCTCTGAGCGCCGTTCTTCTCGCCGCGAGAGCCGTTCCCCAGAGGCGTCCCTCTCGTCGCGCGAGCGGTCGCGCTCGTCACGGTTCCCCGCGCCGACCGGGGAGAACCGCGAGCCGTTCCTCCAGCACCTCTCCCACCGACGTGCGGACCGGGGATCCCGGGGCGATCCCCGCACCCGCCGCCACCCCGTGACGGCCCTACCCCGCCAGGGGCGAGTTCACCGGGAGGGCCGACTGGCCGGGGACGCCGAGGATGTCCTCGACGAGGGCGACGAACGTGCGGGCCTCGCCGATCAGCTCGTCGGCGTCCAGCGCCGACACCACGCGCACCATGCCGGCCTCGGCCATCGCCCGCTTGCGCGCGCTCTCGGCGAAGTAGGCCGCCCACTGCGTGAGCTTCGGCTCGGCCTCGGGTAACAGCTCCCACGCGCTGCGCAACCGCCTCCTGCGCCCGTCCATGGGCCTCGGGAGCGCCGCGAGAATGGCGGCCGCCGCACGCAGCGCCGCGAGGTGCGCCGAGACGTAACGCTCGGCCGGGGTTCGTGTGGCCGCGGCGTCGGCCAGGCACGCGTGCGCGTCGGCGAGATGCGCGCGGACGGTCTGGGAGACCCGGGGACCTTCTCCGGGCTGTCGAGTCATGCCACCCTCCTTGGGTCGTGGCCCCGGCGGTGACCGCCGGTGATAACACCGTCGCAGACGCCACCGACAATTCCGATGGCCTGCGGTCCCATGGTCACTCCGGCGGGCTCGTCTCCCTCGCTCTCTCGGCCCCGCCGACGGCCTGACGCCGGGGCGGCCACGGAGATCGCGCCCCGCCTCGGCCGCCTGTCGCTCCAGAGGTATTCGGTTGTTCTCGGTCAGCGGGTCTCGGGTTCGTCGTCGGGATGTCGTCGGGATGTCGTGCGGGGTTCGGAGGACGGGTCCCGGCGTGCCGGCCACCCGCGGCCGGACGAGGAGCTTCCCCTCTCCCCGTCCGGCCAGTGCTTCGCGCGGCGGGCGCGCACGACGCTCACCCGCCGGGTAGTGGGGGCAGGCCGCGAGTCCTGCCCCCACCATGTCGAACATAAATTCGATGACCTGCGATGTCAAGCATCACACGAACAAAGGTTCGACCATACGAACGGGTCACGGGACACGAAAAGGGCCGCGAGCGTCGGCTCGCGGCCCTTCGGTCGTGCGGTCGTGCGGTGGGTCAGCGCGGGAACTTGCCCCGGACGTGCACCGGGACGCCGGTGCCGAGCAGGGACGGCAGGGCCTCGGCGACGTGCATCGGAAGCCGGACGCACCCGTGCGAGGCGGGCGCGAGCGGGACCGACAGCGCGCCGTGCAGGGCGATCCCCCCGTTGAAGAAGATCGGGTTGTAGAGCTGCCCGAGGTAGGACCTGTGCCAGCCCGACCGCCGCCAGGTGGTCTTGAAGTCGCCGGTCGGCGTGCGCGCGTCACCGCAGAACCGCTGGACCTTGCCCTGCCAGGTGGCCGTCTCGCAGTAGGGGATGCCGCTGCCCGAGGAGATGTGGGTGATCAGCTTCACCTGCCCCGCCCGGTACAGCACGGCGATCTGCTTGGTCAGGTTGACCTCGACCCGGTCGGGCTTGCCGTTCGGGACCAGGACCTGGGGCGCCTTCGGGTTCTCCAGCGCCCGCCACGTGCGCGCGCTGACGGTGCTCGTCGGGGAGAGCCCCTGGACCTTCTGGAACGCCCACACGGCGGTCTGTGTGGTCCCGCCGTAGCGCGAGTCGATCTTGCCCGGCGCGTAGCCGAGTTCGAGCAGCCTGGTCTGAAGCTGCTTCACCGCGGCGCCCTTGGCGCCGATCTTCAGGCTGACGTGCGGCGCCACGAAGGGCGTGACCGCCGTCCGCGCACTGACCGGCGTCGTGTGGATCGCGACCGCCGCGCTCGTGGCCCCGGCTCCCCCAGCCTGGCCGCTCCGGTGGATTCCCGCCGCGTGGCCCGAGACGAGCCCCGAGACGAGCACGGCTCCCGCGGTCATCACCGCCGCGGCGGCGAGCCGCCTTCCAACCCCCATGTCAGAACTTCCTCTCGACAACATCATGTTCGGACCAACGGACACTAGCGCAACGATCATCTCCGGCCGCGTGGCGTCACGGAGATGTAATCAATGGCTGATGCCGGTCAATCTGTTTAGAGTGTCCGGGTGCCAGAAAAGTTGCGTCCGACCGTGCTGAAGGTGACCGCGGTCCTGCGCGCGTCCGGGGCCACCGGCGAGGTGGTCGTGTTCGATGACGCCATCCCGACGGCCGCGGCGGCGGCCGCCCGGCTCGGCTGCGAGGTCGGGGCGATCGCCAACAGCCTGATCTTCGACGCGGACGGCGAGCCGCTGCTGGTGCTCACCAGCGGCGCCCACCGGGTCGACACGGCCCTGGTCGCCGGCCTGGTGGGGGTGTCGAAGGTGAAGAGGGCCGCCCCCGATTTCGTGAAGGCCGCGACGGGGCAGACGATCGGCGGTGTGGCCCCGGTCGGGCATCCGGCGCCGATCCGTACGCTGGTCGACACCTGGCTGGGCAAGCACGAGGTGGTGTGGGCCGCTGCGGGCCATCCGCACACGGTCTTCCCGACGACGTTCGACGAACTCGTGCGCATCACGGGCGGGACGCCCACCGACGTCGAATAGCGGGCGGCGGGGGCGAACGCCGGATCGCATGGCGCGGGACCGTCCGGATCTTCGCCGGCGAGCCACCCGAAACGCCGGGTTAGCGCCCCGAAGCACACTATGGTCGGGTTCGGTCGTGCCTCTTCGTGGTCCTGCTAGTGTGCGACGAGTGATCGAACTGCGACGCGCCGGTGCCAAGGAGTTCACCGCTGAGCTCGATGCGGTGATCGCCACGTACACCGCGGCGATGCGCCCGCCGCCCGAGCAGCTCTCGGGGCGGCAGAGCATCATGCGCAACCACGCGACGTTCCCGGACTTCGCCTGCCTGTTCGCCGAGACGCCGAGCGGTCAGGTCGTCGGGTTCGGGTACGGGTTCCACGGCGCCCCGGGGCAGTGGTGGCACGACGTCGTGCGCCGGGGCCTGGCCGAGCGCGCGGGCGTGGGCGCCGCGGCGGCGTGGTTCGAGAACGCGCTGGAGATCGCCGAGATCCATGTCCACCCCGATTACCAGGGCAAGGGCATCGGGCGCAGGCTCGTACTGGGCCTGTGCGAGGGCCGCGCCGAGCGCACCGCCGTGCTGTCCACCCACGACCAGCCGACGGCGGCGCGGCATCTGTACCGCCGGCTGGGCTTCATCGACCTGATGGGGATGTTCGTCTTCCCCGGAGGCTACGAGCACTACGCGATCGTGGGCAGCACCCTACCGTTGCACGCGCCGGACTGACTCGATCCTATTGCCGCGCCTTCGGCACGGCGGGTTCGGGTCAGCCCGCGGTTGCGGGGACGGCGGCGGGCACCAGCGCCTGGTACACCTCGCGGGTGGCGCTGGACTTGTTGAAGGTGATGAAGTGGATGCCCGGGGCGCCCTCGTCCAGCAAGGTCTGGCACAGCTCGGCGGCGTGCTCGATGCCGAGACGGCGGACGGCCTCGGGGTCGTCGGCGACGGCCTCGAAGCGCTCGGCCACCTCGGGCGGAAACGGCGCGCCCGACAGCTTTTCTGACCGCGCGATGGTGCTCATCTGCGTGACCGGCATGATGCCCGGGATGATCGGCGTGTCGCAGCCGCGGGCGACGACGCGGTCGCGCAGCCGCAGGTAGTCGTCGGCGCGGAAGAACATCTGGGTGATCGCGTAGTCGGCCCCGGCCCGGCACTTCTGCACGAAGTACTCGGTGTCGGACTCGACGGACGGCGACCTCGGGTGCCGGTAGGGGAAGGCCGCGACGCCGACGCAGAACTCGCCCGCCTGGCGGATCAGCCGCACGAGGTCCTCGGCGTACTCGACGCCCTCGGGATGCTTGATCCACTCGGCCAGCGGGTCGCTGCCGGGCGGGTCGCCGCGGACGGCGAGGATGTTGCGCACGCCCGCGTCGGCGAACCTGCCGACGAGGTGGCGCAGCTCGCGCAGGGAGTGGTTGACGGCGGTGAAGTGGGCGACCGGCGTGAGAGTGGTCTCGTGGGCGAGCCGCTCGACGATCTCGATCGTGCGGTCGCGGTTGGACCCGCCGGCGCCGTAGGTCACGGACACGAAGGTCGGGCGCAGCGCCTCCAGTTCGCGGATCGCGCGCCACAGCTGACGCTCCCCCTCGTCGGTCTTCGGGGGGAAGAACTCGAACGAGAACGACCGGCCGCCGGAGGCGAGCAGTTCCCTGACGGTGGGAACGCGATCGGGGCGCATGGAGGATCGACCCAAAGACATGCCCCCAAGGCTACAGGTCGGATGTCGAGCCGCACCCCTCATGAACGTGCGGTTCTGACCGGGCTCCGGTATGTGCGGGGGTGATCGCGGCGCGTTCGCCCCTCTCGTCCTCTCTCGGGACCTCGGATCCGGGGCGGCGGCCGGGCGTCACGGGGCGCGGTCAAGGGAGGGACAGGGATCAGAACGTCATAAAGCTCCCACTAATCTCAGAGCATGACCGCTTTGTTCCAGTGGGACCACCTTCGCTCCGAAATCGACCGCCGCCTCCGGATGTTCGTGGACCGGCAGCGCCCCCTGGTCGGCGCGCCGGAGCTGGCCCCTCTGCTCGCGGCGGCGGAGGACTTCCTCGTGGGCGGCAAGCGGCTGCGTCCCGCGTTCTGCTACTGGGGCTGGCGCGGCGCGGGGGGCGAGGAGGACTCGGCGATCTTCACCGCCGCCGCCTCACTGGAGCTTCTGCAGGCCAGCGCCCTGGTCCACGACGACGTGATGGACGCGAGCGACCTGCGCAGGGGTCAGCCGTCCGCGCACAGGCGGTTCCAGGCGCTGCACGAGCGGTCGGGCTGGCGGGGCTCGTCGGCGCAGTTCGGCGAGGGGGCGGCCGTCCTGCTGGGCAGTCTGCTGCTCGTCTGGTCGAGCGAGATGTGGCGGACGAGCGGCCTGCCGGCCGCGGCGCTGGCCGCGGCCGAGCCGGTTCACGACATCATGCGCACCGAGCTGATGTGCGGTCAGTACCTCGATCTCCTGGAGCAGGCGCACTTCGAGAACACCTTCGACAGCGCCCTGCGGGTCGCCCTGCACAAGAGCGGCAAGTACTCCGTCGAGCAGCCCCTGCGCCTCGGCCTGGTGCTGGCCGCACGCGGCCAGGAGCCGTGGATCGACCGGCTGTGCGTGGAGTACGGGCAGAAGGTCGGCATCGCCTTCCAGCTGCGCGACGACGTGCTCGGCGTGTTCGGCGACCCGGCCCAGACCGGCAAGCCCGCGGGCGACGACCTGCGCGAGGGCAAGCGGACCATGCTGATCGCGCGCACGCTGTCGGCGGCCTCCGAGCGCCAGGCCGGCGACGTACGGCGCCTGCTCGGCGACCCGGCCCTGGACGCGGACGGCGTCGAGCGGCTGCGCCGGATCATCGAGGACACCGGGGCCCTGGCCGCGAGCGAGGAGATGATCAAGCGCTACCACGACGACGCGCTGAGCGGCCTGGAGCGCGCGCCGATCACCGCCGAGGCCCGCGCGGCCCTGGAGGAGCTCGCGGCCGCCGCGACCTCCCGCCAGAGCTGAGCCGCGCCGTCAGGCGGCGCGCAGGCGCCGGGCGAACTCCGCCGCCGCCGCGCCCGGGTCCTCCGCCTCGGTGATGGCCCGCACGACCACGACCCGCGTGGCGCCGTACCCCATGACCTCGTCCAGCGTGCCGAGGTCGACGCCGCCGATGCCGAACCAGGGACGATCGGTCCCCAGCGAGGCCGCGTGCTTCAGCAACTCGGGCCCGGGCGCGGAACGCCCGGGCTTGGTCGGCGTCGGCCAGATCGGTCCGCAGCAGAAGTAGTCCACGCCGTCCTCGGCGGCCGCCGCTGACGCCTCCGCGTCGCTGTGCGTCGACCGCCCGATCAGGATGTCCGGCCCCAGCATCGCCCGCGCCACCGCCACGGGAAGATCGTCCTGCCCGAGGTGGAGCACGTCGGGACGGGCGGCGAAGGCGATGTCGGCCCGGTCGTTGACCGCGAGCAGGGCTCCGTGCCTGTCGCAGGCGTCGCGGAACACTTCGAGCAGCTCCAGCTCCTGCCGGGCCTCCAGGCCCTTCTCGCGGAGCTGGACGATGTCGACGCCGCCCGCGAGGACGGCGTCCAGGAACTCTTCCAGGTCGCCCTGACGGCGGCGGCCGTCGGTACAGAGGTAGAGCCTCGCGTCAGAAACCGAGCGCCTGGGCACGCCTCTTCACCTCGGTGTGCCGGCCGGCGACGATCGCGTCGACCGGGGCCCCCGGCAGGGATTCGTCAGGGGTGAAGAGCCACCGCAGGGCCTCGACGTCGTCGTACCCCGCGTCCGCCAGGACGGTCAGAGTTCCGGGCAGGCCCTTGAGCACGTCGTCCCCGACGATGAAGACCGCCGGCACCTCCGGTTCTGGGCCGCCCCTGCGGACGCCGATGAGCTTCTTGTCCTTGAGGAGCTGCTTGGCCCGCCCGGCACTGAGCCCGAGCCGGCCGCCTACGTCCGACAGGGGGAGCCATTCCCCCACGAGCTGGTCGGTTTCCCGATCGATCTGCGCAACAGAAAGCGTCACGAGTCCACAACTACCACGTCGTAGGAGGTCTCAAACACCCCCACAGGGGTCACAAGCAGTCACGCAAGGGTATCGATGGGTCCTTGGCGCGATCTTCGTCCAGCCTTTGCCCGCCCTCAACGATCCGGCGCCCCTGGACGAGGTCGCGTGGGCGGTCCACCGTGAAGATCGCCGCGAGACGGTCGTTTTCGGTCAGCCAGATCGCGGCCCACTTGGGGTCGGACGCCGGGTCGCCGCGCAGCACGAGGCGGGCACCGGTGTGGTGGCCGGCGTACTGGAGCATGCGGCCGAACTGCTCCGACCAGAAGTACGGGACGGGGTCGTACACGGCGGTCTGGCCGAGCAGGGTGGCCACGGCGGTCTCGGGGGCGTGCAGCGCGGTGTCCCAGTGCTCGATGCGCAGGCGGCGGCCGAAGCGGCGCGACCACCAGTTGGCGCAGTCGCCGACCGCGACGACGCGGTCCATGGACGTGCGCAGGTGCTCGTCGACCAGGACGCCGTTGTCCAGCGCGATGCCCGATCCGGCGAGCCATCCGACGGCCGGGCGCACGCCGATGCCCGTCACGACGACGTCCGCGGGGATCCAGGAGCCGTCCATCATCGCGAGCCCGCCCGGGTCGACCGAGCCGACCATGGTGCCGAGCCGCAGCTCGATGCCGGCCTCGGCGTACCAGGGCGCCGTGTGGGCGCCGATCTCGGGGCCGAGGGCGGCGGCCAGGGGCGAGGCGGCGGCCTCGACGACGGTCACCTCGCATCCCGCGCGGCGCGCCGCCGTGGCGATCTCCGCGCCGATCCAGCCCGCGCCGACGATGGCCACCCGCGTGCCGGGGGTCAGGCGCGCCCGCAGGGCCAGGGCGTCGTCGATGGTGCGCAACGTGTACTGGGGCCCCTCGCCGCGCAGCCTGATCGGGGTCGCGCCGGTGGCGATCACCAGCCCGTCGTACTCCAGCTCGCCCTCGGTCGTCTCCACGACACCCTCGCGCAGGCCCTTGGCGGCGACCTCGGTGCGCAGGTCGATGTCCAGGGCCCCGAGATCGGAGTCCACGACGGTCGAGTCCAGGTCGCCGGCCATGACGGCCTTGGACAGGGGTGGCCGATCGTAGGGGCGATGCCTCTCGTCGCCCACCAGAGTGACGCGCCCGTGGTACCCGCGCGCCCGCAGCGCTTCGACACTCCGTACGCCGGCCAGCCCGGCGCCCACCACCACGACATGATTCACAACTTGACAGTAAGCGGCGAGCCGGGTAACCCGCCAACGGCGATTTGGTAACGAATTGGCTCACTACTACACACGCGGGGTGATGAGAACGCTCAAGCGGGTGCGCAACGACGTACCAAGGCAGGAATAGGCACAGCGACAGGAATAGGCTTGTCCCGACAGACGCGCGGGAGTCCGGCGAGACCGGGCTGAGAGGAGGGCTGGCGGCCCTCGACCGCAAAGACCTGATCCGGATCATGCCGGCGAAGGGAGCGAGACCTCATGGTCGACACGGGCGCCGATAGCGGCTCAGCCGGGGCCGCGGACGTCGTGGTCGTGGGCGGCGGCATCGCCGGCCTGTCGGTGGCCTGGCGCGCCGCGGCGGCCGGGCACAAGGTGGTCGTCGCCGACCCCTCCCCCGGCTCGGGGGCCACCCACGCCGCCGCGGGCATGCTCGCCCCGGTGAGCGAGGTCACCTACACCGAGGAGCCGCTGCTGCGCCTCGGCCTGGCCTCGCTGGAGCTGTGGCCCGCGTTCGCGGCCGAACTGTCGGAGGAGTCCGGCCTGGACGTCGACCACCGCGCCGACGGCACGCTGGACGTCGCCTTCGGCGCGGACGACCTGGCCGCCCTGGACGAGCTGGCCGAGTTCATGGGCAAGCTGGACCTGCCCGTCGAACGCCTGACCGGGCGCGAGTGCCGGCGCGCCGAGCCGATGCTGGCGCCCTCGGTCCGCGGCGGGCTGCTGGCCCCGGGCGACGCGTGGGTGGACCCGCGCCGGGTCACCGCCGCCCTGCTGGCCGCGCTGTCGCGCCGGGGGGCGTCCGTGGTGCGCGAGCGCGTGGCCGGCCTCGTGGTCGAGCGCGGCGCCGCGCGCGGGGTGCTCCTGGGGGACGGGCGCGCGCTCGCCGCCGAGCGGGTCGTGCTGGCCGCCGGGGCGTGGTCGGGGACCCTTCCGGGCCTGCCGCCGGAGGTCGCGCCGCCCGTGCGCCCGGTCAAGGGGCAGATCATGCGGCTGCGCGGCGCGCCGGGGTTCCTCGGCCGCTGCGTGCGCGGGGTGGTCCACGGCTCCAGCGCGTACCTGGTGCCCCGCGGCGACGGCGAGATCGTCCTCGGCGCCACGCAGGAGGAGATGGGGTTCGACACCCGCGTGACCGCCGGCGGGCTGTGGGAGCTGCTGCGCGACGCCCGCGAGCTGGTCCCTGGCGTGACCGAGCTGGAGGTGTCCGGCCTCAGCGCGGGCCTTCGCCCCGGAACGCCCGACAACCTGCCCGTGCTCGGGGCGACGGCGATCGAGGGCCTCCTGCTCGCCTCCGGCCACCACCGCGGCGGCGTCCTGCTCGCCCCCCTGACCGCGGGCCTCCTCGCCGCCGAGCTGGACGCGACGCTCGCCGGGTCCGCGTACGAGGACGCGGCGGCGGTCTGCTCGCCGCGCCGCTTCCACCGGGCGGCGCACGGATCGGGGAACGGCACCACCGGCCACCATCGATGACCAAGGAGGGTCGGGGCGCCCCCGGTCCCCGCCAGGGATCCGCCCCGCAACCGCGATGAACGTGACGATCAACGGAAACCCCTGCCGGCTGCCCGAAGGCGCCACCGTCGCCCACGCCGTCGAGGTGCTCACCTCGGCCGTGGCGGGCGTGGCGGTGGCCCTCAACGACGAGGTGGTCCGCCGCGGCGCGTGGGGCTCCACGCCGCTGGGCGAGAACGACCGCGTCGAGGTGCTGACGGCGGTGCAGGGTGGATGACCCCCGTACGACCCAGGTGAGGACTCAGATGAGACCGGCGGGACCGGCGAGACAACGGAGGTGGCACGGATGACGAGCGTGACCGAGCCGAGGACGGCGGACGAGAAGCGCGACGCGGGCCCGGCGGACGACGCGCTGGCGCTCGGCGGCGAGAAGTTCGCCTCACGCCTCATCATGGGCACCGGCGGCGCGCCGTCGCTGGAGGTCCTGGACGAGGCGCTGGCCGCGTCCGGCACCGAGATCACCACGGTGGCCATGCGCCGGCTGGACCCCTCGGCGCGCGGGTCGGTGCTGGACGTGCTGCGCGCGCGGGGCGTCAAGGTGCTCCCCAACACCGCGGGCTGCTACACGGCCGGAGAGGCGGTGCTCACGGCGCGCCTGGCCCGGGAGGCGCTCGGCACGCCCTGGGTGAAGCTGGAGGTGATCAGCGACGAGCGCACCCTGCTGCCCGACCCGATCGAGACCTTCGAGGCCGCCGAGCGGCTGGTCGCCGACGGGTTCGTCGTCCTGCCCTACATCGGGGACGACCCGGCGCTGGCGCGGCGCCTGGAGCAGGCCGGATGCGCCGCCGTCATGCCCCTCGGCTCCCCCATCGGCTCGGGCCTCGGCATCCGCAACCCCCACAACATCGAGCTGATCGTGGAGGCGGCGGGCGTCCCGGTGATCCTCGACGCCGGCATCGGCACGGCGAGCGACGCGGCGCTGGCGATGGAGCTAGGATGCGACGCGGTCCTGCTCGCCAGCGCGGTCACCCGCGCCCGCAGGCCCGGCCTGATGGCCGCGGCGATGAAGCATGCCGTGACGGCGGGCCGTATGGCGCGCCTCGCGGGCCGGATCCCCCGGCGGAGGTACGCTGAGGCCTCCTCACCGGCGATCACGGCCGGTGCGCACGAGTAAGTGGCCCCTTCCAGACGGGAAAACATGTCGGCATCGGTTTGGGATGTGCTTGCCCTCGTCCCGGCAAACCGCCCGTAAACTCACTCCCGTGGACACGACGGTTGCGGACCCCCTCGTAGGGCGAGTGCTGGACGGGCGCTATCGCGTCGAGTCGCGTATCGCCCGCGGTGGCATGGCCGCTGTCTACCTGGCCAGGGACGTGCGGCTCGACCGCACGGTCGCCCTGAAGGTCATGCACCGCTCCCTCGCCGAGGACCCCGACTTCGTGCGGCGGTTCATCGGCGAGGCGAAGTCCGTCGCCAGCCTCTCCCACCCCAACGTCGTCCACGTCTTCGACCAGGGCACCGACGGCGACCACGTCTACCTGTCGATGGAGTACGTCCCGGGGCGCACCCTGCGCGACGTCCTGCGGCAGCGTGGCCGCCTGCCGGCGCGCGAGGCCCTGGAGATCATGATCCCGGTGCTGGCCGCGCTCGGCGCGGCCCACCAGGCGGGCATGGTCCACCGCGACGTCAAGCCCGAGAACGTCCTGCTGAGCGACGACGGCCGCGTGAAGGTCGTCGACTTCGGGCTCGCCCGCGCCATCGACTCGGGCAACCAGACCCGCACCGGCGTCATGATCGGCACGATCGCCTACATGTCGCCCGAGCAGGTCACGGCGGGGGTCACGGACGCGCGCAGCGATGTGTACGCCGCCGGGGTGATGCTGTTCGAGCTGCTGACCGGGCGGCAGCCCTACCAGGGCGAGACCCCGATGTCGGTGGCCTACCGGCACGTCCACGACCGCGTGCCCGCGCCGTCCTCGCTGGCGCCCGAGAGCCCGGCCGTGCTGGACCGGCTCGTGCTGTCCGCCACCGACCGCGACCCGAACCACCGCCCGACCGACGCCACGGCGCTGCTCGTCGCGGCCGTCGAGGCCCACCGCGCGCTGCCGCGCGACCCCGCCCCGGCCCCTCCCCATCCCGTCCCGGCCCCGGCCCCGGCGCACGCGGCGCCCGCCAACCCCACGCTCGTCCAGTCGCGCACCGAGATGCTCACCACGCCGGGGATCGCGCCCCCGCCGCCCGGCCACCGCGAGCGGCGGCGCGTCCGGCCGGTCTGGTTCATCGTCGCCCTGGCCGTGGTCATGACCGGCGCGATCGGCGCCACGGGCTGGTGGTTCTCCGAGGGCCGGTACACCAAGGTCCCCGACCTGCTCGGCATCAACGTGACGGTCGCCAAGGCCGAGGCCGAGAAGCAGGGCTTCAGCGTCAAGATCGGCGAGCCCGAGAACGACACCAAGCTCGGCGAGAACAAGGTGCTGCGCACGGACCCGGAGTCCGGCCGCGAGGTGATCCAGGGCGCGCTCATCACGCTGATCCCGTCCGCCGGGCCGCGCAAGATCGCGGTGCCCAACGTGGTGAACCTCGCCGAGGCCGACGCCCGCAGCAAGATCTCCGAGGCCGGGCTCACCCCAGGGGCCGTCAGTCGCGTGCCGAGCGACACCGTGCAGCGCGGCCTGGTCCTGCGCACGAGCCCGCAGGTCGGCACGCGGGTGAAGGAGGGCGGCACGGTCCAGATCGTCCTCAGCGCCGGTCAGCTCATGCCCGACGTGAGCGAGATGCAGTGCGACCAGGCCGACGCGTTCCTGCGCGGGAAGGGCTTCGTCCCGACGGTCGTCCAGCAGACCGACGACGCCCAGCCCGGCACGATCATCGCCCAGTCCCCCGCCGCGCGCGCCGAGGTCACCGCCGGTCAGGGCGTGCAGCTCACCTGCTCCAAGGGCCCCGACACCGGCTTCCACTGGCCCTGGGAGAACCCGGAGGATCAGAACGAGCAGCCCGGCCAGGCGCTCGTCCCGATCCCGGACGTCCGCTTCAAGAAGGTCGGCGAGGCGGCGGAGGAACTGCGCACGGCCGGTTTCAAGGTCCGCGTCCGCAAGATCGCGGGCTCCGGGGCCGTGGTCGCCGAGAACCCCCTCGGGCAGGCCCCGGCGGGCACCCGCATAACGATCTGGCACTGAGCGTCTCCTCCTGGGAGACGCGGGCCGGGGTCAGGTCGCCGGGACGCCGTGGAGGCGCAGGCGGGCCATGCCGCCGTCGGGGTAAATGTCGAGGCGGACGTGCGAGGCCACGCGGCCGGCTTCGAGGCGGAAGCGGTGGAGGGTGTCGGGCTGAAGGCGGGTGCGGGGCAGGAGCTCGAACCAGTCCGCGTCGTCGTGGGGCCCGCCGCCCGTCAGGTCGGCTCCCCGCAGCGAGGCCGCGCCGGGGGCGTTGTAGACGAGATTGGCGGTGTCCAGCTCGGCGACCTGGATGACGCCCGGGACGGCCAGGCGCACGGTCAGCCAGTCGTTGCCGCCGTCGCGGCGACGGGCGGTCTCCCAGCCCTCGCCCTGGTGCCGGGCGAGCCCGGGGGCGATGACGTTGGCCGGCGAGGAGTAGAAGTCGTCCGAGCAGCCGGTGATCACGGCGCCGTTCTCCAGTGCGGCCAGGTCGATCGTCATCCCCGCGAACATCGCCAGGTCGGGCACGACCTCGCCGTGGACGCGCAGGCGCGACACGCCCCCGTCGGGGAAGATGTTCAGCCGCACGTGCGTGAAGACGTGGTCGCAGGCGACGGGGAACTCGTGCAGCGCGTCGCCGGTCAGGGGGCTCCTCGGCACGATCTCGGTCCACTCGGCGTCGCGCACCTCCTGGACGGACGGGTGCCCGCCGGCCGCGCACGCCTCCACCGAGGCGTAGGGCGGGTGGTTGCCGGTGAACCACGCCGTGTCGACCACCACGCGGCGGACCTTGCCGGGCATGCCGAGGCGGACGATCGCCCAGTCGTGGCCCTCGTCCCGCCGCCGCCGGGTCTCCCAGCCGTCGTAGACCTGGCCGCGCGGGCCGAAGGTCTCGGGCTGGAACACCGGGCGGCCGGGGCGGATCAGCGCCTGCCGCTCGGCGAACGACTCGTCGCTGGCCGCCACCACCGACCCGCCGTACGTGCGCAGCGCGAGGTCGGGCAGGCGCGCGAGCGCCACCAGGCGCGGGGGCCGGGACGCGGAGGCCGGGCCCGGGGACGGCGGGGTGGGTGTGGTCATATGAGCTCTCCGAACGGCGGGGTGGCGTCGGTCACGGGGCGGCCGCGCAGCCAGGTGGCGCGGACCACGCCGGTCAGGGTGCGTCCGTGGTAGGGGGTCACCGGGTTGCGGTGGCGCAGGCGCCCGGCCTCGACGGTGAAGGTCGCGGTGTCGTCGAAGGCGCACAGGTCGGCGTCGTTGCCGGCCGCGATGGCGCCCTTGGCGGCGAGACCGGCCAGGCGGGCGGGGCCGGAGGCCATCCAGCGGGTGACGTCCGCGAGGGTGTGCCCGCGCTCGCGGGCCTCGGTCCAGATCGCGGGCAGGCCGACCTGCAGGGACGAGATGCCGCCCCAGGCCGCGGCGAAGTCGGGGACCTTCAGGTCCGGGGTGGACGGCGAGTGGTCGGACACCACGCAGCTCAGGACCCCGGCGGCGAGGCCCTCCCAGAGGCGCTCGCGGTTGCCGGCGTCCCGGATCGGCGGGCAGCACTTGAACTCCGGGCCGCGCACCTGCTCGGCGGTGAGCGTGAGGTAGTGGGGGCAGGTCTCGGCGGTGATGCGGACGCCGTCGCGCCGCGCCGCTTCCAGGGGTTCGAGGCAGTCGGCCGAGGAGACGTGCAGGATGTGGACGCGGGCGCCGGTCTCGCGGGCGCCGGCGATGACCCGTTCGACGGCCCGGCGTTCCGCCTCGCCGGGGCGCGAGGCGAGGAATTCCGGATATGTCGGGCCGACGGGGTCGGTGAGCAGCACGGGATCCTCGGCGTGCACGATGAGCAGCCCGTCGAACGACGCGATCTCGCGCATGGCCTCGGCGAGCCCGGCGGCGTCCAGCGGCGGGAACTCCTCCACCCCGGAGGGCGACAGGAAGCACTTGAACCCGTACACCCCGGCCTCGTGCAGCGGCAGTAACTCATGAACGCTCCCGGGGACGGCCCCGCCCCAGAAGCCCACGTCCACGGCGCACCGCCCCCGGGCCGCCGCCCGCTTGACGGCGAGCGCCTCGGGGTCGACCGTCGGGGGCAGCGAGTTGAGCGGCATGTCGACGATCGTCGTCACCCCGCCCGCCGCGGCGGCCCTGGTGGCGGTGGTGAATCCCTCCCACTCGGTGCGGCCGGGCTCGTTGACGTGCACATGGGTGTCCACCAGGCCGGGCAGCAGGCACACGTCCCCGAGATCGGCATGGTCGGTGTGCTCGCCGGCGGCGGCCGGGTCGTCGTACGCGAGCACCGCGGCGATCCGGCCCGCGCGGACGGCCACCGCCGCGGGCCGCTCCCCGCCGGGGAACACCACCCGCCGCGAGCGCACGATCAGGTCGAACGGCTCGTCCTCGGGCGTCCCGTCTCCGCTCCAGCCGGACATGGTCATCGCGCGCTCCCGCCTGTGATCATGTACAGGGGTCCCCCAGGGGGCCGGGGGACGGCTCGGGGAGCCAGTCGGCGGCCACGGTGGCGGCGAGGCTCTGCAGAAGCGGCCCGGCCTGCGCGATGCAGCGGGAGACGTCCTGCTCGATGTCGGTCAGGGCGAAGGCGGACCGGATGCCGGCGCGGCTCAGCTCCTCGGCCGTGAGGGCGCGCCGGCCGCAGACGGCGACCACCGGCACCCCGGCCTGGGCGGCGGCCGCGGCGACGCCCATCGGGGCCTTGCCGCGCAGGGTCTGGCCGTCCAGTGAGCCCTCGCCGGTGATCACGAGCCGCGCGCCGGACAGGCGCTCGGAGAACCCGAGCAGGTCCAGCAGCAGGTCGATGCCGGGCCTGAAGCGGGCGCCGAGGAAGGCCAGGGCCGCGAAGCCCACCCCTCCCGCCGCCCCCGCGCCCGGCTCGTCGCGGACACGCACGCCCAGCTCGGCCTCGGCGACGTCCGCCCAGCGGGCCAGGCCCTCCTCCAGGAGGGCCACGCCGGCGGGATCCGCGCCCTTCTGCGGCCCGTACACGGCCGCCGCGCCCTCCGGGCCGAGCAGGGGGTTGTCCACGTCGCCGGCGACGACGAACTCGACGCCCCCGGGGCGCTCGAAGCCCGACAGGTCCAGGGCGCGCAGCCCGGTGAGGGCGCCGCCGCCGGGGGGCAGTTCGCGGCCCCGCGCGTCCAGCGCCCGTACGCCGAGGGCGCGCATCATGCCGGAGCCGCCGTCGGTGCAGGCGCTGCCGCCGATGCCGAGCACCACCCGGCGTGCGCCGTGCCGGACGGCCGCCGCGATGAGGTCCCCGGTGCCGTGGCTGGTGGCCGTGAGCGGTTCGAGGCGCCCGCCGGGCAGACGGTGCAGGCCGGAGGCCTCGGCCAGCTCGACCACCGCGACGCCCTCCCTGAAGGCGTAGGACGCGGTGACGGGCTCGCCGGTCGGCCCGGCGGCCTCGGCCTCGACGCGCGCGAACCCGGAGGCGACGGCGGCCTCGACGGTGCCGTCCCCGCCGTCTGCCACGGGCACGCTCACGACCGCGACCTCCGGGCGGGCGGCGCGCAGCCCCGCGGCGACGCGCGAGGCGACCTCGACCGCGCTGAGCGAGCCCTTGAACTTGTCGGGGGCGACGAGCACGTGTCCCGTCACGAGTGGACCTGCTTGCTCACGGTGAATCCCCTTTCGGCGGCCAGCCGGGTGAGGCGGCGGTGTGCTTCGGCGCCCGCGCGGCCGGCCACATCATGGGGTACGGTGCGCAGCTCGCCGTCCTGGACGATGGTCTCACCGCCCACCAGGACCCGGGCGACCCGGGGGGAGCCTCCGAAGACCAGCGCGCACAGCGGGTCGGCGACCGCCGCCGCGAAGCCGTCCACCCGCCACAGGACGATGTCGGCCAGCTTGCCCGGCTCCAGGGAGCCGATCTCGTCCTCGCGGCCGAGGCAGCGGGCGCCGCCGAGCGTGCCGATCTCCAGGGCCTGGCGTGCGGTGAGCGCCGTCGGGCCGTACCGGGCGCGCTGGAAGAGCAGGGCCTGGCGCATCTCGCCCGCGAGCGGTGTGAGCTCGCTGGAGGCGCTGCCGTCCACGCCGAGCCCGACGGTGGCCCCGGCGCGCAGCATCTCCGACACGCGGGCGATGCCAGCCCCGAGGCGGCCGTTGGAGCTCGGGCAGTGCGCCGAGCCGGTGCCGGTGGCGGCGAAGCGGCGGATGTCGCGGTCGTGCAGGTGGACGGCGTGGGCCACCCAGACGTCGGGGCCGAGCCAGCCGAGCTTCTCCATGTAGTCGACGGGTGTGCAGCCCATCTGCGCCAGGCAGTGCTCTTCCTCCTCCGCGGTCTCGCAGAGGTGGGTGTGCAGGCGCACCCCCTTGGCGCGGGCCAGCGCGGCGGACTCGGTCATCAGGTCGGCGCTCACCGAGAACGGCGAGCAGGGCGCGACGGCGACGCGCAGCATGGAGCCGGGCGAGGGGTCGTGGTAGGCGTCCACGGCCTCGGCGGTGGCGGCGAGGATCTCGTCCAGGCTCTCGACGACCTCGTCGGGCGGCAGCCCGCCCTGGGAGACGCCCCGGTCCATGGAGCCCCGGCACGGGTGGAAGCGCAGGCCGACGTCGCGGGCGGCCTCGATCTCGGCGGCGAACAGGTCGCCGCGGCCCTTGGGGAAGATGTAGTGGTGGTCGGTGGTCGTGGTGCAGCCGGACAGGGCGAGCCAGCCGAGCCCGGCGGTGGCCGCGCCCGCGACGATCCCGGCGTCCATCGCCGCCCACACCTGGTAGAGCGCGGTCAGCCACTCGAACAGCGTGGCGTCCTGGGCCACGCCCTGGGAGGCCCACTGGTAGAGGTGGTGGTGGGTGTTGACCAGGCCGGGGGTGGCCAGGCAGCCGGAGCCGTCGATCCGCGTCGCGCCGGGGACGTCCGGGGCCGGGCCGGGGCCCAGCGAGGCGACGCGGCCGTCGCGGACGTGGATGTGGCCATGGGCGATGTCCGGGCCGACGACGGGCGCGACGGCGACGTTCTCGATCAGGACGTCCGCCGGAGGGGTCACCTGCGGCCCGCCTTCCGCGCGGCGGCCAGGCGGACGGCGTCCAGGATCTTCTCGTACCCGGTGCAGCGGCACAGGTTCCCGGCCAGCGCCTCGCGGATCTCGGCGTCGCCGGGCTCCGGGACCCGGGCGAGCAGGTCGTGGGCCTGGACGAGCAGGCCCGGCGTGCAGAAGCCGCACTGCACCGCCCCGCACTCCAGGAACGCCTCCTGGAGCGGGTCCAGCCGGTCGCCGTCGGCGAGGCCCTCGACCGTGCGCACCTCGCGGCCCTCGGCCTGCCCGGCCGCGACCAGGCACGCGCAGACCGGCACGCCGTCGAGGTAGACCGTGCAGGAGCCGCACTCGCCCTGCTCACAGGCGTTCTTGGAGCCCGGCAGGCCGACGCGCTCGCGCAGCACGTACAGCAGGCTCTCGCCCTCCCAGACCCCGTCGACGGCCTCGGCGCGGCCGTTGACGGTCAGGTTCACGCGCATGCCTCCACCTGCTTCCGGTAGTCGTTCCACGCCCAGGTGAGCGTGCGGCGGGCCATCACGGCGACGGCGTGACGCCGGTAGGCGGCCGTGCCGCGCACGTCGTCGATCGGCGAGGCCGCCCCGGCCGCCAGCTCGCCGAACCGCGCCCGCGCCCGGGGGTCGAGGGCCGCGCCGCCCGTCCAGTCGAGCTCGGCGGCGAGGAACTCCTCGGCGGCGTGGGCGCGGCGCGGGGTCGGGGCGGCCGAGCCGATGCCGGTGCCCGCGCGCCGCTCCTCCGGGTGCAGGGCGAGGGCGAAGGAGCACACGGCGATGACCATCGCGTTGCGGGTGCCGACCTTGGAGAAGTACTGCGGGCCGGCGGCCGGGGCCATCCAGAAGGCGCGGATCAGCTCGTCGGGGGCGAGGGCGTTGCGCTTGACGCCGAGGTAGAACTCGGCGGCGGGGATCAGCCGGGTGCCGCGCGCCGCCGACTCGGCCTCGACGACGGCGTCCCCGGCCAGCAGCGGCGGGTGGGCGTCCCCGGCAGGGGAGGCGGCGCCGAGGTTGCCGCCGACCGTGCCCCGGTTGCGGATCTGCGGCGAGCCGACCGTGCGGGAGGCCTGGGCCAGGCCCGGCAGGGCGTCCCCGAGCTCGGCGACGACCCGCGCGTACGGCACGCCCGCGCCGACGCGCAGCCGTCCGTCCGCCGCCCGTTCCCAGGTGGCGAGCTCGGGGATCGCGGTGAGGTCCAGCAGCGCCCCTGGGCGCCGCACGTCGAAGTTGATCTCCACCATGACGTCGGTGCCGCCCTGGATGGGCACCGCGTCCGGCCGGTCCGCCCGGGCGGCGAGGGCCTCGGCCCAGGTCGCGGGTCGCAGGAAGTCCATCAGCGCTCCCCCGCTAGTCCCAGGCCGGGCCGGCGTCCGGCGCGGCGTCGTCCAGCACGGTCCCCTCGATCAGCCCGTACGGGCGGTCGGCGGCGTAGTAGACCTCGTTGTCGTTGTCCAGCCCGAAAGGCGAGAGGTCGACGAGGAAGTGGTGCTTGTTGGGGAGGGAGAGCCGGATCTCGCAGACCTCCGGGCGGGTCTCCACCACCCGTGCCCCCATGGCGTACAGCGTCTGCTGGAGCGACAGGCTGTGGGTGCCGACGAAGGCCTCGATCAGACATCGCCGCACCTCCTCGTGGGACTCCCCGAAGTCGTAGTTTCCGAGCGTATCCGGAGAAGTCCGGCCGTCCGGCGGCGCGGTGTGGCGCCAGCGGGCGGTCACGGCGGTGGCGAGGACACGGTCGGCGGCCGGGGGCAGGGTGGTGTACTCGTCGCGGGCGAAACCGTGGAACTCCGAGCCCGTCGTGTTCAGCAGCACCAGCCCCTCCAGGCCGGAGACCACCGTGGTCGTGCCGTCCCGGTCGTGGTGCACCACGCAGGTGCGGACCTCGCCGGAGGACCGCGCGAACGAGTGCGGGCCGCGCCGCTCCCAGCCGTACTCCTCGACCGACACCCGCGCGTGGTGGATCGCCGGCTGGGAGCCGACGAAGTGGCGGGCCAGCAGCGCGGCGAACTCCTCGATCTGGGTGATCCCATGCTTCTTGGCGAAGGCGTAGACGGTGTTCTTCTGGGAGTCGGTCGGCAGGACGGCGGCGTTGTCGCCGGTCAGGTGGACGTCGCGCATGTCGCCGGACAGCGCGACGCCCACGTTGCAGTCCTTCAGGCGGTGGACCTCGCCGTCACGGGTGACGCGGACGACGCGGGTCTCCGCCTTGCCGTAGCGGTTCGGTCCGAGCACGGCGGTCATCGCTAGCTCCCACGGTAGGTCGAGTAGGCGTACGGGCTGAGCAGCAACGGCACGTGGTGGTGCTCGCCGGGGTCCTCGACAGCGAAGGTGACGACCACCTCCGGGTAGAACGCCTTCACGCCCCGCGCGGCGAAGTAGGCGCCCGTGCCGAACACCAGCCGGTGGACGCCTGCGCCCGGCTCGCCGGCGGGCAGCCAGTCGCGCAGCCGGCCGTCCGCGTCGGTGACGCCCTCGGCGATCAGGCGGTCTCCGCGGTGAAGGGCCACGGCGACCCCCGCTGCGGGCCGGCCGACGCTCGCGTCCAGGACGTGGGTGGACAGGCTCATCGGCCCTCCCCCTGCCCGGCGAGCAGCTTGGCGACCCGCAGCCTCGTGATCGCGGCCAGCTCCTCCCGGACGACCGCCCGCTCGGCGGTCTCGTCGTTGCCCAGCCGTCCCTCCAGGCGGTCCAGCATCTCCGCGGCCGTCAGGCCGGTGGCGCAGACGAGGTAGACGTGACCGAACCGCTCCTCGTACCGCGCGTTGCCCGCCGCCAGCCCCGCGAGCACCTTGCGGCCGGCCCCGGCCGTGCCCGCCTGCTCCTGGCGCGACCAGGACGCCTCGCGCCCCGGCCCGCCCGCCCGCTCGCCGACGCGCGGGTGGGCCTCCAGCGCCTCCCGGACGTCCGGCCAGGCCAGCGCGCGCACCGCGCCGACGGCCGCGGCGGTGAGCGCGGCCTCGTCGTCGTACGGCCGCCCGGCGACGACCGCGCGGGCGAAGGCACGCGAGGCGCAGCAGGCGAGCAGTTCGCGCTCGGCCTCGGGCGGGGTCAGCGCGTTGAAGCCCGCGAGGCCCTCGGCGGGTGTCACGTTCGGCATGGGAGCAAGTAGACCTTCGACGGCGGCGCGGGTCCAGCGGCAGGAGCTCCCAAGCGGGCCAACGCCTCGCCACGAGTTTTCGTGTCATGCTCCAAGTCATCGGCGAGAGGCCCGCGTACGGGCAGGTCACCACGCCGTCTCCCCTAGGCTGTGGCCATCATGACCGCACCTTTCCCACCCTCGAACCCCTCTACCAGCCCTCTGATCGGCGGCCACGTCCTGGTCGCGGGCGGCCTCGCCACGGGCGGGCTGAAGTACGCGGCCGACATCGAGGCCGAGGTCGTCCAGGTGTTCGTGACCAACCCGCGCGGCTGGGCGCTCAACGACGGCAAGCCCTCGGAGGACACCGCGCTGCGCGAGTCGCCGCTGCCGGTGTTCGTCCACACGCCCTACCTCGTCAACGTGGGGTCGCCGAACGCCGAGGTGCTGCAGAAGTCGCTCCAGTCGATCCGGCACGCGCTGCGGCGCGGCGCGGAGGTCGGTGCCCTCGGCGTCGTCGTGCACACCGGGTCGTCCGTCACCCAGTCCCGCGAGGACGCGCTGCGGCAGATCCACGACCAGCTGCTGCCCGTCCTGGAGGAGATCCCCGACGACGGCCCCGACCTGCTGCTTGAGCCGATGGCCGGCCAGGCCAACATGCTGTGCGCCACCGTGCAGGACCTCGGGCCCTACCTGGAGACGCTGGAGTTCCACCCGCGCGCGAACGTCTGCCTGGACACCTGCCACGCCTTCGCCGCCGGCCACGACCTGGCGGCGCCGGGCGGGGTGACGGCCATGATGGACGCGCTCCACGCGATCGCGCCGGGGCGGCTGAAGCTGCTGCACGCCAACGACTCCAAGGATCCCTGCGGCTCGGGGCGCGACCGGCACGAGAACATCGGCAAGGGGCTGATCGGCGCGGCGGCGTTCGGCGAGCTGCTGGGCCACCCGGCCGCGGCCGAGGTCCCGCTGTGCATCGAGACCCCCGGCAAGGTCGAAGGCCACAGGAGCGACATCCGGCTGCTGAAGGGCCTGCGCGACGGGCACGCCTGAGCCGAACGCCCCAGGGAGCCGGCGGCGCGTGCCGTCCGCCCGGGGTGCGGCGGGGTGTGGCGGGGTGTTCGCCGGCGTGATCCGGCCGCCCCCCTTGGGCCGGATCACCGCGTCGTCCTGGACGCCGGATGGCGAACACCCCGCCCCGCCGAGACCGACGGGCCCTACCCCCCGGTGAGGGCCCGGCGGCCCAGGGCGGCGGCCGCCTGTTTCACGCGCAGGTGCGGAAACCAGGCGGGCGCCGTCGGGTTCGCGTGTCCGGGGTGGGTCCGGCCCCCTCGGGCCGGACATCTCCCCCGGTCACGCACTGTGGTCTTTCGCTGCGGACGACATTACGTTGGGTCATCGGCGCCGTGCGGCCACTTGGCGGCCGTCTCGCCGAGCGGTCACTGGCCCGCGCCATGCGGACCGCCAGACCACGACGAACGGTGTCCCGGCGTCGCCGAGCGGCGGTACGGGGGCTCGCGGCGCGCGCTCACGGCCGGTGCGACCCGGTTTCGGGGCCCGGCGGAGAAACCTGCCGGGGCACGCTGCCGGGCGGGGGCGCCTGCCGGGGGTCCTGCGGGCCGGGCGGCGGGGTGCGGAACTGCCGGACGAGTTGCTCGCGGACGCGGCGCGTGTGCCGCCGGCTCACGGGCAGCGTCGTGGCACCCACCCGCAGAACGATGCGTCCCTCGTCGAAGCGCATCTCGGTCACGTGCCGCGCCGACACCAGCGTGCTGCGGTGCACCCGGATGAACCCGGAGGCGGCCCAGCGCCGCTCCAGGGCCGCCAGGGACATGCGCACCAGGTGCGTCCCCTCGGCGGTGTGCAGGCGCACGTAGTCGCCGCTGGCCTCGGCGTAGGCGACGGCGTGCTGCGGGACGAAACTGGTGCGCCCGCTGAGCTCGACCGGGATCACGTCGTCCATGGGCGCCTCGACCACCTGCGGGCCGTACACCGCCGACTCCAGGCGCCGCACGGCCTCGGCGACGCGGTCGGGGCGCAGCGGCTTGAGCAGGTAGTCGACGGCCTCCAGCTCGAAGGCCTGCACCGCGCGGTCGTCGTGCGCGGTCACGAACACCAGCCGGGGCGGGCTCGGGAACGCGCCGACGAGCCGCGCGAGGTCCAGCCCGTCCAGGCCGGGCATGCGGATGTCGAGGAAGACGCCGTCGAGCCGCTCGCCGGCGCCGATCATCGCGACCATGTCCTGAAGCGCCGCGACCCCGTCCGGGGCCGTCAGCACCTCCTCGACACGGCTGTCCTGCCGGAGAAGGTAGGCGAGCTCCGACAGCGCGTGCACCTCGTCGTCGACCGCCAAGACACGGAGCATGGCCCTTACGCTGCCGCCCGGACGGGCTCGCGGGCAAGACCCCTCTTCACTTTGTGCGGTTGATCGACTGCGGTTAGTCATGACTTGGGCGCATTTTCGGCACGCGCATGCGCACCGTCGTCCCCTCGCCGGGCGCGGTGTCGATCGTCAGCCCGTATTCCTGGCCGTAGATCTGGCGCAGCCGCACGTCCACGTTGGCCAGGCCGATGCCGCCGCTGTCCCCGCTCGGCGGCTCGCCGTCGAGCATCTCGCGCACCCGGTCCGGCTCCATGCCGGCGCCGTCGTCCTCGACGGTGATGTGCACCTCGCAGCCCGCGTCGCGCACGACGACGTTCACCTCGCCCGTGCCTCCCCTGCGGCGGATGCCGTGGGTGATGGCGTTCTCGACGAGGGGTTGCAGGCACAGGAACGGCACGGGCACCGGGAGCACCTCGGGGACGACGTCCACGGCGTAGCGCAGCTTCTCGCCGAACCGCGCCCGCTCCAGTAGCAGGTAGCGGTCGACGCAGGTCAGCTCGTCCGACAGCGTGGTGAAGTCGCCGGCGCGGCGCAGGGCGTGCCGGGCGAAGTCGGCGAAGTCGAGCAGCAGCTCGCGGGCGTGGTCGGGCTCGGTTCGGGTGAACGAGGCGATCGTGGCCAGGGAGTTGCAGACGAAGTGCGGGGAGATCTGCGCCCGCAGGGCCCGCGTCTCGGCGGACAGGGCCCGCCGCCGCGTGGCGTCCAGCTCGGCCAGTTCGAGCTGGCCCGACGCCCACTGCCCGACCTCGGTCGCGGCCCGGACGAGCGCGGCGTCCACGTCGGGGTCGTAGACGGCGAGTGCGCCGATGACCCGCCCGTCCACGGTCAGCGGGACGACGACGGCGCTGCGGACCGCGCAGTCCTCGGCCTCGCAGAACAGCTCGTCGCCCGCCACCAGGTAGGGCCGCCCGCCCGCCAGGACACCGTGGACGTGGCCGAGCAGGTCGCGGGTGTGCGCCTCGGTGGGGGGCTCGCGGGCGCCGTCCCAGGCCAGCACCTGGTCCAGGGACGTCACCGCCAGCGCGGAGGACCCGACCAGGGAGCGCAGGTGGCGTACGGCCCTGCGGGCGGAGTCACGCGCCAGCCCGGCGCGCAGGTAGGGGGCCGTCATGGCGGCGAGGTGCAGGGTGGCGAAGGTCGCGTCCTCCCGGGGGGCGCCTCCGCGGGCGGCGGCGCCGCGGCGGCCCAGGCCGTAGGCCACGAGCCCGCTCAGGACGCATAACAGTACCCAGCCGGTATCGAGCATGCGGGCAACCGTAATCGGTCACGTAACGTGATCGTGCCCGAACTACGAAGGACCGTCCCCGGCATCCTCCTGGTAGGAGTACCGCTGCTCGCGCCAGGGATCGCCCACATTGTGGTACCCGCGTTCCTCCCAGAACCCGCGCCGGTCCTCGACAAGATATTCCACCGCGCGCACCCATTTCACGCTCTTCCATGCGTACAGGTGTGGCACGACGATGCGGACCGGGTGGCCGCGCTCGGGAGTGAGCGGCTTGTCGTCCAGTTCCATGGCGAAGAGCGTGGAATCGCAGGCGAAGTCCGACATGCGGAGGTTCGCGCTGTAGCCGTACTCGCCCCAGACCATGACGTGCCTGACGCCCGCGTCGGGCGGGACCGCGCTCATCAGGGTGCCGGCCGAGACGCCGCGCCACTCGTTCCCCATGAGCGAGAACTTCGTGACGCAGTGGAAGTCGGCCAGAACCGTCATCCGCGGCAGGGCCGAGAACTCGGGCCAGCTGAAGCGGGTCTCGTCGCCGGAGGCGGTCGCCCCGAAGACCATGAAGCTCCACCGCTCGGGCCGGAACTGCGGGACCCGGCCGTAGTGGATCACCGGGCGGCCACGTGGGACGTACTGCCCCGGGGGCAGTCGGGACTCCTCGCTAGGATCCGGCACGCAGCAATCCTGCCATCGCGCCGGTAACCGCGCGTCATCGGCACCCCTTCAGCCATGAACGAGGACGTCACGCGTGCCTTCGCGTCAGGTGGACACCATCTCGCGGCAACCGCCCCCTTCAGCCGGCTTCTGATAGCCGGCTTCTGATAGAGGTGAACCCGGAACCGGGTGTCCACGCCCCGGGAATGCCGGAGGGGCGGGGAGGGGCCGGGGCGGTCTTGGGCATGCGCTAGACTCCTCGGCATGCACGCAGCGCAGTGGTTTTGGTATGGCGACGGACCCGTGGAGGTGACCGTTCGCCGTCAGACGCCGCGCTGACAGGTAGACGTCGGTCGAAGGCCCCGGGTCCGCAGGGATCCGGGGCCTTCGCCGTTCCCGGGCCCGCGCGGGCACCGGCCGCCGAGATCACAACGGACCAGCACGACAAGCGGGTACAACGCCAGAAGGGGCACCCACCATGGTCATCGTCATGAATCCGGACGCCACCCGCGACGACGCGGACGCCATCGTCGCGCTGATCGCCGCGGCGGGCGGCGAGGCGTTCGTCAGCCGCGGCGTCAGCCGCACGATCATCGGGCTCGTCGGGGACGTCACCCACTTCGAGACGCTGAACCTCAAGAGCATGCCCGGCGTGGCGGACGTCGTGCGCATCTCGACGCCGTACAAGCTCGTCAGCCGGGAGAACCACCCCGAACGATCTACCGTGCGGGTGGCCGGGGTGCCGATCGGGCCCGACACCGTCACCCTGATCGCCGGGCCCTGCGCGGTGGAGACACCCGAGCAGACCCTCGAGGCCGCGCTCATGGCACAGGCGGCGGGGGCGACGCTGCTGCGCGGTGGCGCGTACAAGCCGCGCACCTCGCCGTACGCCTTCCAGGGCCTCGGCGAGGCGGGCCTGCGCATCCTCGCCGACGTGCGCGCCGAGACCGGGCTGCCGATCGTCACCGAGGTCGTCGACGCCCACGACGTCGAACTGGTCGCCTCCTACGCCGACATGCTGCAGGTCGGCACGCGCAACGCGCAGAACTTCGCGCTGCTGCAGGCCGTGGGCGCGGCCGGGAAGCCGGTCATGCTCAAGCGCGGCATGAACGCCACCATCGAAGAGTGGCTCATGGCGGCCGAGTACATCGCGCAGCGCGGCAACCTCGACATCGTGCTGTGCGAGCGGGGCATCCGCACGTTCGAGACCGCAACCCGCAACACCCTGGACGTCTCGGCGGTGCCGGTGGCGCAGCGGCTGTCCCACCTGCCGGTCATCGTCGACCCGTCCCACTCGGGCGGGCGGCGCGACCTGGTGCTGCCGCTCACCCGCGCGGCGGTCGCCGTCGGCGCCGACGGCGTGATCATCGACGTCCACCCCCACCCCGAGCAGGCCCTGTGCGACGGCCCCCAGGCCCTGATCCGCGACGACCTGGAGGAACTGTCCCGAGTGATCCGCGCCTTCGCCCCCCTGATGAACCGCACCCCGGCCACCCCCGCGGAACCGAGCCTGGTCGCCTAGGAGACCCGCCCGTCGTTCGCAGACGCCGACGTCCATCGTCCCCATGAGCCGGTGACCCCTCGCCTTACAAGCGAGGGGTCACCGGTTCGATGTGCACGCGCGGAGATACCGACTCCCAATGCTGGGCCCCCCGACCGATCGAAGGAGGTCCGCCCCGGGGCGGGGATTCTCGTTGGACCCACGCCTCCCGGGACGAAATCCAGCAGGACCGTCCTTGGTCAGGTGGCGAGGTTGACTTCGCGGCCGACCACTCGACCGTGTATGTAGCCGAGTACGCCGATCGCGGGGAATGCCCAAGGCAGGAGCGAACTGAAGGTCGAAGCTCCGGCAAGGGTGTCAAAGTTTCGCAGGATGATGACGAGGACGGTCCCGAGGCCGGCGAAGGCGAGGACGGGTGCCACGATCCGGACCCAGAGAGCCTCCTCGGTGGACCGGAGGAAGAAGACGGCGGCTACCAAAGTGGTGAGCATCAAGACTAGGACGCCTACCGTTGCGAACCCACCTGCAAGCGCTGCCAGCGTGGTGTAGGGGTCGGCGCCACTCAACGAGCAGATCACAACGATGATGATCATCAGGAGGGCCTGGACACTGCTCGCCACGTAGGGGGTGGCGAACTTGGGGTGCGTACGGCTCAGAGATGCCGGGAGCATGCCGTCCCTGCCGAACGCGTACAGGTAACGCGAGGCCATGTTGTGCACAGCCATACAGCAGGCCAAGAGACTGACCAGCAACAGCCAGTTGAAGGCATGACTCGACCAGCCGCCAAGGCCATGGATGACAGCGTCACCCATGTAGGTGTCCGCGTGTTCGAGGGCGTACTCACTGACCTTGTCTGCGGGGTGGATCGAGACCGAGGCCCAAGTGCTTAGACCGTAGATCCCCACGATCGCCCATACAGCGGCGAACGTGGCACGGGCGACCGTTTTCTTTGGGTCGCGTGTTTCTTCGCCGAAGACAGCGGTTGCTTCAAACCCGATGAAGGAGAGAATCGCGAACATGAACCCGAGGCCGAAGTTGCCGGAGAAGACGTTGTTCGGGGCGAACGCCGCGCCGGTCAGGCCGTCCTTGAACAGGATCGCGACGACGGTGGAGATGAGGATGGCGACCTCGAGCACGAGGAAGATCGAGAGCAGTACGGTATTGAGCTCGATCCCGCGCATGCCGATGAGCCAAACGACGACGAGGATCCCGAGGCTGTAGACCTGCCAGGGCAGGTCGATGCCGATCTCGGCCTTGAAGATCGAGGCGCCGAAGATGCCGGTGTAGGCGACGGGGACGAGGAGGAGAACGTTGTACGTGAACAGCGCCACCCAGCCGGCCGCGGCTCCTGCGGGCTTGCCGATGCCGGCGGATACGTAGGAGTAGAACGCTCCAGCGTTCGTGATGCGACGGCTCATGGCAGCGAACGGGACAGCGAAGAAGGTGAGTACGATGCCGCAGAGAACAAAGGCAGCCGGAGCGCCGACCCCGTTCCCCAGGCCCACCAGGAGAGGCACGTTCCCGGCGGCCGAGGTCAGCGGTGCCTGGAAGGCCATGACCAGGAACAGCAGCGCCGGCGCTCCGAGTGCGCCGGCGCGCAGACCACCGCGACGCTGTCCTTCATCCATCATTCGAGTGGCCATCGGCACTCCTTCGTTGGTGCAGTAGCGAATCTATAGAGTCGGCTGCCGAGCCAGCATTCCGCCGTCGACGGTGATGGTCTGTCCGGTGATGTACGCCGCCGCCGGCGACGCGAGGAAGGAGATGACGTCCGCGATCTCGCCCGGTTCGCCGAGCCGCTCGACCGGCACCATGCGCGCGATGTCCGAGTCACTCAGGCCGCCGATCCATGGCTCGCTCAGGGGGGTGCGCACCCAGCCGGGCGCCACGCAGTTCACGCGGATTCCCCGGGCTGCCCACTCCACGGCCATCGTCTGGGTCAGCGAGACCATCCCGGCCTTGGAGGCGTTGTAGGCGGCAAAATCGGCCTCGGCGGCCAGCGCATTGATCGAAGCGACGTTGACGATGCTCGTCCCGGCACCTTGGCGCATAGCCCGTGCCGCGGCACTGGCGAGGAGAACGGGTCCGCGCAGGTTCGCGTGGAGGGTCCGGTCCCAGGCTTCGGCCGTCATCTCGGTGAGCGGCGTTCGGGCGAAGACTCCGGCGTTGTTGACCACGCAGTCGACCCGGCCGAACTCCCCCATGCAGGCGCCAACGAGCTGTTCGCCGACGTCCGGGTCAGCCATGTCGGCGGCCACGCCGATGACGCGAGCGCCCTCGCGGCCTAGCGAGTCGGCGACCGCCGCCGCTTCAGCCGCGTTCCGCGAGCAGAGCAGAGCGTCATACCCGCCACGGACGAACGCCTCGACAGTCGCGAGGCCGATCCCCTTGGTCCCTCCCGTGACGATGACGACCGGTCGGTCGCGCCCGGAGTCGCCGCTCATGCGGTCGCCCTCGCGTTACCTGGGGAATCGTCCTCGTATCCTGTCCGGCGCCGCAGTGCCCACACCGCCAGGAAGATCTGGGCGGCCGCGATCGCGGTGAGCGGGATCGCCATCCAGTGCGGGCCCGCTTGCTCGTGCTCCATGGCCATGCCGTGCATGTGCATCGTGTGGTGCCCGCCGCCAACCAGTGCGAGGGCGAGGTGCGTCACGATCATGGCACCGTACATCAGGCCGGAGGTGACCCAGGTGGACCGCGTGGGTGCGGTCCAGAGGTGGTACGCGCACACCAGGCACGCGAGTGACATCACCATCATGACCAGCGACAGGGCGGTCGAGGGATCGCTGTGCCCGCCCGTCAGGTGTTCTGCCACGTGTGCGAGTGCCGACAGGACGCCAAGCCCTGCCGAGAATCGCCCGAGCCCCCGGAGGTTCGGCGCCGGCCGCCGAACCTCCGGGGACGGCGCAAGCGAGGTATGCTGCCGCCGCATCATCAGATCCTGCTCGCTCGTCCTGTCAGGCCTTGTTGACGTGCACGACCTGAACGTCGGTGAACTGCAGCAGGCCCTCGCGGCTGAACTCGAAGCCTGAGCCGGACTGCTTGCGACCGCCGAAGGGGACGTCGGGGGCGAGCGCGAAGTGTGTGTTGACCCAGGTCGTGCCGCTCTCGAGCCGGTTCGCGATCTTTGTTGCGCGCTCCAGGTCGCTGCCCCACACAGAGTTGCCGAGGCCGTAGGGCGTGTCGTTCACGCGGGCGACCACCTCGTCGTCGTCGTCGAAGGACATGATCGACCGGATCGGAGCGAAGGTCTCCTCGGTGATCAGGACGCTGTTCTCGGCAACGTCACGGACGACGGTCGGACGGACGTAGTATCCGGGCGTGTCGTCGACGACGCCACCGGCGATGATCTTCCCGTCCTTTCCCGCGACCTCGAGCAGGCGCTTGGCGGTCTCGTACTGCTTGGCGTTCTGTATCGGACCGAGGTCGGTGTCGGCGTCCAGGCCGTTGCCGAGCTTGACATCGCCCGCCATGCGGGCGAACTCGTCACAGACGTGGTCGTAGATCGAGGAGTGCGCGAAGATTCGCTTGACCGAGATGCAGACCTGGCCGTTGTTGCTGAAGGCCCACTTGAAGACCTCGGGGAGGGTCTTGCCGAGGTCGGCGTCGTCCAGGATGACGGCGGCGTCGTTCCCGCCGAGCTCGAGGGTGATGTGCTTGAGCGTGTCGGCGGCGTTGCGCATGACTGACTTGCCGACCAGGGTCGAACCGGTGAAGGAGACCTTGTCGACGCCGGGGTGCGCGGTCAGGATCGGGCCGACCGAGCCGTCGTCGGCCACGACGTTGACCACGCCCGCCGGGACGATGTCGGCGAGGATCCGCGCGAGCATGAGAGCGTTGAGCGGAGTCGACGGCGACGGCTTGAGCACCACGGTGTTGCCCGCCAGGATGGCTGGGGCGATCTTGTACACGGCCTGGAAGAAGGGGAAGTTCCACGGCGTGATCGCCGCAACGACACCCAGCGGGCGGCGGTGAATCTGCACGAGTGTCTCGTCGTCGTCACGTACGGTCTCGGGGTCGAGCCGAAGGCCGGCGAAGTACCGCGCCCAGAGCACGGCCCAGTCGACGTCGTCACGAGCACCGGACAGCGGCTTGCCCTGCTCGAGGACGACGACTCGGGCGATGCCGTCGGCAGCCTTCTCGATGGCGTCAGCCATCTTGCGGACGACGGACGCCCTCTCCTCAATGGGGGTGTCCCGCCAGCCAGGGAAGGCGGCGCGAGCGGCCTCGATCGCCTGCTCGACCTGGTTCCTGTCCGCGACAGGGCTCTGCGTGATGGCAACGCCACGGGACGGGTCCACCACGTCGACCGTAGATGCTCCGGCGACCAGTTCACCGTTGATCAGCAGCTTGAAGTCCTGAGAAGCGACAAGATCCGTCGGGTCGGTGGTTGTCATTGGTCTTGCTCTCCTATAGGTGAGTTGGCTCCGCCGAATGTGCTCACGAACAATGCGTTTCGCAGTGACCCACGCCGCCAGGACGCGGCTGATCGAGAGTGGGGTTGTGGTCGAAGAACCCGTGGGGCTCCAACTTGAAGGTGACGTGCTGGACCGGCATGATCGGCCAGTCCTCGAGCCGGACCAGGTGTGTCACGCCCAGCGTCAGCCAGATCACGACATCCTCCCCGACCAGCGACCGGTCAGCCTGGATGTACTGGGGCAGGCCACCGTTCTCGGGATTTCCGTAGGGGTAGTCCCCCGCGCCGTAGAGTTCGCGCCTGTCGAACCGGGTTGCCCAGAACACCTTGGCGGCGAACTCGCCGCGAGGAGCGATATGCGCCTGTGGGCTCCACTGCGGCACTGCCGTGGAGGCGGTCATGACTCGATAGGCCACGGGCTCACCGACGGCGTTCTTCATCTCGGGGTTGGTGACCATCCAGAAGCGGTGCGTGGAAAGCTCCGCCAGACGACCTGTCGCCAACTCACTGTCGAAACGGGTGAACTCACCGAAGAACGCGTTGCCGTAGGTGTTCTCCTCCGGGTCTGCCGGCCGTGTGTTCACCTCATAGACCTCGTTCGCCACCCCGTCGACGTCCATGTCAAGCCGGAAGCTGAAGAAGTGCTGGTGGATCGGTGCGTAGAGACCCCTGTCGTTCAGGAGCTGCCCGAACTTGGTCATCTCGCCGGGCTCGACCGCGGCGGTGGTGACGATCCCGAGGAGCTTGACCTCGTGCTCAATGGTGCCGTCCTGGTACAGGTGCCAATAGAACCCGTACTCGTAGTTCGCGAAGGTTGCGATGAACGAGAGGACGAGCCGCCGGCGGCGGCGCACTTCGGCCTTGCCGGTGCCCATGTCGTAGTGCTTCCAGAGGATGCCGTTGTCCTCTTCATGGATGCAGATCGCGTTCTCGATGACGTACGGCTCACCGCGACCGTTGGCAAGGGTCGCGTCCAGGTAATGGATCTCACCGAGACAGTCGCAGCCGAGCTTGAGAGAGTTCGTCAGGTAGCCGATGTGGTACTCACCGGTGTCGAACGCGTTCTTGCGGTACTGCGTCGGGCTCGGGTCGCCGTAGGGGACGATCATCGACGACAGCGAGCCGCGGTAGAGGACCGACCGGTCGACTCCGCGATCGTTGAACTTCACATCGTGAAGGACCAGGCCCTCACGCTGGGTGAAGCCGATGCGCATTGACCAGTTCTGCCAGGTGAGTTCGCGGTCGTCCATCGTGAAGCTCGGGCCCGCAGGCTGGGTGATCTCAAGCGGTCGAACGTCGGTCCGGGCCGGGATGTCGATGAGCTCGGGCGCGTAGTTGCCAGGTTGGTCGGGAATCGTCACCTTCTTCATGTCGACGACGTCCACGGTTCCGTCGGTCAGGTTGACGTGCGCGACAACGCCGTCGATCGGATGCGCGTACTGGTTGTCCGACCGGTCCCCGACGCGCAGCCACATGAGGGCGTTGATGCGGCGCTTGCCGCGCTCGTCCGACCCGTAGCTGCCGGCCGACCACGGGTCGATCGAGATCATGTCGAGGTCGGTGATGCCCCGGTTCTTCATCGCCTCGACGAACTCGGCCGAGGTTTTCACCAGCTCTTCGGCCTGGTAGAACTCCTCAAGGATGATGGCCGGCTGCACACCGACGATCTCCTGCCACGACGTCACCGTCCCCTCGTCCAGCGAGACCGTCGCCTCGTAGGTCCGGTTCTCAGAGCGGTGGATGATGACGAAGAACACGTCGCGGCGAATGGTGTCCCCCGGCTGAAAGCCCGCGATCACCACCTTCTCCGGCTCAACGAGCCGAACCTCGGCGAACCAGTGGTCGTCGCCAAGCCCGTACGCGTCGGCCAGGATCTTGACTGCCTTCTGGATCTCCTCCGGGGTCAGCGGATCCAGTGGGTGGGTCGACATTTCGTCTCCCTGTCGAGTTGCTCACGGCCGGGAACTGTCACGGCCGGATGTGACGTGGCTCATCAACGTAGGTGCGCTGTGCGGGCCCCGACACCGGCCGTTGGTAGCCCTTCGACACCTACCTTTTGAGGGCAGCCACGGTGGGATTGGCCGATCGAACAACCACCCTCTTGCGGGCTTGTGACATCAAACTATCCACTTGACAAGTTTTTGTTCGATATCTACCTTTGAGCGATCCGCACTTGAGCCGTACTTCATGCGGATTCGGTAGGTGGAGGTACAGCAATGACGGTGACGCCGATCCGCGCGACCCCTCGACCCGATGCCGCTATCGCGCGGACCACCAGCCACGTCACTCCGGCTCGAGCTCGGCACGAAACAGAGGGTTCCCTGGCCGATGTCCTCTTGGTGGTGAGTTCGAATGTGCTGGTCAGGCGTGGCCTTCAGGCTCTGCTTTCCGAAAGAGGACTCTTTGTCAACGTGCAAGCGGTCGCGTCCGCGGCCGAGGCCCTCGCCGTTGCGGCCGGTACAGGGCCGTTGATGATCGCCCTCGACGGTGGCGCAAGTGCGTCCCAGAGTCTCTCGCGCACCTGCAGGGATCTGCTCCGCGCCGCCCCTCAAAGTAAGGTCATCGTGATCGCCGCACCCGCGGACACAGACGTGTTTCGTTCGTGCTTCAACTCCGGCGTCCTGGCGTGGGTGTGTCCAGACTCCGACGACCTCGCCATCGTCACCGCACTGGAGATGGTGCATCGCGGTCAACGCTTCCTCGACCCGCGCGTTGCCTTGAGGAACGCGACCGAGCCTGCGATCCAGAGGTCGCAGCAGGTCGCGTACCACCTCACCCGCCGCGAGTACGAGGTCTTGTCCCTGCTGTCCGAGGGTTGTTCAAACCGGGCGATATCTACAAGACTCGCCATCTCTGAGACAACGGTGAAGGGCCACGTGAGCAGCATCCTCGCCAAGTTGGGTGCCGAGTCCCGCCTGGAGGCCGCCCTGATGGCGTCGCAGGTGCTATGAGCGACAAGCGAAGCCGCACGCGTCCCGGCTATGGCGAGGGACGGGTCGCGCTCCTGGCTGCCGCGATCGAGGTCGTCGGCGAAAAGGGTCTCCGCGGGCTGACCTACCGTGAGGTGGCCCGGGTGGCCGGCGTGACCCATGGCTTGGTCGCGCACCATTTTGGAACACGCCAGGAGCTGATACGAGCGACGCTTGATTACGCTGTCACTCTCGGCGCGGACACGATTCACTTCGCCGGGCGCGAGTTCGCGGACTTCGCCAACGATCTGAGCGGACTGATCTCCAAGACCGAAGGTCTCCAGGCCTTCCAGTTCGAGTTGATCCTCGAGGCACGACGCGATTCGACTCTGTCACCCTCGGCGCAGGAGATGTACGACTCCTACATCAGTCTGATCTACGACGACCTGGCACGCTCGGGAATCTCCGACCGACCAGAAGTCGCCCGCCTCGTCATGGCCGCTCTGGACGGCATCGTCATCCAGCAACTCGTCTACCAGCGAACCGAGGAGACCGACGCGACGGTCGGCCTCCTCCGTGAGCTCTTGGCGAGGCACGCACGGCCCGGGCCGGACGACGCCGGGCCACCTTCGGACGCGGTCGACGAGCACTAGTCCAACAGCGCGCCGGTCTGGCCTCGAAGCTGGGGGCGGCGCGGTCAAGCAGAAGGTGAACGCGATGCCCAAGAATGACCCGACTCAACTCAGCGCTCGGCCTGCAGGGATACCGCTGTCGATCGTCACCGGCTCAGCTCGCGGGATCGGATTCGCCATCGCCCAGCGTTTGGTAGCCGACGGCCATCAGGTCTACCTGCTTGATGTCCAGGACAGCGTGGCAGAAGCGGCCAGGACCCTGAACGCCGTTGGCTATGCCCAGGTCGACGTCACCGACACCTCCGCACTCCGCGAAGCCATCGTCGGTGCCGCAGATGCCGCCGGTCGGCTGGACACCCTGGTGAACTGCGCCGGAACCTGCGGCCGCGAGTCGTTCGAGGATCTGACCGAAGAGACCTGGCGCAGAGACATCGATACCAACCTGAAGGCGACAGCCTTTGCCTGCCAAGCCGCGGTGTTTCCGCACATGAAGGCACAGGCATTCGGCCGACTCATCAATATCGCGTCAGTCTCGGGCAAAGTCGGCGGAGTCGGCCCCGTCGACGTCGATGGCTCCGGCGGACGCTCCGGAGCGGCCTACGCTTCAGCCAAGGCCGGGACGATCAACTTGACACGCTGGATCGCCAGGCAGGTCGGTGCCTGGGGCATCACCGCGAACACCGTTGCCCCTGGTCCCATCGAATCTCCGATGGCAGCCGACGCGAGCTATCCCATCTCCGAGATGCCGATCCCACGCCTGGGACAGCCCTTCGAAGTCGCCGGGGCCGTCTCCTACCTAGCGGGTGACGATTCGTCCTACGTGACTGGAACCTGCATGCACGTCGACGGTGGGATGGTTCGAGCCTGAACAGGTCCCGAGCAGGCCACGGCAGCAACGCGACTGCCCGGGCCTGCTCGTTCATCCCCTGTCATCGCGCCGGCGCCGGCCCGAACTGCGCCATGGCGAAGCGCCGGACCTTGCCGACGCTGGTCCTGGGAAGCTCGGCGATCACGTGCCATTCCCGGGGACGTGCTGCGGGTGCGAGCTCACGCTCGGCCCATCGTGCGAGGGCGTCGACATCTGGCGGCGTGGCGGGGTCTCGTGGCACAACATATGCAACGGGCACCTGGTCGCGGATGGGGTCCGGCTTGGCGACCACTGCTGCCTCGAGCACACCAGGCGCTTGAGCGATGGTCGATTCGACCTCGGTCAGGCTGACGTTCTCGCCCGATACCTTGATGACGTCGTCGACGCGTCCGACGAAACGCATGGTCCCGTCGGCGCCGGCGGCGGCGAGGTCGCCGGTGGAGAACCAGGTGACCCCGTTGCTCTGCGTGAACGAGTTGTTCGTCGTGTCGGGGTCGTCGAGATATTCGACGAAGAGGTCGACACCGCGTTCGCCGGCGACCTGGATGACACCGTTCTCTCCAGGTGCCGCTTCGGCGCAGGTCGTGGGGTCGATGAGCCGGACCCTGCGTCCGTTCAGCGGCTTGCCGATCACATCGTGTGACAGGTTGAGTGGATCGTCGGCGGAGACGATGGCGACCGTCTCGGTCATCCCATACAGCTGGCGGGCGCGGACTCCGGCCAGGTCGGCGAACTCGTCGTAGTGGTCGGCGCCGAGGCTTTGCGCGAACCACACGTGCTTGAGGTTGGCGCGGGAGCCCGCCGGATTCTTCGCGAGGATCATCCGGATCGGGGCTGCGAACAGGCTGGCGTGCGTCGCCCGCAGTTCACGTGCGCTCTGGGTCCAGCGGCTGGCGCTGAACCTAGCCGTGAGCGCGACGCTGGCCCCCGCCGCGATCGCCGGCGCGAAACAGTAGTACTGGGCGTTCGCATGGAAGAGCGGCAAGGTCACCAGCCATCGGTCGTCGGGGCCGAGATCGACCGCAGCAGACATGGTCACCGCGACGTTGAGGTAGTTGGCTTGAGTCAGTACGACGCCCTTGGGTCTCGAGGTGGTCCCCGAGGTGAACATCACGGCGAGACGGTCGGTCGGCGCCAGTGTCGTGGTGTCCGCGGACACGGCGGTGCTGTCACCGCCTCCTGCGGCGAGGACATGGAGGATGTCCTCGGCTGACTCGGGCAGTTCGAGCGCTTCGAGGCCTCGCTGGCTCGCGGCCGCCCTGTACGCCCCGCTTCGGGTCGCCCCGTAGAGCCCGAGACGGGGCTTGACCCGCTCCATCTGGGTCGCCAACTCGCGTTCACCGGACGCGGGGTCGACGGGCACGATCCAGGCTCCGAGGCGCGCGCACGCGAGCCATGCCGCGAGGAAGCCAGGGCAGTTGCGAAGCGCGACATGGACGGCGTCGCCTCGGAGCACGCCGCAGGCCGTCAGGTAGCCGGCCATGGCGGCAACGGCCTTGTCGAACTCTTCATAGGTCCAGGTCCGCGTGCTGTGGTCCAGCTCCTGGAACACCAAGAACGTGGCGGCCGGGCTGGCGGCCACCCGGCGGGTCCAGAGCTCCCCGAAGGTGGCGGCAATCTCAGCGGGACCTCGCGTGAGGTCGGCGTCCGGGGTGCCGTGCGGCGTCGGCATGGATCCTCCATCTACTCTCCCGCTGGACCATCGCGGGTACGCGGCATTGGGCGAAAGCCCATTCTGGCAAGCCGAAGGTGACGCATACCACGGCTGCGAGGCCAACGGACGAGCGCGCAGATAGTGGAAATGAACAATCAGTCGGTCGGTGTGGTCGTGTGCTCGATAGGGAGATCGAGCACCCAGGCGAGTTCGGCGATCGTGGACACCGAGGCAAGGGAGACTCCGACATGGCGCTCGTACTTGTCCATGCGGTAGCGCTGCGTGTTCGGGTGGACGAAGAGCGCGCGGGCGGCTCGGGTCACGTTGAGGTGGTTGACGAGGTAGGCATGCACGCTCTCCAGCAATTGGGCTCCAAACTGCCCGAGTGGTTCGACCGACTCGATGTATTTGCGTCGAAGATGCGCGGTGAGGGCGGGTTCCGCATCGATGGCCAGGCGCCAACTGAGGTCCTCGAACCGGAAGCATCCAGGCTCGGTACGTGGCATGACCTTGAGGACTCGGGCTGCAAGCCGATCCGATTCTGGGAGTTCAAGAAAGGCGACCTCGGGGCCGAGGGCAGCGACCGCGTCAGTGATCACCAAAGGCCCCGGGGCGGTCGTCAGGCCGCGCCAGTGCCGGTTTCCTTCGACAACTGTGGTGGTCGTGTCGGCCATCGCCTCAACGGATCGACGAACCTGGTCCGGCGTCACGTTCCCAGCGGGTACGACGTAGAAGACACGAAGCCGCAGATCCGGGTCCAGGCCCAGCGCTCGGACCGTTGACGCGGCCTGGCTCGCGGTAAGGTCGCCGGCGAGGAGCGCGTTCATCCAGTCCGCACGTCGCACGGATTCTCGGACGGCCTCGTCAACTGCGAAACCTCTGTAGGCGACCGCCGCACTTGCGACGAACCAGTCTCCAAGGTTCCACAGCAAGTTCGAGCTGCGGAGGATCTGTTGAGCGTCCAGCCCGTGCTCGTCGGCGATCTCGAGAAATCGGTCGTGGATGACCCGTAGCGAGATCCGGTACCCGCGGATGATGTCTTCAATGGGTACGCCTTGTCCGGCGCGTTCGACGGTGGTCGTCGCGGCTTCTCCGGCGGTTTCCGGGGACGGCGCAGATCCTGCCTGGAGCGTCTCGATCGCGCGGCGAATGTTCCGGGCCACCGACAGACGCACCGACCCTCGATCGACGCCGGCGTAGCTGGGCAGGTCGGCGAAGATTGAGTCGGCGGCGGCATCCCCAAGCTCGGTGCACTCCTCACTCAGTTGGTTGGAGACATCCACAATGGATGTGTCGTGAGCACGCGCCATGCCGTGCGATTTTAGTGCTTGAAGCGCCAGGTGCGTAGTGTCGAGCCCCAATATCGGTGCCGGAGTTTACGCAGGGCGCTGACGTCGATTTGCCGGGTCGTTGCCCTGAACTCCTCACAAAGTAGGGCGCGAGGCAGTACATAGTGCCGATGCCCGCGCCTTCCCACGGCCCGTACCGTGGCTGACTTGCCGAGTCCAGCGACCGCCGGACAGGTCCAACCACGAGAGAGGCGACAGTGTTCATTTCCGGAAGAACCGTGATCGTCACCGGAGCGAGTTCTGGAAACGGCCGCGCGATCGCACTGCGGTTCGCCGGCGATGGGTACTCGGTTGTTTGCACCGACCTCCGTCCAGAGCCACTTCCCGGTGGCTATGAAGACGAGCCGGAAGTGCCGACGCACGAGGTCATCCACCGGCAAGGCGGTCGAGCGACCTTCGTTCAGTCGGACGTGACCCAGGCCGAGCAGGTCGCGGATCTGGTCGCCCGCACCGTTTTGAACTATGGGCGGCTCGACGTGATGGTCAACAACGCGGGCATCACCGCAAGCATCGGCACGATCGTCGAGGAGACCGAGGCTGACTTCGACCGCACGATCGCGGTCAACCTCAAGGGGGTCTGGCTTGGCTCGAAGTTCGCGATCGCTCAGTTCCTCAAGCAAGAGGTCGTTCGCGGCTGCCGCGGCAAGATCATCAACATCGCCTCGATCGGCGGCCTGATCGGGCTCGAACAGGAGCCGGCTTACTGCGCATCCAAGGGCGGCGTGGTCAACCTGACCCGTCAGCTCGCGGTCGACTTCGCCCCGAAGCGGATCAACGTCTCCGCGATATGCCCCGGCTTCGTCGCCACCGCGATGGGCCGCCCCTATCTCGATGACCCGGCCACGAGCGAGCTCCTTCACGCGCAGTCCCCCTGGCCGAACCTGGGTGTCGCCGGCGACATCGCGAACTCAGTCGCATTCCTCGCCTCGGAGCAGGCCAACTGGGTGACTGGCGCCATCTTCACGGTGGACGGCGGGTTCACAGCCCGTTAAGTCCCTCGGAGGCGTGGCCGGGGCATCGGCCGGAAAGAGCATGGATGCCGTCCGACCAAATGACTCCGGCGTGTGCCCTTTCGCTGGTCATTCGGACCGGCGTTGACTGGTACGACGCTGAGCGTCATGCTCCGCCGCCACGCGTTCCCGCCGTTCCTGATCCGCGATCTCTCGTAGAGTTGGCACCCGCCGCTTCTCATGGCGGATCGCCAGGCGGATCGCCCAGTAGATAAAGAAGAACAACAACACGGCTGGAACGCCCCACAACACCAACACCAACACGATCTCGGTGAGCCCGATCCCCGCCATTTGATCCTCCGCGTAGGTGGTACCAGCATGCCCGATCCACCAGGTTGCGTCCATCGATGACTTCACCCGACCTCAGGGGCCTTACGAGCGGCCCAGCGTGGCCCGCCGCAGGTCGTGGCCTCGCCGAGGCGACAAACGCATGCCGGGCACTACGACGACGCAGCGGTCCGCCCTTACCCTCCGTCGAAGTCGTGCCCGGTACAAGCCGACCCTTACGCCGTGCCTCAGCCTGCGCCTGCTCATCCAGCCGCGCCGCGCGTTCAGCCAGGGTGTCGGCACCCAGAACGTTGCGGATACCAAGTTGCTTTGCACGAGCCGACCAGGAGTGACGCCGGATGCGATCCATCCGCCGAAGAAGTCCATGATCTGCCAGGTACGCCCGCGACGCTGTTGAAGCTGAGCACGGGCCGGAGCGCTCAACGCGTCAACCGCCGGTCCTTCGCCCTGCCGAGCACAATGGCCGGCGCCAACGCGCCCTCCGAGATCGGGAACAGGTAGTCCTCGATCATCGGTCCGGTTCACGTGACGGGGGTGTGTCAGGGGATTAAAGTCACCGGCGCCAGCCGTGCCGCCGGCGGTAGCGGGGAGGCCTTCGGAGAGGCCTGAAAGGCCTGTATCGCGAGAGCGGCGAAACGCCGGGAGGCGGCGACCGCGGCGGCCGGTGAGGCGGCGCGGATACCGCCGTTGGCCATGATCATGAGGACCAGGTCGTCCAGGACGAAGTCGGGGCGCAGGCGGCCGGCGTCCATGGCGCGGCGGGCCAGTCGGGCCATCGAGCGCAGCGCGTATTCGCGATCCGCGGCGAAATCCATCGCTTTGGGGAAGGCCGACATGAAGGCCGCGGTGAAGCCCCGGTCGTGGGCGTGCAGCTCACAGATTCTCTCGATCACACGGCAGAAGCCGTGCCACGCATCGGGGTCGGCGAGCCCCTCGTCCACGATGGCGCGGCACGCGCGCATCTGACCCGCGAGGGCCTCGGTGACCAGCGTCTCCTTGGTCGGGAAGCGGCGGTACAGGGTGGCGGGGCCGACACCTGCGCGCCGGGCGATCTCCCGCATCGGCACGTTCAGGCCTTCGGCGGCGAACACCGCGCGGGCCGCGTCGAGGATGAGTTCGCGGTTGTCCCGGGCGTCGGAGCGCAGGGTGTGAGGCAAACGGCTGGTCACCGCTCTCACTTTAGCTAAACGGACGATGGCGTCCGGTAGCGTCCGCGTGCATGAGAGCTTCGCGACTCTCCACGGACCTCTGGCGTCCGCGGCGTCCGGGCGGTGCCCGGACCTGTCCCGATCGATTCCAGAACATCGATTCCAGAACACGGAGACGACATTGAAGGCAGTTGCGATCCAGGCGTTCGGAAGTCCCGAGGGCCTCGCGGTCGTCGACCTCCCTGACCCGAGTCCCGCTGCCGGGCAGGTACTGATCGCCACCGAGGCGATCGGCGTCGGCGGCGTCGACACCATGATCCGAAGCGGTGCGCTCGCCGCCTACGGCTTCAGGGAAGGTCACGTCCTCGGCAGCGAGATAGCGGGCACCGTGACCGCGGTCGGCGATGGCGTCGACACATCATGGGCCGGCCGGCGCGTCTGGGCGTTCACCGGCATGGGCGGCTACGCCGAGCTGGCGATCGTCCCGGCCGAGAGACTCCTCCCCCTCCCGGCGGGCATTTCGGCCGCCGACGCGGTGACGCTCGGGAGCTCCGGAGTGGTGGCCCACTTCGGCCTTCGCCATGCCCGCTTCGCTTCCGGCGAGTCGGTGCTGGTGCGTGGCGCGGCCGGTGGCATCGGGATCATGACGGTCCAGCTCGCGGCTCGCGGTGGTGCCGGCACGGTGGCGGTCACGACGTCGTCGGCCGAGCGCGGCGATCGGCTGCGCAAGCTCGGCGCGACCCACGTGCTGGACCGCTCCGGCGGGGGAGGCGAGGACGCTCCGGCGGGCTACGACGTCATCATCGACATCGTCGCCGGCGCGCGCATGCCCTCGTTCTTCGCCAGGCTCAACCCGAACGGCCGAATGGTGGCCGTCGGCGCGGTCGCGGGCCACCCGCCGGCGGACTTCGGCATGGAGATGTTCGCGGCGTTCCAGAAATCGATGTCGTTCGCGACCTTCAGCGCGGCCACCGTGGCCGAGCCCGACCGGCGCGCCGTGACCGCCGAGCTGTTCGCCGCCGCGGGTCGCGGCGAGCTGCACTCGGTGGTGTGCGAGCGGCTGTCCCTGGAGCAGGCCGTGCTGGCTCACCGGAAGATGGAAGCCGGCGAGGTGTTCGGCAGGATCGTCCTCGCGCCCTCGGGGAGCCGGACCACGCCGCGGCCGGCGGATGGGTACGACCCTCCCCTGGCGCAGGGCGGTCCGAAATCGAGTTGACCGTGCCGGTGGCCGATGGCGACCCTCGGGGGCATGGATCTGTGCGTCGTCACGCTGGCCGAGCGGCCTGAGTTGGCATCCCTGCTGTGGGAGATGGCCGACACCTGGCCCGCCTTCATGAAGGAGGACCCGGCGGCCGACCTGGTCTACCCGGTCGCGGCCACCGAGTGGGCCGAGTTCACGCTGGCCGCGGTGGACGGCGACGGCCGGTTGGTGGCGCGGGCGCTGTCGGTGCCGTTCCTGCTCGGTGGAGACGAGCTGCCCGGGAACGGGTGGGACGGCGTGTTGTGGCGGGCCGCCAGGACGCGGCGGCGGGGCGACGTCCCGGACACCGTCTCGGCGCTGGAGATCACGGTCCGGCCGGACGTGCAGGGCAAGGGGCTGTCGGCGGTGATGCCGGCGGCCCTGCGCGACCAGGCCGCCCGCCTCGGGTTCGCCCGTCTCGTCGCGCCGGTGCGGCCCAGCGGCAAGCACCTGCGCCTGCGCACACCCATGGTCGAGTACGCGGCCGAGCGCCGGCAGGACGGCCTGCCCGCCGATCCGTGGCTGCGCGTCCACGCACGGGCCGGTGGGGTCGTCGGGGAGGTCGCGTCCCGGTCGATGACCATCGCGGGCACGCTGCGGGAGTGGCGCGCCTGGACCGGGCTCCCGTTCGACGCGACCGGCGACGTCGAGGTGCCCGGGGCCCTCGTCCCCGTCCACTGCGACACCGCCCACGACCACGCGGTGTACGTCGAGCCGAATGTCTGGGTCACCCACGCCCTCCGATGAGAAGGGCCGGACATCCGGGTGACCCCGGACGTCGCCACAGGCTCGCGATCCAGGAGGGCCGTACCGGAGAAGCCCGCGCGGTGCTGGGTATCGGGCTGTTCACCGGTCTGATTCCGTTTTCAGGGGGATTTTCGTGTTGTGGCTGTGGCCAGAGGTCCCGGTGCGTTCGCGGGTCGACGCCTGGGCGTTCGCGACCTGGCTGGAAGAGGGTGCGTCAGATCGATGAGCGCTCGCGCGGGACGCCGGGGTCAGGCGGGGTGTCGAGTTTGTACTCCTGGATCGAGGCGGCGAGTTGGACGGCGAGTTCTTCGGCGTCCAGGCGCTTCTCTATCTGGCGGAGGTCGGCGATCTTGGCGCGGGTCTCGGCGCGGCGGGGGGCCAGCAGCGTGCAGCAGTCCTCGTCGGGGAGTTCGCTGATCGCCAGGGTGCCGATGCGGCGGGCCTCGGCCATGATCTCGGTCTTGTCCATGCCGATGAGCGGGCGCAGGATCGGCATCGCGACCGCGTCGTCCAGCGCGGTGAGGTTCTGCAGGGTCTGGGAGGAGACCTGGCCGAGGGAGTCTCCGGTGATCAGCACGTCGCGCCGCAGGCGGTGGGCGACCTCTTCGGCGGTCTTGAGCATCAGGCGGCGCTGGGCGACGACCTGCAGCCGGTCGGCGCCGGAGGAGCGCAGGGACTGCTGTGCCTTGCCGAACGGCACCACGAACAGCCGCGCGCGGTCCTGGAACTTGGCCAGCGCCCGCACCAGCGCGTACGCCTTGTAGATCGACTCCGACGTGGTGAACGGGATGCCGGAGAAGTGCAGGAAGTCGACGCTGAGACCGCGGCGGAGCATGCGGTAGGCCGCCACCGGCGAGTCGATGCCGCCGGACATGAGCACCAGGCCGCGCCCGCTGATGCCGACGGGCAGGCCGCCCTGGCCCGGCAGGCCGTCGGTGAAGACGAACACCTCGTCCCTGTCGACCTCGATGTGGACGGTGAGCTCGGGGTTCTTCAGCCGCACCGGCAGGCCGTACTTGTCGTTGATCTCGCCGCCGACCACGCGGTCGAGCTCGTTGGAGCGCAGCGGGAACCGCTTGTCGCGGCGGCGCGAGCGGACCGCGAACGTCGCCCGCCGCTCGATCAGCTCGGTGCGCCCGGCGACCAGCTCCAGGGCCGCGGCCGTGACGGCGTCGGGGTCCTTGGCGACGCGCCAGGCGCGGTGGATCCACACCAGGCCCATGACGTCGGCGAGGCGCTCGGCGACGGCGTCGGCGACGTCCACGCTCGTGCCCTCGGGCAGCAGGATCGCGATGACGCCGTGCCGCTGGCGGACGTCGGCGCGCACGCCGGAGCTCTTCAGCGCCGACTTGATGTTCGCCTGAAGCCTCCGCTCGAACAGCTCGCGGTTCTTGCCCTTCAGGACGACCTCGCCCAGCTTCAGCAGGACGCAGGGCTCGCCCAGAGCTGAGGGGGGCACGACGGACATACGGAGGCCTCCGGGCATGAGGGTCGGGATCGGGCGCGCGCCGGGTGACGACCGTTCCGGCGTGCGGCACCACTCAATTTATCCCGGATGACGACCTGCCGGTCCCCCGGACCTCCCGCCGGCCCCCTCACCTGGAGGTGACAGACCCGGCCTCGGCCACACCCGGGAACGAGAACGAGAACGCCTCCGGCCCCTGACGGGCGGCCGGAGGCGTACGGTCGCGGCGCGCCCGCCGGGCGGGCGCCGGCGATCAGCCGAAGAAGACCTCGGCCTCCTCGTACCGGGACACCGGGACGGTCTTCAGCTCGGAGGTCGCCGCGTCCAGGCCGACGCGGACGATGTCGGTGCCGCGCAGCGCGACCATCTTGCCGAAGTCGCCCTCGTGGGCGGCGTCGATCGCCTGCAGGCCGAAGCGGGTGGCCAGTACGCGGTCGTAGGCGCTCGGGGTGCCGCCGCGCTGGACGTGGCCGAGCACGGTGGTGCGGGCCTCCTTGCCGGTGCGCTTCTCGATCTCGTGGGCGAGCATCTCGCCGATGCCGCCGAGGCGGACGTGGCCGAACGAGTCGAGCTCGCCGCCCTGCAGGGTCATCTGGCCCTCGATCGGGTGGGCGCCCTCGGCGACGACGATGATGGGCGAGTAGCGGATCTTGAAGCGGCTCTCGACGTAGGCGCAGACCTTGTCGATGTCGAACGGCTTCTCGGGGATGAGGATGACGTTGGCGCCGGCCGCCATGCCCGCGTGCAGGGCGATCCAGCCCGCGTGGCGGCCCATGACCTCGCAGATCAGCGCGCGGTGGTGGGACTCGGCCGTGGTGTGCAGGCGGTCGATCGCCTCGGTGGCGATGTTGACGGCCGTGTCGAAGCCGAAGGTGTAGTCGGTGGCGTTGAGGTCGTTGTCGATCGTCTTCGGCACGCCGATGACGTTGACGCCGCGGTCGTAGAGCTGCTTGGCGACGCCCAGGGTGTCCTCGCCGCCGATCGCGATGAGCGCGTCGATGCCGCCCTCGGCCAGGTTGGCCTTGATGCGGTCGACACCGCCCTCGATCTTGATGGGGTTGGTGCGCGAGGAGCCGAGGATGGTGCCGCCGCGCGGGAGGATGCCGCGGACGGACTGGATCTCCAGCGGCATGGTGTCGCCTTCGAGCGGGCCGCGCCAGCCGTCGCGGAAGCCGACGAACTCGTGGCCGTAGACGCCGATGCCCTTGCGGACGACGGCGCGGATGACCGCGTTGAGCCCGGGGCAGTCGCCGCCCCCGGTCAGTACTCCGATGCGCATGGCTGGTTCCTCCCGATGGGGTTCACAGTCAGACTATGTTGAGCTCCGCGGCCATCGACTCGCCTTCCGCCGCCGGAGCGCCCGATGTCGTCGAGGTCGCCGATGTGGCCGCCGCCGCATGGCATTGTGCCGCAGGCGCCAACATTGGTCTAGACCAAGCGGTTAGACCGTACCGTACGCGGCGCGGCGGCGTGAAACGGGCCGCTCAGGCGGGCACCACGAGGACACACGACGGGCTGCCGACCTTGAAGCCCTCGCCCGTGACCTGGGGGACGCCGTCCCTCAGCGCGAGCGTGGCGACCTCGTCGGAACGCTGGTTGGCGACGTACATGCGGTCGCCGTCCAGGGCGAAGTGCCGGGGCCACAGCCCGCCGGACCCGACCTCGGCGACCGGCGTGAGCCCCGGGCCGTCGCCGCCGGCGAGGGCGAAGACCGAGATGGTGTCGGGTCCGCGGTTGGCGACGTAGAGGTGGCGGCCGTCGGGGGCGATCTCGATGTGCGAGACGTGGTTGCGGACGGAGGACCGGCTGGCGGGCGTGCGCCCGATCTCGCGCCACGCGGAGTCCAGGACGGTGATCATGCCGTCGAGCTCGCCCGCGACGTACCAGCGGTCGCCGTGGCGCGCCATGTGCCGCGGGCCGGAGCCGGACGGCAGGCGCACGGGCCCCTCCGGGTGGGGCTCGGGCCCGGCGCCGATCAGCCAGCGGCGGACCTCGTCGGTGCCGAGGTCGGTGACGTGCAGTGTGCGGCCCGGGCCGAACACGGCCTGGTGGGCGTGCGGCTCGGCCTGGCGCACGGGGTCGGGGCCGTGGCCCTCGTTGGGGAAGAGCCTCGGGCGGCCGTCGAACAGGCCGGAGCTGCCGAGCCGGTACATCGCGACGGTGCCGTCGCCGTAGTTGGCGACGGCGAGCCACGTGCCGGTCGGGTCGACGGCCAGGTGGCAGGGGTAGGACCCGCCGCTGTTGCCGTCGGCGAGCAGCTTGGGGCCCTCGGGGTCGGCCGAGTAGGCGGCGACGCCGCCCTCCTCGCGCTCCAGGACGGCGTACAGGACGGGCAGGCGCGGGTGCATGGCCAGGAAGGACGGGCCGGGCGCGGAGGTCTCGGCGATCGCGGTGAGCGCGCCGCCCTCCCGCCGGGCGACCGTGAGCCCGAGGCCGGTGCCGCCGGTCTCCGGGGTGTATCCGCCGATGTAGACCACCTCGTGGCCCGCGGCGCGCGTGCCGTTGCCTGAAGTCTCCGAAGTCCCCGAAGTCATGCCACCGACGATAGCGCTCCGCCCTCTCCTTGATCCTCGTTGTGGCCACATGGATCGTCCGGTGCGTCCCCGTCCCGCATCGGATTCCGCTTTTCCCGCACGGAACCCGGCGTTTCCGCAGCGCCGGGGTCTGGATCTTCGGCACCCCAACATGCTTGACTCGGTCAACGAATCCGCTGATTGGAGCAAGCGATGGATGAGCTCGTCACCGAAGTCCGCGCCTTCAACCGCTTCTACACGCGCGTGATCGGCGTCCTCGGCGCCAGAATGCACGACACGCCGTACTCCCTGACCGAGGCGAGGGTCCTGTTCGAGCTGCGCGCGCACGAGGAGATGGAGACCGGCGAGCTGCGGCGGCTGCTCGACCTGGACGCCGGCTACCTCAGCCGTATGCTGGCGCGGTTCGAGTCCGGCGGGCTGGTCACGCGGGCGCGCTCGGCCGCCGACGCCCGGCGGCAGGTCCTGCGGCTCAGCCCCTGCGGCCACGAGGTGTGGCGGACGCTGGACGCGGCGTCGGCGTCGGACGTGCGGAACCTGCTGACGCCCCTCGCCGGGGAGGACCGGCGGCGGCTGACCTCCAGCATGGCCGCCATCCGGCGCGTCCTCGGCGACGGCGACGGCGGCGGGCCGTGCGTCATCCGCCCGCCCCGCCCCGGCGACCTCGGCTGGATCGTCCACCGGCACGGCGTGGTGTACGCCGAGGAGTACGGCTGGGACGAGACGTTCGAGGCGATGACCGCGCGCATCGTCGCCGACTACGTCCAGCACCACGACCCCAAGCGGGAGGCGTGCTGGATCGCCGAGGTGGACGGCGAGCCCGCGGGCTCGATCATGTGCGTCAGGGAGGACGACCGGACGGCGCGGCTGCGGGTCCTGCTGGTCGAGCCCTCCGCCCGGGGCATGGGCCTCGGCGGGCGCCTGGTCGAGGAGTGCCTGGCCTTCGCCCGGCGCGCCGGGTACGCGCGCATCGTCCTGATGACCGTCGACGCGCTTGCCGCCGCGCGGCGCATCTACGAGCGGGCGGGCTTCACGCTCGACGAGCAGCACGACGAGCGCTCCTACGGCGCGGACGTCACCGTCCAGAGCTGGTCGCGGGACCTCTGATCCGGGCCCCGCGCGCAGCGGCTCTGAACGGCCCTCGGCGGCTCTCGGCGGCTCTCGGCGGCTCGAAAGGAAAGGCTCGGGAAGGGACTCGGGAAAGGGGTCGGCGAAGATCGGCAAGCCTCGGCAAACGCCGGGCAAGGCCTCTGTCTCGCCTCCCGCGCCGCACCCGGACCGGGGCCGGCGGGCTGCGATCATCGTGCGGGCGCCGCGTCGCCGGATCCGGGGACGTCCGAGCCCGCCGCCCGGCCAGGGGAGCCGCCGTTGACCTCGTTGATCATCTCAGCCCCGCCCGCTCCGGCGATCAGGACGCGCAAGGCGCTGGTCTTCCTCGACCGCGAGGGCGTTCCCAGGGCCGCCGGGGCCGACCGCAGGCTGGTGCACGCGCTCACCGCCGAGGGGTACGCCGTCGAGACGGCCGAGGGCGACGCGGCCGACCACGGGCGGGTCGGCGCCTTCCTGGACACGGTCGAGCCCGGCGACCTGCTGCTCGTGCGCTGGTCCACCGAGTCGGGATGGGGGCGGCGGGAGTTCGGCGCGCTGATGGACGAGTTCGCCGGCCGCGTCGAGCGCTCCGACGGCGCGGCGCTGCTGCTGATCGTGGACTTCGGCTGGCTGGTGAGCGCGAGCCCGGGACCGCCGCACGAGGCCACCGGCCGCCTGCCGGTCCGCGGCGAGCCCGTGGTGGCGGCCGCCGCCCTCACCACCAGCGCGCTCGTGCCCGCGCGGCACGGCCGCCCGGTGTCGCTCACCGGGATCCTCGCCGACGGCATCCTGTCGGGTGAGGCCGACCTCGACCGCGACGGTACCGTCTCCGTCGGCGACCTGTTCCGCTACGCGCAGGAGCGCTGCGCCGGCCTCGGCGCGGACCGCGCGCCGTTCCTGCTGACCTACGGCGAGGGGGAGCTGATCGGCGTCGCGTCGCCGCGCCGCGCCGTCCACGATCTCGGCGAGGAGTTCGGGGCCGCGCTCGCCCGCCTGGCCGTCCTCGGCGACGCCGTGCCGCCGATGTCGGCCGCCGAGCTGGTGAACCGGATCTACGAGGTGCACCTCGGCCCGGACGCCCGGCAGTTGCTGCGCCGGGCCGCGCTGCTGGAGGAGGACGAGCCGCTCACCCCGGAGGTGGCCCGGCTGCTCGCCGAGGGCGGGCCGCCGGAGGAGGCCCTGCGCGAGCTGCGCGCCTGGGGGCTGCTCGGGCACGACGCCCCGCTTGCCGCCCCGGCGATCCGGCACGGCGTCGCGGGCAGGCTGGAGGCGGGCGAGCCGGCGCACGTGTCGGCCCTGCTGCGCCGCCGCCGCGCCGCCGCCCGTCCCGTACGGCCCCGCGCGCGGCTCACCGGCGACCGGTGGACGCTCCAGGACCGGCTCGGCCACCGCGTCCACGCCGAGGCCGTCGCCGCGTTCATCCGCCACCCCGACACCCGCCCGCCGCTCACGATCGGCGTCAAGGGCCCGTGGGGGGCGGGGAAGACCTCGCTGATGCGGATGATCCAGGACCTGCTCGACCCCGGCGCGGCCGAGGATCGCGCCGCCGAGATCCACCTCGGCGGGCCCGACGCCGCGCGCCGCGCCCGGAGGCGGCGGGGCCGGGTGACCAACGCCGAGGTGCTGGCCCGCGCCAAACGGCCCGAGGAGGAGGACACCGACCGGGCGACGCCCGGCGAGCTGCCCCTGCGGCCCGGCCACTGGCGGCCGACCGTCTGGTTCAACCCGTGGATGTACCAGAACGGCGAGCAGGTGTGGGCGGGCCTGGCCCACGAGATCATCAGCCAGGTCACCGGCCGCCTGCCGCGCGGCGATCGCGAGCGCTTCTGGCTGACGCTGAACCTGTCCCGGGTCGACCGGGAGGCCGTGCGCCGGCGCGGCTACGGGCTGGCGGCCACGCGCCTGCTGCCGGTCGCCCTGGCGCTGTGCGGGACGCTGCTGTTCACGGGCGCGTCGCTCGCCGCGGGCGCGTTGTTCCCCGCGGTGGGGTCGCTGCTGCGCGGCACGGCCGCCGCCGTCGGGTCCGGCGGGTCGCTGCTGCTCATGGCCGCCGCGGCCGTACGGCTGACGCGCTTCCTCGGCGAGTCGGCGGACACGGCCTTCCGCAAGCTGGTGCGCCAGCCTGACCTGCTCGGGTCGCCGGCGCAGGCCCAGGAGCTGGCGCCCGATCCCGGATACCGGTCCCGGACGGGCTTCCTGCACCTGGTGCAGACGGACATGCGGCGCGTGCTCGGCATGGTGGCGACCGAGGAGCGGCCGCTGGTGGTGTTCGTGGACGACCTCGACCGGTGCTCGCCGGGCACGGTCGCGCAGGTCATCGAGGCCGTGAACCTGTTCCTGGCCGGGGAGTTCCCCAACTGCGTGTTCGTGCTGGCGATGGAGCCGGAGGTCGTGGCGGCGCACGTCGAGGTCGCCTACCAGGACCTCGCGCGCACGCTGCCGTCGAGCGCCGAGGAGCGTTCGGGGCTGGGGTGGCGGTTCCTGGAGAAGATCATCCAGCTTCCGCTGAGCGTGCCGCTGCTGGACGACGGCGAGCGGATCCCCGCGTACCTGCGCACCCTGCTGGACGTGCCGCCCGCGCGCGAAGGGCCCGTCGCGGAGGCACGGGACACGGCCGGCGCGGGCGGGCGGGCCGCGCAGCCGGATCCGGAACTGGTCGACCGCATGGAGTCCGCGATCAGGGCCCTGCGCCCGACGGCCGAGGACCTCGACGCGGTCGCCCGCCGCGTCCAGGACGCCGTCGGGGCCACCACCGTCCCGGGAACGCCCGGGCCCGGCCTGTTCTCGCGGCGAACGTCGATCACCTTCCTGACCAGGACGGGCCCGACCAGGACGGGAGCCGTGGGCATGGGGGCACCGCGCGGCCGGGCGGCCCGCACGTCCCCGCGAGCGCCGCACGACGCGATCGGCGGGCTCGGCGCGGCGGCGCGGCTGGCGGCCGACCGCGTCTACGACGACATCTACAGCGACGAGAACGCGTACGCGGCGATCGAGCGGGTGCTCCCGGCGCTGACGCTGAGCAATCCGCGCGAGCTGAAGCGGTACGTGAACGTGTTCCGGTTCTACTCGTTCGTCACCTACCGGCGGGCGCTGGCCGGGGCGCCGCGCGCGAGCGACGACGAGGTGGCCAAGCTGGCGGTGCTCACGGTGCGGTGGCCGCACCTGCTGTCGCTGTTCGCCCGCGACGCGGAGGCCCCGGACGGGGAGCCGAACGAACGCGAGGACTCCGAGCCCCCCGGCGAGGGGCGTACCGTCCTGGAACGGCTCGAACGGGCCGCGGCCGTCCCCGGGCGGCGTGAATGGGCCCGCGCGCTGGCCGAGGCGGGGCTGCTCAGGAACGGCAAGGGCGGGGCGGCCCGCTGGGACGCGCTGCGCGTCCTGCTGTCCGCCCCGCCCTCGGTCGCCTGCCTCGCGCGCGACCTGCTGTGAACGCCGCCCGCGGGGTCAGCGCTGCGCCTGGATCATCCAGTGCTGCTTCTCCAGGTCCTCGGTGACCTCGATGAGCAGGTCCTGGGTGACGAGGTCGGCGTCCCCGGTCACCTCGATGCGCTCGCGCATGCGGGCGATGATCCCCGCGAGTATCTCGGTGAAGACCGTGACGACCTTGGCGTCCTCTATGTAGCCGAAGTCGAGCTGCTGGACGTGCGTGTCGCGGGCGATCGTCGTAGCGCGCCCGTCCGGGTTCACGCCGACGGCCACCGCGCGCTCCGCCGCGTCGTCGGCGCCCTTGCGGGCCAGGGCGACGATCTCGTCGAGCTGGAGGTGCAGCGACCGGAAGTTGCGGCCTATCAGGTTCCAGTGGGCCTGCTTGCCCACGAGCGAGAGGTCGAGGAGATCGATGAGCGCGCCGTGGAGGGCCTCACCCACGATCTTCTGCTTGTCGGCGGGAAGCGGGCTGGTGATGTGGGCCATGGAGGTTCTCCTCCTCAGAGATAACCGGTTTCGGGGCCTCGTGTCTCTTTCCGCCATAACCGATCCGGCCCGGGCTAAACGTTGACACTGTAATGATTGCAGTGTCACTATGAAGGTATGAGTGACACCTGGACCATCGGAGAGCTGGCGGAGCGGGCGGCGGACACGCTGGGCCCCGCCGCGCCGCGCCCCAACGGCCGGGTCCGCGACGTGCCCAACGAACGGCTCATCCGCTGGTACACGACCATCGGCCTGCTCGACCCGCCGCTGACCCGCAGGGGCAGGGTCGCCCTGTACGGCAGGCGTCACCTGCTCCAACTCGTCGCCGTCAAGCGCCGCCAGGCCGATGGGCTGTCCATCGCCGACATCCAGGCCGAGCTGACCGGCGCGACCGACGGCGCCCTGGAGGCGATCGCCCGGCTCCCCGCCCCCGATGCGCCCGACCACCCCGATCACACGGACGGCGCCGCTGTGACCGATCCCACAGCGCCACCCGCACCGCCCCGGCCGCGCTTCTGGGCTCAGCATCCGGCCCCGCCCGCCGCACCCTCCCCCGCCCCCGCCCCCGTCACCGCCCCACCCGTCACGGCCCCGCCCGTCGTCACACCGTCCGTCGTCACACCGTCCGTCGTCACACCGTCCGAGGCCGATCCGTTCACGGCCCCCTCCGCGCCGTCCGCGCCGTCCGCGCCGCCGTTCCCGGTCCCGTCCGCCGCCGCGGCCCCCGCAGACGGGGTCCTCCCGCACGCCGACGGGCTCGTGCACGGCGTGCGACTGGCCCCCGGGATCACGCTGCTGCTCGACGGCCGCGCGCCCTCCCCCGGCGACATCGCCGCGCTGCGCGAGGCCGCCGCCCCCCTGCTGTCCGTCCTCAATGAGCGCCACCTGTCCGGCCCGTCCGAAGGGATGCACCCATGACTGTTCAGATCACCTCGTTGAAGCCCGGTGAGTACGCGCCGACGCCCGACGCGGGGCTGGGCGCGCTGCGCACCGAACGGGGCAACCTGCCGCTGGAGAGCGTCGAGGTGGAGGCGCTGATCACCGGCCTGACCTCCGGCGTCGGCGTGGCCCAGGTGTTCCGCAACCCCTTCGACGTGCCGCTGGAGGCGACGTACGTCTTCCCGCTGCCCGACCGCGCCGCGGTGACGTCCTTCCGCATGGAGGCCGACGGCCGCGTGGTCGAGGGCGTGCTCAAGGAGCGCGGCGAGGCCCGTCAGGACTACGACCGCGCCCTGGCCGAGGGCCGCAGGGCCGCCATCGCCGAGGAGGACCGTCCCGACGTCTTCACCATCCGGGTGGGCAACATCCTGCCGGGCGAGCACGTGACCGTGCGCCTGGCGCTCAGCCAGCCGCTGCCGTACGAGGACGGCGCCGCGACGTTCCGCTTCCCCCTCGTGGTCGCCCCCCGGTACATCCCGGGCACGCCGCTGGACGAGCGCGCGGCGGGCGACGGCGTGGCGCCCGACACCGACGCCGTCCCGGACGCCTCGCGGATCAGCCCCCCGGTGCTGCTGCCCGGCTTCCCGAACCCCGTGCACCTGTCGCTGACGGCACGCGTGGACCCCGCCGGGCTGGACCTGCGCGAGATGCGTTCCAGCCTTCATGTGGTGACCCGCGACGACGACACCGTGAGCCTCCAGCCCGGAGAGCGCCTGGACCGGGACTTCGTGCTGCGACTGGAGTTCGACGCCTCCAGCGCGCTGGCCCTCGTCCCCGACCGGGCCACCGGCGACGGCGAGCGGGACACGACCGACGGCGACGGCACCTTCACCCTCACCGTCCTGCCCCCGGACGACGACGGCCGGGACGCGCGCCGGCCGAGGGACGTGGTGCTGCTGCTGGACCGCTCGGGCAGCATGGCCGGGTGGAAGATGGTCGCCGCCCGGCGCGCGGCCGCGCGCATCGTCGACACGCTGACCTCCGCCGACCGGTTCGCCGTCCTGTCGTTCGACTCGGTCGTGGAGCGCCCCGACCGGCTGGACGCGGGGCTCGTCCCGGCGTCCGACCGCAACCGCTACCGCGCCGTCGAGCACCTCGCGCGGCTGGAGGCCCGCGGCGGCACCGAGATCCTGGAGCCGCTGGAGCAGGGGCTCGGCCTGCTGGGGGACTCCTCGCGCGAGCGCGTCCTCGTGCTGGTCACCGACGGGCAGGTCGGCAACGAGGACCAGATCCTCGAACGCCTCGGCGCGCGGCTCTCAGCCGTACGGGTCCACACCGTCGGCGTCGACCGGGCCGTCAACGCCGGGTTCCTCGGCAGGCTGGCCGGGCTCGGCGCGGGCCGCTGCGAGCTCGTGGAGTCGGAGGACCGGCTGGACGAGGCGATGGAGCACATCCACCGCAGGATCGGCTCCCCGCTGGTCACCGGCCTTTCGCTCAAGCCGGACGGCCTCGACGTGCTCCCCGGCACGGTGACCCACCTCGGTTCGCTCTACTCCGGGGTGCCGCTCACCGTCTCCGGGCGTTTCCGCGGCCCCGCCAGCGGCGCGATCACCGTCCACGGGACGGCCGTCGACGGCAGCCCCTGGGAGCGGCGCCTGACCGGGACGCCCGCCGAGGGCGCGGCCCCGCGGGCGATCTGGGCCCGCGCGCACCTGCGCCGCCTGGAGGACCGGTACGCGACCGGCGAGCACGAACTGGAGCGCGAGATCGTCGCCACCTCGCTGCGTCACGGCGTTCTGTGCAGGTTCACGGCGTTCGTCGCCGTCGACACGCGGGTGGTCGCGGACGGCGGGCCACGGCACCGCGTCGTCCAGCCGGTGGAGATGCCGAGCGGCTGGGACATGCCGGCCCCGGCCATGCCGATGTCGGCGTCGATGCCGGTGGCGTTCACCGCCGCTGCCCCGGCGATCTTCAACGCCGAGTCCGAGACCCTGACGCCGCCGGGCGCCGCCCCGGCATTCGGCGGCGCGGCGCCGGACGTGGTCGCCGGAGCTCCCCCGGCGCCGAAGGCGGCCCCGCGGCCGGCCGCCGGGCGCGGGCGCTCGTTCTTCCGGGCGCCGAGCCCCAAGATGGCCCCGCCTCCGCCGATCCGGCTCTCGCCGGACACCGTGCGGCCGCAACTCGCCGAGGAGCTCGCCCGGCTGCGCGCGGCGTCGCCGCTGCCCGCGCCCGAGCGCCTGCGCTACCTGGCCGACCTCGGCAGCCGCCTGTCGGCGCTGGTGACCTACCTGGGCGGCGAGGAGCGCCTCGCGTCCCTGGCCGCCGACCTCACGGCCGCCGAGACGACGCCCGGCGCGGACGTGGACGAGCTGTGGCGGCGCGCCATCACCGTCCTCACCGAACTGACCGGCGACGCCGCCGCACCTGGTGAGCCGGGCGGACACGGACGCGCCTCACGCCCCTCCTTCTGGAAGCGCTCCTAGGCCCACGCCTCCCCTGAGGAGCGGCCCTTCTACGGGCGGTCCTCAGGGGAGGCGCTCAGTTCGCGGTAGGCGGGGCGCAGGATGTCCGCCAAGGGGATGTGGCGCACTTTGATCGGCGGCGGCTCCAGCGCGCGCAGCAGCAACTCCGGGGGCGCGGACGACGGCGCGGGCCGGGGACGCAGGCGGGCGGGCGGGGCGGAGGGCTCGTAGAAGTCGGCCAGCCGGTCGGCGAAGGGCACGTCGTCCACGTGCAGCGGGTCGGCGGGCTCGTCATCATCGGCGGCGGTGCCGCGCAGGGCGTCCAGCAGGTCCTCCTTGGCACGCCCGCGCCAGGCCAGCACCAGGAACGGGTCCTGGTCGAAGGACTCGGCCAGCAGGTACAGCACGGCCGAGACGTGCTTGCACGGCAGGCCCCAGTCGGGGCAGGAGCACTCCATGTCCAGCTCGGACGGGAACAGCGGCAGGCCGAGGCCGTCGAAGACCTCGACGATCTCGGGCGGCATCTCCCCGGCGAGCAGCTTGGCGCGGTAGATCGCCTCCCCGGCGAGCGCGTCCTGGATTCCCGCCCAGTCCCCCTCGCCGTACGCGGCGATCCTGACGGACAGGTGGTACGGTGCGGCCCGCGACCCCTGCACGGTGGCCGTCACCACACCCGGCGCGAGGCCGATCTCCAGGACCTGCCCCTTCCTGGCGTACGAACGTCCCCGGGCGAGACGGCCGGAGTCGCAGACGCGCTCCAGGATGTCCACGAACCTGCGCGACCACCACTGCTCGCCGATGGACCCCCGCTTGGCCCGCGCCTGGATGCCGCCCTCGACGCGGATCGGCGCCGACGCCTCGAACCATCCGCCCTTGCCGACCGGCATCTCAGCCCACCTCCTCGCATCGGGAGCGCATGTCAGCTCACCGCCTCGGGGCCGAGGCGGAACAGCTCGCGCAACTGCTCGGTCGTCAGGTCGGCGATCCAGTCCTCACCGGCCCCGACGACGCTCTCGGCCAGCGCCTTCTTGCGCTCGATCATCTCGTCGATGCGCTCCTCCAGCGTCCCGGCGCAGATGAACTTCCTGACCTGGACGTTCCTGGTCTGGCCGATGCGGAACGCCCGGTCGGTGGCCTGGTCCTCCACGGCCGGGTTCCACCAGCGGTCCACGTGGACGACGTGGTTGGCGGCGGTGAGGTTGAGGCCGGTGCCCGCCGCCTTGAGCGACAGCAGGAAGATCATCGGCTCGTCGTCGTCCTGGAAGCGCTCGACGAGCTCGTCCCGCTTCTTCTTGGGCAGCCCGCCGTGCAGCCACAGCACGGGACGGTCGAGGTGCGCGGCGAGGTAGGGCTGGAGCAGGGAGCCGAACTCGGCGTACTGGGTGAAGACCAGCGCCTTGTCCCCCTCCTCGACGATCTCCTCGGCCAGTTCCTCCAGCCGGGCGAGCTTCCCCGAGCGGCCGGCCAGCCGCGAGCCGTCCTTGAGCAGGTGGACGGGGTGGTTGCAGACCTGCTTCAGCCTGGTCATGGTCGCGAGGACGTTGCCGCGCCGCTCGATGCCATCGCTCTGGTCGATCTTGGTCATCATGTCGTTCACGACGGCCTGGTAGAGGCTGGCCTGCTCCGGCGTGAGCGTGCACCACACCTTCATCTCAAGCTTGTCGGGAAGGTCGGAGATGATCGTCTTGTCCGTCTTCAGGCGGCGCAGGACGAACGGCTGCGTGGCCCGCTTCAGCGCCCGCGCGGCCTGCTCGTCGCCGCGCGCCTCGATCGGCTCCTGGTAGCGGTCGCGGAAGCGCTTGGCCGGCCCGAGCAGCCCGGGGTTGCAGAACTCCATGATCGACCACAGCTCGGCGAGGTGGTTCTCGACCGGGGTGCCGGTCAGCGCCAGCCGCGTGCGTGCCGGAATCGACCGGACGGCCTGCGCCTGCCGCGCCCCGCTGTTCTTGATCGCCTGCGCCTCGTCGCACACGACCCGTCCCCACGCGAACCCCCTGAGCACCTCGGCGTCCCGCAGGGCGGTCCCGTACGTCGTGACCACCAGGTCGGCCTCCCGCACGGCCGCCTCCAGCTCGTCCTCCCGCTTGCGCGTCCCGCCGTGGTGCACGTACACCCGCAGCGAGGGTGCGAACCGCGCCGCCTCCTTCTGCCAGTTGCCCAGCAACGACATCGGGCAGACCAACAACGTGGGCGCCACCGCCCCACCGTCCCGCTCATCCAGCAGAAGTGACAGGGTTTGGGCGGTTTTGCCCAAGCCCATGTCGTCGGCGAGGATGCCGCCGATGCCTATTCGGGAGAGGAAGCTCAGCCAGGACAGGCCGCGTTGCTGGTACGGGCGCAGGGCTCCGTTGAACGTCGCGGGGGTCTCGACCGTGGTGAGGCGGCGGTCGGCCTCGCCGCTGAGCAGATCGCCCAGGGGGCCGTCCGCGTCCACGCCGACCAGCGGCAGTTCCTCGTCGCCACCGGTGACGACCTCCTGGATCACCTCGGCGACGGTCATCTCGCCCGCGCGGCGCCGCTCCATCACCGACAGCGCGGCCTTGAGCTGGCGGTCGTCCAGCTCGACCCACTGGCCGCGCACGCGCACGAGGGGCACCTTCAGCCGGGCGAGCTCTTCCAGCTCCTCCTCGCCGATCGTGTGGTCGCCGACGGCCAGGTCGACCCGGAAGTCCACCAGCTCGTCCAGGCCGAACCCCTGGCCGGCCACCGCGCGCGTCCGCGTGGACGTGCGGGAGCGGGTGGTGAGCTTGAGGCCGAGGGCCTTGCGCCCGGCCCAGGCGGGCAGGCGCACGCCGTACCCGGCGGCCTGGAGCAGGGGCGCGGAGCGGCGCAGGAAGCCGAACGCCCAGGCCGTGTCCACCACCATGCCGGACGGGCGCGGGGAGCGCAGGGCCGTGTGCAGTTCGGGGCAGAGCCGCACGGCGCGGCCGAGCCCGGCCAGCAGCGTCTCGTCGGGGCGGCGGGGCAGGCCGGGGACGCGCTCGCCGTCCCACAGCAGCGACGCGGGGACGTACAGGCTCGGGTCGTCCACCGACTGGAGGGCGAACTCCAGCTCCCAGGTGTCGGCGTCGCCCTCGGGCTCGCCGAGGCGGAAGCAGACGCGGATGGGGCCTTCGAGCTGGTGGGCGGCGTGCAGCCAGTCGCGCAGCGCCCCGCCGAGCGTCTCGGCCTCGTCCGCGGGGGCGCCGGGCAGCGCGGTGTCCTCGCCGGTGAGGGCGAACAGCCACCGTTCGGCGAGGGGGCTTCTCGGGCCGGGACGGTTTCCGCGCAGCAGGCGGTCGGGCAGCGAACGGCGGGTGGCGGCGTCGGCCAGGGCGGTCAGCGCCTCACGGAGCACGTGCGAGGCGGGGCGCTCCTGGACGGCGCCGCCGGCGGCCGTGGGACGTTCCTCGGCGGCGGAGCGCTTCTCGTCGGCCGGGGGAGGCTCGGCGGCGGAGCGGCAGACCGGGGGCATGGCGGCGGCCAGTTCGCGGAAGGCGGTGGCGTCGGCGCCGGTGATGACCGGGACCCAGCGGGCGGCGTGGACGCCGTCCTCGGCGGCGAGCTGGGGCAGGACGCGTCCGCGCCGGACGAGCGCGGTCGCGTGCTCGGCGACGACGGCGAGGTAGCGCAGTGAGGCTCCCGGCCCCCATTCGGGCGCGCCCGGTTCGCCGGGTGCCGGTGACGAGAGGTTCTCGAGCAGGACGAGCGCGTCGCCGGGGGGCAGGGCCAGGGCCGGGACGCGCCACGGGGCGATGCGGGGCGCGCGGGCGGCGCCGTCCAGCCCGGATTCCGGCGAGGGCAGCGGGGCCCTGGCCGAGCCGGGCAGCAGGAGCGTGGCCTGGAGGGGCGTGGCGCGGGCGGCGAGCTCGCCGAGCGCGGCGGCGAGGACTTCGGCGGGCGCGGCGAAGGGGTGCGGGTGGTGCCGGGCGCGGGATCGGCCCGTCGTGGCCGCGTGCGCGGAGGTGTCCTCGGCCCACAGCGCGGGCACGCCGCCGATCCACGCCCCGTGGACGACCAGCACTCGACCACCCCCACCCGCCGGGTCCGCCCCGGCAGTTCCGGGATCGGCCGCCGGCGCCCCCGCGTTACGCGTCCATTCCGGCCACCGCACCGTACCGCCGTCCGGGTCCCGCCGGGGACGGCCGCCGGAGCGGCGCACTTGACCAGCGCCCGCGCGCCCCGCCGGTATTCCCGCCGGACCGGGATTAGGAAGGTAAAGGACGTTTGCCCTGGTAGAGGCGAACATCGGCCCGTCCGTCCGGGCGGTGCGGGCGTCACAGGGGTGCCCTCCGGCTAACCCCGACTTGTCACCCAAATAGGGTATATGCGTGAGTTCCGAGCCCGATGAGACCGGCGTCCTGATCCTTGACGGTGGCCTCGCCACACATCTGGAGGCGCTGGGGTGCGACCTCCGGGACGATCTGTGGTCGGCGAGGCTCCTCCTGGAGGACCCGGAGATGATCCTGCGCGCCCACCGCGACTACTTCGCCGCGGGCGCCGACGTGGCGATCACGGCGAGCTACCAGGCCGGCATCCAAGGGCTGATGCGGCGCGGGCACGTCCGGTACGAGGCCGAGGCGCTGATCCAGCTCTCGGTGGAGCTGGCGGCGCAGGCCAGGGACGAGTCGGGCGGCGGCATGGTGGCGGCCAGCGTGGGGCCGTACGGCGCGTACCTGGCCAACGGCGCGGAGTACACCGGGGACTACGACCTCGACGAGGACGGCCTGGTCGCCTGGCACCGGCCCCGCTGGGAGGTGCTGGCCGGCACCCACGCGGACCTGCTCGCCTGCGAGACGATCCCGTCCTACGCCGAGGCGCGGGCCATCGCCCGGCTCCTGGAGGAGACGCCCAACGTCAACGCTTGGGTGAGCTTCTCCTGCCGTGACGGCGAGCACATCAGCGACGGCACGCCCCTGGAACGGTGCGCCGCCCTGTTCGCGGGCAACCCGCGGGTCGTCGCGGTCGGCGTCAACTGCACGGCGCCGAGCCACGTCAAGAGCCTCATCGGCTGCCTCGGCGACTCGCCGATCATCGTCTACCCCAACTCCGGCGAGACCTGGAACGCCGCGCGGCACCGCTGGGAGGGGCTGGCCGACCCGGTGGAGTTCGGTGCCGCCGCCCGGGAGTGGCGGGACGCGGGAGCGGCGTACATCGGCGGCTGCTGCCGCACGACCCCCGAGCACATCCGTCAGATCCGCGCCCAACTGGGCTGACGGCGCTGATCGGATCCGGACACCCGGACGGGGGGTGTTACGCGCCGCGCGTGCCGGTCGGCGCGGCGAGGTCGCCCGCGAGCGTGCCGCCCGCCGTACCCGCCGTCCGTTCCCGCCCGGGGATGAAGTTCACGATCAGCACGCCGAGCGCGGCCACGCACGCGGCGATGATGATGGCGACCTGCAGGCCGCGCAGCGACGGCAGCGTGAATGCGCCCAGCGAGACGGTCATGTGGGCCAGCACCACGCTGGTCACCGCGCTGGCGGTCGAGGTGCCGATGGACCGCATCAGCGCGTTGAGCCCGTTGGCGGCGGCGGTCTCCGACGGCGGGACGGCCGTCATGATCAGGGCGGGCATGGCCGAGTACGCCAGGCCGACCCCGGCCGCGATGATCGAGGAGGCCAGCACGACCTTCCAGGCCGAGCCCATCAGGCCGAGCGCGGCGGCGTACCCGGCGGCGATGACCATGGCGCCGAGCATCAGCGCGATCTTCGGGCCCCACAGGCGCGACACGCGCGCCGACAGCGGGGACAGCAGCATCATGACCAGCCCGCCCGGCGCCAGGCACAGTCCCGCCTGGAACAGCGACAGTTCGAGCCCGTAGCCGGACGCGCGGGGGCTCTGCAGCAGCGTCGGCAGCACCAGCGACATGCCGAACATCGCGAAGCCGACGACGATCGAGGCGAGGTTGGTCAGCAGCACCTGGCGCCGGGCGGTCATCCGCAGGTCCACCAGCGGGTCGCGGACGCGCAGTTCCATGAAGCCCCAGGCGAGCAGGATCACCACGGCGGCGGCGAACAGTCCCAGCGTCAGGCCGCTGCCCCAGCCCCAGTCGCCGCCTTTGCTGATCGCCAGCAGCAGGCACAGCAGGCCCGCGGTGAGCCCGATCGCGCCGGGCACGTCGAAGCGGCCGCGTGCGCGCAGCGGCGACTCGGGGACCACGAACGCCACCAGCAGCAGGTCCAGCACGCTGATCGCGGCCGACATCCAGAACAGGGCGTGCCAGCTCGCGCGCTCGGCGACGAACGCGGCCAGCGGCAGGCCGATCGCGCCGCCGACGCCGAGCGTCGCGCTCATCAGCGCCATCGCCGAACCCAGCCGCTCGGGCGGCAGCTCGTCGCGCATGATGCTGATGCCGAGGGGGATCACGCCGATCGCGCACCCCTGCAGCACGCGTCCGGCGACGACCGGGACGAGGCCGTCCGACAGGGCGCAGATGACCGACCCGAGCGCCATCAGACCGAGGCTGGCGAGCATCACGCGCCGCTTGCCGTACAGGTCGCCGAGCCGGCCGCTGACCGGGTTGCAGACGGCGGCGGCCAGCAGCGTGGAGGTGATCACCCAGGAGGCGTCCGCGGCCGAGGTGTGGAGCAGGCGTGGCAGGTCCGGGATGAGCGGCACCACGAGCGTCTGCATCAGCGAGACGACGATGCCGCACAGCGCCAGCACGGCCACCACCGGGCCGGATTTCCCGGCGGGCGCGGCGGGCCCCGCGGCCGTGGGTGATGCGCTCACGTAGGGCCCTCCGAATCACGATCACGGACTCGCATGACGATACAGACGCATTCATAACCCGAGAAGCCCGGGTCCTACGGACGGACACCGCGTACCTGGCCGATTCAGGACAGGTCGGTTCACGAACGTTTTAACGAATCGGCGGACGATGGGGCGGTCGCCGCCGAAGTGGACGCGGGCGATCGGAAGGGTCTTTTCCAGAGCTTCGTTCCGTCCGAGGGCGGGCGCGGGGGCGGCGCCGGGCGGCGGGTGGGCATTTTCCCGGGAGGTCTGGCGCGGGCCCGCGCTGCCACGTTTTAATGAACGCCCGCCACGGAAGGAGTCCGGATGACCACGGGGAGTACCGCCGGGCCGGTGAGCATCAAGGAGGTCGCCGCGCGGGCCGGAGTCTCCCCCGGCACGGTGTCGAACGTGCTCAACCGTCCGCACAAGGTCGCGGACGAGACCCGCTCCCGCGTCGAGCAGGTGATCAGAGAGCTCGGCTTCGTCCGGCACGGCTCGGCCTCCACGCTCCGCGCGGGCCACAGCCGCACGATCGGGCTGTCGCTGATCGACATCGCCAACCCGTTCTTCACCGACGTCGCCGCCGGCGTCGAGGACATGGCCGGCGAGCTGGGGTACGCCGTGCTCCTCGGCAACTCCGCGGGAGACCACGCCAAGGAGGACCGCAACCTGCGCGTCTTCGCCGAGCAGCGCGTGCGCGGCCTGCTCATCACCCCCTCCGGCGACGACCCCCGGCGGCTGGACGTCGTGCGCGAGCGCGGCATCCGGGTGGTGCTGGTCGACCACCGGCCCCACCGTCCCGACCAGTGCTCGGTCGCCGTCAACGACTTCGCCGGCGGGCACATGGCCGCCGAGCACCTCCTCGCCACCGGGGCCACCCGCGTGGCGTACGTCACCGGGCCGTCCACCATCCGGCAGTGCCGCGACCGGGGCAGCGGCGCCGCGCACGCGGCGAGCGAGGCGGGGCTGGACCCGGGATCGGCCATCGAGGTCGTCGAGGTGCCCACGATGAACGCCCGGGCGGGCCAGCAGGCGGCCGAGAGGCTCGTCTCCGGACACCGCCTGCCCGACGCGATCTTCTGCGCCAACGATCTGCTCGCCCTCGGCCTGCTGCGCGGCCTGCTCCAGTCGGGCGTCCGGGTCCCGGGCGACGTCGCGCTCATCGGTTACGACGACATCGACTTCTCCGCGGCCTCCGCCGTCTCCCTCAGCTCGATCCGTCAGCCCACCCACAAGCTCGGACGCCTCGCCACCGAACTGCTGATCGACGAATGCGAAAATCCCCAAACCCACGCCCACCGCCAAATCCTCTTCCAACCAGAACTAATCCCCCGCGAATCCACCCGAACCCCGTAACCCCCAGGGACACGCCTCGAGAGTCGTTGTTCCTGGTCAGAGGGTGGTTGAGACTGGGTGGGTGGGTGGATTCATCCGGGCCGAAGTGCGGGTCGACGGGATCGTCCAAGGGGTGGGGTTCCGGCCGTTCGTGCATCGGGAGGCGACGCGGCTCGGGTTGCGCGGGCTCGTCGGGAACGACGAGCGCGGCGTGGTGATCGAGGTCGAGGGGGCGTCCGCGGCCGTCGCGGAGTTCGTCGAGACCGTGCGCCACCGGCCGCCTCCGCTCGCGACCGTGGACCGGGTCACCTCGCGGCGGATCCCGGTCACGGGCGAGCACGGGTTCCGCATCGCGCCCAGCACCGGCACGGGCCACGGCCGCGCGCTCATCTCCCCCGACGTGGCGACCTGTGACGACTGCCTGCGGGAGCTCTTCGACCCGGCCGACCGCAGGTACGGGTACCCGTTCATCAACTGCACGGCGTGCGGGCCGCGGTTCACGATCGTGCGGGAGTCCCCGTACGACCGGGCGCGCACCACGATGGCGTCCTTCGCGATGTGCGCGGCGTGCGCGTCCGAGTACCACGACCCGGCGAGCCGCCGCTTCCACGCCCAGCCCGTGTGCTGCGCCGCCTGCGGCCCCCGCTTGCGCCTCGTGTACGCGGACCGTGAGGCCCCCAGCGGAGCCCACCCGGACGCCTTCTCCGGAACGGGGCCTCACGCCCCCGGCGGCGCGGACGGTGACGCAGCCGACGGAGCGGGCCGTGACGGCTCCGGCGGACCGGGCGGTGACCCCGTCGAGCAGGCGGCACACCTTCTGCGGCGGGGGGCCGTGCTGGCGGTCAAAGGGATCGGCGGGTACCACCTGGCCGTGCGGGCCGACAGCGAGGACGCGGTGCAAACGCTGCGGGCGAGGAAGCGCCGCGAGGAGCGGCCGTTCGCCGTGATGGTCCCGGATCTGGAGACCGCGCGGGCGCTCTGCCACATCGACGCGCGCGAGGAGCGGCTGCTCACCGACGCGAGACGCCCCATCGTCCTCCTGCGCCGCCGCCCGGGCGGCATCCCCGCGCACGACGCCGGCTCGCGCCTGGACATCGCGGAGACGCCTCGGATCGCGGAGACCGGGATCGCGGAGGGGCCTGGGATCGCGGACGCGGTCGCGCCCGGTGATCGGTATCTCGGGGTCATGCTGCCCTACTCGCCCGCGCACCACCTGCTGCTGGCACGGTTTCCGCAGCCCATTGTGCTGACCAGCGGGAACGTCTCCGACGAGCCGATCGCGTACGTGGACGCGACCGCGCTGGAGCGTCTGAGCGGGATCGCCGACGCCTTCCTGCTGCACGACCGGCCGATCCACGTCCGCGCCGACGACTCGGTGGTCCGCGTGGTGCGCGGTCGCGAGCTGCCGGTCCGCCGCTCCCGGGGGCACGTCCCCCGGCCGTCCCGGCTCGCGCGGGAGGCACGACGGCCGGTGCTCGGCTGCGGGGCCGAGCTGAAGCACACGTTCTGTCTGGCCGAGGGCCGTCACGCGTTCGTGTCCCACCACATCGGCGACCTGGAGAACTACGAGACCCTTCGGTCGTTCACGGGCGGCGTGCGGCACTTCGAGAGGCTTTTCGGTATCCGTCCTGAGCTCGTGGCGCACGACCTGCACCCCGAGTACCTCTCGACGAAGTACGCGCGGGAACGGGAGGACGCCGAGCCGGTGGGCGTGCAGCACCATCACGCGCACATCGCCTCCTGCCTGGCGGACAACGGCGCCGCGGGCCCGGTGATCGGCGTGGCGTTCGACGGGCTCGGGTACGGCCTGGACGGCACGCTGTGGGGAGGCGAGTTCCTGGTCGCCGGCCTGACCGGTTTCCGGCGCGCCGGGCACCTGGCGGCGGTGCCCATGCCGGGCGGCGCGGCGGCGATCCGGCAGCCGTGGCGCATGGCCGCCGCCTACCTGGCCGGTACGGGGGCCGCGCGGGGTCTCGGGGTCCGGGACCGGAACGCCGCCCGGTGGGACGCCGTCGTGGCGATGGCGGCGAAGGGCGTGAACGCGCCGCTCACCTCCAGTGCCGGACGCCTGTTCGACGCCGTCGCGGCCCTGACCACGGGACGCGACACGGTGACGTACGAGGGCCAGGCGGCCGTCGAGCTGGAACGGATCGCCGACCCAGACGAGCGCCGGGCGTACCCGTGCCGCATCCTCGATGGGCCGGAGCCACCCCTGGCCGACAGCACCATCCTCGGCACCGCACACGCATCGACCCGGATAAATCGCGAAATATCGGATGCGACGAACGACTCCGCCCCCGAGTTCCCACGCGCGCGCAGTGCCACCACCTCTGCCACCACCACCGCTGCCATCACCGCCATGGCCGCTGCGGACGCGGGCGGCGCCGCGTTCGTCGTCCCCGGTCACGACCTCGTTCGCGCGGTCCTGGACGATCTGGCGGCGGGCGTAGAGGCGCCGCTGGTCTCCGCGCGCTTCCACAACGGGGTCGCCCGGATCATCGTGGAGGGATGCGCCCGCGTCCGGGAGCACACCGGCCTTTCGGTCGTGGCCCTGTCCGGCGGGGTGTTCCAGAACGCCCTCCTGCTGGAGAGGGCGGCCGCGTGGCTGGAGGAGCGCGGGTTCACGGTGCTGACCCACACCCGCGTCCCGCCCAACGACGGCGGCATCAGCCTGGGGCAGGTGGCGGTCGCCGCCGCCCGGGACCGGTTCCACGAGGACCGTCCGGCCCCCGGCCCTCTCGCCCGGTGAAGGACCCCCACACGGTGAAGACCCTCCGCGTGGCGCCTTCCGCGCGGTGGAGGCCGTTCGCACGTCCACGACGCCCCGGGGGCGAACGATCTTCCGCAGATCGCGCCCCGGCGGTCAGGGTTCGCGTTCGGCGACGATCCGGACGCGGACCCGCACCTGGGGATGGACGCGGAGCATCAGCATCTTCGGCGGCTGGAGCCCGAAGTCGCGGACGTCGAACACCTGCTCGCCCTCGATGACCAGGGTGCGGTCGTCCGGCACGGAGACCGTGATCTCCCCCTGGACGGGACGGGTGACGCCGTGGAACGTCAGGTCGCCCCGGACGCGGTAGCGGCCGGTCTCGGCCAGTTCCTCGATCTCGGTGGCCTCGCCGGTGACGCGGGGATGCGCGCGGACGTCGATCCGCCGCCGCAGTTCGCCGTCGTACAGCGGGTTGCCCGAGCGCAGACGCTCGGCGGGCAGGTCGAGGCGCATGCGCGGCTCGGCGGAGGTGAGGTCGAACCGCCCATCCAGGACGTCCGCCTCGACGAAGCCGGTCACGCCGCCGGCCTCGCCGTGGATGGGATGGACGCTGCTGCTCGCCTCGAAGCCGATCTTCGACCGCTCCGGCGAGATCGCGTACCGCTCGGTCATGAGTCGCTCACCTCGCAGGCCCCCTCTCCCCTACAAGTAAGCCACACCGTCCGCGGAGCCGGGCGGCCGGTCCTCGGCGGCGCAGCGTGGGGACGGACGGACGCCCGCACCGCCCGCCCGGAGCAATACCGCCTCGAACCACACAAGAGGCGGCGTACGCCACGGGAGCGGGGCGGTTCAGGACGAGGAGGGCCTGCCGGCCTGCCGGGCGGCCCTGGCCATCTCGACCTTGGCGCTCGCGGCGTACTTGTCGACGTACTCCTGGCCGGACAACTCCATCAGCGCGTACATGATCTCGTCGGTGACGGCGCGCAGCACCAGGCGGTCCTCCTCCATGCCGTAGTAGCGGGAGAAGTCCAGCGGCTTGCCGTACCGGACGCCGGGGCGGATGCCGAGCTTGGGGAACAGCCGGCCGGGGGGCATCATCTCGAAGGTGTTGACCATCGCCCAGGGGATGACCGGCACCCGTGACTCCAGCGCCAGCCGGGCCACGCCGGTCTTGCCCTTGTAGAGCCGCCCGTCGGGCGAGCGGGTGCCCTCGGGGTAGATGCCGAGCAGTTCGCCCTCGCGCAGCACGCGCAGGCCGGTGCGCAGGGACGCCTCGCTGGCCTTGCCGCCGGACCGGTCGATCGGCACGGTGCCGACCCCGGTGAAGAACAGCCGGGTGAAGAATCCCTTGACGCCCCGCCCGGTGAAGTATTCGGCCTTGCCGAGCGAGATGACCTTGCGCGGCAGCGGCAGTGGCCCGAAGAAGTGGTCGGCGAACGAGAGGTGGTTGCCCGCCATGATGGCCGGGCCCTGCCTCGGGACGTTCTCCTTCCCCTCGGACCAGGGGCGGAACACCAGATGGAGGAATGGGCCGAGAATGGCCTTCACCACCCAGTAGAACACTCGGGGCACCTCTTCTCTGGCTTATCCGGCTTCGGCGGTCTTTGTCGGCGTTCACGGCTCTGCGCCGCGGCGTGGCGTCATCTTCGCATGCCCGGCGCACCGGACCTACACTTCCGAGCCTGCGGACCCACGACACCGGGCCGACGGATCTCGCGAGTAAGCCTGGAACGTGCGACGATCAGGCGAGCCGCATCAGGAGGGGAACCATGCCGCTCATGCCCGGCTCCGAGCCGTACCAGCACGAAGGTGGACAGGTCGGCGTCCTGCTCTGTCATGGTTTCACCGGGACGCCGCAGTCGCTGCGCCCATGGGGGGAGTATCTCGCGGCGGCCGGCCTGACCGTCTCGCTGCCCCGCCTTCCGGGTCACGGCACGACCTGGCAGGAGATGAACCGCACCCGATGGGAGGACTGGTTCGCCGAGCTGGAACGGGCCTTCGAGGCGCTCAGGGCCCGCTGCGCGGAGGTGTTCGTCATGGGCCTGTCCCTCGGGGCGTGCATGGCGCTGCGGCTGGCGGAGGTCCAGGGCCCGCTGGTGCGGGGGGTCGTGGCCGTGAACCCGTCGATCGTGAACGACACCCCGCTGCTGAGGCTCGCGCCCGTGCTGAAGTTCGTGCTCCCCTCGGTGGCGGGCGTCGCGGGGGACATCAAGCGCGAGGGGGTGGCCGAGCTGGGGTACACGCGCACGCCGGTGAGGGCGGCGGCGACGCTGCCGCGGCTGTGGTCGCTGGTGCAGTCGGAGCTCGGCCGGGTCACCCAGCCCGTGCTCGTCTACCACAGCCCGGAGGACCACGTGGTGAAGCCCGACAGCGTCCGCTTCCTGAGGCAGGCGCTCGGTGACAACCTGACGGTGCGGGAATGCGTCAACAGTTACCACGTCGCGACACTCGACAACGATGCCCCCGCGATTTTCGAGGGCAGCCTCGAATTCATCAGGACCCACGCCTCGGTACCCTTGCAAAGAGACTGACCGGCCTCCGCGGCGAGGCGGCACGGCGGTGGAATCCGTACGGCCGGCCGCCCGGCCAGCGGGAGCCGGCCCGGGAACCACGATCAGCACCATCCAGCAGTCGTGATCACGAGCATTGGACGAATCGAAGTGACCGGTGACGCCGCAGAGCGATGAGGACGAGGTCTGGCGTCAGATCGTCGCCTCCTTCAACGAGACCGCCGAAGCGACTTCGGCCGGCCAGCCATGGCCGGACCGCGAGAACGTCCCCACCGAGGACGCCCCCCAGCAGGTGAAGGCGGAGATACCCGCCGAGACCGCCGAGGAGGACGCCCGCCCCGCCGCGCCCGAGGAGGACGACGGCGACCACTACGTCCCGCCTCCCCCGCCACCGCTCCCCAAGATGGACTCCGGCACGAAGATCGCCTGGCTGGCGCTGTTCGGCGGCCCCGCCTACCTGCTGCTGGCGGCGCTGCTGTCGTGGCCGATGGACGGCTGGATCATCTTCGCCGCCATCGCCGCGTTCATCGGCGGCTTCGTCGCGCTGATCGTGCGCATGGGCGACGGCCCGCCCCCGGACTCGGGCTGGGACGACGGCGCGGTCGTCTGACCTCGCCGGCCGGCCCGGGTCGGGTGGGTCAGCGCTGGGCGGGCGGGCTGCTCTCGGGCCCGGGCGTCGCGGTCACGGTCACGGTCTTCGGCGTGCCCGGCTGGAAGCGCTCGACCACGTCGGTGTACCGCTCGTCGGCGTCCACGACGTGCCCGACGGCGAGCGTGAGGTCTGCGACGTGGGTGACGGCCTGCAGGCGCATGGTGCGCGGCGCGGACGCGGGCTTGCCTCGCACGACGCGCCAGCCGCCGGTAGGGCCGCCGCGCAGCAGGTACGCCTGCCCGGCGTGCTCGGGGTCGTACCCGGAGGCCCAGAAGTGCCCCTTGCCGTCGCCGGTGACCCCGTACAGCTCGGCGTACCGGGTGGGGACCGACGCGCGGCTCCACCGCTTGCCGTTCCAGGTGAGGACGAGCGGGGTGATCTTCCCGCCGTCGTGGTAGACGCCGCCCACGGCGACCGCCTTCTTGGGCCCGTCGACGGCGACGTCCCGCAGGAAGCCTCCGTCGATGGACGGCGCGGTGACCGGGTCCCAGGTGTCGCCGTCGAAGCGCATGATCACCGGCCGGCCGCCGTCGTCGCCGACCGCCCAGCCCGCGTCGCCCTTGCGGGTGAGCGCGACGCCGTACAGCGTGCCGTCGTTCTCGCCCTCGGTGACGGTCCAGCCCGCCGAGGTGCCCGTGGCGATGAGGGGCTTGCCACCCCGGCTGCCCACGGTGACCGTGCGGCCGGGGACGGCCGCGACGCCGCCGAGCCAGTCGCGCGAGCCGAACTCGGGCACGCTGACGCGGTCGAACGCCGAGCCGTCGCCGCGCACGACGTACGGCAGGCCGTCGTGCCCGTCGCCGACGGCCCAGATCTCGCGGGGCGAGGGCGCGGCGACCGACCGCAGGTGGCCCGCGCCGGAGGCGTCGTTGCGGATGTCGAACTCGGTCCAGGCCGATCCGTCCCAGTGGGTGATCACGCTGCGGTTCTGCCAGGCCTCCCAGACGTCCTCCTGGCCCACGGCCCAGATGTCGGTGGCGGACAGGCCGACGACGTCCGACAGGGAGCCGTCCGCCTTGAGCCGCGCGCTCGCGGACTGCTGGAGCAGGGCGGACGGGGGCCGGTCGGCGGCGCGGGGCCGGGACGGGTCGGCGTGGGCGTGCGCTGCGGATGTGGCGCGGATGAGGCCACCGGTCAGCACGCCGGTCAACAACACGCACAAGGGCAGGGCACGCCGCGGCAGGCGGCGGGACATGAGCAAATCGTACGTGTCCCGTCATCCCGTGCGCGTAAGGTACGCCAGTGTTGACCGAAAGGTCACCTGAACTCAGGCTCCCATTCCCACCGCGGCGTGGGTTCCAACAGCGGCGAGGTCGGCGACGACCGGCAGGTGGTCGGTGGCGGCGTGCAGATCGGCGAGGTCCACGTCCACGCCCCCGCACGACCGCACCGACAGTCCCGCGCCCGCGAACACCGCGTCCAGGCGCTTGCTCGGGCTGCGGGCGGTGAAGGTGAGCCCGTCGCCGACCGGCGCGCACGCGTAGCAGTCGGCGAGGCCGCGGGTGAAGTATCGCCACACCGGCTCGCCGGGCTGCTCGTTCACGTCGCCCGCGATCACGATGGGGGCGTCGTACCGCTGGGAGACGGGCCGCAGCAGGCGCATGATCTCCGCCGCGTGGCTGATCCGCGCGGCGGGATGCAGGTCCAGGTGGACGGAGGCGGCGGTGATCCGCGTGCCCGCGTGCTCGACCACGGCCACCGCGACGCCGCGCCGTTCGAGGCCGGTGAACGGGCGCAGCAGGTGACTCTCGGCGTGGATCACCCGGGTGCCGGGGGCGGCGAGCACGGCGACGCCCCCGAAGCGCCTGCCGGTGACCACGCGCAGCCCCGAGGAGCGGGCGAGCTCGGCGCGCCTGCGCCGCCACCGCACCAGGCGCGGGGCCTCCTGGACGCACAGCACGTCGGGTGCCATGGCCCGGATGACCCGCGCCAGCGCGGCCGTGTCGTCGTACATCGACCGGACGTTGTACGTGCCGACCCGGATCATCGTGGCGCGGATCATCGTGGTTCTGCGCCCGCCCGTTCCCCGCGGCCCGTCAGGGGTGGCGGGCGAGGTCGGCCGCGCCGACCAGCCCGGCCGACGGCCCGAGCTCGGCCTTGCGCAGCTCGGGGTGCGGCCGGTGCTCGCGGGCGGTCAGCGCGCGCAGGAACGCCGCGCGGGAGTCGTCCAGCCACAGGTCGGCGGCGCGGGACACGCCGCCGCCGATGATGAAGCAGCCGGGGTCGAGCACGGCGGCGAGGTCGGCCAGGCCCTGGCCGAGCCACTCGGCCAGGGACGCGAACGCCGTCAGGGCGGCCTCGTCGCCCTCGCGGGCGGCCTGGGTGACGTGCTCGCCCTCGATGTCGGACACCGAGCCTCCGGCGAGCTCCAGCATGCGCCCGGCCCTGTCGGGGTCGGCGGCGGCGATCACCCGGGCGTCGTGCACGAGCGCGTTGCCGCTGGCGTACTGCTCCCAGCAGCCGAGGTTGCCGCACCCGCACAGCCGCCCGCCCGGGACGACCCGCATGTGGCCCATCTCGGCGCCCATGCCCCACCGCCCGCGGTACAGGGTGCCGCCGAAGACGAGCCCGCCGCCGATGCCGGTGCCGACCGTGACGCACACGACGTGGCTCTCGCCGCGCCCGGCCCCGAAGCGGTACTCGCCCCAGGCCATGGCGTTGGCGTCGTTCTCGACGACCACCGGCAGGCCGACCCGTTCGGAGACCTTCTTCTGCAGCGGCTCCTCGCGCCAGGCGAGGTTCGGGGCGAACCGGACGATGGACCGCGTCTCGTCGACGAAGCCGGCCGCGCCGACTCCCACCGCCTCGACGTCGTGGCGGCCGGCGAGTTCGAGGACCACCTCGGAGATCGTGTCCGCCACCTGGTCGGGGCTGTCCGCGGGTGTATGCCGCAGCAGGTCCTCCACAATGCGGCCGTCCTCGTCCACGACCCCGGCGGCGATCTTCGTACCACCGACGTCAACGCCGATCGTCAGCGCCATGTCTCATCCCTTCCCCCCGAGATAACCACCGGGCCCTCAGCCCAGGTCGATGTGCTGTACTCGGGTGTCCGTGCCGCCGGGGCGTCCCGGCCGGGCGGGCCGTGAGACGGCGTCCACCGCCTGGCGGAACGCGGCGAACAGCTCGCCGGCCGCCGTGATCAGGTGGTCGCCGACGTCTCCGCCGCCCTCGCGCCGCGCGGCCTTGAGACGGCACACGGGACAGGCACGGCAGATGTACTCGTCATCGTCATGCCCGGCCACCGCCTCACTCCACACGTCGCCGCTCGTACGGCCGCCGCCACCGCCACCGCCGCCGAGCGCCTGCCCCAGCCCTTGGCCGAGGCCGCTCACGCTGCCTTTCACAAAGCCCTTGCCGATCTCGCGGCCGACCCGCTCCTGCAGCGAGTCGAAGAGCCTGCGCGCCTCGCCCGCGACAGACCCGAGCGCGTCGGGGATGTCGCGGACGGGATCGTCCTGCCGACTCTCGTCCTGCCGGAGCTCGTCCCGGCTTCTGAACCATTCGTCACGGTCGTCCTGCCGCCGGTCGGCGGGCTGGGCGCCGCTGGTCTTCTCGTTCATTTCGGTCATGAGGCCCCTCCTGCCTCGAACCGTACCCGGAGGCGGCCGTCGCGGAGCGCCGCCTCCTGAACCGATCTTCTGGCCAGGGCGGCGGGGAGGGTGATCACGCGGCGGTAGGACCCAGCGGTGACGATCAGCTCGTCGCCCTTTCTCGCCAGGCCGACGTCGGACTTGTCCGCGAGCGGGAGGGCGAGCGTCAGCTCGTGCACGCCGCCCTCGGCGCGGACGGCCAGCGGCGGCTCGCCCGCGGGCGGCGCGAACGGGTCGGACTCGCCGTACAGCTCGCCCGCCAGCGCGGCGAGGGCCTCGGCGCCGACCGGCTCTGCGGGCAGGTAGGGGACCGTGTGGACGGGCAGCGGCGCGAACGACTCGTGGACGGCGGCGAGGTGGCGGGCCTGGGCCTCCGCCCACCCGCGCCGCCAGGCGTCGGACCCGTCGGCCGGGAACACGCGGTTGGCGACGACGCCGTCGACGCGGTAGCCGTACAGGCTGAGGGAGGTGAACGTGCGGCGGGCCTCGGCCACCACGACCGCCTCGGGGGTGAGCACGAGCCGCACGGAGGCGTCCGGGCCGGTCAGCAGGTCGCGCACGCCCATGAGCCCGGTGTGCAGCCGCTCGCCCGAGCCGACCACGGCGTCCTCGGGCAGGTCGAGCCGGGCGACGTGGCGGATCACCGGGGCGAGGACGCGCAGCAGCCTGCGGCCCGCGGGCAGCAGACGGTTGACGTGCCAGTCGAGGGCCTCGGGCAGGGCGAGCAGGCGCAGCGTCTCGGCCGTCGGGGCGCAGTCGACCACGACGACGTCCCAGCGGCCGGTGCGGACCTGCTCGCGCAGCTCCAGCAGGGCCATGACCTCCTCGGCGCCGGGCAGCACCGTGAGCTCCTCGGAGGTGATCTCGTCCAGGCCCAGCTCGGCGAGCACGCCCTTGGCGTAGTCGCGCAGGTCGCCCCAGTGGCGTTCGAGCGCCTTCTGGGTGTCGACCTGCTGCAGGTAGAGGGCCGGAGCGATCTCGGACGGCTCCCCGGACCCGGGCACGCCGAGGGCGTCGGCCAGGGAGTGGGCGGTGTCGGTCGAGACCACGAGCGTCTTGCGCCCCCGGCGGGCGGCGAGCGTGGCGGTGGCCGCCGCGACGGTGGTCTTGCCGACTCCCCCCTTGCCGGTGAACAGCAGGACCCTTGGACCGGGCTCGCTCATCGGCCCTCGACGCGCTTCTTGAGCCCTTTGAGCGCGGTGTCGACGATGACCTTCTCGGCCTTGCGCTTGATCATGCCGATCATCGGGACCTTCAGGTCCACGGCGAGCTCGTAGGTCACCTCGGTCCGGCCGCCGACCCCGGCGAGGCGGTAGCTGCCGGTGAGCCCCGAGACCATCTTCCCGGGCTCGACGATCCGCCAGTCGACGACGTCGCCGTGCCACTGGTAGCCCAGGGTGTACTCGTCGCTGATCACCCCGGCGTCCAGGACGAACCGGACGGCCGCCGGACGGCCGTCCTCGCCCGTCGACAGGACCTCCGCCGACTTCACCTGGCCCGCCCACTGCGGGTAGGACGGGAAGTCGGCGATGACCGCCACGACGGCCGGGGGCTCGGCCCCGATCGTGATGCTGGAGATGGTGCGATCAGCCATGTGCCATACCGTACTCGTTCACCGTCCGCGGGCATACGCGCGCGGGGCCGGTCTTCGCGCCGCGCCGCCGGATCACAGGTCGAGGGCGAACGGACGGCCGCGCCCGCGGAAGTGGCCGACGTTGACGCACTCGGTGCGGCCGATGCGGGTGCGGGCGGCCAGGGGCTGGTGGACATGGCCGAACAGCGCGTACCGCGGCTGGGTGCGCCGGATCGCCTCCAGCGTGGCCTCGCTGCCCCGCTCGAACCGCCGCGCCACCACGTCGTACAGCAGGCCGGGGACGGCGGGCGGGATGTGGCAGCACAGCACGTCGACGGCGCCGACGGCCTCCACCTTGCGGGCGTACTCCTGGTCGTCGATCTCGTAGGGCGTGCGGTAGCGGGTGCGCAGGCCGCCACCGACGAAGCCGAACGTGACCCCGCCGATCTCGGCGGTCTGGCCGTCGAGCACGTGGTGGCCGTCCCTGAGGTAGTCGCCCCAGAGGGCGGGCACGTCGACGTTGCCGTAGGTGAGGTAGGCGGGGACGGGCATGGCGGCGAACAGGCGGGCGTACTGCTCGCGGGCGGCGCGCTCGATGTGCTCGCGCGGGTCGCCGCCGAGGGCCGCCCACAGCGCGGCCGACATCCGCCGCGACTCCTCCATGAGGCCGGCGGAGCGCAGCCGGACGTATTCGGTGGCCCGCTCGGCGCCGAACAGGTCGGGGAAGATGCCCTGGGAGTGGTCGGCGTAGTCGATGAACAGCAGCAGGTCGCCGAGGCAGACCAGCGCGTCGGCGCCATCGGCGGCGCGGGCGAGGGCGTCGGCGCGCCCGTGGACGTCACTGACGACATGGACCCGCATGACCGACATCGTAAATCGCGGAGGGGCGGCCGGCGCGGTTAACCTATCGCTTGGCCGGTGAGAAGAAACCGCCCTTCATGACCGGCCGCACAGCATAAGGACACTGATAGCGTGGAACGCCCTGGATACAGGCCCTGTGACGAAACCACCGGCGGGTGCGCCCCGAGGAGTTGATCGTGCGCGAGTACACCGTTCCCGTGCTGGTGGATGTCCCTGCGTCCGCCAACTGCGCCGACGCCGTCTTCACGCGCGGCGAGCAGGAGCCCGCCGCCGTGGTGATCAGCCGCAAGAGCGGCGACGCCTGGGTTCCGGTTATGGCCGCCGAGTTCCGCGACCAGGTCGCCGGGGTCGCCAAGGGGCTGATCGACGCCGGCGTCGGGCCCGGCGACCGCGTGGCCCTGATGTCGCGCACCCGCTACGAGTGGACGGTCGCCGACTACGCCATCTGGGCGGCGGGCGGCGTCGGCGTGCCGATCTACGAGACGTCCTCGGCCGACCAGGTGAACTGGATCATCGCCGACAGCGGCGCCACGTGCGTGATCGTCGAGTCCGAAGGGCACGAGGAGGTCGTCCGGCAGGCCACCGCCGCGATGGCCGAGCCGCCGTCGATCTGGCGCATCGACGACGGCGGGTTCGCCCGGCTGACCGCGGGCGGCGCCGACGTCCCCGAGGAGACGCTGAAGGAACGCCGCCTCGCGCGCGGCGGCCACGACCTCGCCACGATCATCTACACCTCCGGCACGACCGGCCGTCCCAAGGGCTGCCGCCTCACCCACGACAACCTGCTGTTCACCGCGCACAACGTCGCGCGCGGCCCGCTGGAGGCGCTGTTCGAGGTGGACGGGCGCGCCGCGCTGCTGTTCCTGCCGCTGGCGCACAGCTTCGCCCGGCTCATCCAGATCGTCCTCATCGAGACCGGCACCGTGCTCGCGCACACCCCGAACATGAAGAACGTCGGGCCGGACCTGCAGGCGTTCAAGCCCACGTTCCTGCTCGGCGTCCCGCGCGTCTTCGAGAAGGTCTACAACGCGGCCGAGCAGAAGGCGTCGGCCGGGGGCGGCCTCAAGAGCAAGATCTTCCACCGCGCGGCGGCCGTCGCGATCGAGTGGAGCAGGGCCGAGAGCTCCGGCGGGGCGGGCGCGGGGCTGCGGCTCAAGCGCTCGCTGTACGACCGGCTGGTGTACTCCAAGCTGCGCGCGGCGACCGGCGGGCGGCTGAACGCGGCGGTGTCGGGCGGCTCGGCCCTCGGCGAGCGGCTCGGCAACTTCTTCAGGGGCGCGGGCATCGAGGTCTTCGAGGGCTGGGGGCTCACCGAGACCTCCGCGCCCTCGACGGTGAACATCCCGGGCGCCAACAAGATCGGCACGGTGGGCAAGCCGTTCCCCGGCGTCACGATCGGCGTGGCCGAGGACGGCGAGGTGCTGGTCAAGGGCCGTCACGTCTTCGAGGGGTACTGGAACAACCCCGAGGCCACGGCAGAGGCGATCGACCCCGACGGCTGGTTCCACACCGGCGACGTCGGCGAACTGGACAAGGACGGCTACCTGCGCATCACCGGCAGGAAGAAGGAGCTGATCGTCACCGCCGGGGGCAAGAACGTCGCGCCGGCCCCCCTGGAGGACCGCATCCGGGCCCACCCGCTGGTCAGCCAGGCCATGGTGGTCGGCGACGACCGTCCCTTCATCGCCGCGCTGGTCACGCTGGACCCCGAGGCGATGGAGCAGTGGAAGGCCGCCAACGGCAGGACCGGTGCCTCCCTGGCGGAGCTGGGCGCCGACCCGGCCGTCATCGCCGCGGTGCAGACCGCCGTGGACGACGCCAACACGCTGGTCTCCAAGGCCGAGCAGGTCAAGAAGTTCGTGATCCTCGACACCGACTTCACCGAAGACAGCGGCCACCTGACCCCGTCGCTGAAGGTCAAGCGCAACCTGGTCGTGCGCGACTTCGGCAAGCAGATCGAGGACCTGTACTCGGTCGACACGCGGGTCTGACGGGCGTTCCGGTGAGTCCTGCGGGCGTGCCCGCGCGGATCTGGCGGGCGTCCCGGCGCCCGCCGAGTACGGTGGCCGGATGTGGTTGAAGGCATGTCTCAACGGCGGCCGCGCGCCCGGCGATCACCCGGCGCTGCCGCTCACCCCTGACGAGCTGGCCGCCGACGCCCGGGCCGTGGCCGGGCAGGGGGCGTCGGCCGTCCACGCCCATCCCCGCGACGCGGCCGGACGCGAGTCGCTGGACGCCTCCGACATCGGGGCCGCCGTCGCCGCGATCCGCGCCGCCGTCCCGATGCTGCCCACCGGCGTCTCCACGGGCCTGTGGATCACCGGCGGGGACGTGGACGCACGCCTGGCCGCCGTGCGGCGGTGGGCGTCCCTGCCCGACGCCGAGCGCCCGGACTTCGCGTCGTGCAACCTGTCCGAGCCCGGCTTCGCGGACCTCGCCGTGACGCTGCTGGACGGCGGGATCGGCGTCGAGGCCGGGGTCTGGTCACCGCAGGACGCCGACGCGCTGGCCGCCTCGGGTGTGGCCGGGCGGGTGGTGCGCGTCCTGGTCGAGATCATCGACGTGCCGGCCGACGAGGCCGTCCCCGCGGCGGCCCGCGTCCTGCACCGGCTGGACGCCCTCGGCGTCACGGCGGCGCGGCTGCTGCACGGCGGGGGCACGGCCACCTGGCCGCTGCTGGAGGAGGCCGCGCGCCTGGGCCTGCCCGGCCGGGTCGGGCTGGAGGACGTGCTGTGCGGCCCGTCCGGCGAGCCGGTGTCGGGGAACGCCGAACTGGTCCGGCTCGCCCTGGGGATCTCCTCGCGCGGCTAGAGCCGAGACAGGCGAAGCGAGCCGATCAGCCACCGATGGAGACAGAGCCCCCGGCCCCCGTGGCTCTGTCGTTTCTGGGGGCGATGCCGTGTGACGCTCAAGCTAAGCGATCAGGCCGGAGCGGCGGCCGTTGAGGAGGGCGACGCCGAGCTCGCTGATGGTGTGCAGCACGGCCTGGCCCAGACGGTGGCTGTTCACCAGGCCGGCCTCGCGCAGCGTAGTGACCTGCCGACTGGCGGTGGAGCGGGGGATGGCCAGAAGCCGGGCGAGCTCGGTGGTGGTGAAGTCGCCCCGCCCAAGCGTCTCCAGGACCTGGGCGCGGGTCGTGCCGAGCAGGTCGGCCAGCGGCCGGCGCCGGTCGGTGGCCGGGCGGTGGGCCCAGCCGAGGTCGTGCTCGATCGGATAGACCAGGATCGGGGGCAGACCGGGGTCGCGGAACGTGATGGGGGTCTGGCGGCAGAAGAACGACGGCTGCAGCACCAGGCCCCGGCCGCTCAGGTGGATGTCGTGCTCGGCCGGGTAGGCCAACTCCAGCGTCGGGAAGCTCCAGCGGGCCGAGGGATGCAGGGTGGAGAACACCGCCTGCCAACCGCCGGCCGTCAGCAGGCGAGCCCGCCGCCCGCGCTCCTGGTCGATCTGGGCGCGGATCCGCGACCAGTGCGGGGCCAGGCAAGCGCGATAGTAGTCCTCGACCGTGCTCACGATGGCGTTCAACTCTTCCGGCCGGCCCTCCGCCAGGCGACCGGCCCACCCGGGCAGCCGCGTGCCCGGGTGCCGCCAGGCCAGCTCGGTCAGGTCCACGCGCAACCGCTCGCCCGTGGTGCGGCGCAGGGCTTCGGTGCCTGCCTCCACCGAGCCCGACTCCGCCCGCGGGGTGAGGAAGTCGACGGAGTAGCCGCGTGCCGGGACCAGCGTGGCCAGCATGCGCGTGGCCGCCGGCATCCGGGCCAACGCGCTCGTCTTCCACTCGCCGAAGACGACGGTCCGCTCCCGGCGCCGCAGCCGGTAGAGGCTGAGCATGGTCTCCCACATCGCGTCCGGCTCCGGCGCGATCCACGTCCGGGCCAGATCCTCACCCGTGAAATGGATTCTGAGCGCCATGGACACCCCGATCTAAGCGATCACTGCATGCCCGCACATCCCCGACCAGTGAGTTTGCACTCAGGCGGACGGGTTTACCAGTCCGCCTCTGACCAGGGTCAGGCTTTTCCGGTAAGGGCCGGTCATTCCCACGATACGATGCCGGGAACGTGATATCGGCCCCAAATGATGAGGGGCGGAATGGCGGCCCCCGCGCCGGCGACGGACCTCCTCGGCCCTGCCGAGCGTCGGCTGCGCGGCCTTACAAATACGATACGCCAACAAGGCGCGAAAATCCCTCCCAGAAATGGAGGAATGGGAAAGTAGTACAGGAAATCAACACCTCGCCGGAGACGTAGCACCTCAACAGCCCACCCTTACTCGATCTCAAGGAGGAACATCCAGTGTTCACACGCATGCGACTGGTGGTCAGCGTGGCGATGTTGGCGGCCGGTCTCGCCACCACGGGGTCGGCCAGCGCGAACACCACCGCACAACACCCGGCTTCCCAGGCGGGGTCCGTACAGCGGTCCGACTCGACGTCGGCACGGTTGATACGGCGCGACGCGTGCTTTCGCGGAGCCTGCGGGAGCGCGACCTACAAGAGGACCAGTAGTAATTCCTACAAACCCGTCAACATGTCCGTCAAGGACACCGGATGCGACAAGCATCCCGTGTACATCCAGGCCGGTGTCGTGGACGGAACCTACCCGTCGGGAATGGTCTGGCTGAAAAAGCGCTATAACAACCTGGGCTGCCACGCCGGTTACGTGAGTTGGAGTTCCTACATCAAGGACTGGCATCTGCCGATCAAGGATCTGATCTTCCGCGTGTGCGTCGACGACTGGGGAAGCGACACCTGCAAGACGGCCCAGTGACTCAGGCGCAGACCACCACGAACGAATACCCGAAGCCGCAAGGCGATGGGTGCCCGGCCCCGGCCCGAACACGCAGCGCCGGGGCCCCGCTGCGGCGCCGGCCCCGGCTGCCGGCCCAAAGCATGCCGGGACGCTCGAAGGAGCCGAACGCGTCAGTCCGGGTCTGGTCGGCTCGCGTCCGCGCACAGCTCACCGAACAGGTGTTCCGCTTTCACGGTCGACGACCGCGTCCCCTCAGGCCTGGTGACGGAGAACACGGGACGACGGCGGCAAAAGATCATCTTCGACTGGTCCGTGCTGGCCAGATGGGAACGGGGCGAGCGAAAGCCTCCGCGAGACGCGGTCGAGCGCCTGGACTACCTGTTCGAAGCAGGCGGCTTCCTGGTCGCTTTGCACGCGTTCGCGACCGCCATACCAACCTCCGAGCCAGCTAACAAAGCGATGCCCGAGTGGAATCCTGACGCCATGGACCAACTACGCCGTCAACTACTCACCGGCCTGGCAGCGGCAGGCGCGGCCGCCGCCCTGCCGCCTTCGCAAGGGTTGGAGCATCTGCGTGCCTTGGTGAACTCGGGAGTCGGCTCGGAAAGCCTGACAGACTGGGAGGAAACCGCCGAGGAGTACGCGCAGGCCGTCGTAACCCGGCCGCGCGCGCAGGTCGTCACCGACGTCGCGCTCGATCTTCTGGTTCTTCAGAAGGCCATGCGGACGGCGGTTCCCGGCCCCGAGCAGACCGGCTGGCTCCGCGTCAACGCCCGCCTGACGTTCATCATGGCGCATTGTCTCGGCGCCGACGGGCAGAAGCACGAGTCGCGCCAGTGGTGGAACACGGCTCGTCGCGCCGCACAGCAGTCCGGCGACCATGAACTTGTGGCCGTCGCCTGCGGATACGAGGCGATGCAGGCCTTGTGCGAACAACGTCCCGCCGCCGTGATCGTCAGACTCGCGGAGGCCGCGAGGACGGCAGCAGCGGGCCGGCCGTCCGCAGGGGTGGCCGAGGCGCATGGAGCCGTCGCCCAGGTACACGCCCGTCTAGGTGACATGAAGACCGCGGAGGGGGCGCTCGCCGCGCAGGCAGAGGTGTTCGAGCGCCTGCCCGACGCGGTCACCGGGAACCGTATGGCGCTGGGCGGTTGGCCGGAGGCCCGGCTGCTGCACACCCGCAGCTACGTGCTCACATACTCGAAGAACAACCGGGCCTGGCATGCTCACGAAGAGGCGTTGAAGTCCTACCCCGCCGCTCGTCTGCGGCCCATCGCTCAGATCCAGCTACATCAGGCGCTGATGCAGGTCAGGTCGGGAGACCTCGCGGGCGGCCTGGACCATGCGATCACGGTGGTCGAAGGGCTCCCATCAGGAGATCGCTCCGCCTTCGTCCAACGATCCGCCGCCGATGTGGCCGACGCCGGACCGGCGCGGGACAGATCGAACCCACAGGTGGCCGAATACCGGCGCCGCCTCGGCCTTCCCATCCCGGAAGGGGTCTGATGGAACTGCGATTCATCCACAAGGACGGCTTGGACGCGGCCGAAGTCGTCAGTGACGAGTACGCCGACGTCTACCTCGATATCCGGGCCGAGCCTCCGTACAACTCCGGGCCGAACTTCCAGCGACACCGGTATCTGGACCGCACGCGCCGTCAACTGGAAGGCAAGGGATTCCATCTCGTGGCGGCGCGGGACGGTGACGTTCTGGCGGGGTTCGCGTTCGGGCTGACGTTTCCGGCGGATCGGTGGTGGGGTGGGGATGTCACACCACCTCCCGCCGAGGTGCTCGCCGAGGAGAAGTTCGCGGTCATCGAACTCAACCTTCGCCGCGAATACCGAGGTCAGGGCCACGGCAGACGGCTTCTCTCCGAACTCCTCCAGGACCGCCCCGAACCCTGGGCCATGCTCCTGTCCCTCCCCGCCGCCCCGGCGCACGCGATGTACGAACACTGGGGCTGGCAGGTGGTGGGCACCGTCCGTCCCTTCCCGGACGCGGACCTGTCCGATGTGATGGCGCGCCCGACCCCGCACTGACCGGCCGGCCGTCCGGAATGCAGGAGGCAGCCGCCCCTTGCCGAAAGAGGACAGACCGCTGCCGAAAAGTACCGACCGCGCGGGGCCCGGTGGGATCGCGCGGTCGATTCCGGCCGTGCGCCGGAGGGGGCTCGTGGGCCGGGCGGGGTTCGTTCAGGTGCCCAGGACTCGGCGGGTCCAGTTGGCGCGGGTGCCGCTGGTGCAGGCCCCCGAGGAGGCACCGCGCGACCCCCGCGTGAACGTAGGGGTACTCGCGCCGACGTGGATCAGGTGATGGAAAGGATCAGGAGAAAACCTCGACCTGGCATCGAGCGGCGTTGCCCCTGGCCATTCTCGCGTCGCCGGTGACAAGGGGGCACGCGAGCGACTCGGCCAGTGCCAGATAAAGGGCGTCGTAAGCGCTGTGATTACCCCTGAGCTGCCACGCACGCGCAAGGTACGAAGGCAGCGAGGCCCGCTTGAGAGGCATGACCTCCAGCAGTCCGACGGCGGTCTCGGCCCGGTCAACCGGCAACTTTCCCGCCATAGCGAGGGCACGGAGCACCGACAGTACCTCGGCGTCGACGTGCGCGGGTGCCACGAGAGCCTCTCCGACCAGCCTCTTTCGCACGGCCTCGGCGGAGGGGCCCTCCTCTGCGAGGACCTTGACCAGGGCACTGGCATCGATCACGATCAAAGATCGGCCCGTCCACGATCCAGCGCATCGAGGATGTCCGACGTCGATACGGTGTCGACGGCGTTCGCTCGGCTGCGATCGAGGATCTCCTCCAGGCTGGGCTGACGTGCATCGGCGATCAGCTTACCGAGCAGGTACTCCTGCAGAGACTGCCGAGCGCGCATCGCCCGTTCCTTGTAGGTGAGATAGACCTCGTCCGGAATGTTCCTGATTTGTATCGTCGCCATAGCGCTATAATAGCGCGAAAGCGCGGAATAAGCGCTACCACCCGCGGTGAAACCCTCCCTCATAAGACGCCTCGGTGGTCGGCGGCCCTAGACAGGGATCCAGAGATTCGCCCCTACTCGAACAATGCTTCCTACAGCTATGACTTGGCCGGAGGGATCGGCCGATCACGGCCAAATCGAGGAGGTCCCGATGCCCTGCTCCCCCGGCCGGGTGGGGGTCAGGTGCCGAGGATGCGGCGGGTCCAGTTGGTGCGGGTTTCGTTGGCGGCCGCGGATACCGCCGCGTGGGGGGCCATGCTGAAGAAGCCGTGGAGGCCGCCGGCCCAGACGTGCAGGTCGGCCACGCCGCCGGCCGCCCAGATGCCCATCGCGTACGCGACGTCCTCGTCGCGGAAGACCTCGGCGGAGCCGACGTCGATGAACGCGGGCGGCAGGCCCGACAGGTCCGTGGCGCGGGCGGGCGCGGCGTAGATCGACACCTTGTCGGTGCCGCGCCGGTCGCCGAGCAGCGCGGTCCAGCCGGTCTCGTTGCTGCCCCGGTCCCAGATGCCGATGCCGTCGTACTGGTGACTGGAGAGGGTCTCGTTGCGGTCGTCGAGCATGGGGCAGAGCAGGAGCTGGCCGATCAGGCGCGGGCCCCCGCGGTCGCGGGCGAGCAGGGCCACCCCGGCCGCGAGTCCTCCCCCGGCGCTGATCCCGGCGACCAGGATGCGCTCCGGGTCGGCGCCGAGCTCCCGGGCGTGCGCGGCCGTCCACAGCAGGCCCGCGTAGCAGTCCTCGACCGGCGCGGGGTCGGGGTTCTCGGGGGCGAGCCGATACTCGACCGAGACGACCACGGCGCCCAGCTCGACTGCCCATTCGACCAGCATGCGGTCCAGGCCCATGAAGCGGTCGCCCATCACCATGCCGCCGCCGTGGATGTTGTAGACGCACGGCGCGCCCGGCGGCAGGTCGCGCCGCTTGAACACCGACAGCGTAATGTCGGGGTCGCCCTCGGGACCGGGCACCACGTGCTCGACGTGGGTGATCCCGTACTGGTCCAGGATCGGCTCGATGGGCGGACTCGCCACGCCGGCCCTGCTCGACTGGATGAGGTCTTCGGCGAGTGTCAGGGAGACCTGCGCCCCAGGCTCCGCGCCTTGGACCGCGGCGAACTGCTGCATGATGACCGCGAGCGCGGCCTCCAGCTCGCTGTCGTACGGGGGTCGGGGTATGGTCGTCATCGCACTCCTCAAGTCGTGTCCCAGCCGCTACGGGCCGTACGATCATGCTGGTCCTGGACCTGCCCGCCCGGCAACCGCCACCTGACCCGGCTTCCGCCCGGCCCGCCCGCCACCCGGCGGTCCCGCGAATGTCAGTCGAAGCGGTTCGTCGCGAGCTGCCACAGGGTGAGGGCGAGGGTCAGGCGTACCCGGCCGGGCGAGGTGCGCAGGTCGTAGCCGAGGGCCGCCGAGTACTCGGCCGCCCTCGCCTGCACCGTCGAGTGGTGCAGCCCGGCGTCGGCCGCCGCCGATCGCAGGCTTCCGGTGATCGCGATGGATTCCAGCAGGTCATGGGCGTGCCGCGAGGAGGCGATGACGGACCCGACCGTCTTGACGTCCGGTATGCCGGCGACGTCGGCGGCGTCCGCCAGGCGGGCGATGTCGGCCAGCACGCCCAGATCGTCCGCACGGATGACGGGCCACCGCGCGTTGGTGAGCCGGAGGGCGATCACGGCGTGCGCCCACGATTCGTGCAGGAGGGCGGGCACCCGCGCCTCGCCGACCCCGAGCCGATCAGCGGCGCCCGGGCCGGAGGAGGCATTGGACGCGGTGATGGTGCCGGGCGGGATGCCGGTGCGAGACGCGCTGCCGGTGCCGGTAGCGGCGCCGGCGTCCAGGATGGTCGCACGCAGGATCCCCACCGTCGTCTCGACGAGCGCGTGGGGGCCGTCCGCGGCAAGGCTCCGGGCCGCGGGCGTGCGCCCGCCAGGGGTGGGACGGACGGCGGGGGCAAGTGGCCGGATGGCGGGGGCGTGGCCGCCGGGGGCGAGGGCTTGGCCGACGGGAGTGGCGAGGACGCGGTACTCGTGGGCGGCGCCGAGGCGCAGGTGGACGGCGGCGAGCTTGCGCGCGTCGGCGCCGGATGACGGGTCGAGGAGGATTTCGACGGCCTGGCTCGTCGTCGCGACGCCGTTGAGGCGGTCCAGCGTGACGCCGAGCGCGATCGCGGCGCGTTCGAGGATCATCTCGTCGTTCGCGTGCGCCTCGCCCTCGCGTTCGAGCCAGACCACCCCGTCGGCGCCGACCGCATGGCTCGGCCGGCCCGCGAAGTCGGACGGGACCGGCTCGCGCGTCCGCGCGCCGGCGGACGTGACGCGCATGCGCCGCCCGCCCGCGATGAACGCCGCCGGGCTCCCGGCGAGGACCGCAGCGCCCCGGATCAACGCCTCCAGCCCCGCCTGACGCTGAACGAGCGCGTCGAAGTAGGTAATGATCTTCAACCCCTCGCCGGCGACGGGATCGAGGGCGGTAAGACGTCCACGAAGCTCCTCCATCAGCGGCTCCCACCTCTCTCGGACTCATCACCCTAAACCCGCCCCAACCCCGTCCGCCGACGCGAACCATCCCCTCCACCCTGGCGGCGACTCGCCCCCTCGCCCGAGCCCACCGATCCCCTCAAAGATGTCTGCCGTTCCCAATCCGCTCGATAGGCTCTAAGAGCCAGGAGAGGAGCCGCGATCATGACGGCACAACCGCCGGACTTCGCCCCCATCGGGGTCTCCATGCCCGAGAAGAACCTACGAGCGATCCGCGCCGCTCTGGTGGTGCCACAGGATCGTGCCGCTTTCGACTCCGGTCTCAAGGCGGTCCTCGACGAGGTTCGGGTGAGCCTGGATCTCAGCGCGTTGAACGACTTCGTCCACCGCTGGTGGATCTCAGCGTGCGACTCGGTGAAAGACCCGGAAGGTCGCCGCCGCATGCATGTCAAAGCCGAGCAGGTTCTCGCCGGGGAGCCGACGTCTTCGGGCAGGCCGTGGCGGGACGTGCTGGCCGCGCGTGGAGTCGAGCTGTAGGTGTACGAGATCGCGCTGGACCCGATCGTCGAGGAACAGATCTCCGCTGTCCCCGAGCAGGCGTTGTATCCGCTGGCCGAGCTTTTCGCGCTACTGGAGGCGGCTCCCTGGAGCGGTTCGCCCTACGACCCGGCGAACCCCAAGGCCAACATGCTGACCCACACCTTCGGCGAGCGTGGCCTCGCCACCTACCTGGTGTTGGAGGAGCAACGCGAGGTCTACGTCATCCGTCTCGAATGGCCGTGAGGGCCGTGGGGTTGGGGCAAGATTCGGGATAGGGCGTCATGGCCGGTGCCGCGTCCTCGGGTGCGGGCGCGCTGATCGTGTCGAGCCTTGCCATCCACAACATTCCCGACCCGCAGGGACGGCTGCGCGCGATCCGCGAGGCCGACCGATGTCAGTCCCGCGATCACGGTGGATCAGTCCTTTATGGCGCCGCCGAGGCCGGTGACGAGTCTGCGCTGGACGGCGATGAAGAAGATCAGGACGGGGACGGTCATGAGGGTCGAGGCGGCCATGATGCCGCCCCAGTCGTTCTCGTCGGGCTTGAAGAAGACGAGCAGGGCGGCGGGCAGCGTCTGGTTCTCCTTGGCCGAAATGATGAAGGTCCGGGCGAAGATGAAGTCGTTCCAGGCGGTGATGAACGAGAACACGCTGGTCGCGACCAGCCCGGGGGCCACCAGTGGGAACACGATCCGCCACAGGACGACGGCCCGGCTGGCGCCGTCGATCGTGGCGGCCTCCTCCAGCGCCTCGGGGACCGCCGCGACGAAGCCGCGCATCATCCAGATCGCGAACGGCAGCGAGAAGGCCAGATGCACCAGGACGAGGGAGCCGAGCGTGTTGAGCCCGGCGGCGGGGACGACGGCGCCGAGGTCGCGGACCAGGAAGAACAGCGGGATGGTGAGCGCCTCGACCGGCACCATCTGGGCGATCAGGAACATGATCAGCACGGTGGTGCGGAGGCGGAACCGGAAGCGAGTCACGGCCACGGCGGCGAGGAAGGCCACGACGCCGGACAGCACGACGACGGTGAGCGCGACGCCGAGGCTGTTGAGGAAGTAGCGGGCGAAGTTCTCGCCGCCGAGGACGCGGCGGAAGTGGTCGAGGGTGGGGTGCAGGGTCCACGGGTGGACCTCCAGCGACTGGATCTCACCCGGCGGCTTGAACGCCGAGAGCACCATCCAGTAGATCGGGAAGAGGGTGACGACGGCCGCGGCCACGGCGATCGTGCTCGCGACGAGGCGAGATCGGTTCACGTTCATCCTCCGGATGGTCCTGCGCACACGTCATCGGGCCGCCCCGGCCGCGGGACCGGCGACCCGCGGGTCCTCCGTCCGGACGAGCCGAGGCGTCTCACAACTTCTCGCCGCCCCGGTAGAGGGCCCGGATGTAGAGGAGAGTGACGGCGAGCAGGATCAGGGTCATGACGACGCCGATCGCCGAGCCGAGCCCGTACTCCGAGGAGCCGAAGGCGGTCTGGTAGGCGTACACGTTGAGGACGGTGTTCTGCCCGGCGATGCCGCCGCCGCTCGTCATCACGTACACCTGGGTGAAGATCTTGAAGTCCCAGATGATCGACTGGATGACCACGATCGTGATCAGGGGGCGCAGCATCGGCACGATGACCCGCCAGAACGCGCGCCAGGCCGACGCCCCGTCCAGCGCCGCCGCCTCCAGGACCGAGACCGGCATCGCCCGGATGCCCGCGTACAGCGTGACCATGACGAAGGGGAAGGAGTGCCAGACGACGGTCGCGCCGACGATCCCGAAGGCGACCCATTTGTCGTAGAACCAGTTGTACCCCTCGATGCCGAGGACCTGGTTGACCAGGCCGAGGTCGGCGTCGAAGAGGAACATCCAGACGGTCGAGCCGGTGACGGCCGGGGCCGCCCAGGCCGCCATGGCCGCCAGCGACAGCAGCAGCCGGGGCACCCGCGCGGCCTTGGTCAGCACGACGGCGAGCGCCGCGCCGACGGCCAGGGTGGCGGCCACCAGCGCGGCGGCGAACGCCACGGTCTGCCCGAGCACCGACCAGAACCGGTCGTCCCCGGCCAGCGCCGCGTAGTTGGCCAGGCCGATGAACCGGGTGGGCTCACCACCGCTGACCTGCGCCTGCCGGTAGTCGAACACCGACAGCAGCCCGAGCATGTAGACCGGGTAGCCGAGCAGGGGCGCGAGGACGGCGGCGGAGGGCAGCAGGTACAGCCAGGGCCGCGGCCCTCCCCGGCGGGCCGGGGTCGCGGACGTCGTGGTGGCCGCCGTCATGAGCCGCCGAACGCCGCCTTCACCGCCGCGGCGGCCTCGGTCGTGGCCTGCTCGACGGTGGCCTGCTTGGTGGCGACCTTCTGCAGCATGGTCGGGATGACCTTCTGATTGTCGATCTTCACCCAGGCGGGGTCGAGGGGCACGAACCTGGTGCCCGCGGCGACGGTGTCGAGGAACGGCTTGAGGAACGCCTCGCTCGCCGCCAGTTCCTCACGCGCCGTGGTGAGGGTCGGCAGGTTGCCCATAGCCTGGTACATCTTGGTCTGGTAGACGTTGCCGCCCAGCAACTCCAGGAACTTCACCGCGAGCGAGCGGTGCTTGCTGTTCTTCATGACGCCGAGGTTGTTGCCGCCCGAGAACGCCGGGGCGATCGAGCCGGGCTCGACGCCGGGCAGCGGGACGACGGCGTACTTGCCCGCCGCGGCCCCCGCGTCGACCGCCGACCGGTTGAAGTTGCCGAGGATGCCCATGGCCGCCTTGCCGCTCGCGAACAGCTCGACGGTCTTCCCGCCGGTGAGCCCGGCGCACGCCTGCGGCGGGCAGTTGTCGTCGGCGAGCAGGGCGGTGTACGCGCGGACGCCCTCGCGCGACGCGGCGCTGTCGAGCTTCTCGATGTCGCCGCCGGAGCTCCAGACGAAGGGCAGCGCGCCGAAGGTGTACTCGCCGCCGACCGCGACGCCGTACAGGTCAGGCCTCTTCTCCCGGATCTTCCGCGCGGTGGAGGTCAGCTCCTTGATGCTGGTCGGCGGCTTCAGCCCGAGCTCCCCGAACACGTCGGTGCGGTAGTACAGCGCGCGGATGCCGATGTACCAGGGCAGCCCGTACACCTTGCCGTCCACCGTGGCCGATCGCAGCAGGTCCGTGCCGATGTCCCGGCTCTCCGGCCAGGCGCGCAGGTCCTCGTTCAGGTCGGCGAACCCGCCGGCGACGGAGTACTCGGCGAGGTCGGTGTTGCCGTACTCGGCGACGTCGGGGGCGCTCGCGGGGTCGTTGAACGCGCCCTTGAACTTCTCGTGACGGGCGGGGGTGGTGGGGATGTAGGACACCTCGACCGTCACGCCCGGGTTGGCGGCGGTGAACTCCTTGATCGCCTCGCCGACGACCTTCTCCTTGGGGGCGCGGTCGGGCTCGTCGAAGAGCCACACGCGCAATGTTCCGGACTTGTCGTCGCCGCCGCTCGCCGCCGGGGCGGTGGACGGTGCGCAGGCGGCCAGGGCCAGCAGGGCCGCGCCCGCGATCGCCCGGTTCAGCATCTTCACGGCTGTCTCCTCCCGTTGGCGGCAGACCTTACGAATCTCCTGACGATCACGGGAAGAGTCCGGTTGAATTGTTGTGCATCGCGGAATCTCGTGGTGCACAGTGGCGAATCGCTCGATGACCGCCTACGCCGTCAAGCTCCCGACCCCCTCAGAGAACCGCCGGATCTCCGTGAGAAGACCCCCGTGAACGGACCCGCCCCCGGACGCAACCAGTCGCTCTCGCTGCGGCGCGCGCTCGCCGTGCTCGACCGCGTACGCGACCACGGCGGCACCGGGCACGGGCTGACGCTCACCCGGCTGGCCGAGGACCTCGGCGTGTCCAAGAGCACCGTCCTGCGGCTGACGACGCCGCTGATCGAGGCCAGGCTGCTGGAACGCGACCGCAGGACCGGCGCCTACCGGCTCGGCCACGGCGCCCTGGTGCTCGGGCAGGCCTACCTCGCCACCCTGGACCTGCGGACGGTCGCGGCCGAGGAGTCACACCGGCTGATGACCGAGGTCCGCGAGACGGTGCACCTGGTGGTCTACGACCCGCCGGACGTGGTCTACCTCGACAAGGTGGAGAACACGGCGACCGTCCGCATGGCCTCGCGCGTCGGCAGCCGGACCCCGGCGTACCGCACGGCCGTGGGCAAGGCGATTCTCGCCTGGCGGCCCGAGGACGACCTGCGCGAGGTCGTCGCCGCGGGCATGCCGGCCGTCACCCGGCACACGATCACGGACGCCGCGCGTCTGCGCGTGGAACTGGCCCGGATCCGGCGGCGCGGCTACGCGGTGGACGACCGCGAGAACGAGCCCGAGGTCCGTTGCGTGGCGGCCCCGATATTCGGGCACGGGGACGTGGTGGGCGCGGCGATCTCCGTCTCGGGGCTGTCGTCGCGGATCACGGCGGCGCGGGTCCGTCATCTCGGGCCGCTGGTGGCGGAGGCCGCCTCGCGCGTCTCCAGGAAGCTGGGGGGCGAGCCGCCCGTCCGCCCGGCGGGGCCGCACGCACGCTGACCGGGGCCCGCAGAGGGGGCCGACCCCGGTCGGTGTCCTTCCGAGGCGCCCTTCCGGGGCGTCTTTCCGGGGCGTCTTTCCACGGCGTCCTGACGGCCACGTACACGGACACCGACCCCGATACCGGCCTTGACGTGCGGAAATACTCGGGAAACGCTCGCAGATGTGGAGTCGCGTGCAAATGTGGGGGAACGTGTCGTACTTCGTGCGGGAAAGTGGTGGATCGTGCCGGGCCTGTTCGGGGCGCGGCCATAGGCACGGTCAGTCCAGAAGCTCGGAGAAGCGGTCGGCGACCAGGTCCCAGCGCCACTCGCGCTCGATCCACGCGCGCCCGCGCTCCCCCATCCGCCGCGCCCGCCCGGGGTCCGCCAGCAGCGAGGCGAGCGCGCCGGCGACCTGCTCGGGCCGCTCGCCGTCCACCAGCAGGCCGGTCTCGCCGTCGCGGACGGCGTCGGGCGCGCCGCCCGAGGAGCCCGCGACGACCGGCAGCCCTGTCGCGGATGCCTCCAGGTAGACGATGCCGAGCCCCTCGACGTCCAGGCCGCGCAGGCGCGTGCGGCAGGGCATGGCGAACACGTCCCCGGCGTCGTAGTAGGCGGGCAGGCTGCCCCAGGGCACCGGCCCGGTGATGATCACCGATCCGGCGAGGCCGCGCGCCCCGACCGTCCGCACCAGGGCCCGCCGGGACGGGCCGCCGCCGACCAGCAGCAGCACCGCGTCCGGGACGGCCCGCAGGACGGCCGGCCAGCAGCGCACCAGCGTGTCCTGGCCCTTGCGCGGCACCAGCCGCGACACGCACACCACGACCGGCCGGTCGCCGAGCCCGAGCGCCTCCCGCACCGCCGCACCCCCGGCCCCCGGGCGGAACACGCTCGTGTCCACGCCCGGCGTCAGCCGGACCAGGCGCGACGGCGGGACGACCCGCGCCAGCCGTTCTCTGGTGTACTCGCCGAGGTAGGTGATGGCGTCGGCGTGCGCGCCGATCCTGGCGAGCAGGCCGCGCGCCCCCGGCACCCCGGCCCAGGCGGCCTCGTGGCCGTGGGTCAGCATGACCACCCGCCGTGCCCCGGCCGCGCGCAACGCCGGGGCGAGCAGGCCGAGCGGCGCGGCGGCGCCGAAGACGACGGTCTCGCACTTCTGCTCGCGCACCAGGGCCGCCGCCCGCCGGGCGACCCCGGGCAGGGGCAGCATGAGCGACGTGGGGTGGCGCACCACGCGGTACGGGCGGCGGGCGTCGAACTCCTCCCAGCCGGGCCAGCGCGAGGCGTACACGACGGTGGAGCCCGGCGGGCGGCGCTCGGCGAGGGCGTGGACGAACGCCTGGATGCCTCCCGGGCGCGGCGGGAAGTCGTTGGTGACGATCAGCGTGCGGCCCTGCGGGGTCACGGCTCCGGCAGCCCGTTCTGGCGGGCCCAGAAACGCGCCAGGGCGATGCGCTGCGGGGGCGTGGGGTGGGAGGCGTACAGGATGTACTCGAGGGCGTCCGGCGACAGATCGGAGAGGTTCGTGACGGCCAGCCGCCGCTGCATCGCGACGAACGTCGCCGGGTCGCGGGTGAGGTCGAGCGAGTGCAGGTCGGCCCTGGCCTCCACCGCGCGGCTGACGACGTTCTCGGCGGGGCCGGACAGGACGGTGGCGAGGGTCATCAGCCCGAGCAGCAGCCCCACGGCGCGCGGGTCACCCGCGGAGGGCACCCGGGCGCGGCGCCGGAGGCTGGGAGCGCCGGCCACGAGGAACAGCAGGCACGCCCCGGCCGCGGCCCCGAGCGCGCCGACCAGCGTGCCGTACAGGACATCGCCCCGCTTGGCGTGGCCGAGTTCGTGCGCGACGACCAGCTCGACCTCCTTCTCGGGGGCGCGCAGGAGCGTGTCGTAGACGACGATGCGCCGCGTCGCCCCGAAGCCGGAGACATAGGCGTTGAGGGCGGTGGTCCTGCGCGAGGCGTCGGCGACCAGGACGTCCTTGACCGGGACGCCGTCGCGGGCGGCCATGGCGATCAGGTCCGCGCGCAGCGGCCCGGCGGGCATCGGCCGGAATTCGTTGAACAGCGGTTCCACGACGATCGGGTAGGCAAAGGAGACCGCGACGGTGAACACGAAGGCGCCGATCGACGCCGGGATCCACCAGCGGGCGCGGAACCGGCGCGCCAGCCAGACCACGGCGAAGATCATGATGGCGGTCGTCACGACCTGGACGGCGAAGCCCTTCAGCCGGTCGGCGGACCACGCCGCCCAGTCCTGGGTGGAGAGGCCGTACGCACGCAGGCGGGTCTCGTACCACATGCCGAGCGGCCACTTCAGCAGCAGGCTCACCGCCGAGAGGACGAGCACGCCGAGCGGGACGCGCAGCCACCACGGCCCCCTGAGGCGGTCGACGGCCCACGCGCCGAACGGGGTGAGGATGAACACGCCCGCCACGACCAGCGTGACCGCGAGCGACAGGTAGGCGGGCAGGCTGACGGCCGAGTCGAACGCGGCGGCCCGGTCGATCTGCGCGGTGGTGAAGTCGCGCGCGGGGTCCGGCCGCACCTTGTCTGCACCGCTTATGGCCTGCCACGGCGTGGTCACCGCGACGACCCCCGCCACCGCCGCGCCGAGCACGACCAGGGCGATGCCGGCCGCGCGCATTCCCCCGTCCATGCGCCGCCCCGGGCGGGTCTCCTCGATCAGCTCCGCCACCGTTATCAGCCTTTCCGCCGTCGTCAGGACAGCTCCGCCTTCACGTATGCGCGCCAGGCGCCGGTGAACCGCCCGGCCGGCACCCCGAGCGCGCGCGGGAGGGCCCCCGCCGCGTCTGCCCTGTCTCCCCTCCTGAACTCACGGTAGAGGGCGACCAGGGCGGGTTCGCCGTAACGGGCCGCGACATACCGGCAGGCGAGCCACGCCTCCTCGTACGCCTGGGCCAGGCGCGGTGATCCGGGGGCGAAATCGTCCGGGCCGGGCAGCGCGGACGGCGTGCGGCCCGCGCGCACCTCGGCGGCCAGCTCGGCGGCGGCCTCGCGGACGGGGATGCCCGAGCGCAGGTAGCCCACGTAGTCGGCGAAGCCCTCGACCAGCCATTTCGGGGTGCGCGCGTCCGTCGCGGCCCCGGTGGCGACGTGCGTCAGCTCGTGGGCGAGGACGACGTCACGGCCGGCGTCGCTGAGGCGGGCGAACGAGCCCGGCTCGATGATCACGCGGTCGGTGGCGGCGACGGCGGCGAGGCCGTCCACCGAGGCGGGGGCCGCGAGCGTGGCCGCCTGCGCGGTGGTGGCGGGCACCAGGACCAGCGGGCGCACCGGCCCGGCGACCCGCGCGACGACGAGGCTCGCGCGGTCGGCCCTGCGGGCGAGGTCGGCTAGGTCCGCTTCGCTCGCGGTGGCCGTGCCGATCACCAGGGAGCGGGTTCCGCGGACGACGCGCGCGTGGCCCCAGATCTCCGGATGCTCGCCGGTCACGGCGTCCGGCGCCGGGGGCGTCGGGGGCACGGTCGGCGCGGTCAGGGGCGTGGCCGCGGACATGCCCGGGGGCGCAGGGGGCAGGTGCGGGGATACGAACGGGGGCGCCGGTGGGGGCACAGAGGGGGACGGGGGGACGGTCAGCGCGGCCAGCAGGCCCGCCAGCACGGTCCCCAGCCACACGACGCGCATGCGGGCAATCTACCTGGCCGCTCCCCCGCCGGCGCGCTCCCCGCGCGGCACGACCCGCTGCCCGGCCCGGTGCTTCGCCGTCTCCGCGGGTGTTCCGGACCGGAACGCCGAAGGCCCCGCCCGCCTCCGAGGGGAGTGGAGGCGGGCGGGGCCCCTGAGGGGCCGTCGCGTGGCCGGTGGGCGCGAGCGAAGGCTTCCGGGGAAAGGGCTCCTTGGAAGTTCCCCCGCGCTCCGGTCACGCTCCGGGGCGAACGGCTCCGACGAAACTGCTCTTGCGATAGCCGTTCAGCTTGTCGATCCGCACCCGGGTTCCGCTGTGCGGAGAGTGGATCATCTTGCCGTGACCGACGTACATGCCGACGTGGCCCAGTCCGTAGAAGAACATCAGGTCGCCCGGCTTGAGGTGCTTCCAGGAGACCTTCTTCCGCACGGAGCGGAACTGGCTGGCCGCGATGCGCGGCAGCTTCACACCGGCCTTGCGCCAGGCGTACACGACCAGGCCTGAGCAGTCGAACGCACCGGGGCCGCTGGCACCCCACCGGTACGGGTCTCCGATCTGCTTCTTGGCCACTTCCACCGCGGTGTGCGCCTTGATCCGCTGTCTGGCGGCCCTGGTGAGCTTGGTGGTCTTGGTCGTCTTGGAGGTCTTCCCGGTCTTGCCGGGCTTGATGACCTTGCCGACCTTGACCGAGCTCTGCGCCATGGCCGTGACGGCCGCGTCCGCCGAGGGTGCCTGCACCGACACCACGGCGACGGATGCCGTCATGGTGAGGGCGGCACCGCTGAGGGAGAGCCGGGCGAATCTGGACAGGCTGGGGCTAGGGGTAGTGCTGGACAGGATCGCTCCTTGGTTCTTCCACTTACGCCTACCGGGTTAGCTGACGGATTCGGGCATGGAAGTAGCCCTACGGCGCAATGGCGCCGATTCACCCCCGACCCCTGGGGTAGGGGTCAATTGGTTCCCCGGCTCCGTGCTCCTTGCCGCACGGATTCGGCAGACCACCGCCTGTGGTTTTCTCGGTTTCCCTATGTGTTCACGGCGGCGGCCGAATGGATGGTCTTGCATAAGCCGGCCCCCGCGACGGTCCGGCCTACGGCGCGACGGCATGGCGTGCTCGCCGCGGCCCAGAAGGTACAAGATTTGCCAATTTACGGCAAAGGGTCAGCCGGGTGAACGTAGATCAAATAACGCGATCTTCGCCAGATAACGCCTGCATATCAATGACGCCTGTTACCCGAATGTGATTCCCCTCACATATCCCGAAACTTGGCCCGATAGAAGTCCCACCGGCCACGGGAGTCACACGAGTTAGCGATCTTGGTCGCCCGGGACCGACCGCGCGGTCTCTCTAGAGATGCAAGTATGCAAGAGGTGTTTAGCAATTCATCTTGCACAGTAATCGTTGCGCATGCCAGCGTGGGGTCATGGAGAACGAGAACGTCCGGCAGATCACCGACTCCCGCGTCCTGGCGGCCCTTGCCCACCCCCTACGCAGGCGGCTCATGGACGCCCTGCGGGTCTACGGGCCCTGCACGGTCAGCATGCTGGCCGACCACACCGGCCAGGCGGTCGCGAACGTCAGCCACCACCTGCGCGTCCTGGCCTCGGGAGAGCTGATCGAGGAGGCACCCGAGCTGGCCCGCGACCGGCGGGAACGCTGGTGGCGCCTGGTCGCGAACGCGATCCGCTGGTCCACGCGCGACTTCGAGGGCGACCCCGCCTCCGCGGCCATCGCCGGCGCGGCCGAGTCGCTCAACCTCGAACACCACGTCAACCTCGTGCGCGCCTACTACGCCTCCTCCGAGGAGGAGCGCGAGGCGTGGCACGGCGCGCCCTTCTCCACCGACAAGTGGCTGCGGCTGACGCCCTCGGAGCTGTCCGAGCTGTCCCACGAGGTCATCGGCCTCTACGAGCGCTGGGCCACGCGGGAGATCCCGGACGACGGCCAGCGCCGCGACCCGGTGTTCGTGTTCACCTTCGGCGTCCCGGGGCGCCCGTGAAGGCCCGCCGCGCCCGGCCCGCGTGGGCGCGCCCCGCCGGCACCGGTACCCGGCCCCCCGAAACCCCGAGCGCGGACGCCCGTCCCCCCGGGCTTCGGAGGCGCGGCGGGCCGCTGCGCGAGCGCGACTTCCGGCTGCTGTGGGTCGGCGAGACGGCCAGCGCGTTCGGAAGCTCGGTCACCACTGTGGCCCTGCCGCTCGTGGCCATCACCGTCCTGCAGGCGAACGCGCTGGTCGTGGGCGTGCTGGCGGCCGCGTCCTGGGTGCCCTGGGTGCTGATCGGCCTGCTCGGCACGGTCCCGCTCGGCGCTCTGCTCGGCGGCGCGCTGGGCGACTCCCTCGGCGTGCGGCCCGCCATGTGGATCATGACCGGCGGGATGACCTTGACGGGCCTCATCCTGCTCGCGGGGCCTCTCAAGCGTGACCGCGACCTTCCCGAGGCTCCCGCCGTGTCCTGAATTGGACAGCGATATGGGCTAAGTCGCTCTTGCATCCAGGAAAGCGAGCCGAAGTCAATACTCGGTTTTGCGGAATTGTCATCAATTATCCCCACGAATGGCGCCGAGAACCGCACCCCCCGGCCGCACGCCAGACCGGGAATCTCTCGGAAAGCAAACCATTCCCCCATGTTCCGAGCTTTTCGCAGAAGTCAATTCGTCATATATCTCGATAGCACAGTATTACCCTGGAGCCATCGGCCGCAGCGGAACGGCTCCGTACAGAACGGCCCGGGCGGGCGGCCGGCCGGAGACCGGCTCAGAAGCGCTCGACGCCCTCCGGCCAGATGACCACGACCTCGCGCCCGTGGTCGCGGGCGTGCCGGACGGCGTCGGCCGTCCCCCCGAGCCCGCGCGCGGGCCTGCCGTCCCAGACGGCCGCGACGATCTCGGAGTTCTCGACGACGAAGCACCCGGCGGCGTGGTAGGCGGCCGCCCCCGGCTCCGCGAAGTCCAGCACCGTCACGACGCCGGCGGCGGCGAGCAGCCGGTGGTAGGCGTCCAGGTCCGGGCCCCGGAAGGTCGCCTCGTACCCCCGGGACGGCACGACGACGCGCAACTCGCCTCCGAGGCGCAGAAGGATCTCGGCGAAGAGCTGATCGGCGCCCGCGGCGAGGCTGCTCCAGCCGACGAGCGGCGCCTCCAGAGCGGCCAGCAGCGCGCTCAGCTCCCGTTCTGCGTGGGCCCGGGCCCGCGGCGGCATCGACTGGTGCCCGGTGATCCCGACGACGGTCATGCCTGCCCGTCCTCGGCCGTCATCAAGTGACGCCCGCCGAGCGTGGCGGGCGGCGAGCCTGTTGGCGGCACCAGGACCGTTATGCTCCGCTCCCCCTTCGGGACCCGGCCGCGACGATCCGGGCCGTCCCTCACCCTAGACCGGCACACCGGCGAACGCGCGGGGTTACGCGCGGGTTTCCCCGCCGCTCACGCGGCCCGCCAGAGCGTCAGGGCCGTACGGCCGCGAAGATGCCACGGTAGGACGACAGCGGGACGACCTTCACGACGTCCCCCGTACGCGGGGCGTGCACCATCTTGCCGCCGCCCGCGTACATGCCGACGTGGCCGAGCCCCGAGGCGAACAGCAGGTCGCCGGGCTGCAGGGCGTTCAGGGAGACCCTGCGCGAGGCGCCCCAGGAGTACTGCCCGGCGGCGGTCCGGGGAAGGCTGACGCCGGCCGCGCGCCAGGACATCTGCGTGAGCCCCGAGCAGTCGAAGGAGCCGGGACCGGTGCCGCCGTAGCGGTAGGGCTTGCCCACCTGCGCGAAGGCGTACTGCAGCGCCGCGCGGGCGTTGCCCGACGCCGGGCCGGTGTACTTGATGCCGGGGCTGTTGGGATTGCCGGGGTTGTAGGCGTTCAGCCGGCGCAGGAGGCGCTCCTGCTCGCCGACCAGCTTCTCGACGTCCTTCTTCTGCGTGCGCAGCTCGTTCAGCAGCTTGACCGCCTCGTCGTAGGCGTCCTTGGCGCCGTCGCGCTGGCCCCTGATGGAGCGGGTGGCCTCCTCGTACTCGGCCACCTTGTGCGCCCGGTCCGTCGCGAGCTGGTCGACCGAGGCGAGCCCGCTGAGCAGCGCCTCGGGGTCCCCCTGGGTGACCAGGTTGGGCAGCGCCAGCATGTCACCCGACTGGTAGGTGCTCACCGCGACCGACACCAGGCCGGCGCGCAGGCTGTCCATGCGCTCCAGCTGCTGCTTGAACTTGCCGTTCAGCGCGTTGTAGTCCTTGCGGGCCTTCTTCCACTGCTCGCTGGCCTGGTTGTACTTCTCGACCACATGGTCGGCCTGGTCGTTGAGCTTGGCGAGCCTGGCCTTGGTCTGGGCGATGGTGGGCTTCGGCTTCGCCTCGGCCCCCACCGCCTGCGTCACCAGGACGGCGGCGATGAGGCCGGTGACCACTGGTATCCGCCCGACTCCCCGGACACGCGCACGCACTGGGACGACAGCCCCCTCGAGTGAGACAAGTTAGACAACCTGGGGCGTGATCCTACAGAAAAGGCAAAGACACCTGCACCTTTTCCCCACGAATTCGTCTGCCGCCTGCCGCCACCTGGCCGCCCGGACACCCGCGGTTCAGGGGAGCCTTCAGCCGCGGCCGGGGCGGGGTCCGTACGAGGGTCGGTCAGGCGCGGCCGAGGCGGCGCAGCAGGAGCGTGGAGGGCACGGGACGGGCGCCCATGCGGCGCACCGAATCGGCCACCTCGCGGTCGGAGGACACGACCGCCACCGCGCGTCCCGGCGGCTCGGCCCGGACGAGCTGCCGTATCAGGTCGTCGGCGATCTCTCCGGGCGCGCTGAACAGCACGCGGACGCCACGCGGCGCGGACACCTGCACGGGCCCGTTCAGCTCGGCGCCGTCGAACGCGCAGGTGAGCTCGACGCGCGTCTGCGCCGCCAGGCCGCCCAGCCCCGTGAGCAGGCGCGAGCGCTGGTCGAGCAACGTCAGCGAGGGGTAGCCGGTCTTGGTGACGTTGTACCCGTCGACGATCAGGTGGAGCTGCGGGAGCGCCAGGAGCTGGTCGAGCAGCGCCGGGTCGTCGTCGGCGAGCGCACGGGCGGGCACGGCCCTGACCGACGGGCGACCGGGGGCGACCGCGCTCACCGAGTCGGCCGGCCTGCTGATGGCGACGGGCAGCCCGAGCTCGCTGCGCAGCCCGGCCGCGGCGTCCTGCAGGCTGTCCAGCAGGACGCGGATGCGCGCGTCCTCGATGCTGCGCCCCTCGCGCGCCGCGCGGCGGCTGGCCTCGAGCTGCCGCTCGGCGTCGGTGAGGCGCTCGCGCAGCTTGCGCAGCTCGGTCTCGCCCGCGCTGGCGGCCGAGCTGACCGCCGCCCTGGCCTCCTGGGCGAGCGTCTCCAGCTCGGCGGCGCGCTCCTCGGCGACCCTGCCGCGCTCGCGGGCGTCGTGCAGCCGGCGGCGCAGGTCCGCGACCTCGGCGCGGGACGCCTTGAGCTGCTCGCGCAGGCGGTCGGCCTCCTCCTTGGCCGCGGTCTTCTGGGCGGCGAGCTGCTCGCGCAGCCGTGTCAGCGTCTGCTCCTGCGCGTTGCCCTCGGCGGCGGCCGCCACCTGCTCCAGGTCGGCGCGGGCGGTCTCCACCAGGTCCGGCCAGCCGGGCGGGCGGGTCAGGTAGGCCGCGGCCGCCACGAGCACCGGCTCGGCGGCGGGGGGCACGTTGCCTTCCTCCAGGCTGGCTACCAGCTCGGGCCAGGCGTCGTTGAGCGCCTCGGCGACGATCTCGCGGAACTCCTTGTCCGTCTCCAGCTGGGCGGCGATTGGCGCGCTGCCCAGGCGGGCGCGCTTGCGCGGGTCGAACCTGGCGATGCCGCGCAGCGGCGGCGGGATCGCCGCGGGCTGCATCGAGCCGAGCACCTGGGCCGCGAGCTCGACGACGTGTAAGCGGACCTGCTCGGGCAGCGGGCGAGACAGACCTTCACCGGCTGAACTCATCCGACTTCCCCTAGCTGACTGGCCGTTCAGAATCTCCCTATCCGATAAGGGTACGGCTGTCGCGTCCGTGGTCAGAGCGCTCAGTACCCGGTTCCCCACGCCGCGCGTGCTGCGTGCGGTCATCCGCGGCGCCGACCCGCCTGGTGAAGCAGGGGCGAACGGGGCGGGGACGAAGATGTGATCCCAGGTGTACGGACCGCGCCCGGGCCCGCGGCGCTCGCGCGGGACCGGGCGCGGGCGCTCAGCGCAGCGAGATCTTCGTCGTCGACCGGCCGATGCGGTCTTCCCTGCCCACCTGCCGGACGTAGTCCCAGGCGCTGAGCCCCGGCTCGTAGCTCACCGGGGTCCAGTAGTGGTCGGCCTTGAAGTTGCCCGCGTACTTGTACTTCACGTAGACGCGGAACTGCATGCTCAGCGTGTTCGCGCTCCCGAGGCGGACGACGCAGTAGACGCGGAGGTTGCGGTAGCCGCAGGAGGCGTTCGACGGCTTCTTCACGAACTGGACCTTGGACACCACCTTGGCGGGCAGGATCGTCGCGAGCACGAGGGCGTCGTCCTGCAACCTGCCCGCGTCGGTGACCTTGTAGGTGTAGGTCGCGTAGCCGCCGCGCCGCATGCCCCGCGGGTAGCTCACGTTGACCCGGGCGGGGCGGGCGTTCTGGGCGCCGGCGCTCGCCTGGGCCGACGCCTTGCCGGCGGCGGGCGCCGTCCCGGCCTGGGCGGGGGCGGCGGGTAACACCAGGGAGCCCGCCGCCAGGGCGAGGGATGCCAGCAAGGCGGACGTCTTGCGCATGCGTACCTCCGATAACTAGGGGATCAAAAAGGACAAATGGCGAAAAAGGACACTTTTTCGCCACCGGTAATGGCACCGGCACCGCGTCCGGTGCGCCAGGGGCACATCGAACACAAGCCGTATAACGACCGTCCGTATGCCGGGTTGCGTTCCCGAGTCATACGGATTCGGGACGCGTTTCCCGTGCCCCCTCGGAACTGTCGGTCCGCGATCGTATGGTCATGGACGTGGAGATCGGGGTTCAAGGAACGCTGGACGAGCTGGGCACGCCCCTCGACCAGGTGACCTTCGTCGTGTTCGACCTGGAGACGACCGGCGGCTCCCCCTCCGAGCACGCCATCACCGAGATCGGCGCGGTCAAGGTGCGCGGGGGCGAGGTGCTCGGCGAGTTCGCCACCCTGGTCGATCCCGGCCGTCCCATCCCCCCGTTCATCACCGTCCTGACCGGCATCACCGACGTCATGGTGATGGCCGCCCCCCGCGTCGAGCAGGTCCTGCCGTCCTTCCTGGAGTTCATCCGCGGGTCCACGCTCGTCGCGCACAACGCCCCGTTCGACGTCGGCTTCGTCAAGGCCGTCTGCCAGGCCGGCGGCTACCCTCCCCCCGCCAACCCGGTCGTCGACACCGCCGATCTCGCCCGCCGCGTCCTCACCCGCGACGAGGTGCCCAACTGCAAGCTCTCCACGCTGGCCCGGGTCTTCAGAAGCTCCACCGAGCCCTGCCACCGCGCCCTGGCCGACGCCAAGGCCACCGTCGACGTCCTCCACGTCCTGATCGAGCGCGTCGGGGCGTACGGGGTGCACACCCTGGAGGAGCTCAAGGGCTTCGTACGGGCCCCCACGCCCGAGCAGAAGCGCAAACGCCACCTCGCAGCCGCGATCCCGAGCGCCCCGGGCGTCTACGTCTTCGAGGACGACCGCGGCGAGGCGCTGTACGTCGGCAAGAGCGGCGACCTGCGCCAGCGCGTGCGGTCCTACTTCACCGCGAGCGAGACCCGGCCCCGCATCCGCGAGATGATCGGCATCGCCCAGCGCGTCCGGCCGATCATCTGCGCCACCGGGCTGGAGGCCGAGGTCAGAGAGCTGCGCCTCATCGGCTCCACCAAACCGCGCTACAACCGGCGCTCACGCTTCCCCGAGAAGGTCTTCTGGCTCAAGCTCACCGACGAGCCGTTCCCGCGCCTGTCGATCGTCCGCGAGGTCAAGGGCGACGCGGCCACCTACCTCGGCCCCTTCACCTCCACCCGCGGCGCCGAGGACGCCAGGACGGCGCTGCACGAGGCCGTGCCCTTACGCCAGTGCACCGAGCGCATCACCCCGCGCACCCGCCGGTCCGCCTGCGCGCTGGCCGAGATGGGCCGCTGCGGCGCGCCCTGCGAGGGCCGGCAGACCGTCGACGACTACCACCGCCACGTCGACATCGCCAAGTCCGCCATGGAGCAGGATCCGGGCCCGGTGTTCGCGGCGCTCCAGGCCCGCATGGAACGGCTCGCCGCCGAGCAGCGCTACGAGGAGGCCGCCGTCGACCGCGACCGGCTCGCCGTGTACGTGCGCACGGCCGCGCGCATGCAGCGCCTGCGGTCGCTGACCGGCATCCCCGAGATGATCGCCGCGAGCCCGGCCTTCGGCGGCGGGTGGGACATCCACGTCGTCCGGCACGGCAGGCTGGCCGCGGCGGGCGTGATGCCGAAGGGCGCCCACCCGACACCCTACGTCGACGCGCTGGTCGCGACCGCCGAGACCGTGATCCCCGGCCCCGGTCCCCTGCCCGCCGCCGGAGCCGAGGAGACCGAGTGCATCCTGCGCTGGCTGGACTCCCCCGGCGTGCGCCTGGTGCGCGTGGACGGCACCTGGAGCCTCCCCGCCAGAGGCGCGGGCCGCCTCAAGGAACGCATCGACCGCGCGTACCAGGGCCTGGAGGCCACCCAGCCCCGCGAGGGCAGACCGCTCCGCTGACGTGAACGACATGGCCCATTCGGGCGAGCGACAAGGCCGGCCACCGGCACTGCGTCACGCAACGCACCCGAGCAGGCACACCAAGCAATGGTAAGATCTTTCCCGTCACGTCTCCGAAGGGCGGGCCGACGCCACGCCAGAGCGGAGGCCTCATCGAGCAGCCACGTAGTACATAAGTAGTACCTTGGAAGGCGTGGAGACCACCGCGCGTGAATTCAATCAGCAGTTCGCACGCATTCTCGCGGCCGCGGAACACGGGGAGACCACAGCCGTGACCAAGAACGGGCGGCACATCGCCACTCTGGTGCCCGCCGACAAGGCCGAGCCGCCGCTTCCGTACCCGACCGACCCCATGGGCGACGATGACGATCTGCCCTTGTTCTTCGGCCCGGGCGATCTCTCGGCGCGGGCCGACGAGATGCTCGCGGAGGGTTTCGGACTGTGACGGTGCCCGTCGCCATCGCTGACACCTCCGCCCTTCTCGCCATGTTCAACGGAGCGGACGCCGAGCACGCCGCCTGCGTGAAGGCCCGTGGGAGCGTCGGACACCTGGTGATCTCTCCACTGGTGCTGGCCGAACTGGACTACTAGCTCACAAGCGCCGCCGGCTCGCAGACAGCGATCAAGGCTCTCGATCACATCATGGACAAGGTCGACATCAAGCGATACGAGGTGCCCGAGGTTTTCTCCGCACCTGCGTACCGCGCGTGCTCTCATGGCTCGCTACAAGACGATGGAGATCGGACTCACCGACGCCATGAACTGCGCCCTTGCCGCGGAGTTCCGTACCGACGCGATCTTCTCCTTGGACCGCGGACATTTCCGCGCCGTTCGTCCCCTCACCAGCCATGAGTCCTTCCGGTTACTGCCCGACGACATGTGAAACAGCCAGGCACCACCCTCCCCAGCGATGGAATAGCCGGTCAAATCTGGATCACGCGTTCCTTGAGCTCTGGACTGACGCGGAGGATGTCCTCCCGGTCAGAGGTGATCACCGCTGCGCGCAACTCTTCTCCCAGCGTCGCCACCTGGACGTCCACGACATCCGCGTGACCCGATTCGCCGATTCTCACGCCGATCCGCTTGGCGGACTCGGTGTCCAGAGGCACCTTCACGCACTGCTCAGGCTTGAGACCGAGCAATGCGGCCGTACGGGCCTGACGCCCGCGACCGCCCCGCCACACCTGCGCGAGAACCGCATCGGGCAGCACCAGGCGGGCCTGGCCCCGCCGTACCTGCATCAGCAGATCCGTCATCCGCGGATCCGCCCTTTCAAGAGCGATCAAGGCTCCGGAGTCGAGAACGTATTCGGGAAGGGAGCTCACGCCGCGTCACCCACCGCACCGGAAGCACCACCGCGCTTCGCCTCACGAGCCTTCGCCAAAGCTTCGTTCGCCCAGGCCTTGGCGTCATCATCCGGCTCCCCCGTCTCCGCCACCATGCTGGCGATCAGAAGGTCCAGGGGATCGAAGTCTCGAAGGCTCTCGGCGGCTCGCGTCATGAACGCGGAAACCGAGTCGAAATGGCGGGACTCCACCTGCTCCCGGATGTAAGCGGCAAGCTCCTCGGGAATGGTAACCGTGATCTTCGTGGTGGCCATACTAAGAATCATACCGGCGATCCTACCGGAGCCCCAGCCGATTTTTTCACGCTTCGCAAATGAATCATTACGTTCAGTGAAAGAACGAGCGGCTGCCCCCCAGACGAAAAGGGCGGGCAGCGTGCGGGGCTGAGAGCCCTCGACCAGGGCTCTCAGCCTGGCATCTCAACCGGCCGAACCGGATCCGCAGATCAGATGTCCGATGCGCCGCTTTCACCGCGCGGGGCGCGAACCGGAAGGACAGCCTGCGGGTGAGGCGGCCGGGGGCCGCTTCGCCGATCGGCGCCGGTGGCGGTGGGCCGGCTGGTGAGAGCCGGTGGCTGTGGGTGGGTGGTGGCGGCGCTAGAGTCGGGCGCAGGCCGTACTTGAAGGAGAGAGCGCTGATGATCACCGCGATCGTGCACATCAAGGCGGAGGTCGACCGGATTCCCGAGGTAGCCGAGACGATCGCCGAGCTCGACGGGGTGAGCGAGGTCTATTCGATCACCGGTGACTACGACCTGGTGGCGATGGTCCGCGTCCCGCACTATGACGAGATCGCCGAGGTCATCCCCGGGCGCATCAACAAGGTGGCGGGCGTCCTCGCGACCGAGACCCACCTCGCCTTCCGCACCTACAGCAAGCACGACCTCGACGCCGCGTTCAGCATCGGCTTCACCGAGGCCGACTAGGCCGTTTCGTTTGGATCACCTTGCGGACCGGATGAAGATGCCCGCGATGTGGAGTCCTGCCAGGTAGCTGGTTGCGGTCTTCTCGTAGTCTCCCAGCCTGATTGCCACCGGGAGCACGGCCGACGGTCAGGGGTCAGATCGCGGCGAAGGTCTGGCGGTACTCGCTCGGTGTGGTCCCTGTGGTGCGGCGGAAGTGCTGCCGGAAGTTCGCTGGGGTGCCGAGGCCGCAGACCTGACTGATGTGGCCGATGGTGGCGTCGGTGGTTTCGAGGAGTTCGCGTGCCCGGTCGACGCGTGCCGCGTTGAGCCATTTGATCGGGGTGGTGCCGGTTTCGTCCGCGAAGCTGCGCACGAAGGTTCGGGTCGAGAGTTGGGCGTGTGCGGCCAGATCGGCGACCGTCAGTGGCTTGTCGAGACGGGTCAGCGCCCATGCCAGAGTCGCGCCGAGGCCCGTCTTGTTCGGCGGTGCCGGCGGCCTCCTGATGAACTGCGCCTGTCCGCCTTCCCGATGTGGTGCGGCGACGATCTCTCGAGCTACCGCGTTCGCGGTGGCCGACCCGTGGTCGCGGCGCAGGAGGTGCAGGCAGAGGTCGATGCCGCTGGCCACACCCGCAGAGGTGAGGACGCCCCCGGCGTCGACGTAGAGCACGTCGGGGTCGACCTCGACCTTCGGATAAAGGCGGGCGAGGTCGTCAGCGTAGCGCCAATGTGTCGTTGCGCGCCTCCCGTCGAGCAGCCCCGCAGAGGCGAGCGCGAACGCTCCGGCGCAGATCGAGGCGATGCGAGCGCCGTTCCGGTGTGCCTGGCGCAGTGCGACCGCCACGTCGTCCGGCGCGCCGTCGAGGTATCCGCGGAAGGCGGGCACGATCACGGTGTCTGCAGCCCCGACCGCGTCGAGACCGTGCGTGGCGATCAGAGGCCATCCGTTGTCCGTTTCGACGGGTCCCGGGGTGCGGCCGCAGAGCATCAGGTCGTAGAGCAACCCTGGCCGGTCGAGGATGTGGAACGGCATGCCTACTTCCATCGGCAGTACCCGGTCAAGTGCGAGCACGGCGATGCGATGCCGCCGGACGGGGTGTCCTGATGCCATCGAAACGGTCATGGCAGAAATCTATCGTTATCAGCGTCTTCTGCCACTTGTGGGCGTAACGGCGACCCCCGGACGATCGAGTGGTCCTTGTACAACCACCTCGCTTGCTCTGCCAGGAGACATCGAAAATTCATGAACGAGGCACTTCCGTATCGAGTCACCGTGCTGTTGTTCGAGGGCGTCGAGGAGTTGGACGCAGTCGGCCCCTGGGAGACGCTCCGGTGGTGGCAGCAGTTGACCGAGCGTGACGTGGTCGTCCGCACCGCGAGCATCGATGGGAGACCGGTGCGTTGCGGCCTGGGTTTGATGCTCACGCCCGATGGCGCCATCGATGATGAGCCGAGGCCGGACCTTCTTGTTCATCCTGGCGGTGCTGGAACCGATCTCCTCCAGACCGACCAGACGCACTTGTCGCGGCTGCGGTCCCTCGCGGCCGAGGGCACGCTCTTGGCGTCGGTCTGCAACGGTTCCCTGGTCTTCGCGGCGGCGGGGCTACTCGCGGGGGTCCGCGCGACCTCTCATTGGAGTGTTCTCGATGACCTTGCGTCGCGGTACCCGGGCGTCGATGTTCGCACCGGGCAGCGATGGGTTGATGCCGGACACATCGTGACCAGCGCGGGCGTGGCCGCCGGGATCGACATGGCGCTTCATCTCGTCGACCGCCTCGAGGGTGCCGAGATGGCCCGGTCGGTGGCTCGCGTGATGGAGTACCCGTGGCCACCCGAGGCCCCCATCACCACCCCGGTAATGGATATGAAAGCATGACCAGGAATCGAACCGTGGCGGCCTTGACAGCCGTGACGGCCATCGCGATCGCACTCGCAGGATGCTCGTCACCGTCCGCGGCCCCCACGTCGTCCGCGGGAAAGCCCCCGGCCTCCAGCAGCACGGCCGCGGCAGGGTCGGGCGCTGACGGGGCGACCGACTGCCCGGCTACGGCGAACCTGTCCACCGTGCCGAAGCGGGTCGTCACGTTGGACACCGCGGCCGCCTCGTTCCTGATCCAACTCGGCCTCGGTGATCGCATCGTCGCCACCGCCGACGCAGGCTTCAGCAAGGACTTCACCGGCTCGCTCCGGGAGGAGATCGACAAGATCCCCGCCATCGCGCAGGGCAGCGACTCCGCCAACAAGGAGAAGGTGATCGCCGCCAAATCGGACCTGGTCACCGGCGTCACGATCTACGCACTCGGCGCCTTCCCGGGCACCCCCACGCAGGCGGAGCTGGAGAAGAACGGGATCGCGGCGATGATCGCGTGCGACACCGCGAAAGGCGAAGCGACGGACATCGACGCCACCTACCGGTACATCACGAATCTCGCCGAGACGTTCCACGTGCAGGCGAAGGGCGAGGAGCTGGTAGCGTCGATGAAGAAGCAGATCGCCGCCGCGGCCCCGACGACCGACGCGAACGTGCCGGTTCTGGCCCTGTCCGAGGTTCCCAGCGGAGGCGCTGGTATCAACACCATCGGGGGGTCACAGTTCGGCAGCGCCGTCATCACCCTCGCCGGCGGGAAGAACATCGCCGCGAGCACTCACAGTGACTTCGCCACCCTCTCCTCCGAGCAGGTCGCCACCGCGAACCCGAAGGTCATCGTCGCCATCTCCGGGCTCTCCACTCAGACCCCCGACGAGCTGGTCGCTTCGATCAAGAAGAGTCCGCTCCTGGCCGACGCGGACGCGGTGAAGAACAACCACATCGTGGTCGTCTCGCAGGGCATCCTGTGTTCGCCGAGCCTGCTGAACGCCGACGCGATCACGACCATCGCCGATGCCATCAAGGCGGCGAGCTGATCACCCAGGCCCCGGGCGCAGCGGTGAGCGGGCACGCCCGGCGAAGGACGTCCGGGATCCTCGGTGGTGTGCCCGCGCCCGTCATCGCGCTCACCCTCCTGGTAGTGCTCGTCGCCGTGGCGGTCCTCGCCGTCGGGGTCGGCGCCGCGTCGATCCCTCCCGGGCGGGTCCTCCATGCCGTCTGGGACGGCATCAGGGGACAGGAGTCCACCGGCACGAACTTCATCATCTGGCAGCTGCGGGTCCCTCGTGTCCTCGAGGCCGTGCTTGTCGGCGCGGGACTCGCCGTGGCCGGAGCGCTCGTGCAGGTCCTGGTCCACAATCCCATCGCCGACCCGTTCACGCTCGGTCTCTCCTCGGGTGCATCCCTCGGCGCGGTCGCCGTCATCACGACGCTCGGCATCGGCGTCGCAGGCGGCCTGGTCCTCCCGCTCGGTGCGTTCGTCGGCGCTGCCGCGGCCGGGGTCACCGTCTTCGTCTTCGCGACATCGCTGGCCGGCGTCAGCGCCTCCAGGCTGGTGATGGTCGGCATCGCGATCGGACACCTCCTGTCGGGCATCACCTCGTTCCTGATCCTTCGCGCCGGCAGCGGCGAGGCCACACAGCAGGTCATGTACTGGCTGCTCGGCAGCCTGTCGGGCGCGAACTGGCAGTTGCTCGGCATCGCCACCCCACCGGTGCTCGTGGCGTTCGCCGTGGTCCTCGTGCTGCTGCGTCGGCTCGACCTGCTGTCCCTCGGCGATGCGACCGCAGCGGCACTTGGCATCCACCCCGGCCGGTCACGTATCGGCGTCTTCGCGGTCGCCGCGGTCATCACAGGGAGCGTCGTCGCCATCTCCGGAACGATCGGGTTCGTCGGACTCGTCGTCCCGAACCTCGCCCGCATCCTCGTTGGCGGGCTGCACCGGCGCCTGCTGCCCGTGTCCGCCCTGCTCGGCGCGCTCCTCATGCTGCTCGCCGACACCGGCGCCCGCACCCTGCTCGCACCTACCGAGCTCCCGGTCGGGATCATCACCGCGCTCCTCGGCGTCCCGGTGTTCGTCGCCGTGCTCCGGCGCAGCGGAGCGCGCGGGTGAGCGGCATCGTGTTCGACAGCGTGGCGGCATCGCACGGCAGGCGGACCGTCCTGCACGGCATCACCACCGCGATCCCCGGCGGCACGTTCACGGCGCTCCTCGGTCCGAACGGCAGCGGCAAATCGACGCTGCTCGGAACCCTGTCCGGCGGTTCCGCACGCGTGTCGGGACGCGTGCTGCTGGGCGGCGAGGACGTCCTGCGGATGCGTCCGGCCGAGCGTTCGGCCCGGATCGGCGTGCTCCCCCAGGAACAGACCACCGCTCTCGAACTGACGGTAGCCGAACTGGTGGAGCTCGGGATTCCGCGCCGAAGCCGATCGGATCGCGCCGGCCGCAACCCCCGCTCGCTGGTCGACGACGCAATGTCGCGAGTCGGGGTGCTCGAACTCGCCGAACGTCCGGTTTCGCTCCTGTCCGGGGGTGAACGACAGCGGGTTCTCCTCGCCCGTGCCCTCATCGGCGATCCCGAAGTGCTCGCGCTGGACGAGCCAACGAACCACCTCGATCCCGGCCATCAGTTCGACGTGCTCGGACTGGCCGCGTCCAGCGGGCTCACCGTCATCGCCGCACTGCACACCCTCGACCTCGCCGTCCGCTACGCAGACCACGTGATCGTGCTCGACCACGGCCGCATCGCCGCCGCGGGGTCACCCACCACCGTGCTCACACCGGCACTGCTCGCACAGGTATTCGGTGTGCATGGCACGTTCACCGACCACGCAGCGCCGCATCTCCTGCTGGAGCCGATCGGGAGAACGACAACCACCGCCCAGTCATGAGCAAGACCGGAGAAACCGCATGAACCGCCTCGCTCGACCATTCCTGACCGCCGTCCTCCGGTGTCGCGGCGTCGAACACGGTGGCTGTGGCACGCGACCACCACGGTCAAGTCGATCCTGGTCTCCGCGCGCATCTCGGGACAGCGGGCATACGAACCATCGCTGCCAGAGCGTACTGACGGCCGTACGGTTCTGAATCGCCTGCTGGCCGAGAGCGGCCGGGGGCTGCGGCTCGTAAGGGAACTGTCCGAGGCCTGGGGCTGGAGGGACGACGCGGCGGGCCGGACGGTGGTTCGCGGTGGCGGGCGAATGAAGCGAATCATGGGCAGCGGCGACGTGACGACCACAGGACCGCCGGCTGCCGCGAAGGCGAATCTCGCAGATTGTTCACGACGTAATACGCGCCCTAGCACTCCAGCACCGGTTTTCGGCTGGACTTTCCCGAGCTAAGCCGGGCACATAGCGGCCCCGAGTCCATTGTGGCCCATACGGTCCAGAACTTGTATTGTGCGGGCATGCCCCGACCTCGTGAGTTCGATGAAGATCGCGTGATTCTCGCTATCCGCGACGAGTTCTGGGACAAGGGCTACGCGGCGACATCGATGGACGACCTGCTGAGCGTGAGCGGGTTGGGCAAAGGCAGCCTCTACGGGGCGTTCGGGGACAAGCGCAGCCTGTTCCTGCGGGTGCTGCGCCACTACGACGACGCGAACCTGCTGATGCTGCGCGAGCGTCTGGCATCCGCGGCGCGGGGGATCGACCTGGTGCGCGAGTTCGTGCTCAGCCCGACCGGCGACCCGACCGGAGCAGTTGCGCGCCGGGGTTGCCTGCTGGCGAACAGCAACGCCGAACTCGCCACCAGCACTCCGGACGTGGCCGCTGAAGCCCGCCGCACTTACGACGCGATCACCGCCACGCTCACCGCGGCACTGGAGCGCGCCCAGCGCGAAGGAGACCTCGACCCCGACACCGACCCCGCCGGGACCGCCCGCGCGGTCCTCGTTGCCCAACTCGGCCTCATCGCGCTCGGGCGCACCGGCACGGACATCGACGTGCTCACCACGGCGGCCCAGTCCGCCCTGGCGCGGCTCCTGCCCACCCCGACGCAGTAGCAACAGCTCAGCCGCCGAACTGTACCGCCGCAGCCTGCCACCTGCCCCGAGCCCTCGGGGGTGCGCCCTCAAGCTGCACGCTACGACCATTCTTGACTACTCGGTCCATATCTGGGAAGGTTGTGGACGTAACAGTCCATAACCTCGAAGGAGAACGGCATGGCCGTCTTGGCAGACAAGGTCGCTGTAGTCACCGGGGGCAGCACCGGCATCGGGTTCGCGACCGCACGCGCGTTCCGCGACGAGGGCGCCAAGGTGTTCATCACCGGTCGCCGCAAGGAGGTGCTCGACGCCGCGGTCGCCGAGCTCGGCCCCGACGTGACCGGCGCGGTCTGCGATTCTTCGGTGCCCGCAGAGCTCGACGCGTTCTACGGGACTGTGCGCGACCAGGCCGGACGCATCGACGTGCTCGTCGCCAACGCCGGCATCGGCATCGCAGCTCCGTTCGGCGAGGTGACGGAGGAGCTGATCGACTCAGTGTTCGCCACCAACGTCAAGGGGACGATCTTCACCCTGCAGCAAGCGCTGCCACACCTCAGCACAAACGCATCGGTGATCCTTACGGGTTCGACCGCCGCGACACGGCCCAACCAGGGGCTCGAGGTCTACGCAGCGTCGAAGGCCGCGGTCCGCAGCCTCGCCCGCGGCTGGGCCCTCAGCTCGCGCGCACATGGCTTTCGGGTCAACGTCGTATCCCCGGGCGGTGTACGCACCCCCGGCCTGCTCGAACTGATCCCACCCGAGATGCTCAAGCAGGCCGAAGGCCGCATCCCCCTTGGCCGCCTCGCCGAGCCCGAGGAGATCGCCGCCGTGACGACGTTCCTCGCCTCGGACGCGTCGAGCTACGTCAACGGTGCCGAATTCTACGCCGACGGTGGATCCGCGCAGGCTTGAGCGCTCTCGCAAACGCCGATTCAGGGTGTGGCGTTCACGCACGGTCCGGGGCTGGCGCGGCGGCTTGGAGGAGGCGTGTCCCGGTAACCTGAGGGCGCGCGCGGACACCCACGTGCATGGCGAGGGCGCGCATCGTGCCCAGCGCACGGTTGGCCGGCACGAACCACTGGCGCTTCAGCCGCACCATACGCTGATGCGTGGTGATGAACTGTCGCAGCCCCGCCTCCCACGTCGCCGGCGACCGGAGGTGCCGCCCGCTGGCGTTCATCCTGACCGCGGGCCAGGCAGCGGACAGCCCGCAGTTCATCCCCGTCCTGAAGAAGGTGCGGGTGCGCGGGCCCGTCGGCCGTCCCCGGACCCGGCCTGACGCAGTCGCCGGAGACAAGGCGTACTCGTCGCGCGGTAATTGCGCCCACCTGCGCAAACGTCGTATCAAGACGGTCATCCCGGAGAAGAATGACCAGGCCGCCACCGGAAGAAGAGGGGCAGCAAGGGCGGTAGGCCCGTCAGCCACGACGCCGATCTTTACAAGGCGCGGGACACCGTTGAGCGGCTGATCAACAAGTTGAAGGCGTGGCGAGGTATCGCTACGCGGTACGACAAGACACCCGCGAGCTACCTCGCCGGCCTCTACCTTCGCGCCTCGATGATCTGGCTCAAGGACCTCGCCCGGAGCATCTGTTGATCACAACCGAATACGCGCCCTAGAGGGCGGGCTCTTCGGGGATGGGGATGTGTGCGCTGATGCGCCAGCCCCTTTCCTGGGGGCCGGCGGTCAGGGTGCCGCCGACGGCCGCGATGCGCTCGTTGAGTCCGATGAGGCCGGCGCCGCCGCGGCGGTCGTCCTTCGGAAGGGAGTTCCGGTTGCCGTTGTCGGTGACCGCGGCCTCCACCTGGTCGTCGGCGATGCGTCTGACCGTCACCGACACCTCGGTGACCTTCCCGGCGTGTCTGCGCACGTTGGTCAGCCCTTCCAGGACCACGTGGAAGATCGCCCGCTGTACCTGACGGGAGAGGAGGTCGACCAGGTCCTCCTCCATATGCAGCAGGGTATGGGTGGCGGTGCTCTCGCGGAAGCGGCGGGCCAGGCCGGGGAGTTCGCTGAGGCCGTGCGGGCGTAGCGGTTCCGCCTCTCCCTCGCCCGGGTGACGGTCGGAACCGCGCATCAGCCGCAATGTCTCGTCCATGGAGTCGAGCGCGCGCTGGCCGGCGTCCTCCAACCGGGCGAGCAGCGCGCGGTTCTCCACGGGGTCGTATTCGCGTACGCGTGCGGCCTGCACTTCCAGGAGGATTCCCGTCATCTCGTGTGCGACGAAATCGTGCAGATCGCGGGCCAGTTCCAGTCGCTGGTCCCGGCGTGCCTCCGTCACGGCACGCCGCCGCTGATTGTCCAGTGACCGCAGGTAGAGCCCCACTCCGGCCGCCAAGCCCACGGCGAACGTCACCATGAAGACGGCGGCGACCAAGAGTTCCCAGTCGGGTGAGGGGGCCCGGAGGGTGAACCGAAGAGGTGCCGCGAAAGGCGCGATCCCCGTCACTCCCGCGGCCAGGAGGAGCAGGCGGCCCCGCACCTCGCGGACGACCCGTCCCAGGAGGATCGTCAGGCCGAGCACCTCGACGGGGAGCCATAACAACGCGGCGTGAGGCCGGCCGAAGTAAGCGAAATCGAGAATGATGGAAAGCGTCGCGAGAAAGCCGGCGACCATGGCGAGAGAAACGCGCCCGATCGGCCACGGGAGGATGGCGGCGGTCAGCGCCGCCACCGCCGGGATGGCGACGACGAGGTCGCCGGGCCCGGCGAGGAGCGCGGGAGAGAGCATTATGACGAGCGCCGCCCCGTACGTGAGCCGGCGGAGTTGAGTCGATGCGACCATTCCCTGCATGGGGGAAGTCTATGCAGTTCCATTAAAAGCGGCGGCGCATGGCATTCTGGAGAATTTTTCGCATCTACCGTTCAGCAGATATTCGCCGTCGCACCGACCCCCGCAGCGGCGGGGGCGCCCGACCGGTCGCTTGGAGCCGGTAGGGCCCGGAGTCCTCGGGACGTCCGGGGCCCGGGGGCTTCGGCGTCAGGTCGGGTCTCCGGTGGCGTACCCCATTTCCCACGCCTTCACCGCGATGCCGACGCGGTTACGGACGCCGAGCTTGCGCTGGATGCTGGCGACGTGGGTCTTGACGGTTCCCGGCGAGATGAACAACTCCGTCGCGATGTCGGAGTTGGTCTTGCCCTCGGCGACCTTGCCGGCGATCTCGACCTCGCGGTCGGTGAGGGGTTCGAGCGCCGGCTGACGGTCCTGCCCCCGGCCGGTGACGTGCTTGAGCAGCCGGACGGTGATGGAGGGACTGATCAGGCTGTCTCCCGCCATCGCCGCCCTGACGGCCTCCACCAGGAGCGTGGGGCCGCTGCGCTTGAGCAGGAAGCCGGACGCGCCGTTGCGCAGGGCCGGATAGACGTACTCGTCGAGGTCGAAGGTCGTCACCACGACGACCTTGACGGGAACGACCGCCCCCGGGCCGGCCAGTTGGCGGGTGACCTCCAGCCCGTCCATCCGAGGCATGCGGACGTCCACCAAAGCCACGTGTGGACGTGTGCGCTGTGCCAACTCCACCGCGCTCTTGCCGTCACCGGCCTCGGCCACCACCTCCATGTCCGGCTGCTGCTCCAAGATTCGGCGCATGCCACGGCGGACCATTTCCTGGTCGTCCGCGATCAGCAAACGGATCGTCATGACCGATGATTCTCCCTCATCGGTCACCGATCGCGCGCCGTACGTGGTCGGTGACCGATGATCGCCGCCCGCCGGTCACCGATGGTGTGTCGCACCGGGCCGGCGACCTCGGCGGCGGTCACCGGCATCAGGGGACGTACGGGCGGCTGCGGCCTCCTCACACCTTGTCCGCCACCTCACGCAGGCTCTTGGGCCGCATGTCGGTCCAGTGTTCGTTGATGTAGTCGAGGACCGTCTGCCGGTCCTTTTCCTCCAGGACGATCCCCCAGCCCCGGGGTATTTCGGCGAAGGACGGCCACAAGGAGTACTGCCCCTCGTTGTTGACCAGCACGTAAAAACGACCGTCCGGGTCGTCGAACGGGTTCTTGTTCATGACGTACTCCTTTTCAGACGAACCTACGGATTCGACATCGGGCAGGGAGGCACCGTGCGGGTGACTCCGAAGCAGTGCCATGCCCAGCGGAGTGAGGGTGTGCATGGCCGTGTTGCGGTTTCTCAAGGTGATTACCAGGCCGGATTTGCGGAGTATGGTGGTGTGCTTGCTGGCGCCGGCCATCGAGATGCCGAGCCGGCCGGCCAGTTCGCCCGTGGTGCGGCCCTCGGCGAGTTCCTGAAGCGCCGCCGCGCGGGTGTGCCCGATCAGCGCGCCCAGAGCCTGTTCGCTCCAATCCTCCGAGTCGCGGGGCTGAACCTCCATGGCCTCGTTGAGCGAGAAAACGACCGCGGGAGCCTCGGTGTCCCGTACGGCGGGAAGGAACACGCACGGCTGGTCGCGGAGAAAGAACGATGGACTCAGTAACATCCCGCCCTCGTTGAGGTGGATTTCCTGGTCCGTGGAATGTGGGAGCTCCAGGGTCGGTGAGCTCCACCGTATCTGCGGATGAATCGTGCCGAGCAGGCGCTCGATGCCTCCGGTGATCACGATCCGGCCCTGGGCGTCGCACAATTCCTTCAGCCGGTTCTGGATCTGGTTCCAGTACGGCAGCACGGCGACCTGGCAGAAGTTCGCCAGCACCGACACGATCTGTTCCCGGCTCCCGCCGTCGATATGGCCGTCGTCGGGTTCGCTGAGCGGATGGGCGAGCACGTTCAGGAGTTCCGACAGCCAGTACCGCCTGTTGATCAGCTCGACCTCGAATATCTGCTCTCCGAGTTCTTTCCTTACCCGGCTCCTCCATCCCTGGATCGGAACATTGGTGCCCCCTCCGAAGGCTTTGAGCGCGAATGCGCTCTCCACCAGCGGCCCCAGACCCGCCACCATCCGGCAACGGGATAGATCAGTCACTGTGAAGTTGATTCTCAGCACTAAGAGCCCCCGTACTTAGGTTCATCGGCCTATAAGGCACGCCCGTTGCACAGCGTCTCGGCGTAGGAGAAGACGTAGCCCTCGCCGGTCTCGATGGGTGACAGCTCGTTGAAGTCGGCCCCCACGACGTCAACGAACTTCAATTCGGCCGCTCCCTTCCAGATGCCGGAGAACTCCACGTCGGTGACCTCCGAGGCGACCAGCGTGGGTCGTCCTGCGCCTGTCGAGGCCCAGTCCGGGAACATGAGGGTGTGCGCGAGCGGCACGGTGTGCAGGAGCGGTTCATGCTCCGTCCGCCCGTGCAGCGTGACGGCCGTCTCCACCGCTCGGCGTCCGTTCACCGACAGGGTGCCGTGGAACCGCCCGCCCGGTGCCAGACGGGGCCCGCCACGGCCGACCGCGGTGGGCCTTGACTGGTGGACCACCCCGAACTGTTTCGGCATGCCCTGGACCCAGCCCCTGACCATCGGGACTGGCTGGTCGACCCAGGCGAAGGGGCACCGCGCCATCGGGGCGCCCCGGTACTCGCAGCCGAGCAGGATCAGGAACTCGGCGAACTGGTTGAGCGCCGGTTCGGCGAGCTCGTCCTCCGAGCCGGAACACCACTGCCACTCGGCGAACACCGCGGCGGCGGCGCCCGGATCCGCTCCGAGGGTCAGGCCCGGAGGGAGGAACCTCTCGGCGGCGGCGGGGTCGACGCGGTACTCGACCATGATCACTTCACCCGAGAAGTGCCATGGCGGAGGCGTGAGCATGGATGCCTGCCCGGAGGGTGATATGGGCAGGCTGTACCCGACGGGCCCCGTGGAGGGCGCCGTCTTCCGATCATGATCGGTGAAGAGCACGATCTGACTCCAATGTGATGAGAGGTCGCCTGTTCCAGGCGCCGGCCAGACGTTGTGCGGCGGCCGCGAGGACGGAGGGCGGGTTGAAGCTGTAGGCCAGGCGCACGCTGGGCCAGGGCGTGGTCCCGAACCGGGATCCGGCGCCGACCCGGACGCCGGCGCGGTCGGCCGTGGCCAGCAGTTCGGCCTCGCTCCACCCGTTCCGGTGGCTCAGCCACAGGAAGAACCCTCCCCGGGGCCGCGCGATCTCGACGTCGTCCGGAAGGCTCGCCCGCAACCGTCCGGCCAGAGCGTCGCGACGTTCGCGCAGCCGGCCCCGTAGCCGCGCGAGATGCCGATCGTAGTCCCCGTCCCTGAGCAAGATCGCCACGGCGAGCGAGGTGGTGTGGTTGAGGGAGCCACCGCTGACGAACAGGCCGTGTGAGACGAGCCGGCGGGCCAGTTCGGGGTCCGTCAGCATCCAGCCCAGGCGCAGGCCCGGGCCGAGCGTCTTGGCGAAGGAGCACAGTCGCAGCACTCCCCGATGGCCCGCGATGTCCGCCAGCGACGGCGGCACGGCTCCGGGGTCGAACGCCAGGTCGGCGTAGGCGTCATCTTCGACGACCAGCACGCCGTACCTGGATGCGGTGTCGAGCAGTTCGTGCCTGCGGGAAATGGGGACGACCCGGCCGGTCGGGTTGTGGAATGTGGGGATGAGATAGATGAACGCCACTTTCCCGGCGTGCTCGGCGAGAGCGGCTTCCAGGGCATGCGGGTCCATGCCGTCCTCGTCGCACGGCACTCTGTGCACGCTTAACCCGCAGTCGGTGAAGATTCGCCGTCCCAGGTCGTAGGAGGTGTCCTCGACCAGCACCACGTTCCCCGCTTTGGCGAGGGCGGTGCTCACCAAGTAGAGCGCCTGCGAGGTACCGGATGTGAGCACCACGTTGGCCGCCTCGCACCGGCTCGCGCCGGCCCTCGCCGCCAGGGACTCCCTCAGGAGGGACACGCCGGGATTGTGCCCGTAGCTGAGCGCCGCCGCACCGTACTCGGTCAGCGCCCGATCGTAGGCGTACCGGAGAAGCCCCACCGGGAGCAGGCCGGGTTCGAGGTACCCCGGTCCGAGGTCGTGCACTCCCGGGGGAGAGACCTCCTGGACCACGCCGGAACGCCATTGCCGTAGGTGGCCGAGGTCGTCAGACGGCACTCCGGTGACGCCCGAGTCGCTCATCAGAAGCGCTCCAGCACCAAACGCAAGGTCTGCACGGAGCGGGCCAGCGGTTCGCTGGAGCGCGCTAGTGCGATTCGGAGCATGTTCGACCCTTCGTTGGGCTTGTCCCAGTGGAAGGCCCTGCACGGCAGCGCGTACACGTTGCTCTCACGGAGCGCCGCCCAGACCTCGGTGCCGGGCCGGTCCCCCAGATGCACCCGTTCCACGCTCACCTTGCTGTCCGCGTCGGGGAAGGTGAGGCCCGGAAGGTCGGCGAGCTGGGCACGGACGAGTTCGCGGTTGCCGCCGATGAAGCGGTGCAGTTCGTCCAGGCCGCCGTTGGCCGCGTCCTCGGCGAACCGGCGGGCGAGTACGAGGATCATCGGCGAGACGCCGAGGAGGATGTCGGAGTAGATCTTGGACACCGGAAGGCCGATGTCCTCGGAGAAGACGAGCATGCCGAGTTTGAGGTCGAGCGTCGGCCAGAGCTTCCCGGTGTCCTCGATCACCGCCCACCGGCAGCCGACGGACTGGAGCACCGCGTAGTGGTCGTAGTGGGCGCGGGTGTCGAACCCTCGGAAGGAGGTGTCCAGCGCCAGGATGACGTCGTGCTCGGCGCACTGCTCGGCGAGCCGCCGCAGGCGTTCCTCGGGGACGACCTTGCCCGTGGGGTTGTTCGGTGTGGTGATGAACACGCAGCCCACCGACCGGAGCAGTTCGTCGTCCAGGTCGCCCCCGTGCAGCGGGTCCTCCGCGATGGGAACCAGCCGCAGGGAGTTGCCGCGCAGCAGGTCGGCGATGTTGTCGAATGTCGGGTGGAGCAGCGCCACCGACTCCATCCTCGTGGCCAGGGCCCGGGAGAGGATCTCCATGGCGACCGAAGAGGAGTAGCAGCTGAGCACGCGCCCCGGAGCGGAGGGATAGGAATGCTGACCGAGGAGCTGTAAGTAGGCCCTGTGGCACTCGCGCTCGATCTCCTCGACCCGACGCCGCTCTCCCTCACCGAACAGCAGCGGCAGCTCGTCGATGATCTTGCTTTGCCCCGGGGTGAGTTCCTGGCGGGCGTGCCCGTCGGCGATGTTCAGTTCACTGTTCAGAGCCAGGAACTCCCATTCGGTGAGGTTGTTCTCCTGGTTTCCGGCGTAGACCTTGGCTACCCTACTTTGCGCCATTTGCGTCATGATCGTCCTTAAGGTATGGGAACTGCCGTTCTCGTTCGTCGAACCACCCGATCACGCTGCGGAAACCGCTAGTAGATGACACGGGACCCGGCGTCGATCCTGAACTCTCGCGACTTGCGCAGGTCTCTGGTGACGTTGAGCCTGCGCAGCCATCTGTCGGTGCCGTCAAAACGGGCACGGAACGGCTTACGGCCATGTACTACCCGATAGTTGTCGAGGAAGCACATATCTCCGGGTTTGAGCACGACTCCGGCGAGGACGGAGTCGATGGCCGCGCAGAACTTCTCCAGGGCGGTCTGCTCGATGTCCCCCTGCGCGCCTTGCATGTAGTGCGGGTCCACCCTCACGTAGGGTGACCGGGGATCGCCGAAAAGCACGGCGATCGGCTCGGGTTCACTGAGCGCCTTCTCTACGACGCGCCGGCTGCGCATACGCAGTTCGGCCACCCGGCTGTCGCGCTCGTGCCCGTGCGCCCCGCTGTTCTGCGGACGGTGCGAGTCGTCGGGAAGGATGAAGAACCGTTTCTCGGACAACAATGCCCGTACTTCCGAATCGAGTTCGACATCGGCGATTTCGGCGATGGTGGTCTCCACCCCGTCGGGATTGCGCAGGCACATGAGCCCGAGATAATCCGTGCGCAGGGGGTGGAACGCGTCCTCTGTGTGCCATGTGAGGTCTTCGGCGCTCCCCCAGCCGATCTGGTCGTGCTCGTACTTCTTGATCGGGAAGATGTCGTGCATGATGAGCCCGTCCTGCTGGGTCGCCCAGCCGATGGGCTCTCCCAGCAGGGCCGCCACGAGGTAGAAGGCGATGTCGTGGCGGTGTGAGGCGGAGGAGGTCCGCGTGTCCCTCCGGTCGGGGGGCGTCGGGCCGAGTGACTCGTCGTCGACGGGGAGCCCGGAGATCACCAGAGTCCCAGACCGTTCGGTGAGCCTGTACTCGTTGATGGCCTGACGCAGCCGCCGCGGCAGCTCTTCGGCGTATGCCCTGCTCTCCTGCTGGAATTCGGCGGACTCCACACTGTGATGTCGTCGTGCCAGATCGTCGACGAGCGCGTTGACCGCAGCGACGTCTTCTTCAGCCAGGGATATCCCGTACATGGCTATTCACCGTTCCCGTGGAAGATGGCTTCCGGAGCGAATCCCCGTTCCCACAGGAGCCTTTCCGATGCCGAACGGGCGGTTCTAGACATTGACTCCCAAGTTAACGGAACACATTACGGACTAGCAGTCTCGGACATTTCAGTTAGTACATAACGGGCGGGCCGGCCCATGGCATCACTAGCCGTCACCAGGGCATGCCGCTTCGCGATCTAGAACGGAGCTCGCATGGCGAGCGACGGCCGACGCGAATGCGCGGTGCCGTCACGGAATTTCGGACATCCGGATACGCCGCGGCCCGCGCCGCCTTGGCGGAGGGCACCGGCGGGGAAACCGGCCCGCCATATCTGCCGAACGGCAGATGTGGCGGACGCCGTCGGACCGGATTCTTGAGGGGATACCGTATTGGCGCCCTGGAGGATCTCATGGCATCGCCCGTGATAAGAACATGTGCCGCGGCAGCCGGAGCCATCGCGGTTCTGGCGAGCCTCATCGGCTGCCGAGCGGCCGGCGGCACCGCGAACAGCGACGGCGGGAGCGGGGACCGGCGTGACTTCGCCTTCTCCGGCAACGCTCTGACCATCGACGTCCATGACACGAGCCTCACCGTCGTCGACGGCTCCAGCGGGGGCGTCAACGTCGAGCGTTCCCTGGAAGGGGCGGCCGGGAACAACGGCAACGCCACATGGTCGCTGGACGGCGGGACGCTGAAGCTGCACGTGCAGTGCAGCGGCATCGTCGTCTCCTGTGACAGCCGGCACACCGTGCGGGTCCCCGCGGGCACCGCGCTCACCGTCACCGGATCCGGGACGACGGTGCGGCTCAAGAGCCTGAAGGGGGACACGACCGCGACGCTGAGCGACTGCACCCTGAACATCGCCGACCCTGACGGCAAGCTGCACCTGCGCAACGACGGGGGCCACATAAAGATCACCGGTGCCAAGTCGCCGGAGGTCGAGGCCCGGACCCTTTCGGACGGGAACGTCAACCTGACCTTCGCCGCCGCCCCACGGCGGGTCGAGGTCCACGCCGCGGAGATCGCGACGATCGTTCTCCCCAAGGGGCCCGAAACATACCGCATCGACGGGGTGCGGAACCCAGAGAACCTCACCAACACACCGAACAGCGACCGCTCCATCGTCGTGCGGGCAGCCGACGGGATCAATCTGCGGAAAGCAGGATAGGAACCGGCATGATGCTCGAGATCGTGGATGTCACCAAGGTCTACAGAGGCGGGAAACGCGCCGTCGACGGCATGACGATGCGCCTGGGCACCGGCATACTCGGACTCCTCGGACCGAACGGTGCGGGCAAGTCGTCGCTGATGCGCATCGCCGCCACCGTCACCCGTCCGACCAGCGGGAACCTCGTGTTCAACGGGGAGGACATGCTGGCCAGGCCGGACACACTCCGCCGGGTGCTGGGCTACCTTCCGCAGGACTTCGGGGTCTACCCCAACCTGACCGCACGGGAGTTCCTCTCCTACCTCGCCGCGGCGAAGGGCGTGTCGGCCCGTTCCGCACGGGAGCGCATCGATGAGCTGCTGGCGCTGGTCAACCTGACCGAAGCGGCGAAGCGCCCCCTCGGCAAGTACTCCGGCGGCATGCTCCGGCGCGTGGGGATCGCCCAGGCCCTCCTGGCCGACCCCCAGGTGATCATCGTGGACGAGCCCACGGCCGGACTCGATCCCGAGGAGCGGGTGCGCTTCCGTAACCTCCTCAGCGACCTGGCCGCCGATCGGGTGGTGATGCTGTCCACCCACATCGTCTCCGACATCGAGTCGGTGGCCTCCGACATCGCGGTGGTGGCGGCCGGTCGGCTCCACCGGCGCGGCAGCCCCGAGGAACTCCTGCGCGAGGTGGACGGACACGTGTGGGAGGTCATGGTCGACTCCGCCCACGTGACCTCGTTCCAGGCGCGGCACCTGGTCAGCCGCATGGTGCGGACGGCCGCGGGCGTCAGGTTGCGGGTGTTGTCCCCCGAACGGCCCTATGGGGAGGCGGTCATGGTGACGCCCGACCTCGAGGATGCCTACCTCGCCATCATCAACGGGTGGGGCCGGCAGACGGTCACCGGAGATCGGACGGTCGTGTGATGACGGCCGGCACGCTTGCCGGTCTCGTGGCCGGCGACTTCCGGGAAAGGGTCCGCCGCCCGGTGTACGCGGTGATCCTGCTGTCGGCGGTCGGCCTGGGCTACCTGGCCACGCCGGCCCGGGACACCCAGTGGGTCATCATGAACATCGGGCACTACCGCGGCGTCTACAACAGCGCCTACATCGGCATGGCGACCGCGCTGGCCGGCGCGCTGTGGCTCACCCTCGGCGGTTTCTACGTCGTGCGCAACTCCGTCGGCCATGACAGGGACGTCGGAGTGGGCGAGCTTCTCGCCGTCACCCCGCTACGGACGGCACTCTATTTCGCCGCCAAGTTCCTCAGCAGCGTCCTGGTTCTGGCCTCGATGCTCGGCGTGCTCATCGTCACGGCGCTGGTCGTCCAGATCGCCCGCGGCGAGTCGACGGTCATCGACCCGATCGCCCTGGTGGCCCCGTTCGTGCTGATCGCCCTCCCCATGGTCATGCTGACCGCCGCCGCCGCGCTGGTGTTCGAGACGATCCCGTTGCTGCGCTCGGGCATGGGCAACATCGCCTGGTTCTTCATATGGCTGGTGATCGTGCTCGGCGGCCAGGCGCCACAGGCGCCGTTCGGTGGGATGGGGACACACGCCGTCGTGACGTCCATGCGCGCGGAGATGGCCACGCAGGGGATCGAGCACGAGGGGCAGGAGTTCAGTCTCGGTCTGACCTATCTCGACCGCCCGCTGAAGACGTTCGATTGGAGCGGATTCGACATCACCTCCGGCTTTGTGCTCGACAGGCTCGTCCTGGTCGCCGTGGCGGTACTCCTGGCCTTGCTGCCCGCTCTCTGGTTCACCCGGTTCGACCCCGCCCGGGGCACGTTCCGGGCCTCGGCGCCGTCGCAGGACCCGAAGGTCACCGCCTCCCCCGGACCGTCGCCCGAGCCACCCGTGACGGCCGGACGGATGCGTACCACCGTGACCCTGCCCAGAGCAGAGGTACGGACGGGAAGCACCACAGGACGGTTGGTCGCCGGAGAGGTGCGGATCCTCTTGCAGGGTGTGCCGCTGTGGTGGTGGCTCGGCACGCTCGCGATCTCCCTCGCCGTCCTTCTCCTCACCTTCGCCTCGCCCGCGGGGCTGTCCGCCTCGTCCGCGATCTCGGCGGCCTGGATCTGGCCGATCCTGATCTGGTCCCGCCTGGGTACCCAGCGGCACGAGTACGGCGTGGACACGCTGATGGGGGCCTACCCGGCGACGGGTCTGCGGCTCCTCGCGGAGTGGACGGCCGGGGTGATCCTCACGATCGTGATCGGGGCGGCGCCGCTGGCGTCGACGGTCGTCACCTCCGGCGTGGCGGCCATCGGCGCATGGATCGCCGCCGTCCTGTTCGTCCCCTCGCTCGCTCTGGCGCTGGGCGTGCTCAGCCGCACGCACCGGCTCTTCCAGGTCGTCTACCTGGTGATCTGGTACACCGCCGTGAACGGCATCTCCTTACTCGATTACATGGGCCTTCACTGGGAGTCGGGCCATCGGGCCGGCCCGTCCTCTTTCGCCGTCGCAGGTGTCGCCGCGGCGCTGTTCGGCATGGTGTTCCTGGTCGGCTCGGTTCGGCGAGACGTTCGAAGCTGAGCGGTGCCTGCCGCCAGTTCACACAATCGTTCGCTTGGGGGAGAAAACATGTCATCGGAACAGCACGAGAAGAGCCAGGACCGGGACGAACACCTCAGCCAGCGGATAGAGCGGCTCGAGGAGGAGGTGGGAGAGCTCCGTGAGGCGAACGAGATCCTCCAGTCGATAGCGTCCTTCTTCGCCCCCCGGGACGGCGGCGCGGCGAACTGCCGGAAGACGGATTGACCGTTGACGTCCATGCGTACGCCGGATTCCCCTGGCCGATCACCTCGGCCAGGGGAATCCGGCGCGGAGCCGGTCGGCTCAGGAAGGCGACTCCAGGGACGCACCGGGCTCGATGGAGGGGAAGCGGCGCAGGGAGGGGCTGAGCACCGTGACGAGCGCGACCACCGCGAAACCGCCCGCGCACACCAGGAAGGCGGTGGGTCCGTCTGTGGCGGACACCACGGCACTACCGGCCGCCGGGCCGAGCACCCCGGCGATGCCCGCGCTGAGACCGCTGATCCCGCTCAACCGGCCACGCATCCCGGCCGGAGTGGCCATCATCTGGTAGGTCAGCACCGTGGTGTTCGCCGCGGGCGCCAAGAACGCCGCGAGACCGAACAGCAGTCCGAGCGGCAGCCCGCTGGGGATGTACGCCATCACCGCGGCGACGGCGGTCACGACCCAGGAGAACCCCATGACGATCACGGCCGGCCGCAGGGCGGTGGTCAGGCGGGCGGCGACCGCCGCGCCGAGCAGCCCGCCGACGCCGAAGCACGTCATCATCAGGCCGATCTCATAGCCGGCGACGTTCTCCTCACCTGACCTGACAAGGACGATGATGACCAGCGCGCTGAAGGTGAGGTTGGTGAGCGTGATCCACAGCAGCGTCATCCGGATCACGCCGTGTCCCAGCACCCACCGGAACCCATCGGCGGCGTCGGCGCGGGCGCTGCGGCCTTCCTCCTCCGCCTCCTGTTGCTCCTCGTCCTCCTTCCGCTCGGCCCCGGGTCCGGCCGCGGCGGTGAGCCGGGGAAGCCGCAGGAACAGCAGTGCCGCGAAAGAGATCGCGAGCATGGCCCCCTGGGTGACGAACGGGCCCGCCGGGTTCAGGGTGAACAGCAGCCCGGCGGCGAACGGGCCGAACATGGCGGCGACATACGGCCGCGCCGCGTTGCGGGCCACCGCCGTCTGGAACTGCGACTCGGGCACCACGGTGGGCAGCGCGGCGTGTTCCACCGGATCGAACACCGACCCGAAGAACCCTTCCAAGGCGACGACCAGCAGGACGTGCGGGAAGAAGTACACGTCCATGATCAGTGCCGCCGCGAGGCTGACCAGTCCCACCACCCGTCCGGCCTGGCACACCAGCATGATCTTCCGGTGGTCCATCCGGTCGGCCAGCACGCCGGCGGGCACCACCGAGACCATGTGGATCGCCGCCATCACCGAAGAGGCGAGCCCCACCTCCAGCGCCGACCCGGACCGAGCCATGATCAGCAGCGGTATGGCGACCGCGATGACCTCGACCGTGAGCTCGGAGAGAAGCTGGCTGGACCATAAGATCGAGTAGTTCCGGTTGCGGGACAGGGGCCGCGTCGCGCTTCTGTTCTGCTCGCCTTCACCCGATAGAACCGTGGCCACTGCCCACTCCGTCTCGTCGTCGGGCCAATCGGCCGGAAATCTGCAGGAATTCGATGCGCTTGGTCGCAGGGTCGCGTACGAACCTGCCCGTGTGGGTCTGTGCCGCGCCGCTCAGCTCACGCATGATGAAGCGCAGGTCCTCGTAACACGTGAGCTCGCCGTACGGCCGGTCCCCGAGCGACAGATGGACCTTGCCGTCGGCCGCCCGGCCGATCTCGAACGCCGAGTCGTCGTTGACGAACGTTCCGAGGAGGTCGTCCCGCGCCGGGACCGGACTTCCGAGGCCGAGAGCCGGGAAGTGGTCCTCCACGGCCACTCCGGCGGCACGGAGGCGTTCGAGCAGCGCCGTCCACATGGCCTGCCCGGTGTTGGCGTTCGTCGTCAGCGCCACCACCGTCCCGCCTGCCGGTTCGAACCTCAGATGGCACGAGGTGCCCTCACCGGTGCCGTCGTGACCGGCCGTACCGGCGTCGCCGTACAGCGCCCAGCCCAGGCCCCATCCGTCGGCGAGGCCGAACGGCCCGGCCGTGGTCGTGTGGAGCTGGTCCCGGCACATCAGCCCGGTCGTCTCCCTGCCGAGCGGGCCCGTGAGCCCGTCCTCGGTCAGGAAGAGGCGGGCGAACGTGACCAGGTCTTCGGCGCTGAGAGCCAGGGCTCCGTTCGGCGCCTCCAGCGCGGGAAGGTTCTGCGCGGCGATCGGGAACACCGTGCCGCGTGCCGCGTTGACGGCGTGCCCGCCGACGAGCCTCGGCCCCGCCTCCTCGTCGGGGCACGCCTTGACGCCGAGAGGGTCGAGGACGAAGGCGTCGACGGCCTCTTCCCAGCTCAGCCCGGTGATCTCCTCGATGAGGAGCCCGGCGACGATGTAACCGACATTGGAGTAGGAGAACACCGTCCCCGGCGGGTACGCCAGGTCCGCCTCACGGCAGTGCCGGGCCACCCAGCGCAGCCGGTTGCCATCGCCGCAGGTGTCCTCGCGGACGTTGGCCGGGAGGCCGGCGGTGTGACTGAGCACCTGCCGGAAGGTCGCCACGCGACCCGCGCCGAACGCCGGCAGGTACTTCACCAGGGGCGCGTCGAGGTCGACGTCACCGGCGGCGACGAGCTCCATCGCCACAGCGGCGGTGAAGGGCTTGGTGATCGATCCGAGCGGGAAGCACGATCGAGGCGTGACGGGCGGACCGGCGCCGAGCACGTGCTCCCCGGTCACCGCGGTGAGGGTCCGCCCTTTCCAGCGGATGGCGAGCTGGGCTCCCGGCACCTCGTACCGCCGGGTGAGCTCGGCCAGCAATGGGGGCAGGTCGTCGGCGTTCACGCGCCCAGCCTTTCCGCCACATACCGGGCGATGGCCTGCAACCCGTCGAGCAGGTCGTCCGCCAGCCGCTGGACGGTGGCCGGGCTGTGCACGTTCTCCGAGTGGTACAGGGTGAGGCGCAGCCTTCCGTCCTGCACCATGCCCACCACCTCCAGTGGGTGGTCGAGGTGTTCGGCGGGGTCCCTGTCCCTGCCGATCGAGGGGTGGAACGCGTGGTAGAGCGGGCTTCCGGGGGTTATCGTCAGGTCCCCTGCCTGTCCGTGGTAGTTGAACGTGACGGGGGCGGTCGTGCGCGCCGCGAGCGCCGCGCCCGAGGGACTCAGATGCCGCAGCGCGCCGTATCCGAGGCCCTTGCCCGGCACCGAGCGCATCCGCCGCCGGACGGAGGCGACCAGTTCCGCCCAGTCGCCGCCGTCCCCGGGCACCTCCAGGGCGAGGGGAAAGACGGTGGTGAACCACCCGACCGTGCGGGAGAGGTCAATGTCGGGGAAGAGGTCTTCCCTGCCGTGTCCCTCCACGTCGACGAGAACCTGGCTCTGGCCGGTCCAGCGGCTCAGGGTCCGTGCGAGTCCGGCCAGCAGCACTTCCCGGGTCCCCGTGCGGAAGGCCCGCACGGCGCCGCGTACCAGGAGTTCGCTTCTCTGCTCGTCGAGTTCGACCGTGACCGCCCTGACGGAGGAGACCACGCCCGGCCCCTCCCCGTCCGCGGGCAGGGGCGGGCTCTCCGGCGGGGAGGCCCAGTGGTCCAGCTCGTCGTCGAACCCTCCTTCGGCGGCATGGCGCGCCAGCCGTCCGGCCCACCTCGCGAACGGGGTGGTGGCGGGTTTGGGCCGGATGTCCTCGCCCGCCACCGCCTGCCGGTAGGCGGTCTCCAGGTCGTCGAGGAGGATGTGCCAGGAGACGGCGTCCACGACCAGGTGGTGAACGGTGACGAACAGCCACGGACGCTCGCCTGGGCCGAGGTCGAACAGGACGGCGCGCAGCAGCGGCCCGCCGGTCAGATTCAGGCTCGCGTCCGCTTCGGTCGCCGCCTGGTCCATGGCCGCCCTGCGCTCGGCCGCGGGCACGCCGGACAGGTCGTACCGGCGTGGTTCCGGCTCGTCGCCCGCCGGTGTCACCCGCTGCCGCCAGCCCTCGCCGTCGCGCTCGTACCGCATCCGGAGGGCGTCGTGCCGGGCGGGGAGCACGGCCAGCGCCGACCGCAGCGCGGTCTCGTCCACCTCGGCCACCAGTTCGACCAGGACCGACTGGGTGAAGTGGTGCGGTGCCACCGGGTCGCTCAGGAAGAACTCGCGTTGCGCGGGAGTGAGCGGCACCGGGCCGGTCGCCGTCTCCTGCGCCTCCTCCGGCCCGCCTTCCTCGCGGCCGGCCGGCCGGGCCACGGTGGCCAGCCGGCTCACGGTGGGGGCGAGGAACAGGTCCCTGGAGGTCACGGTCAGCCCGGCCTGGCGGATCCGGTAGGCCGCCTGGATGCTCAGGATGGAGTCGCCGCCCAGCTCGAAGAAGTCGTCGTCGACGCCGACCCGCTCCAGTCCGAGAAGATCGGCCCAGATGGCCGCGAGCGTCGCCTCGACGTCATTGCTGGGAGCGACGTACCGCTGCTCCCCGGTGTCCGGCTCCGGATCCGGCAGCGCGTCCCGGTCGACCTTTCCGCCGGCCGTGACCGGCAGCCGGTCCAGTGTGACGTAGGCGGCGGGGACCATGTACTCCGGCAGGGAGAGCCGGGCGAGATCCCGCAGCTCGCCGGCCGGAGCCCCGGGCGCGACGTAGGCGACGAGCCGGGGCGTTCCGGTGGCGCTCCTCTTCACCGCGACCGCCGCCTGCGCGACGTCCGGGTGGCCGCGGAGCACCGACTCGACCTGTCCCGTCTCGATCCTGAAGCCGCGGAGCGTGATCTGCTCCTCGATCCCGCCGAGATACTCGAGCGCGCCGTCCGCGGTCGTTCTCGCCAGGTCTCCGGTGCGGTACATGCGCGCGCCGGGCACGCCGAACGGATCGGCGACGAACCGCTCGGGGGTGAGCCCCGCCTGGCCGGTGTGGCCGCGCTCGACCTGGGCGCCGTACAGGTACAGCTCGCCGCGCACCCCGGGGGGCACCGGGCGCAGCCACCGGTCGAGGACGTAGGCGACGGTGATCTCGGCGGGCGCGCCGGCGACGAGCCGGCGGAACTCGGCCTCGGACCGCAGGGGAAGGTCTGCCAACCGGCGCCGGGCGTCCGCGACGGCGGCGAGGAGGTCGCTCAGGTCGGCGGTGATCCGGTCGATCGTCTCCGGCAGGAACAGGGACGTACTGAAGCCGACCGCCACCATCAGCTCTCCCTGACGTTCGACGAAGTCGAAGCTCAGGTCGTGGCTGAGCTCGTCGCTGACGTAGGGCAGCTCTTCGACCTCCAGCCCGGGCAGGCGGACGCCCGCCCCTCTGTCGCTCTCCAACCCGACCATGACCTCGACCACGGCGTTGCGGCTGGGGTCCCGTTCGGGCTTGAGGACCTCGACCAGCCGGTCGAACGGCGCCTCCTCGTGGACGAACGCCTCCAGCACCGTGTCACGCACCTGGGAGAGGAACTCCTCGAAGGTGAGCGACTCGTCCACCGTCGAGCGCAGTGCCACCGTGTTGATGAAGCAGCCGATCAGCCCTTCCAGTTCGTGCCGGTTCCTGCCGGAGGTGGGGGTTCCGACGACGATGTCGTCCTGACCGGTGTACCGCGCGAGCAGCACCTGGACCACGGCCACCAGCGCCATGAACAGCGTGGCGTCCCCTCGCCCGGCGACCCGCCTGAGCCCGGCCACGACCTCGGGGTCGACCGTCAGCAGCCGCATCGCCCCCGCGGCCTCCCGCACGACCGGGCGCGGGTGGTCGATCGGCAGGTCCAACGGGCGCACGCCGGCCAGCCGGTCGCTCCAGTACGCGAGGTGCTCCTCCATCGCCCGGTCGTTGGCCGTGCTCCGCTGCCAGGCCGCGTAGTCCGCGTAACGGATCGGCAGCGGAGTCCGCTCCACCTGCTCCCCTTCGAGCGCCGCCCCGTACTCGGTGTCCAGTTCCCTCATCAGCAGGTCCAACGACCATCCGTCGACCGCGATGTGGTGAGCGAGGAACGCCAGCGCGTGGTCCCGCGCGCCGAGCCGGATGAGCGTGGTGCGGAACACCGGCCCCCAGCCCAGGTCGAACGGCCGCGCCGTCTCCCGGCGCAGGCACTCCTCCATCGCGGCCTCCCGCTCGTCCGCCGCGACGCCCGTCAGGTCCTCGATGACCAGGACGACCGGTTCGGCGGGACGGACGACCTGCACCGGGTTCCCCTCCACGGTGCTGAAGGTCGTGCGCAGCGGCTCGTGCCGGGCGACGATCCGGCTCAGCGCGGCGCCCAGCGCCTCGACGTCCAGCGTGCCGCGCAGCCGCAACGCGGTGACGACGGTGTACTCGGTGCTGCCGGGATCGAAATCGTGCAGGAACCACAGCCGCTGCTGCGCGTACGACAGCGGGGCCGGACCGCCGGCGGCGGTGGCGACCAGCGGAGCCGCGTCCGTGGTGGCCGTCTCCGCGTCGACCGCCGCCGCCAGCCGCGCCACGGTCGGGGTGTCGAACAACTGCCGCGGCGACGGGGCGACGCCGAAGAGGGACCGTATCCGGGAGATCACTCGGATGCTGAGGATCGAGTCCCCGCCCAGCTCGAAGAAGTCGTCCGTGACGCCGACGCGGGTCAGGTCCAGCACCTCGGCCCAGATCCCCGCAAGGACGCGCTCGGTCTCGGTGCGCGGCGGGACGTGCTCGGCGCGTGGCAGGGCGTGGAGCGCACCGGCGTCCGCCACCGCGTCGCCGGGCCCTGCTTGGTCGGGTCGGGGCAGCGCCTTTCGGTCGACGGTGCCGCTCGGGTTCAGCGGCAGCTCCGGGATGAGCACGAAGGCGGCGGGCACCGCCGGAGCGGGAAGGGACCGGGACACGAAGGCGCGCAGGTCCGCGAGGTCGGGCCCGGCTCCGGGACGCGGCACCACGTAACCCACCAGCCGGTTGTGCCCCGCCTCGTCCTTCCTGACGGCCGCCGCGGCGCCCGCGACCCGGGGATGGCGGGCCAGGGCCGCCTCGACGTCGCCGAGTTCGACGCGGAATCCTCTGATCTTCACCTGGTCGTCGGCCCTGCCGAGGCATTCCAGGTTGCCGTCGGGACGCCACCGGACGAGGTCTCCCGTCCGGTACATCCGTGCGTCCTCCTCGCCCGCGAACGGATCGCGCAGGAAGCGTCGCGTGGTGATCTCGGGGCGGTTCAGGTATCCGCGGGACACCCCGTCTCCGGCGATGTAGCACTCCCCCACGGCCCCGATCGGGACGGGGCGCATCTCGGCGTCCAGCACGTATATCCGGGTGTTGGCGAGCGGCCGTCCGATGGGGACGAACGCCGCCTCGCCCACGGGGTCGCCGCCGAGCTGGAACACCGTTGAGTCCACGGTGGTCTCGGTCGAGCCATAGGCGTTGACCACGACCACGCCGTCGCCGCCGAACACCTCCAGCACCTCGGCGGCGGCGTCCGCGGGCCAGCCCTCCGAGCCGACCATCAGCACCCGCAGCGTCTTCGGACGGATGCCGCGCCAGGTGAACTCCGCGGCCAGCGCTCTGGCCAGCACCGGAACGGTGACCATGAGCTCGGTGCCGGTCTCCAGCATCAGGTCGGCGATCGCGACCGGGTCGGCCATGGCCTCCGGCGGGCAGATCACCATCTCACCGCCGAAAAGGGCCGACAACAGGAAGTCGCCGAAGAACAGGTCGACGGACAGGCTCGACACCGACAGGGCTCGTGCTTTCAGAGCGGTGAGACCGTAACGCGCGTCCCAGGCCCGCACCATATGGTGCACGTGGCGATGGGCGACCATGACGCCCTTGGGACGGCCGGTGGTGCCCGAGGTGTAGGCCACGTAGGCGAGGTCGTCAGGCGTCGCGGCGACCTCGGGCGGTGTGGCGGGCAGATCGTCGAGCGTGGCCCGGTCGCGGTCGACGCAGACGGCCACGGCCTGGTGCCCGGCCACCCGGTCGAGCAACGCCTCCTGGGTGATCACGACGGGGGCGTTCGCGTCCCCCAGCATCAAGGCCAGCCACTCGGCCGGATAGGCCGGATCCAGGGGGACGAAGGCGCCCCCGGCCTTCAGTACGGCGAGCAGGGCGACCACCGCGTCCACACCGCGCTCGACGCAAACGCCGACGAGCACCTCCCGCCGCACCCCGAGCCGGACCAGGTGATGTGCGAGCCGGTTGGCGCGGGTCTCCAGTGCGGCGAAGGTGAGGGTCTCGGAACCGCAGCTCACGGCGGGGTCGTCCGGAGCGATCCTCGCGCGCTCGGTGAACAACTCGTGGATGCACGCGGGGGGCGGGAACCGGGTCGCGGTGTCGTTCCACTCGGTCAGCACCTGCCGCGACTCCCGATCGGGGAGCACGGGAAGCCCCGCCACGGGTGTCCCGGGTGCGGCGCCGATCGCCTGGAGCAGCGTGTCCAACTGCCCCACCAGGCGCTCGGCGGTCGTCTCGTCGAACAGGTCGGGGTCGTACCCGAGGGCGAGGGCGAGTTCCTCACCGGCGTACGCCGTGAGGGTCAGCGCGTAGTTGGTGTGCTCGTCACCGCGTAGCTCGGTCAGGCGCAGTCCGTACCTCGCCGCCGCCTGCTCGTCGTAGGGGTAGTTCTCGAAGACGACGATGCTGTCGAAGAGCCTGATCCCGCTGGACACGCCCGCGGCCCGCTGGACGTGCGCCAGCGGCAGATACTCGTAGTCCCGGCCTTCGGCCTGGGAGTCCTGCAGCCGCCGCATCCAGTCCGACGCGGGGCTCTCTCCGTCGACCTCGATCCGCACGGGGATGGTGTTGATGAACAGCCCGACGATCGACTCCACTCCGGGCAGCCCCGGCGGCCGGCCGGAGACCGTGGTGCCGAAGCACACCTCCCTGTCACCGCCGTGGCGCGACAGCAGGATGGCCCACGCCCCCTGGATCAGGGTGTTCATGGTGATCCGGGCGTCCCTCGCGGCCTGGTACAACATCCGCGACCGCTCGGGTGACAGGTTCACCCGGATCTCGCGCGAGGACCGCGTGTCGTGGGCCCGGACGGGTGGACGGTCGAACGGCAGCCGCGTCGGCGCGGTGAAGCCGTTCATGACGGCGCTCCAGTATCGCAGCGCGTCGTCCTGGTCCTGGCCGTCGAGCCAGGCCACGTAGTCCCGGTAGGGGCGCCGGGCCTCGGGCGGGCTCGCCGGGCCTCCGGTCATCGCCGCGTACTCCGCCAGGACGTCCGAGAGCACCTCGGCGAAGCTCCACCCGTCCACCATCATGTGGTGGGTCGACCACAGCAGCCGCACGGCGGCGTCGGAGAGCCGCACGATGGAAAGGCGCAGCAGCGGCGCCCGGTCGAGGGGGAGCCTTCCCCGCGTCCAGGTGTCCCACAGCTCCTCGAGCTCGGTCCGCCGGTCGTCCTCCGGCATGGCCCGGTAGTCATGGTGGGTGACGGGAACGCTCACGGTGGAGTACACCACCTGGACGGGAGCGGGAAGGTCCTCCCAGAGCACCGCGGTGCGCAGCACCGGCGTCCGGTCGGCGACCCGCTGCCACGCCTGCGCGAGCGCCTCGGGATCGGTGACGCCGTCGAGCGTCGCCCCGAAGTACCCCGTGTACAGGTCCCGGCCCGGCTCCGAGAGGGCGTGGAACAACATGCCGGCCTGGGTGAACGTGAGCGGGTAGATGTCCTCCACCGGCGTGGACCCGGCCGTGATACGGTCCACCGCCGCCTGGTCGAGGGAGGCGAGAGGGAAGTCCGAGGGGGTGAACCCGCCGGCGTCCGGCGCGGAACAGTGCTCGATGATCTGCCGCAGGGCCGCGATGAACCCCTCGGCGAGCCGCATGACCGTCTCTTCACGGTGCAGATCGGCCGAGTACGTCCAGTGGAACCGTAACCTCCCCTCACGGACCAGCCCGTTGACCTCCAGCAGGTGCTGCCTGACCTGCTCCGGGCTCCGTTCGGCGCCCTCGTTGTCGACCCAGCCGCGGACCAGACCCTCATTCCCGGTCTCGGCGTCGAGGCGGCCGAGGTAGTTGAAGCTGATCTCGGGTTCCCTGCCGCCGTTGCGCACGTCCCGGTCACCGCCCAGGTAGCGCAGGGCGCCGTAGCCGATGCCGTTGCGCGGCACCGACCGCAGTTGTTCCTTGACGCTCTTCAGAGCGGCGCCCCACCCCTCGTCCCACGGCGTGCTCAGCACGACGGGGAACAGCGAGGTGAACCAGCCGACCGTACGGGAAAGGTCGACGTCGTCGAACAACTCCTCCCGGCCGTGGCCCTCAAGGGCGACGAGCATCGTGCCGGAGCCGGTCCAATCGCGCACGACCCGGCCGAGGGCGGTGAGGAGCACGTCGTTGATCTGCGTCCGGTAGGCCTTCGGCACGTCGCGCAGGAGCGCCTCGGTGGCCTCGGCGCTCAGCGACGCGCACACCGTGCGTGAACCGCCGACGGTGTTGTCGCCGGCGGTGTTGTCGCCGGCGCCCTCCAGGGGCAGCCGTGCCACCTTCTCCGCGGCCTCCGCCACGCCCGTCCAGTAGTCCGCCTCGGCCGCGAACCCACCGGACTCGGTGTGGCGGCTGAGCCGGATGGACCAGTCGCGGAACGAGGTGGTCTTCGGCCCGAGATCGATCGGCAGGCCGTTCCTGGCCCGCTCGTAGGCCGTCTCGAGATCGGAGAGCAGGATCCGCCAGGAGATGCCGTCGACCACCAGGTGATGGGCGGCGAGCAGGAGCCGGGGCCGCCGTCCCGGGCCGAGCAGGAACAGCCGGGCCCGCAGTAGAGGCCCGCTCTCCAGGGAGAAGCCGGTCTGCGCCTGAAGGCCGATTTCCCGCATCTCTTCGTCCTGCGGGCCGGGACCCAGGTGGGAGAGGTCGAAACGCCGCAGGACCTCACCGTGCTCGGCTTCCGCGTTGTGCAGTCGCCGGCCGTCCCCGGAAGACGTGGCACGCAGGCGGAGGGCGTCGTGCTGGTCCAGGAGCGCCGCGACGGCGGCCGCCAGGGCGTCCTCGTCCGGTTCGTCGGCGAGCTCCAGCAGCACCGTCTGGTTGAACCGGTCACGGCTGTCGGTCAGGGCGTCGAAGAACCAGTGCTGGATGGGGGTGAGAGGCACCTCGCCGGTGACCGGGCCGCGATCGGTCCCGATCGTGTGCTCGGTGCTCGCCTCGGCCGCGAGCTCCGCGATGGTGTGCCGCAGGAACGCCTGCCGGGCCGTCAGGCGCAGTCCGCGTTCCCTCGCGCGGGCCACCACCCGCAGGCTCAGGATGGAGTCGCCGCCCAGGTCGAAGAAGTTGTCCTCGACGCCGACCTCCGCCACGCCGAGCAGTTCCGCCCAGATCCGCGCCAGCGTCTCCTCGGCCGGAGTGCGCGGTGCCACGCGGGCGCGGGCCAGGTCCCGGCGGAGTTCGGGTTCGGGGAGCGCCCGCCGGTCCACCTTGCCGTTGACGTTCAGCGGCAACCGGTCCAGCGGGACCACGATGGAGGGCACCATGTGCTCGGGAAGCCGCTCGCGCGCGAACGAGCGCAGCTCGGCGAGGGCCGCGCCGTCGGCGACGACGTAGGCCACGAGCCGCCGTGTGCCGTGGTCGTCCTGCCGGACCGCGACGGCGACGCCCCGCACCCCCGGCTGCCGGGCCAGCACCGATTCGACCTCGGCGAGCTCGATGCGGAAACCGCGGATCTTGACCTGGTCGTCGGTGCGGCCGAGATAGTCCAGCACGCCGTTCGGCAGCCACCGGACCCGGTCGCCGGTGCGGTACATCCGGCTTCCCGCAGGGCCGAACGGGTCGGCGACGAAGCGTTCGGAGGTCAGTCCGGGACGGCCGAGGTATCCGCGAGCCAGCGCGGCCCCGGCCAGGTACAGCTCGCCGGGGACTCCGGCGGGTACCGGGCGCAGCCGATCGTCGAGGACGTAGTTCCGGATGCCCGGGAAAGGCCGTCCGATGGGCACCGCGCCGGTGATCTCCTCCGGGACCAGGGGGTCGCTCATGCTCGCGCAGACCGTCGACTCGGTCGGACCGTAGGCGTTGACCATGCGATGGCCGCCGCTCCAGGCGCGGGCGAGCCGCGGCGGGCACGCCTCGCCGGCCACGACCAGGGTCAGGGTCGCGGGCAGCGCGCCCTCGGGCAGTTCCGCGAGCGCGCTCGGAGGCAGGGTGACGTGGGTGATGCCGTAGCGGATCAGCGTCTCGGCGAGAGGATCGCCGGGCAGTTTCCGCTCCCGGGAGGTGCAGACCAGCGTGCCACCGGTCAGCAGGGCCATGCACAGCTCCCAGAACGCCGCGTCGAACCCGAACGGCGCGAACTGCAGGACCCGCGAACCCGGGCCGACGCCGAAGTGTGCCGACTGCCCGGCGGCGAGACCGTGCACACCCGCGTGGGTCACCACGACGCCCTTGGGCCGGCCGGTGGAACCGGAGGTGTAGATCACGTACGCCGGGTGGGACGGGAGGAGCCGGGGAGCGTCCTTTCGGTCCTCCTCGCCGGGGCCGTCGGGGAGGGTCGGCACGGACAGGTCCACGACCTGCGGCCCCGCGGGAATCGAGTGACCGAAGCCGGGCGAGGTGACCACCAGGACCGGGGCGGCGTCGTCCAGCATCAGCCGAAGCCGCTCGGGAGGGTTGCTCGCGTCCAGGGGCAGATAGGCCGCACCGCTCTTGAGCACCGCCAGCGCCGCGACGATCGTGTCCGCCGACGCGGGCAGGGCCACCGCCACGATCTTCTCCGGACCCGCTCCCCGCTCGACGAGCAGCCGCGCGAGCCGGTCGGCGCGCGCGTCCAGGTCCGCGTAGCTGAGCCGGTCCTCCTCCGAGACGAGCGCGACCGCGTCGGGCGCGCGGGCGACCTGGGCGGCGAAGAGCTCCGGCACCGTACGGGGAGCCGGGTGGTCCAAGGACCCCGACCACTCCGCGAGGAGCCGGTGCGTCTCCTCCGTGCCCGTCATGGGCACCTTGATCAGGGCGGCGTCCGGATCCTCCGCGACCCCCTGGAGCAGGGTCACCAGATGCGCGGCCATCCGCTCGGCGGTGGCCCGCACGAACAGGTCGGTGGTGTATCCGAGATGCGCGACGAGCCCCCCGTCCCGCTCGGCGAACTCGAACGAGACGTCCGCGTCCGCCGTCACCACCGGAGGGTCGATCTCCTCGACCCGCAGCCCGGGCAGCTCGACCGGCCGGCGCCGCGCACCCAGCAGGCTCACGGTCGCCTCGGCCAGCACGGGGCGGCTGGGATCGCGATCGGGCCGCAGCGTCTCCACGACGTTCTGGAACGGCACGCCGCCGTGGGCCATCGCGTCCAGCACGGTCGATCGGACCGCGCGCAGCGTCTCGGTGAACGACCGCGTCTCATCGACCGACGTCCGCAGCACCACGGTGTTGACGAAGAAACCGACGAGGTCGTCGACTTCGACCCGGTCACGACCGGAGAGCGGGGTGGCCACGGCGATGTCCTCCCGGCCCGACCAGCGGGCCAGCAGGATCTTCACCGCGGCGGCGAGCGCCATGAACAGGGTGGCGCCGTTCTCGGCGCTCAGCTCCCTCAGCCGGGAGACCACCGAAGCGGGAACCTCGAACCTGTACCGCTCACCGGCCCCGCTCCTCATCGGGGGCCGGGGGTGATCTGTGGGCAGGTCCAGCGGCTCCAGCCCGTGGAGCCGATCCCGCCAGTAGGCGAGGTGCCCCTGGATCTCCGCACCGGGAAGCCGGCCCCGCTGCCATACGGCGAAGTCGCCGTACCGGATCGGCAGCGGGGGCGGCTCCGCCTGCCCGCCATGGACGGCGGCCGCGTACAGGGAACCCAGCTCGCGGGTGAGCACCTGCATGGACCAGCCGTCGGTGACGATGTGATGCATGGCCATGACCAGCACGTGCTCCCGGGCGGCCAGCCGGAGCAGGCGTACCCGGAGCACCGGGCCATGGTGGAGGTCGAACGGCCGGGTCATCTCCTCCAGCAGGCACCGGTCGACGGCCTCCGCCAGACCGTCCTCCACCAGGCCGTCCTCGACCAGACCGTCCTCCACCGGAGCGGCCTCCGGCGGCGCGGACAGGTCGGTGACCACCAGCGGGATCTCCACGGAGGCGTTCACCACCTGTGTCCCGCGTCCCTCCAGGGAGACGAAGGTGGTGCGCAACGACTCGTGACGCTCCGCGAGCCTCCGGAGCGCGCCGATCAGGGCGGGCTCGTCCAGCTCACCGAGCAGGCGCAGCACATGGGCGGTGTTGTACTCGGTGCTCTCGGGGTTGACCTCGTGCATGTACCACAGGCGCTCCTGCGCCGCGGACAGCGGAAGCGGCCCGTCGCCGGGCACACGGGGGATGACGTCCTCCTCGGCCGGGTCGTCCGGCGCCTCCCCGGCGAGCCGCCGCCGCAGCATCTCCTGTACCTGCGGCGGCAGGGCGGCCATGCGGTCCTGGTGCGATGCCGACGATGTGGGCGATGTGGGGTTGGTCATGCCTGCTCCCCGATCTCGGTACCGGACATGGCCGCCTGCTCCCAACCGGCCAGGATCTTCATCTGGACGAGCTCGCTCAGTGAGGCGATCGTCGGAGCCTCGAAGAAGTCACGAGGTGAGACCTCGACGCCGAACGCCTTGCCCATCCTGGCCATCAGCCGGAGGCTGGTGACCGAGTCACCGCCCAGCTCGAAGAAGTTGTCCTCGACGCCGATCCGCTCCTCGTCGAGCAGTTCCGCCCAGATGCGCACGAGCGCCTCCTCGGTCGGATTGCGCGGCGGCAGGTAACCGACCTCGGTGATGTCCTCGCGTGTCGGCGCCGGCAGTGCCCGGCGGTCCACCTTCCCGGTGGGGCTCAGCGGCAGGCTCGGCAGCACCACGAACGCCGAGGGCACCATGTAGGCCGGCAGGGACGCGGCGAGGGCCTCGCGCAGGGCCTCGCTCCGTGGCGGTGCGGCCACGTCGGCGGGAACCACGTAACCCACCAGCCGCTTGTGCCCGGACTCGTCCTGCGCGGCGGTCACGACCGCGTCGGCGACCTCGGGCCGCCCCAGCAGGGCGTTCTCGATCTCGCCCAGCTCGATCCGGTATCCTCGGAGCTTGATCTGGTGGTCCACCCGCCCGCCGAACTCCAGTTGGCCGCCGGCGTTCCACCGGACCAGGTCCCCGGTCCGGTACAGCCGCGAGCCGGGCGGGCCGAACGGGTCGGCGACGAAGGCCAGGGCGGTCAGGTCCGGCCGGTTCAGGTAGCCGCGGGCCAGGCCCGCGCCGCCGATGTACAGCTCGCCGGTGACGCCGACCGGGACGACCGACAGCCGGTCGTCCAGGACGTAGAGCCGGATGTTGTCGGCCGGCGTCCCGATCGGCACGGTGCGGTAGTCCACTCCGGGCTCGACGTCGAAGCGGCAGACCGCCACGGCCGTCTCGGTCGGCCCGTAGACGTTCATCAGCTTGCGGTCCCGCGACCACTCTCGCGCGAGCTCCGGGGGCAGGACGTCTCCGCCCAGGCCGAGATAGGTCAGTCCGGGCACGGATCGCGGGTCCACGGCGACCACCGCCGCGGGCGGCATCGTCATCGCGGTGATCCCGTCCTCGTGCAACCGCCTGGCCAGCGCCATGGGGCTGCGCTGCACCTCCGGGTCGGGGATCACGAGGGTGGCTCCGGCCGTGAGCGTCTTGAAGATCTCCCATACGCTTCCGTCGAAGCTCATCGTGTACAGCTGCATGACGCGGGAACCCGGTTCGAGGCCGTACCACCGGTGACCGACCGTGGTGATGTTGCACAGCGCGCGGTGTTCGACGACCGCGCCCTTGGGGCGTCCGGTGGACCCGGAGGTGTAGATGACATAGGCCCTGTCCCCCGCGCCGCCCGGAATGTCCGGCGCGGTGTCCAGGTGGTCCGCCACGGCGGGCCAGACCCGGTCCAGCGGGACCACGGTCGCCTCCGTCTCCGGAATCCTGTCGAGAAGGTGCTCCTGGGTGAGCACCAGCGGCGGCTTCGCGTCATCGAGCATCGTCCGCGTCCGCTCCACCGGGAAGTCCGGGTCGAGCGGCAGATAGGCGCCGCCCGCCTTCAGCACGCCCAGGATGGCGACCACGGCCTCGATGCTCCGCTCGACCGAGACACCCACCAGGGTCTCCCTGCCGACGCCGGCGGCCATGAGGTAGTGGCCGAACCGGTTGGCCCGCTTGTCCAGCTCGGCGTAGCTGAGGGTCCGCTCGCCGTGGATCACGGCGACCGCGTCCGGCCGGAGCCGCGCGTGCCCGGCGATCACCTGCTCCAGCCGCCGGTCGATGTCGGCGTCGGAGGCGGTGTCGGTCCACTCGTGGACGATGGTGTGGTGCTCCTCCTCGGTGAGCATGGAGAGGTCGCCGACCTTCCGCTCCGGGTCGCCGGCGATCCCTTCGAGAAGCACTTGCAGGTGACCCATGATCCGCTCGACGGTGGCCGCCTCGAACAGCCCGGTGTCGTAGTGCAGCAGCAGCGACAGGTGGTCACCGGCATGGGCGATCACGTTCATCGGATAGCTGGAGCTGTTGCTCGCGGTGATGTCCGTGAACCGCAGGCCGAACCGCTCGCCGATCCGCAGGTCGGCGGGATAGTTGTCGAAGGCGACGATGCTGTCGAACATGGTCGTGTCGTCGCGCGGCGGCGCCCAGCCCTGCACCTGGGTGAGCGACACCAGGTCGTGCCTGCGGGCCTCGGCCTGCTCCTCCTGCAGCCGGCGCAGCCAGTTCCGCACGGTCTCGTCCGGGTCGATCCTCACGAGCACGGGCAGTGTATTGATCATGAGGCCGACCATGGTGTCCGCCCTGTCGAGGCCCTCAGGACGGGAGGTCACGGTCGCGCCGAAGCAGACGGTGCGCTCGCCGCTGTAGCGGGAGAGCGCCAGCGCCCAGGCCGCCTGGATCAGCGTGTTGAGCGTGACCTTGCTGTGCCTGGCGGCGGTGTACAGCCGCCGGGAGAGGTCCGCGGGCAGCTTCACCCCCAGCTCGGCGGGGACCACCGCCCGCCGGTCGTCCGTACGCGGCCGGTCGTAGGGCAGCGGGGTCCGCGCCTCCACGCCCGCCAGCGCGGCGCGCCAGTACCGCTCGGCCTCGGCGGTGTCCTGGTTCGCGAGCCGGCTCACGTAGTCGGCGAACGGGCGCCGTGCCGGCGCGGCGGGCGCCTTCTCGCCGAGGAGCGCGGTGTATTCGCCGATCACCTCGGCGAGCACCTGCATGGCGCTCCACCCATCCAGCAGGATGTGGTGAAAGGTCCAGAACACATGGACCCGGGCGCCGCCCAGGGCGGCCACGGCGACCCTCATCAGCGGGGGCGCGCCGATGCCGAGCCTCCGCGCCCTGTCCTCACGGAGGTACCGCTCGGCGGCGCGCCGCTGCCCCTCCTCGTCGAGCTCGCTCCAGTCCAGGTGGGTCACCGGGCATCGGGCGGCGGTGTGGACGAGCTGGACCGGTTCGGGAAGACCGTCCCAGGCCAGGGAGGTACGCAGCACCGGGTGCCGGTCCACGACCCGCTGCCAGGCCGCGTCGAACAGTTCGGGGCGGCGGACATCGCGCAGCCGGAAGTCGAGCTGCTCCTGGTAGGTCGCCTGCTCAGGGTCCATGAGGGAGTGGAACAGCAGCCCGCTCTGCATCTGCGTCAGCGGATAGACGTCCTGCACCGACCGGCCGTCCCCCACCAGCCGGTCGATCTCGGCCTGACCGAGCCGGACCATGGGGAAGTCCGAGGGGGTACGGCCGCCCGCGCCCGATTCGGCGCAGTGCGCGACGATGGCGGCCAGGTTCTCGGCGAACTGCTCCCCCAGTCGGCGGATGGTCGCCTCCTCGTGGAGATCCGGGGAGTACGACCAGGTGAACTCCATCTCCCCGTCGACGACCTGGCCCACGACGTCGATCAGGTGGAGCCGGGTGGCGTCCGGGTTCTCCCGCAACCTGATCCCCGACATGGCCGAGTACAGGCCGCTGCCCCGGATCGAACCGTCGAAGCGGCCCAGATAGTTGAAGCTCAGCTGCGGAAGCGGGTCACCGGCGAGTTCTCCCGCGGCGGCGCCGTAGTAGCGCAGCGCGCCGTACCCCAGCCCGCGCAGCGGAATGCTCCGCACCTGCTCCTTGACCGACTTCAGGGCGTCGCCCCAGTGGCCGCCGTCCCGGTGCACGAGCGCGACCGGGAAGTACGAGGTGAACCACCCGACCGTGCGGCTGAGGTCGAGGTCGTCGAAGAACTCCTCGCGGCCATGCCCCTCCAGGGCGATCACCACGCGATCCCGCCCGGTCCAGCCGGACAGCACCCGCCCGAGCGCGGTCAGCAGCACATCGTTGATCTCCGTGCGGTACATGCCCGGCACGTCCCGCAGCAGGGTGGCGGTCGTCTCCGCGTCCAGCCGGACGCGGACCTCGCGGGCGGCCGCCACCGTGGTGGAACCGTGGCCGTCCAGCGGGAGGGCCTCGTCGTCCCCGCGCATGACCTCGGTCCAGAACGGACGCTGATCGTCCAGCCCGCCGCCCGCGGTGTACGCGGCAAGCCTGCGGCCCCACTCGGTCATGGGGGAGGTTCTGGAGCCGAGGTCGACCGACCGGCCGGTGCGGGCCTGGTGGTAGGCGATCTCCAGGTCCTCGATGAGGATGCGCCATGACACCCCGTCCACGACAAGGTGGTGGGCGGTGAGGGAGAGCCGCGAGGGCCGGTTCCCGGCGGTGAACAGCACGGCCGTGAACACCGGGCCCTCGACGGGGTCGATGGCGGCGGTGATCCGGGAGGACTCCCGTTCGACGGCCGTGTCGATCTCGTCGTCCGGCACTCCGGACAGGTCCACCGTGTGGAAGACCGCCGCGTTCTCCGCCGCCGTGGTGTCCTGCGACCAGCGCCCGTCCATCGAGACGAAGCGGGCGCGCAGGGCGTCATGGTGGCCGGTCAACGCCGCCACCGCCACACCCAGGGCCGAGGTGTCCACCCCGTCCACGAGTTCGACCACCACGAACTGATCGAACCGGGCGGTGGCGCCGCGGTGGGCGAAGAACCAGTTCTGGATGGGAGTCAGAGGAGCCCGGCCCGTCGACGGCTGGGGGCCGTGCCCGGAAGCCTCCTGCCAGGGCGTGACCCTCGGGGCCAGCCCGGCGATCGTCGGCCGGCGGAACAGGTCCTTGGAGTTCAGCCGGAGACCGGCGCGGCGTGCGCGGGCCACCACCTGGAGGCTGAGGATCGAGTCCCCGCCCAGGGTGAAGAAGTTGTCCTCGATCCCCACCCGGTCGACGCCGAGGACCTCGGCCCAGATATCGGCGAGCACCTGCTCGACGGGAGTGGACGGGGCGACGTACGCCGTTTCCTCCACTGACGCGGCGGGCATGGGCAGCGCCCTGCGGTCGATCTTGCCGTTGGCGGACAGCGGCACGCCGTCGAGCGTCATGAACTCCGACGGCACCATGTAGTCCGGCAGGAGCAGCGCGACGTGCTCGGCCAGGTCGGTGGAGCGGATCTCCGCGTCCTTCTCCAGCATGACGTAGGCGACCAACCGCGGCGTCCCGGGCCGGACCTCCCGGAGTACGACGATCGCCTGCGCCACGGCCGGGTGGTCGAAGAGCACGCTCTCGATCTCGCCGAGCTCGATCCGGTATCCGCGGAGCTTGACCTGGTCGTCGGCCCGGCCGAGGAATTCGAGGGTCCCGTCGGGCTTCCAGCGCACGAGGTCACCGGTGCGGTACATGCGGGAACCGGGAGGACCGAACGGGCAGGCCACGAACCGTTCGGCGGTCAGGTCCGGTCGTCCGGCGTACCCTCGGGCCAGGCCGGTGCCGTGCAGGTAGAGCTCGCCCGGCACCCCGACGGGGACGGGAGCGCCGTAATGGTCCAGCACGTAGCCGGCGGTCCCGTCGATCGGTCCGCCGATCGACGGCAGGCCCGTCCCCGGGTCGACGGGCCCGGCGGTGGCGACGACAGAGTTCTCGCTCGGGCCGTAGGCGTTGACGAGAGTGAACGGGAGCCCCGGCCGAGGCCTGCGGCGCAGCACGTCTCCTCCGGTCAGCACCGTGCGAAGGCGGGTGCCGGCGATGGCCGGCTCATCGAGCAGGGACTCGATCCTGGGCGTCGGCACGAAGGCGGTCGTGGTCCCCATCCGGGTGAACCATTCGACGAGCAGCTCGGGATCGTCCAGGACCTCCTGGTCGGGCTGGTCCACTCGGGCGCCCGCGTACAGGTAGGGCCACAGTTCCCACACCGTCGCGTCGAACCCCAGGCCGGCCAGGTGGCTGGCCCGGTCCTCCGGCTCGACCCCGAACTCGCGCAGGTGCCACTGACACAGGTTGGCCAGGCCGCGGTGGGAGATCATGACGCCCTTGGGCCGCCCGGTGGAGCCGGAGGTGTACACGATGTAGGCGAGGTCGTCGAGGTCGACCTCCACGAGCGGGTCGGTGGCAGGGGACACCGCCAGCAGTGGCTGGTCGGCGACCAGGTCGACGACCACGGCCCGCGTGTCGGGCAGGCCATGGGCGGCCTCGCCTCCCGTCACGATGACGGGGGCGGCGGTCTCCTGCACGACGTGCGCCAGCCGGGCCGCGGGCATGCCGGGTGCGGTCTGCACGAAGGCCCCGCCCGCCTTGAGCACGCCGAGCATGCCGACGGCGAGCTCCGGCTCACGTCCCAGGCTGAGCACGACGGGCGTCCCCGGGCCGACCCCGAGGTCTCGCAGGTGGTTGGCCAGCCGGTTGGCCCGCTCGTTGAGCTGGGCGTAGGTGAGGCTCGTCCGCGCGGACGCGACGGCCACCGCGTCCGGCCTGATCAGCGCCGTCTGGGTGACCCGCTGATGCACGCACTGCCGCGGCTGGGGGCTCGCCGCCGCGCCGTTCAATCCGATGAGCAGCCGCTCCCGCTCGTCGGTGTCCAGCAACGCGGTCCGGGCGAGCGGGAGCTCCGGCTCCGCCACCAGGTTCCGGAGCAGCGTCCGCAGGTGACCGGAGAACCGCTCGATGGTGTCCGCCTCGAACAGGTCGGTGCCGTACTCGATCATGACGTCGAGCGCGTCGAGCCGCTCGGTGAACTCCATGGTGAGATCGAAGACGGCGGCGGGACGCGGCAGGTCCAGCCGTTCCGCACGCAGGCCGGCGAACTCTCCGGTCTCGGCCTCCGGCGCGTTCTGCAGCACGATCATCGCCTGCACGAGCGGGGTGCGGCTGGCGTCCCGCTCATCGCACAGTTCGTCCACGAGCCGGTCGAACGGAACGTCCTGATGGGCGAGGGCGCCCAGCACCGTCTCGCGCACCTGGGCGAGGAAGCCGGTGAAGGACAGCCGGCCGTCCACCGTCGAACGCAGCACGACGGTGTTGATGAAGGCGCCGACGAGCTTCTCCAGCTCCGCCCGGTCCCGCCCGGACACGGCCGTGCCCACCGCCACGTCATGCCCGCCGGAGTAGCGGGCCAGCAGCACCTGGCCGGCCGCGACCAGCGTCATGAACAGCGTGACCCCGTTGACCTGGCTGAACTCCTTGAGATCGGCGAGGAGATCCCGGTCGATGGTGAACCGGTGGGCGGCGCCGGCGGAGGTCCTGACCGGGGGACGCGGCCGGTCGGTGGGCAGATCCAGCGGTGGCAGGTCCGCCAGGCGCTCGCGCCAGTACCGGATCTGGGGATCCAGCCGGGAGTCGTCGAACTCCTGGCGCTGCCAGGCGGCGTAGTCGAGATAGCCGACGCCGGGTGCCTCCAACTCGGCGGCGCGCCCCTGCCTGGCCGCCTCGTAGAGCACCGGCAGTTCGCCGCGGATCGTGTTGAGCGACCAGCCGTCGACGGCCATGTGGTGGATGCCCAGCACCAGGACGTGCTCGTGCTGCGCACACCGGATCAGCAGGGCACGCACCAACGGACCCCGCTCCAGGTCGAACGGTGCGGCGACCTCCTGGCGGATCAGTCGGTCCTGCTCGGCCTGCCGTGTCCCGTCCGTCCGTGCCGACAGGTCCGCGAAGGTCACCGGCACCTCGACGCCGTCGACCGGGCCGACGACCGCGGTCGGCTGGTCGCCGGACAGGACGACGGTGGTCCGCAGCGCCTCGTGCCGGGCGACGAGATCGCGCAGCGCCCGGTCCAGGGCGGCCCTGTCCAGCGGACCCCGTAACCGGACGGCGGAGTGGACGTTGTACTCGACCTCGCCGGGATTGAGCTGGTGGTAGAGCCAGAACCGCCGCTGGGTCAAGGAGACCGGCAGCCGCCCGGTGCGGGGAACGGCCGGGATGGGCGCCGCCGGAGCGCGCACCGTCATCTCCGGCCGGGTCGCCAGTCCGGCCACGGTCGGTGTCTCGAAAAGGGTCCGAGAGGGCAGGTGTACGCCCATCACCGCCCGGATGCGGGAGAGCACCCGGGTCGCCGAGAGGGAATCGCCGCCGAGGTCGAAGAACCCGTCGAGGACACCGACCTGCTCCAGACCGAGCACCTGCTTCCAGATCTCCGCGAGCGCGGCCTCGGCCTCGTCGCGCGGCGCGACGAAATCGGCGTCGACGCTGTCCTCCCGCGTGGGAGCGGGGAGCACGGCGCGGTCCAGCTTGCCGTTCACCGTCAGCGGGAACCGGTCCATGACGTGGAACGCGGCGGGGATCATGTATCCGGGCAGGCGGGAGGAGAGCGCGGTCCGCAGCCGGGAGGGCGCGGGCCTCCGGCGGGCCGTCCCGGACGGCACGATGTAGGCCACCAGCCTCCGGTCACCCGGCTGGTCCTCGCGGACGACCACCACGGCCTGGTCGACGGAGGGTTCACGGACGAGGGCGTTCTCGATCTCGCCGAGCTCGACGCGGAACCCTCGGATCTTGACCTGCTGGTCGTTGCGGCGCAGGTACTCAAGGCCGCCGTCCTCGGTCCGGCGGACAAGGTCTCCCGAGCGGTACATCCGGGTTCCCGGCTTGCCGAAGGGACACGCCACGAACCGCTCCGCGGTCAGGCCGGGCCGGTTGACGTAGCCGCGGGCCAGGCCAGGGCCGCTGACGTACAGCTCACCGTCGGCGCCGGGCGGCACCGGGCGCAGGTGTTCGTCCAGCACGTGGAAATCGAGGTCCGGGATGGGCTCCCCGATGGGGCTGCCGGTCGCCTCGGCCGCGCTCACGTGGTCGATGGTGAAGTAGGAGGCGTGGACCGTGGTCTCGGTGATCCCGTACATGTTGACGAGCGTCGGCGCGTCGTCGGCGTGACGCGCGTACCAGTCGGCCAGCATCCGGAAGTCCAATGCCTCACCGGCGAAGACCGTGTAACGCAGGCACAGCCGCCGTCCCAGCTCGGGGTTCTCCCGGTCCGCCGCCAGCAGCTGGTAGAAGGCGGAAGGTGTCTGATTCAGCACGGTCACCCGTTCGTCCACCAGCAGCCGCAGGAAGTCCGCCGGTGACCGGGTCACGGCCTGCGGGACCACCACAAGGCGCCCGCCGTGCAGCAGCGCGCCCCACAACTCCCACACCGACACGTCGAACGCGATCGAGTGGAACAGCGGCCACACGTCCCGCTCGCCGAAGCCGTACCAGTGGGCGGTGGCGCTGAGGAGACGGGTCACGTTGCCGTGCGGGATCACCACACCCTTCGGGCGGCCGGTCGAGCCCGAGGTGTAGATGATGTACGCGGGGTCGTCCGCCGTCCGGTGCCCGGCGCGACCCGCCGCCCCGGCTGGGGCGGCGAGTTCGGCCACGGTCTCCGGATCGTCCAGCAGCAGCCTCGGCACCCGGCCTCCGGGGAGCCGGCCGGCGGTCTCGGAATCGGTGACCATGAGGACGGGACGCGCGTCGTCCAGCACGTACGCGACGCGCTCAGCCGGGGTGTCCGGCTCGATCGGCACGTATCCCGCGCCCGACTTGAGCACCGCGAGCACGGCGACGATCAAATCGATCGAGCGGGGCAGCATGACGGCGACGAACCGCTCGGGGCCGGCGCCCTTGGCGATCAGCCATGCGGCCAAGCGCTCCGCGGCGGCGTCGAGTTCCCGGTAACTCAGCGACCGGTCCCCGAACGACACCGCCGTATTGCCGGGCGTTCTGGCGACCTGATCGGCGAACAACTCCTCCAGACGACGTCCACGCCAATCGACCATCATCACTACTCCTTCGCGGAAAAACGGCGGCGGCGATATCTCACTCCACGCCCGGACAATGGAAATCGCAGAGGCGATCCGAAGGATTGGTGATCACACTGCCGCGCCTGCGGAACATCGGTTTGCGGCGAGCCTGCGACGGCCGGTCTCCTCGACGGAGACGGTCACGGGCCCGAGAATGGCGCTCCAGCGACGGCCATCGACGGAAATGCGGTTCCATCCGTCCCGACCGGCCTGTACCTGCGGACCACTCGAATAACCCGGCCGATGCCGGTATTCACCATTGAGGAGACCGACGGCATGTCCGTACCTCCTCGGCACTGCGCGGGGCAAAGCCGTTGGAATCCAATGGGTGCACCCGCCAAGTCTTTACCGCTCGCCTCGGGAGCTCCACTGTTTGACCTGTCGGCTAAACACGCTCTTCGCAAGTGAAGGGATCCATGCGATCGGCTACCGCTATATGCGCGGTTCCCGGTCCGAGGTCGCTCACCCGGACCGGCCTCGCCGCGGGGGCCATGACGTGACGTGCGGACCTCGTCCGGACGCGGGACGGCGGTGACGGCGCCGTCGTGCACGGCGGCGATGGGCGAGACGACGGACCACCACGCGTGCCCTAGCGGGGCACGCAGAAATGTCACGAAATCGCGACATCTCCTCCAGGGAGGATCTCGCGCCGTCCGTGAAGGAGACGCCTCCTCCCGGAGGAGGGATCACGGCCAGTGGGAGCCGCGGAGGAAAGGACCACTGGCTTTGCGGCAGCCATCTGGGCGAAGCCGAGCACCAGGGCGGGCGGCGCGGTCGCGCAGCCCGGCCGGCGTCCTGCGGAGGGTCAGGACTTGTGGGAGCGGCTGATGTCGACCCAGCGTGCCAGCGTGTCGGCCGCGCGCCCGGAGTCGACGGCCTCGGCGGCACGCGCGTACGCCGAACCCATGGCCGCGACAAGGGCCTCGCCCGGGGCGCCGGACTGGGCGACGCCGGGGGTGAGTGAGTCGAGACCGACCAGGGCGGCGGCCGCGTTGAGCAGCACGGCGTCGCGCACCGGCCCGGTCTTGCCCCCGACCAGGTCGCGGACCGCCTGGGCGTTGAACTCGCGGTCGCCGCCGCGCAGCGCGTCCGGCTCCGAGCGCGGGACGCCGATGTCCAGCGGGTCGAAGCCCGTCTCCACGGCCGTGCCGTCCCCGACCACCCAGACCGTCGAGGTCGTGGCGGTGGACAGCTCGTCCAGCCCGTCGTCGCCCCGGAAGACCAGCGCGGACACGCCCCGCTCGGCGAAGACACCGGCGACGACCGGCAGCATGCGCGCGTCGAACACGCCGATCGCCTGGGCCGTCGGGCGGGCGGGGTTGGTGAGCGGGCCGAGGAAGTTGAAGACCGTGGGCACGCCGAGATCCTTGCGGGTGGGCCCGGCGTGGCGGAACGCGGGGTGGTAGACCGGCGCGAAGAGGAACGTGATGCCGGCGTCGGCGGCGGTGCGCGCGGCGGCCTCCGGCGACAACTCCAGGACGACGCCGAGGTGTTCGAGCACGTCGGCGGCCCCGCAGGACGAGGAGGCCGCGCGGTTGCCGTGCTTGACCACGCGCGCCCCGGCCGCCGCCGCGACGATGGCGGCCATCGTCGAGACGTTGACCGTGTGGGCGCGGTCGCCGCCGGTGCCGACGATGTCGACCGTCGGGCCGTCGATCTTCAGGGGGGTGGAGTAGTCGAGCATGGCGCGCGCGATGCCGGCCACCTCCGCGACCGTCTCCCCCTTGGCGCGCAGAGCCGTGACGAAGCCCGCGATCTGGGCGGACGTCGCGGACCCGGACATGATCTCGCTCATGGCCCAGGCGGTCTCGTCGGCGCTGAGGTGCTCGCGGGACAGCAGGGCGGTGAGCAGCGCGGGCCACGTGGTGCGCGCGTCCATGGGGGTCTCCGTCAGTGAGAGGTCAGTGAGAGGAGATGCGGGTTTCCGAGCGGCGCCGCATGAGGCCGGCGACGGCCTCGGCGAGCGCGATGGGGTCGATCGGCTGGGCCACGACGGCGTCGGCGCGCGACCAGTCGGCGAGCCAGCGGTCGTCGCGGCGCTCGACGATCACGCAGATCGGCGGGCAGTCGTACACCTCGTCCTTCGCCTGGCGGCAGACGCCCATGCCGCCGGCGGGGACGGCCGCGCCGTCCAGCACGGCGACGTCGATCTCGCCGGAGTCGAGCCGCTTGAGGACGGCGGGCTGGGTGGCGCACTCGATGATCTCGACGAGGGGCACGTCTGCGGCCGGACGCCGTCCGATCGCCAGCCGCACCTTCTCGCGGGTGCCCGCGTCGTCGCTGTAGACGAGAACCCTCATGCTCACGGTCGCGCTCACTATCGATTGACGAGGTATGGTCACCAAGGATGCTACCGGTCCCCGCCGACGGAATCCCAGACGAGTCACACTTGGCGTGGATCCGGGCGTATGTCCGGTTTATTCGAGTGAAGTGCCCCTTAGCGGGGGGTCGTGCGGCGACCCGGCCATCACAGCCGCAATAATGCTGCGCGTGGCGACAGCATCCGCAATCACGACGACGACAGCCCCATCGTCCCGCAGGCCGAACCTGGTCAGCGTCGGCACGATCGTCTGGCTGTCCTCTGAGCTCATGTTCTTCGCGGCGCTGTTCGCGATGTACTTCACGATCCGGTCGGTCAGCCTCGGCCTGGACAGGCCATGGCCCACTCTTCCCGAGGGCGTCCACCTGGACGTCCCGTACGCGCTTGTCAACACGATCGTTCTGGTCCTGTCGAGTGTGACGTGCCAGCTGGGCGTGTGGGCCGCCGAGAAGGGGCAGGTCAGGAAGCTCCGGTTCTGGTACGTCGTCAGCTTCCTCATGGGCGCGTGGTTCGTCGGGGGTCAGCTGTACGAGTACCACAACCTTGTGGAAGAGGGCCTGACCCTGTCGTCCAACGCCTATGGCTCGGTCTTCTACCTGACCACGGGCTTCCACGGCCTGCACGTGACCGGTGGCCTGATCGCGTTCCTGTTCATGCTGGGACGCACGTACGCCGCGAAGCGCTTCACCCATGAGCAGGCCACCAGCGCGATCGTCGTGTCCTACTACTGGCACTTCGTCGACGTCGTCTGGATCGGCCTCTTCGCGACCATCTACATCATCAAATGATCGGAACGAGGATATCGGTGAACTCGATCACCGCACGGAGGCGGCATCCACTCGCGCGATATGCCGTCCTCCTTCTGGCCCTGAGCCTCCTCGGAGGGGTGTACGCCCTGCTGATGCCCGGAGGCGACCGGGCTGACGCGGCGATCGCCTCCGGCAGGGCGGACGACGTGGCCGCGGGCAAGGAGCTGTTCGCGGCGCACTGCGCGAGCTGCCACGGCCTCAACGCCGAGGGCTCCTACGCGCCCGGCGGTGCCTCGGGCCCGAGCCTCATCGGCGTCGGCGCCGCCGCGGTGGACTTCCAGGTCTCCAGCGGCCGCATGCCGTTCGCGAACCCCGGCCCCCAGGCCCCGCGCAAGCGTCCCCCGGAGTGGGTGAACCCCGACACCGTCAGGCAACTCGCGGCGTACGTGCAGTCGCTGGGCGGCGGCCCCACCAAGCCCTCCCTGGAGGCCGTCGACCCCTCCAAGGGCGACCCGGCCAAGGGCGGCGAGCTGTTCCGGGCGAACTGCATCCAGTGCCACAACTTCGTGGGCGCCGGCGGCGCGCTGACCTACGGCAAGTACGCGCCGTCCCTGGAGCCCGCCTCGCCGACGCAGATCTACGAGGCGATGGCCACGGGCCCGCAGGCGATGCCGGTGTTCAACGACAGCACGATCACCCCCGAGCAGAAGCGCGACATGATCGCCTACATCGTGGGCGTCCGTCACGAGCCGAACCCGGGCGGTAACGGCCTCGGCCGCATCGGCCCGGTCACCGAGGGCCTCGTGGCGTGGGTCGGCGGCCTGAGCCTGCTGATCATCGCCGCCATCTGGATCACCGCGAAGAAGCGGCAGGTCAACCATGACTGACAATCCGAATGAGATCGAGCCGGGTGGGATCGAGCCGGGCGAGAGCCCGCGGGTTCCGCGGCGCGTCATCGGCACGCCCCCGCCGCGCGGCGGCGACTCCCTGCTCGGCCCCGACGCGGGCGCGCGTCCCCAGGGCAACGGGCACGCCGCGGCCGTCGCGCACGGCGAGCACGACGAGCACGACGAGCACACGGCCGACGAGCCGGTGGTAGGCGAGGTCAAGTACCCCGACCCGGCGGACGCCCGCAAGGGCGAGCGCCGGGCCTCGCTGCTGTTCCTGCTGACGTTCGTCGCCGCGGTCGGCTTCGTGGCGTCCTACGTGATCTTCCAGGTCGGCTCGGTCGAGAAGACGGCGACCTCCAACCTCGCGCTCGGCGGCTCGCTGGCCGTCGCGCTGCTGTCGCTGGCGGCGGGGCTGGTGGTCTGGGCCCGTCAGATCATGCCGAAGTACACGCTGGTCCAGCAGCGCCACCCGATGGCCTCCGGCTCCGCGACGCGCGAGGAGGTCGCCAAGACCTTCCTCGAGGGCGCGAACGAGAGCGGGCTGCTGCGGCACAAGATGCTGCGCCGCACGCTCCTGCTGGCGTCGGCGCCGCTCGGCCTGCTGCCGCTGGTGCTGCTCAAGGACCTCGGCCCGCTGCCCGGCACCTCGCTGCGGCACACGGTGTGGAAGAAGGGCCTTCGCCTGATGGTCGAGGGGACCCGCCAGCCGATCCGCGCGGCGGACTTCAACTCCCCCGGCGGCATCCTGTCGGTGGTGCCGGAAGGGCACGAGGACGACCTCAACGCCCTGGCGAAGGCCACGCTGATCCTCATCAAGTTCAGGCCCGAGGACCTCAAGCCCGGCGTCAACCTGAACTGGACGCATGACAGCATCGTCGCCTACTCCAAGATCTGCACCCACGTGGGTTGTCCGGCGGCGTTGTACGAGCAGACGACGCACCACATCCTCTGCCCGTGCCACCAGTCCACCTTCGACGCGGCCGACGGTGCCAAGGTCATTTTCGGCCCTGCGGCCCGTCCTCTGCCCCAGTTGCCGATCGGTGTCGACAACGAGGGGTACCTGATCGCACAGAGCGACTTCAACGTCCCGGTGGGCCCGAGCTTCTGGGAGCGCGGGGACGCGGAGGCGGAAGCTAGGGGGCAGGCATGAGCCTGGACACCGTTCCGAAGCCCATCGCCGGCGCGTCGACCTTCCTCGACGATCGCCTCGGCGCCGGGAACTTCCTCAAGCGCAACCTTCGCAAGGTCTTCCCGGACCACTGGTCGTTCCTGCTCGGTGAGATCGCGCTCTACTCGTTCATCATCCTGCTCCTGACCGGTACGTTCCTGACGTTCTGGTTCAAGCCGAGCATGGGCGAGGTCGTCTACAACGGCGCGTACGAGCAGCTCGTGGGCGTCCACATGTCCGAGGCCTACGCGTCGGCGCTGCACATCAGCTTCGACGTGCGCGGCGGCCTGCTGATCCGTCAGATCCACCACTGGGCGGCGCTGCTGTTCGTGGCGGGCATGATGGTGCACATGCTCCGCGTGTTCTTCACCGGGGCGTACCGCAAGCCGCGTGAGCTCAACTGGATCATCGGCGTGCTGCTGCTCACGCTGGCGCTCGCGGAGGGCCTCACCGGCTACTCCCTGCCGGACGACCTGCTGTCCGGCGCGGGCCTGCGGATCACCGAGGGCGTCGCGATCTCGATCCCGCTGGTGGGCACCTACATCACGTTCTTCCTGTTCGGCGGGGAGTACCCCGGCGAGGACGTGATCTCCCGGTTCTACAGCCTGCACATCCTGCTGATCCCGGGCATCCTGCTGGCGCTGATCTCCGCGCACATGATCCTCATGTGGGTGCAGAAGCACACGCAGATGCCGGGCAAGGGCCGCGCCGAGACCAACGTGGTCGGCGCGCCGTTCTACCCGACCTTCATGATCAAGGCGGGCGCGTACTTCCTGTTCACGTTCGGCGCCCTGGCGCTGCTCGGAACGTTCGCCCAGATCAACCCGATCTGGCTGTTCGGCCCGTACACCCCGGCGGACATCTCGGCGGGGTCGCAGCCCGACTTCTACATGGGCTTCCTGGAGGGCGCGCTGCGGTTGATGCCCGCCTGGGAGATCAACTTCCTCGGGCACACGCTGCCGCTGAGCGTGCTCATCCCGGCCCTGGTGCCCATGGGCATCATCATGACCGGCCTGGCGCTCTACCCGTTCGCCGAACGGTGGATCACCGGGGACGACCGTGAGCACCACATCGCCGACCGGCCGCGCAACAACCCGCACCGCACCTCGATCGGCATCTCGGCGATCGCGTTCTACGGCATCCTGTGGCTGCTGGGCGCCAACGACGAGATCTCCTCGACGTTCCACATCCCGCTGTACACCACGACCGAGGTCGGCCGCATCGCCATCTTCGTCGGGCCGGCCATCGCGTACTTCGTGACGTACCGCTTCTGCATCGGCCTGCAGCGCAGGGACCAGGAGACGCTGCTGCACGGCGTGGAGTCCGGCGTCATCAAGCGCCTGCCCCACGGCGAGTACATCGAGGTGCACGTTCCCCCGGCCGCGGACCTGGCGGCCCACGTCCAGGGCAAGAAGCACATCCCCTCCGTCGAGGCGTCCCCGGACGGCGAGGGCGTGCCCCCCAAGGGCATGCGCAACCCGCTCGGGCGGCTCAGGGCCAAGCTCAGCCAGACCTACTCGGCCGACGCCGAGTCGATCTCGCTGGAGACCGACGGTCACCACGGCGAGGGCCACGGCCACGCCGGCGTGGGCGCGGGGAACGAGTCCAAGTCCATCGGCCACTGAGGTCGCTGGGACCTGCAGAGCTGGACGTACAGAGGGGGCCCGGGCGGCATCGCCCAGGCCCCCTCTTTCTGTGTGCGCCGTGCCGAGGAGCGGCCGTCAGGACGTCACCTTCTTCTTCGACTCGCTCGCGGGGATGCCGGTGCTGGGTTCGTGGTGGGCGGTCAGGGCCTCGGTGGTGAAACCGGAGCGCAGGCCGCTCCACCGGAGCCACTGCTGCCAGGGCTCCTGCCAGTGCCCCCATCCGTTGCCCGGGTCGAGCTGGCGCGGGGAGCCGCTCACGATGATCGGGTCGCCGATGAGCGTCGTCTCCTTGAACCACTTGGCGTTGGACGGGCTGATGTTGATGCAGCCGTGGCTGACGTTGGAGTTGCCCTGGGAGCCCACCGACCAGGGCGCGCCGTGGACGTACTCGCCGGTGTCGGAGATCCGCACGGTGTCGTACACGGTCTGGCTGTAGTACCCCGGCTGGCCGGGACCGGCGTCCGGGGAGGTCATCGTGGTGACGTCCTCCCGCGACATCGCCAGGTGGACGCCGTTGGTCGTGTAGTACTTCCAGGAGCCGCCCTGACCGGCGCTGAGGGGCACCGACCTGACGACATTGCCGTCGCGCCTGATCGTCATCTGGTGGCTCGTGGTGTCGGCATGGCTGATCTGCGCGCGCCCGATCTCGAACTCGCGGACGTAGTCCTGCCCGCCGTACATCCCGGGCCCGCCGCGGACGCCGGCCAGGTGGGCGATGAGCTTGACCTTGGTGTGCGCCGGCCACCACTGCTTGGGACGGAAGGACACCGACTTGTCGTCGAACCAGTGCCACGCCCCCTCGACCGGCTTGGACGCCTGCACCATGAGGTTGCGCTCGACCGACACGCGGTCGGTGATGGGCTGGTCGAAGGTCAGCATGATCGGCATGCCGATGCCGACGGTGAGGCCGGTGATGTCCTTGTTGGGAAGGATCTTGTGGACGGCGAACACCTTGGTGGCCTTGAGCGTGGAGAACTCGCTGGTCACCTCCTTGGTGCCGCCGGGCCCCACGGCCACAGCCGTGATCTTGTAGGTCTCGCCCGGGGACATGGCGCGCTTGCTGCGCCACTGGGTGCGGTCCGCGCTCAGCACGCCCTCGACCGGCGTGTTCCCCGACGCCGTGCGCACGCTGACGCTCCTGAGCGCGCCGTTGACGGCTCCGACCGTGACGGGCAGCTCAGGGGCCACCTGGGTGGCCCCGTTGCCCGGAGAGACGCTCACAGCCACGTCCTGACGTGAACCTTCGGCGCCCTTCTGGGTGCCGGAACTCGCACAAGCACTTGCCAGAAGCAGGGCCAGCGCCCCCGTGCCAAGGGCGACCACCCGGATTTCGACGTGTCCCACGTGACGTCTCCCCCGTCTCCGATGGATCACTCCTTGGGAGTTATTACCCGGTTACACCCGGTCGCGTACCGCGCCCGATGGGAGAAAGGCGGGTACGACACGCCAAAAAAGAATCGCGGGCGGCGGGCGGTCCCTTGGGGGAACCGCCCGCCGCCCGCGACATGTGGCCTGGCGCCGGGGCGGGCGCGTAGATCAGAGGGCGATCAGTGCGAGAAGTGGCCCCGGTAGTACTGGAAGACGAAGCCGATGCTGGTCATGATCACCGCGAACGCGCCGATGATGAACATCCACCAGCCGATGATGAACCCGACGGTCATCAGGGCGGCGGCGAGGCAGACGAACAGCGGCCACCAGCTCGACGGGCTGAAGAACCCGAGCTCGCCGGCGCCGTCGCTGATCTCGGCGTCCTTCCTGTCCTCGGGCTGGGCGCCGATACGGCGGGCCGTGTAGAGCAGGTAGTAGCCGATCATGAGCGCCAGGCCGACCGAGATGGCCAGCGCGGTCGTGCCCGTCGGCTCCTTGGACCAGAACCAGTACACGAGGTCCACGGCGGCGAAGAAGATGCCGCACAGGACGAACATCCACCCCTGAACCTTCATCGGGCCTCCTCCAGTTCCTTGTCAGGGACGGGCGCGGGCGGGTTGTGCAGGTCGAAGGCGGGGCGCTCCGACCGGATCCGCGGCAGCGACGTGAAGTTGTGCCGGGGCGGCGGGCAGGACGTGGCCCACTCCAGGGAGTTGCCGAAGCCCCACGGGTCGTCGACGAGCACCTTGGGCGCCGTGCGCGCGGTGCGCCACACGTTGTACAGGAACGGCAGCGTCGAGGCGCCCAGGATGAACGCGCCGACCGAGGACACGACGTTCAGGTCGGTGAAGCCGTCCGCCGCCGAGTAGTCGGCGTAGCGGCGCGGGAAGCCTTCGGCGCCGAGCCAGTGCTGCACCAGGAACGTCGTGTGGAAGCCGATGAACAACGTCCAGAAGTGGAACTTGCCGAGCGTGTCGTTGAGCATCTTGCCGGTGAACTTCGGCCACCAGAAGTAGAACCCGGAGAACATCGCGAACACGACGGTGCCGAAGACCACGTAGTGGAAGTGCGCGACGACGAAGTAGGAGTCGCTGACCTGGAAGTCCAGCGGGGGCGAGGCCAGGATGACACCGGTCAGGCCGCCGAACAGGAACGTCACCAGGAAGCCGACCGCGAAGAGCATCGGCGACTCGAACGACAGGTGGCCCCGCCACATCGTGCCGATCCAGTTGAAGAACTTCACCCCGGTCGGGACGGCGATGAGGAAGGTCATGAACGAGAAGAACGGCAGCAGGACCTGGCCGGTCACGAACATGTGGTGCGCCCACACCGCCACGGACAGGCCCGCGATGGAGATGGTCGCGCCGATGAGGCTGATGTAGCCGAAGACCGGCTTGCGGCTGAAGACCGGGAGCACTTCGGTGATGATGCCGAAGAACGGCAGCGCGATGATGTACACCTCGGGGTGACCGAAGAACCAGAACAGGTGCTGAAAGAGCATCGCACCGCCGGTCGTCGAGTCGAAGATGTGCGCCCCGAGATGACGGTCCGCCTCGAGGGCGAGCAGGGCGGCGGCCAGCACCGGGAAGGCCAGCAGCACCAGGATGCTGGTGAGCAGGATGTTCCAGGTGAAGATCGGCATGCGGAACATCGTCATGCCGGGCGCGCGCATGGTGACGATCGTCGTGATGAAGTTCACCGCGCCGAGGATGGTTCCGATGCCGGACATCGACAGACCCATGATCCACAGGTCGCCGCCGAGGCCGGGCGAGGACACGGCGTCCGACAGCGGCGTGTAGGCCGTCCAGCCGAAGGAGGCGGCGCCGTCGGGGGTGAAGAAGCCCGAGACGGCGATCGTGCTGCCGAACAGGTAGAGCCAGTAGCTCACCATGTTGAGGCGCGGGAACGCGACGTCGGGGGCGCCGATCTGCAGCGGCATCAGCTCGTTGGCGAAGCCCGCGAACAGCGGGGTCGCGAACATCAGCAGCATGATCGTGCCGTGCATCGTGAACAACTGGTTGAACTGCTCGTTGCTCACGAACTCGAGGCCCGGCTGCGCGAGCTCGGCGCGCATGATCAGCGCCATGACGCCGCCGATCAGGAAGAACACGAAAGACGTGATCAGGTACAGGTGCCCGATCACCTTGTGGTCGGTGGAGGACATCCACCGGACGATGACGTTCCCCTTGCGGGCGCGCCTCGCGGGGACGCCTCCGTGGAGCGGTTCGCTAGCGGCGGTCACTGGGCACTCCCAGCCTGGTTGACGTACGTGTCGTATTGCTCCTGGGGCACGAGCTTCACCGAGAAGAGCATGCGGCTGTGGTCGACGCCACAGAGCTCGGCGCAGCGCCCGGCGAAGGTGCCGGTCTTGTCGAGCGTCTGGATCTCGAAGACGTTCTTGACCCCGGGAATGACGTCACGCTTGAACAGGAACGCGGGAACCCAGAACGAGTGGTTCACGTCCGGCGAGACGAGGTCGAACTGGACCTTCTTGTTCACCGGGAGCACCAGCTCGGGCTTCTTGGCGGGTGTGCCGACGACGCTGACGGTCTTGCCGTTGTACTCGCTGGTGAAGCGCCAGCTCCACTGGAAGCCCTCGACCTTGACCTTGACGTCGGGATTCTTCGACACCGCGACGATCGCGTTCTCGTCACGCGCGGTGAAGTAGAAGAACACCGCCACCATGATGATCGGGACCGTCGTGTAGAGGATCTCGATCGGCAGGTTGTAGCGCACCTGGGGCGGCAGCGCGTCGGGCGAGTTCTTCCGCTTGCGGTGGAACACGCAGGCCCAGATGATCAGGCCCCAGACGACGACACCTACGGCGAGGGAGGCGATCCAGGCACCGTTCCAGAGATTCTGGGCAATGTCGGCCTCCTTGGTGACACCCTCGGGCATGCCGGCACGAGACCACGTGCCAGGCCCTCCACACGCCGTCAGGGACACCAGCAGCACCGCCAGAGCGGCGGCGCGCGGCACCCTGCGTGCCAACGGGCGCCGTGTAGAACGGCGGGTCGGACTCACGGATCGCCTACTCCACAGTTAAAGCCCAAGAGTCCCCCTCCTGGGCGGTCGTTTCCAGATTCACGATCTCAAACGGGATTCGCGTTCTAAGTTGTCTCACGTCACGCTGGGGGACACATTAGCGCGCACTGGGCCCGCCCTCCTTCTCAGCCCCCGTGAACGTGCCGGGCACGTCGCGACCTGCCCGCTCGCGGCCCCCGCTCCCCCGGCCCGCCGACGCCCGTACCCGGCGCCGGTGCGACCATGAACGCGTGGCGTACTTCGACGCGGCCTCCACCGAACCCCTGCATCCCGCCGCGCGCGAGGCGCTGATCGGCGCCCTCGACGCGGCCGACCCCGCCCGGCTATACGGCGCGGCGCGGCGCTCGCGCATGCTGCTGGAGCGGGCGCGTGAGGAGGCCGCCGAGGTGATCGGCGCGCGGCCGGACGAGGTGTCCTTCACCTCATCCGGCACCCAGGCGATCCACCTCGGGGTGCTCGGGACGCTGCTCGGCCGCCGCCGCGCGGGCCGCCGCATGGTCACCGGCGCCGTGGAGCATTCCAGCGTGCTGCATGCGGGGGCCGTCCACCAGCGCGAGGGCGGCGAGCTGGACGTCGTCGGGGTCGGGCTGACGGGCCGGGTCGACCCGGAGGAGTTCGCGGCGGCCGTGGCGCGGGAGGGCACCGCTCTGGCCTGCCTGCAGACGGCCAACCATGAGGTCGGCACGCTCCAGCCGGTGGCGCGGGTGGCGGAGGCGTGCCGGGCGGCCGGGGTGCCGCTGCTCGTGGACGCGGCGCAGACGCTCGGGCGGCTGCCCGTCCCGCCCGGGTGGTCGGTGCTGGCGGCCAGCGCGCACAAGTGGGGCGGCCCGGCCGGGGTGGGAGTGCTGGCGGTGCGCAAGGGCACGCGGTGGCGCTCGCCGCTGCCGGAGGACGAGCGGGAGCGGCGCCGGGTGCCGGGCTTCGAGAACGTCCCGGCCGTCGTGGCGGCGGTGGCGGCGCTCAAGGCGCGCGTGGCCGAGGCCGAGCGGGACAACGCCCGGCTGTCGGCGCTGGTCGACCGCATCCGCGAGGCCGTGCCCCGGCTGGTGTCCGACGTCGAGGTGGTCGGCGACCCGGTCGAGCGGGCGCCGCACATCGTCACCTTTTCGTGTCTTTACGTGGCCGGTGAGGCGATACTGACAGAGTTGGATAGGTCCGGATTCGCCGTATCGTCCGGTAGTTCGTGCACGGCGAGTACGCTACGACCATCACACGTATTGGAGGCCATGGGAGTGCTCACGCACGGGAACGTCCGGGTGTCCCTGCCCCGGGACGCGTCCGAGGCGGACGTCGACCGCTTCCTGGCCGTCCTCCCGGACATCGTCCGGCGCGTCCGCGCCGCCGTCGGGGTCGAGTCGCCATGAGCGGCCACGTGTCCCGCGCCGGGAAAAGGACGCGGTCGTGATGGCCAGGCGGCGGGACGCCGAGGAGGCTCCGCGTCAGGAGGCGGCCGCGCCGCCCGAGGTGGCGCTGACGATCGACGCGCTCGGGCGCAAGTGCCCGATCCCGATCATCATGCTGGCGCAGCAGATCAACGACGTGCCGATGAACGCGACCGTCGCCGTGCTCGCCGACGATCCCGCGGCGTTCACCGACGTGCCGGCGTGGTGCCGTCTGAAGTCCCACCACCATATGGGCAGCTACGACCTGCCCCAGGGAGGCTGGGCCATCCACGTGCGGCGCAACTACTGACTGTGCCTGTTGCCGCGCCTCCGGCGCGGCGGTTCGGGGCTCCCCTTTTGGCGGCGTTCATCCGCCCTTGCCGACAAGGACTCCAGAACACCGCCGCGCCCCGAACTCTGTTCATGGCCGCGCCTTCGGCACGGCGGGTTCGGGGCGCTTTGGAGGCCCCAGCGGGTCAGGCGTAGTGGCAGGACAGGTGCGAGGCGATCTCGGCGGCGGCCTCGGGGCCGTACGAGGCCGAGAAACGGTCCAGGAAGCCCTGCTTGCCGAGCTTGTACTCCTGGCCGCCGACCTCTTCGAGCACGTGGGTGGCGATGAGGTTGCCGACCTGGCCGCAGCGCTCCAGCGACGCGCCCCAGGCGAGGGCCGACAGGAAGCCCGCGCGGAAGGCGTCGCCGACGCCGGTCGGGTCGACCTTGCCCAGCTCGGGGGCCGGGGGGACGTGGATGGACGGCTCGCCCTTGCGGTCGATGCGCGCGCCCTTCGGGCCGAGGGTGGTCACCCGCACGCCGACGCGCTCCAGAACCTCTTCGTCCGACCAGCCGGTCTTCTGCTCGACCAGGGCCTTCTCGTAGTCGTTGGTGAAGAGGTAGGCCGCGCCCTCGACCAGCGACTTGATCTCGTCGCCGCCCATGCGGGCGAGCTGCTGGGAGGGGTCGGCCGCGAAGGGGATGCCGCGCTGGCGGCACTCGTCGGTGTGGCGGAACATCGCGTCAGGGTCGTTCGGGCTGATCAGCACCAGGTCGAGGCCGTTCACGCGGTCGGCGACGGGCTGCAGCTCGATCTCGCGCGCCTCGGCCATCGCGCCGGTGTAGAAGGACGCGATCTGGTTGTGGTGCTCGTCGGTGGTGCACAGGAATCGGGCCGTGTGGCGTGTCCGGGAGACGTGCACCGAGTCGCAGTCGACGCCGTGGCGCTCCAGCCAGGAGCGGTAGTCGGCGAAGTCGTCGCCGACCGCGCCCACCAGGAGCGGCTTCAAGCCCAGGCAGCCCATGCCGAACGCGATGTTGGCGGCCACGCCCCCGCGCCGGATCTGCAGATCGTCGACGAGGAAGGACAGTGAGACGCGGTCGAGCTGCTCGGCGATGAGCTGTTCCCCGAAGCTGCCCGGGAACGTCATCAGATTGTCGGTCGCGATGGAGCCGGTGACGGCGATGCGCACGGGTCGCTCTCCTCGTTTTCAGCCACGGCCGTCGGCCACGGTCGGCGTCGGTCAGCCTCGTTGAGCTCGCCAAGAATATGACACGGAAACACCGGCCATAGCGATACGACCGCGCCGCCGACGATCTTGATCGGCCCGTCCGGGCGGCTCGCGCCAAAATTGTGGCTTTCGTCACCTGCGGGGACGCGGAGACCCCCTAGAGCTCCCAGGAGCGCGGAGCGACCTCGGGACCGTCCCGGGTGGGGTGGCCGGCCGGCGGGCATGCCCGGCGAGACCCGAACCGCCTCCGGGCATGCCTGAACCCCGCCCGGCGATCTCCCTCCGGGCGGGGCGGTGGCGACCCGTTCTTTAGTTGAACGAGTCGCCGCAGGCGCAGGAACCCGTGGCGTTCGGGTTGTCGATCGTGAAGCCCTGCTTCTCGATCGTGTCGACGAAGTCGACCGTGGCGCCCGTGAGGTACGGAGCGCTCATGCGGTCGGTGACGACACTGACGCCGCCGAAGTCGGAGACGACGTCCCCGTCCATCGAGCGGTCGTCGAAGAAGAGCTGGTAGCGCAGGCCGGAGCAGCCGCCGGGCTGCACCGCGACACGGAGCTGGAGGCCCTCCTCACCCTGCTGCTCGAGCAGGCTGCGCACCTTGGCCGCGGCCGCGTCGGTCAGCATCAAGCCCTGCTGCGTGGTCTCGCTGCTCTCAACCGTCATCTGTTGACTCCCCGTCTGCCCCAACGCCCCCACGAGGGGACGGTGGCCTTGTTCTGAGGTCTCACTTAGACGCTACCAACACCTGGGGACCACTACACATTCCTGTCTCACGCTCCGAACTCCGCACCCTCGGGAATATCGAGCCGCCGCCATGTGTCATGATTAGTCGTCAACTAGACGATAAGTCCCCACAAGAGGTGTACAGCCGTGACCACTCTCGACACCGGGATCCCTCTCTTCGTCCTCGGCCAGGGCACCGACCCGCACAGCGAGCGCGGCGTCGACTGTCCCGGGGAACTGCCCCCGGCGTCCGATCCGGATCTCGTGGCGCGCGCGGTGAAGGCCAAGGCCACCCTCGGCGACAGGCTGTTCGTGCTCGGCCACCACTACCAGCGCGACGAGGTCATCCAGTTCGCCGACGTGACCGGCGACTCCTTCAAGCTGGCCAGGGACGCGGCCGCCCGTCCCGAGGCCGAGTACATCGTCTTCTGCGGCGTCCACTTCATGGCCGAGTCGGCCGACATCCTGACCGGCGATGACCAGCGGGTGATCCTCCCCGACATGGCCGCCGGGTGCTCCATGGCCGATATGGCGACGTTCGACCAGGTCGAAGAGGCCTGGGACGTCCTGACCGACCTCGGCCTCGCCGACGTCACCGTCCCGATCACGTACATGAACTCCTCGGCCGACATCAAGGCGTTCTGCGGGCGGGGCGGCGGCGCGGTCTGCACGTCCTCCAACGCCAGGCGCGCGCTGACCTGGGCGTTCGAGCAGGGCGAGAAGGTGCTCTTCCTGCCCGACCAGCACCTCGGGCGCAACACGGCCGTCCTGGAGATGGGCTTCTCCCTGGACGACTGCGTGGTCTACAACCCGCACCGCCCGAACGGCGGCCTCACCGACCAGCAGCTCAGGGACGCCAAGATGATCCTGTGGCGCGGCCACTGCTCGGTGCACGGCCGCTTCACCGCCGACTGCGTGGACGAGGTGCGGGCGCGCATCCCCGGGGTCAACGTGCTGGTCCACCCCGAGTGCCGGCACGACGTGGTCACCAAGGCCGACCAGGTCGGGTCGACCGAGTACATCATCAAGACGCTGGAAGCGGCCCCGGCCGGGTCGGCGTGGGCGGTCGGCACCGAGCTCAACCTGGTCAAGCGGCTCGCGGCCGCGCACCCTGACAAGACCGTGACCTTCCTGGACCGCACGGTCTGCTACTGCTCGACGATGAACCGCATCGACCTGCCGCACCTGGTCTGGGCGCTGGAGTCCCTGGTCGAGGGCCAGGTCGTCAACCAGATCACCGTGGACCCGGAGACCACCTCCTGGGCCAAGCTCGCCCTCGACCGCATGCTCGCCCTCCCCTGACCCGGGCGGGCGCCCCCGTCACACCAGCTCGTAGATCGCCCGCACGATGATGGTGATCGTGCCCTGACCCGGGCTGACCGAGGCCTTCTCGGCCATCGCGAAGCGAGGAGGGGCGCTGTCGCCCTCCTCCTCCAGCTTCATGACCCGGCCGACCTGCCGGCCGGCCAGGGCGGCGTACTGCTCGGCCTTGGCCCGCGCGTCGCGGTACGCCGCCGCGCGGGCCTCCTTCAGCAGGGCGTGGGTCCGGGAGATCTCGAAGGAGAGGCCGCTCAGCCGCACCTCGTCGCCCGCCGCGGCCACCGCGTCGATGACGGCGTCGGCCTTCGACAGGTCACGGACCAGCGCCTCGACGCCCTGCGAGGCGCGGTACCCGACGACCTTCGGGTACTTCTCGTACTCCGTGCCGAGGGACAGGTCGTTGGTCCGCAGGTCCTGCCGGGCCACCCCGGCGGCGATGAGGGCGTCGGTCAGCCTGGCGGCGCCCTCCTTCACGGCCGCGAACGCCGCGCCTGCCTTGTCCCTGCGCACCTCCACGCCGACGCTGAGCCGCATCACGTCCGGCGTGGCCCGGACGCTCCCCCGGCCCACTACGCCGAGCTCCGCCGGTTCACCGGCCGAGACCGCGGGGGCCGTCGGATCGGCGGGCCCCGGAGACGCGTGCGCCGCCTGCGGTCCCGCGAAGACGACGCCGGCGGCCGCCAGCACGACACTCAATCCGGTCACGCGCATCATGAGCACAGTCATGAAGCACATGCCACCACCGGGCGCGCGCCGCTCCGGCGAGCCGCCTCCGCACGCGGCGGGAACTTGACCAATCCCAGGACGGCCGCAGCCCCAGGACGGGCCGGGGGGACGCGCGCGTCCGGTCCCAACAGCGGCGGATCTCAGGAGCGGCGCCGACCTCAGGAGCGGCGTGGGCCGAAGACGCGCGGGACGGCCAGGAAGCCCTCGGCGATCACCGAGGCGAGCCCCACCTTGGGCAGGTCGCGGGTGTCCTCGAAGGCGATGAACCGCGGCGTCCACACCGGGCGGTACTTGGCGTTGGCCCGGTAGAGCGATTCGAGCTGCCACCACCGTGACAGGAACAGCAGGGTGCACCGCCACAGCCGCAGCACCGGCCCGGCGCCGAGCCGCGCCCCGCCCTCGAACACCGACCGGAACATGGCGAAGTTGAGGGAGATCTGCTTGACGCCGAGCGACCCGGCCTCGGCCACCAGCCCGGCGACCATGAACTCCATGAGCCCGTTGTCGGAGCCGCGGTCGCGGCGCATCAGGTCCAGCGACAGCCCGTCCTCGCCCCACGGCACGAACGACAGGATCGCGGCGAGCCCTCCCTCGGCGTCCCTGGCCTCCACCAGCACGCACGCGCCGTCCGCCGGGTCGCCGAGCCGTCCGAGGGCCATCGAGAACCCCCGCTCGGCGCGGGTGTCGCGCCAGGCGGCGGCGCGGTCGATGACGTGGCGCATCTCCTCGGGCGTCAGGTCGGCGTGCCGGCGGACCCGCAGCGTGAAGCCCGCGCGCCGCACCCGGTTGACAGCCTGGCGCACCCCGCGCATCTCGCGGCCCTCCAGGCCGAACGCCGCGACCTCGATGACGGCCTCGTCGCCGACTTCCAGCACCCGCAGCCCGGCGCGGGCGTAGGCGTGGGCGGCGGCCTCGCTGGGGCCGATCGCCGCGGGCGCCCAGCCGTAGCGGCGGGCCTCGTCCATCCAGGCCCGGATCGCGTGCCCCCATGCCTCGACGTCGCCGATCGGGTCTCCCCCGGCCAGGCACACCCCGGCGACCACCCGGTAGGAGACCGCCGCCTTGCCGCTGGGCGAGAAGATGACGGCGCGGTCGCGGCGGGTGGCGAAGTAGCCGAGCGAGTCGCGCGCGCCGTACGCCCGCAGCAGCGCCCTGACGCGCTCCTCGCTCTCGGCGGGCAGCTCGGCGCGGGCCCGCTGGGACCGGAACAGCACGGCGAACGCGACCAGCACCGCGACCGCGCTGAGCAGGCCGATCACGAGGTTGACCCACGACGGCGGGCGCCCGGCGCGGTAGAAGTCGAGGGTGACGACCCCGCCGAGGGTGTGTTCCACCGTCCAGGGAAGGTGGTCGCCCGGCTTGAGCGTGCCGGGGAAGAGCGTGACCAGCGTGTACCCGACCGCGAAAGAGACGCCGAGCAGCGACCCCAGCGTGAGCAGGGCCTTCCTGAAGGACGCGCGCCGGGTGGGGGCGAAGAACTCGTCGTGCGCCGCGGCGAGCACGCCGAGGACGAGGGCCGAGATCACGAGGTTGACGTCGGCGGCGACGACCTGGCCGGTGAGGGAGTACTCGTCGACCAGGTCGGGCGTCAGCGACGAGGACAGCACGACCACGAGGTTGCCCAGCACCAGCAGCACGAAGATGACGGTGACGACGCCGTACGCGGCGCGTTTGCGGCGGGCCAGGGCCCCGGCCAGGATCCCCAGGAACACCGCGTACCCGAGGTTCGGTTCCACGGGGAAGACCGCGGTCTCGATGAGGCCGGTGACCGGCCCGAGCATGCTGCGCAACGGGGCGGCGATCGCGATGGCCGCGGAGTACAGGGCGGCGACGCCCATGCACACCGACAGCACCCGTGGCACCAGCCCCCGGAACCCGCCCCTTGCACTCGCATCTGCCGCCGCGCCGACGCGGCCCTGCTCGGTCACTGCCACCTGTATCCTCCCGGCGACGGCTGAATCGCCGCAGGTATACCCCTTGATCCGCCTATCTAAGGCCGAGAAGGATCGACTGATCCGCTAGAACCCGGGGGCGCCCCAGAGGGGGAACCAGCGGGACAGGTCGGGCTCGATCTTGAGGTCGCCGGAGATTGCGCCGCGGACCTGGAGTTCGAGGGCGTTGTCCCTGCGCTCGCCGGGGAGCGGGGCGAAGGGATAGAAGGTGCCCTGCTTGTACAGGTAGACGAGCGCGAGGCCGTGACCGTCGGGGCGCCGACCGTCGGAGCCCTGACCGTCGGGCATGGTGAAGGTGACCATCGAGCACAGCAGCGAGGGGCCGAAGCCGGCGGACTCCAGCGAGGAGTTGATGCCGTGCAGGTCGGTCACCAGGGCGGCGAGGTCGTCGGGCGGCCTGCGCGCGAGCAACCAGGTGTAGCCGTAGGAGTCCTGGGACCGCTCGACCTCGGACTCGCCGAGCAGCGCACTGATGTCCTGCTCGAGGGTGGCGAAGGCCCCGCCCTCGGCCGCGCGGAAGCAGACCGAGCCGAGGCCGGTGGGCGTGGCCCCGGTGGCGGCCTGGAGCGTCACGGCCGCGGAGGGCAGGGCGAACAGCGCGTCGAGGTCGGGTTTGACGGGCTTGCTGCGCCCGAGCAGCGCGTCCAGCCAGCCCATCGGATCAGGCACCCCGGCCGAGCTGGGCGGCGATGGCGCTGAGCTGCTCCAGCCGGCGCTCCAGCGGCGGGTGCGTGGCAAACAGCGCGGCGAGGCTCGCCCCGGCGTTCCTTGCCGACAGGGCGGGGGCGAAGAAGAAGGCGTTGAACGGCTGCGCCTCGCGCAGGTCGCGGGTCGGGATGCGCGACATCTCGCCGGTGACCTTGATCAGGGCGCTGGCGAGCGCCGAGGGACGCTGGGTGAGCAGCGCGCCGGCGCGGTCGGCCGACAGCTCGCGGTAGCGCGACAGCGCGCGGGTGAGCAGGAAGCTGATCGCGTACACCACCAGCGAGACCAGCATGATGATGAGCCCGATGGGCGGGCCGTTGTTGTTGCCGCGGTCGCGGCCGAGCCCGGTGTACAGGGCGAACCGCGTCATCAGCCCGGCGACGATGCCGAGGAACGAGGCGATGGTCATGACCGCGACGTCGCGGTGGGCGACGTGCGACATCTCGTGCGCGACGACGCCTTCGAGCTCGATCGGGTCCAGCCGTCGCAGCAGGCCGGTGGTGACGCAGACGACGGAGTGCTTCTGGTCGCGGCCGGTGGCGAAGGCGTTGGGCACGTCGCTGTCGGCGATGGCCACCCTGGGCTTAGGGGTGTTGGAGATCGCGCTGAGCCGGTCGATCAGCCCGTGCAGCTCCGGCGCCTCCTGCGGGGAGACCTCTCTGCCGTGCATCGCGAACAGCGCGATCTTGTCGGACAGGAAGTACTGCACCAGCAGGAGGCCACCGGCGACGACGAGCACGACGATCGCCTGGACCCCCAAGGCGATCAGGACACCCACGAAGGCGACGTAGAGCAGGCCGAGCAGGAACATGGTGACGACCATGCGCACGGTAAGGCCCCGGTCGGGGGCGTACCGGGTTTGTGTCATATGTCCAAACTATCCTGGAATAAGCCCAGAATCCCCAAGCATGCCCCTCACTTCGTCGATCGAAGCGTCGGACGGCGGCAAAATCAACTCGGACGGCTCCAGCGCGTCATCCGGCAGCGGCTTGCCGAGCTGGCGCACCTTGTCGAGCAGCGCGTGCAGTCTGGTCCGGAACTGCGGCTCGTCGCCGGTCTCGATGGCCGCCTCGAGCTCGCTGTCCAGGGAGTTGAGCACGTCGATGTCGCCCTCGGCGATCTGGACCTGCCCCTCCCCCATGATGCGGACGATCACAGGCCCTCCCCCTGCTGGCGGTACTGCTGGGTCGACTGCTGGGTGGGGTGCGCCTGTTGCTGGGGAGCCTGCTGCTGCCCCTGCTGACCGGCCTCGATCGCGTCACGCGGCGCGGGGCCCTGGCCCAGCTCGGCCTTCATGCGGGCGAGCTCCAGCTCGACGTCGCGGCCGCCGCCCATGCGGTCCAGCTCGGCCTGGATGTCGTCGCCGCGCTGGCCGCTGAAGTCGTCCAGCGCGCCGCTGGCGAGCAGCTCGTCGATCGCGCCGGCGCGCGCCTGCATCTGGGCGGTCTTGTCCTCGGCGCGCTGGATCGCCAGACCCACGTCGCCCATCTCTTCGGAGATGCCGGAGAACGCCTCGTTGATGCGCGTCTGCGCCTCGGCCGCCGTGTAGGTGGCCTTGATGGTCTCCTTGCGGTGGCGGAAGGAGTCGACCTTGGTCTGCAGGCGCTGGCTGGCGAGGGTGAGCTTCTCCTCCTCGCCCTGGAGGTTGTTGTGCTGCACCTGCAGGTCGGCGATCTGGCCCTGCAGCGCGGACCGGCGGCTCAGCGCCTCGCGCGCGAGGTCCTCCCGGCCGACGCTGAGGGCCTTGCGACCCTGGTCCTCCAGCTTGTTCGCCTGCTGCTGGATCTGGTTGATCTGCAACTCCACCCGCTTGCGCGAGGTGGCGACGTCGGCCACACCCCGGCGCACCTTCTGCAGAAGCTCAAGCTGCCGCTGATAGGAGTAGTCGAGGGTCTCGCGCGGATCCTCCATCTTGTCCAAGGCCTTGTTGGCCTTGGACTTGAAGATCATCGAAAGTCTCTTCATCACGCTCATGCGCGTTGGCCGTCCCCTTCTAGGTTGTGCTGTGCCCTATGCTCCCGCTCGCTGCGACGCTCGCCGGCCGTATGCTCGCTGCGCAGGCATCCATGCTTCCTCGCGCCGACTCGCATCCATGGGCTGCCTACTCATCGTCAGCCCCCGATTATCGCGGCAAAGTCGCCTAGGTCCACCCTACGCATAACGCACGAGGGCGTCATTAAGTTGCACCGCCGGTAGGCTGACGTCGTGTTCCGACGTCGTACTGAGGCTCCCGTGGACGAGTCCCCCGCCCCGTCTTCCGAGACGGGCGCGAAGACCGCGGGCAAGGGCCGCCCCACTCCCAAGCGCCGCGAGGCCGAAGGCAGGCGCCGCCAGCCGGTGACCGCCCCCAGCAACCGCAAAGAGGCCTACAAGCAGGCCCGCGAACGCCAGGCCGCCGAGCGCACCCGCGCCCGCGAGGGCATGCTACGCGGTGACGACCGCTATCTTCAGGCCCGCGACCGCGGCGCCGCGCGCAGGTTCGCCCGCGACTGGGTCGACTCGCGGCGCACGATCAGCCAGTACTTCCTGCCCGTCTCGCTGATCCTCCTCGTCATCCTGTGGACGATCCCGATGTTCGGCGGGCAGACCGGCATGCTCCTGTACTCCTACGCCATCACCATCCTGTGGCCGGCGATGATCGTCGTCGTCGCGTTCAGCGGGTTCTGGGTGGCGCGGCGGGTGAAGAAGGAGGTCGCCGAGAAGCATCCGGACGAGAACCTCCGGGGCGTCGGCTTCTACGCGGCGATGCGCGCCATGCAGATCCGCAGGCTGCGCTTCCCACCGCCGATGCTGCTGCCCGGGGGCAAGCCGGCCCCGCCCAAGAAGTGACCTGGCGGGGCGGCGGTCCGGCACCGGATCGTTAAGGTCGGAACATGCATTTTCGCCATCTCGGCCGCAGCGGTCTGAAGGTCAGTGAGATCAGCTACGGCAACTGGATCACCCACGGTTCCCAGGTCGAGGAGGACGCCGCCAAGGCGTGCGTCCACGCGGCCCTGGACGAGGGGATCACCACGTTCGACACCGCCGACGTCTACGCGGGCACCCGGGCCGAGGAGGTCCTCGGCCGCGCGCTCAAGGGCGCGCGCCGCGAATCGCTGGAGATCTTCACGAAGGTCTACTGGCCGACCGGCCCGGGGCAGAACGACCGCGGCCTGTCCCGCAAGCACATCACCCAGAGCATCAACGGCTCGCTGCGGCGGCTCGGCACCGACTACGTCGACCTCTACCAGGCGCACCGGTACGACCACTCGACCCCGATCGAAGAGACGTTGAAGACCTTCGACGACCTGGTGCGCCAGGGCAAGGTGCTCTATGTCGGCGTCAGCGAGTGGAACGCCGCGCAGATCGCCGACGCGCTGCGCGTCGCCGACGAGATGGGCTTCGACCGGCTGATCTCCAACCAGCCGCAGTACTCGATGCTGTGGCGCGTGATCGAGGCCGAGGTCGTGCCGCTGTGCGAGAAGGAGGGGGTCGGCCAGATCGTCTGGTCGCCCATCGCGCAGGGCGTGCTGACCGGCAAGTACCTGCCCGGGCAGCCCCCGCCCGAGGGCTCGCGGGCCACCGACCCGACCGGCGGGAGCTTCATCGGCCGCATGATGAACGACGACCTGCTGACCCGCGTGCAGGGGCTCAAGCCGATCGCCGCCGACCTCGGCCTGTCCATGGCGCAGCTCGCGGTGGCGTGGGTGCTGCAGAACCCCAACGTCTCCTCGGCCATCGTCGGGGCGGCGCGGCCGGAGCAGGTGCGCGACAACGTCAAGGCGGCCGGGGTGCGCCTCGGCGAGGACGTCCTGGCGCGTATCGACGACGTGCTCGGCTCCGTGGTGCAGCGGGATCCGGCCCTGACGCAAAGCCCGGCAACCCGTCCGTAAGGCATTTCGGGCCCCTTGTCCTATCGGTCGCCCGGAATATTTTCGGTCACACCGGTACCGGGGATGGACAAGGGGCACAATGCCGGGCCACCGGTATCACTCGGCGCGCAGGGACATCCCGCCGTACTCCACCTTGTCGTCCTCCAGCAGCGTGACCTGCTCGACTCCCGCGCTCAGGAGCGTCCGCCAATTTTCCCCGAGCCATGACTCGGCGTCGGCCTGGCTTGGAAAGATCTCGCGCGGAAGCGGGCCGTCCGTAACCTCACCACCATTTGCGTTTTCATATCGCCAGCGCCAAGTCATGCCATACGCTCCTTTTCGCGGGTTCGCCCAACGCCCTCACGACGGCTGTGCAGACCTTATCTCCTGGAGTGTGCCGCAGATCTTGCCGACGGGCGCCGGGACGGGCCAAGAGGACCGCGGGAACCGACCGGACCCGAGCCCCTTCGAGGATGGAGGCCATCCCATGCCGCCCACGCTCCGTCTCCCGGCGCACCCGGCCGGACCCGGACTCGCGACGGCGGCGGGCCCCTCGTCCCCGGCCGGGGCGTGGTGAAGGTCCTCCTGTCCGGCACGGCGGGCCCGTACGGCTGGCCCGAGCCCACCTGCGGCTGCGCCTCCTGCGGCCGCCTCCCCGCCGGACACCGCCTGCCCACGGCCGTGGTGCTGGACGACGTGCTGCGGCTCGCGCCGCCCGCCGGGCTGCCCGTCACTCCCCCGGCCACCCTTCCCAAGGGGTACCGCATGACCGTCACGCCGGACGGCTACGCGGTCAGCGGCCCCGACCGCGGCCGCGTCCTGCACGCCGTGCCGCCGGGCGAGCGGGGCGGCACGCCCTCGCCGTGCTGGGCCGAGGACGACTACGACCTGGTGCTCATCGACCTGCTCGACCGGCCGCAGCGCCTCGGCGACCTGCGCCGCCGCGGCCTGGTCACGGCCAGGACGCGCGTCGTCGCGGTGAACCTTGACCACCGCGTGCCCTCCGAGACCGAGCTGGCGAGGCGGCTGGCGTTCTGGGGCGCGGAGGCGGTGGACGACGGCACCGTCCTCGACACGCGGCGGCCCGCTCCGGCCCGCCCGCCCGCGCCGAAGCGGGTGCTGCTGCTCGGCGGCGCGCGCTCGGGCAAGTCGGCGGAGGCCGAACTGCGCCTGATCACCGAGCCGGACGTCACCTACGTGGCCACCGGGCCGACGGGCAGGCTCGACGCCGACTGGCTGGCCCGCGTGCGCGCCCACCAGCTGCGACGGCCTCCGTACTGGACGACGATCGAGACGACCGAGCTGGAGGCGCTGCTCAGGTCGGAGACGGGGCCGCTGCTCATCGACGGCATCGGCACCTGGCTGGCCTCGGTGTTCGACGCGTGCGGCGCCTGGGACGACCCGGCGCACGACCGGCCGCGCGGGCGCAACCCCGGCCGTTTCGGCACGGCCCTGGACGCGGTGGCGGCCCGGTGCGACGACCTGGTGGCGGCGTGGCGGCAGACCCGGGCCCAGGTGGTGGCGGTCAGCGACGAGGTGGGGCTGAGCGTGGTCCCGGCGACGGCCAGCGGGCGGGTGTTCCGCGACGCGCTCGGCCGGCTCAACCAGAACCTGGCCGCCGAATCGGAGGAGGCCACGCTGGTCGTCGCCGGCCGCGTCGTCCCCCTCCCGATCTGAAGGCCGATCCGAGGCCCGGTCGGAGGCCCGGTTTGAGGCCCCATCCGAGGCCCGATCCGATCCGGGCCGCCGCCGGATACTCTGCACCAGGCCTTCGCCGAGCGGCGCCGCCGTACCGGCTTCCCCCCGTCCCCGCCCGTCCCGCCCGTGGAGGATTGGTCGTCATGTCCGCACCCACCGTTCCCGAGCCGGTCGTCGCGGGCCTGCGCCTGGCCGTCGGCACGCTGAGCGTCTGGCCCGTCGGGCTCCCGCGCGCCGACCGCGAGACGGCCGGGTGGGCGATGACGCTCGCGCCGCTGGTCGGGCTGCTCCTCGGCCTCGCGGCGGGCGCCGTGATGGCGGGCGCGCAGTTCCTGGTGTCTCCGCTGCTCGCGGCCGTGGCCGGCCTCGCCGTGGCGGCGGTGCTGACGCGCGGGCTGCATCTGGACGGCCTCGCCGACCTCGCCGACGGCCTCGGCAGCGGCAGGCCCGCCGCGCAGGCGCTGGACATCATGAAAAAGTCGGACATCGGGCCGTTCGGCGTCGTCACGTTGATCTTCACCCTGCTGGCACAGGTGGCCGCGGCGTCGGAGGCGGGCCCGGCGGCGCTGGTCCTCGCCTGCGCGACCGGTCGGGCGGCGCTGACGTGGGCCTGCGTGGCGGGCGTGCCCTCCGCGCGCCCGGACGGGCTCGGCGCGATGGTCGCCGGCACGGTGCGGCAGAGCTCGGCGATCTACGTGACGGCCGCCGTCGGCGTCGTGGCCCTGGTGTGCGGCCTGATCGCGGGGCACCCGGTCGTCTTCCCGGTCGCCGCCGCGGCGGGGCTGGGCGCGGCCTGGGCGGTCCGGGCGCACGCGACCCGGCGCCTCGGCGGGATCACCGGCGACGTCCTCGGCGCACTGGTCGAGATCGCCGCCACGGCCACGCTCGTCGTCTGCGCCGCCTCCCCCTGACCACGGCCGGAGGCAGGGGCGGCCGCGACGCGCGTGACGGAGCCGATCCGTACGACCGCCGCGCCCGGGACGAGAAGGACACGCCGGCCGAGGGAGCCGGCGTCGTGCCGGTCGGCGCCGCGCAGGTCAACCAATTCATAGGACGAACCCTCGTTTATGCGTATGGGGCATCCAGGGCTAGCATCGGCCTTCGTGACGACAGTGCGACTTAACGCCCTTGACTCGGGGTCGGTGGAGACCGAAGCCCTCGTAGTCGGCATCAACGCCTCCCCCGAAGGTCCCCGCCCCGCACCGGGCGCGCACGACGTGGACGCCGCGCTCTCCGGCGGCCTCGCCGCGACGCTCGGCGCCCTCGGCTTCTCCGGCAAGCCCGGCGAGATCGCCAAGATCCCGACCTTCGGCGCGCTGCCCGCGACCGTGGTCGTCGCCGCCGGTCTGGGCGAGGCCCCCCGGGCCGAGGGCGACTACGACCTCGAGGTGCTGCGGCGCGCCGCCGGCGCGGCCGTCCGCTCGCTGGCCGGGACGCCCCGCGCCGCCCTCGCGCTGCCCGCCACCACGCCCGAGCAGGCCGAGGCCGTGGCCCTCGGTGGCCTGCTCGGCGCCTACGACTTCGCCAGGTACCGCACCGCGGAGGAGCTCAAGCCGCCCGTCGGCGAGATCACCGTCCTGACCGGCGCGCCCGGCGGCGAGGACGCCGTCGCCAGGGCGGCGACGCTGGCCGAGTCCGTCACGCTCGTCCGTGACCTGGTCAACACCCCGCCGTCCGACCTCTCGCCCGCCCGCTTCGCCGAGATCGCCGAGCAGACCGGTGCCAAGGCCGGGCTCACGGTCGAGGTGCTGGACGAGACCGCGCTGAAGGAAGGCGGCTACGGCGGCATCGTCGGCGTCGGCCAGGGCTCGGTGAACCCCCCGCGCCTGGTGCGCCTGGGCTACACCCACCCCGAGGCGGCCACCACGCTGGCGTTCGTCGGCAAGGGCATCACCTTCGACTCCGGCGGCCTGTCGCTCAAGCCGTCCGCCTCCATGACCTTGATGAAGTCCGACATGGGCGGCGCGGGGGCGGTCCTCGGCGCGCTGCTCGCCATCGCCAGGCTCGGCCTGCGCGTCAACGCCGTCGGCTACCTGTGCCTGGCCGAGAACATGCCGAGCGGAAGCGCCCAGCGCCCCTCGGACGTGCTCACCACCTACTCCGGCAAGACCGTCGAGGTCCTCGACACCGACGCCGAGGGGCGGCTGGTCCTCGTGGACGGCATCGCCCGCGCCGGCGAGGACGGCCCGGACATCATCGTCGACGTCGCCACCCTGACCGGCGGGCAGATCGTCGCGCTGGGCTGGCGCACCTCCGGCGTCATGGCCTCCGACGACGCGCTGCGCGAGGAGCTCGTCGAGCTCGCCGTCGGCCAGGGCGAGGCCGCCTGGGGCATGCCCCTCCCCGAGGACCTGCGCAAGGGCCTCGACTCGCCGATCGCCGACATCGCCAACCTCAACCCCGAGCGTTCGGGCAGCATGCTCGCCGCCGGCATCTTCCTCCGCGAGTTCGTCCCCGAGGGCGTGCGGTGGGCGCACGTCGACATCGCCGGGCCCGCCTTCAACAAGGAAGCCCCCTACGGGTACACGCCCAAGGGCGGCACGGGGATACTGACCCGCACCCTCGTCGCGCTGGCCGAGCGTCACCAGGCGGCGCGGGAGGCATGATGAACGCGGGCGCACCGGCCGACGGAGACCGGCGGCGTCACGAACACGCGGGACAAGTGAAAAGATGCTGTTGGGCAGGCCGGGGCGCGCCGTCGATGCGGCATGGCCCGGCCGTGAGGGCCCACCGATCCGACAAGGAGCTTTCCAGTGGCTGATGGCAGCGGCCCCTTCGACATCGTTGTCCTGGGGGGCGGTAGCGGCGGCTACGCCTGTGCCCTGCGGGCGGCCGAGCTCGGCAAGTCCGTCGCGCTGATCGAGAAGGACAAGATCGGCGGCACGTGCCTGCACCGGGGGTGCATCCCGACCAAGGCGCTGCTGCACGCCGCCGAGGTCGCCGACGAGACGCGCGAGGCCACGACCGTGGGCGTCAAGGCGAGGTTCGAGGGCATCGACATGCCCGGCGTCCACGCCTTCAAGGACAAGATCGTCAACCGCGCCTGGAAGGGCGTCCAGGGGCTGCTCAAGAGCCGGGGCATCACGATCATCGAGGGCGAGGGCCGCCTCGCCGGCCCCGGCCGGGTCATCGTGGGCGGCCAGGCCGTCGAGGGCCGCAACATCGTCCTGGCCACCGGCTCGGTGCCGAAGTCGCTGCCCGGCCTCGACATCGACGGCGACCGGGTGATCACCAGCGACCACGCGCTCAAGCTCGACCGCGTCCCGTCGTCGGTGGTCGTCCTCGGCGGTGGCGTGATCGGCGTCGAGTTCGCCTCCGTCTGGCGCTCCTTCGGCGCCGAGGTCACGATCGTCGAGGCCCTGCCCCACCTGCTCCCGCTGGAGGAGGAGTCCAGCTCCAAGCTCCTGGAGCGCGCCTTCCGCCGCCGGGGCATCAAGTACGAGCTCGGCGTGCGCTTCGAGAGCGTCAAGACCACCGGCACCGGCGTGGTCGTCACCCTGGAGGGCGGCAAGACCCTGGACGCCGAGCTGCTGCTCGTCGCCGTCGGGCGCGGCGCCGTCGCCACGGGCCTGGGGTACGAGGAGTCCGGGGTGGCCATCGAGCGCGGCACCGTCGTCGTCGACGAGTTCTGCCGCACCAGCGTGCCCGGCGTCTACGCGGTCGGCGACCTGATCCCGACCCTCCAGCTCGCGCACGCCGGCTTCGCCGAGGGCATCCTCGTCGCCGAGCACATCGCCGGCCTGTCCCCGATGCCCATCGACTACGCAGGCGTGCCCCGCATCACCTACTCCGACCCCGAGGTGGCCTCCGTCGGCATCACGTCGGCCGTCGCCAAGGAGCGCGGCTACGAGATCACCGAGCTGGTCTACGACCTCGGCGGCAACCCCAAGAGCCAGATCATCGGCACGCAGGGCGCCGTCAAGGTCATATCCCAGAAGGACGGCCCCGTGCTCGGCGTCCACATGGTGGGCAAGCGCATGGGTGAGCTCGTCACCGAGGGGCAGCTCATCTACAACTGGGAGGCGCTGCCCTCCGAGGTGGCGCAGCTCATCCACGCGCACCCGACCCAGTCCGAGGCTGTCGGCGAGGCGATGCTCGCCCTGGCCGGCAAGCCCCTTCACGTACACAACTAAGCCCCTCACAGGGAACGCGAGAGAAGACGACACCATGCCGGTTTCCGTAACCATGCCCCAGCTCGGCGAGAGCGTGACCGAGGGCACCGTCACCCGCTGGTTGAAGAAGGAGGGAGACCACGTCGAGACCGACGAGCCGCTGCTCGAGGTCTCCACCGACAAGGTCGACACCGAGATCCCCTCCCCGTCCGCGGGCGTCCTGACCAAGATCGTCGTAGCCGAGGACGAGACCGTCGAGGTCGGCGCCGAACTGGCCGTCATCGACGAGAACGGCGCGGCGGGCGTCGCGGCGGCTCCCGCCCAGGCCGAGCCCGAGGCGCGTCCCGAGCCGGAGCCCGTGCCCGTGCAGGCGGCGGCTCCCGAGCCCGCTCCCGCCCCGGCCCCGGCGCCCGCCCCGGCGTCCTCGATCCCGCAGCCGCCGCAGCCCGCGCCGCAGGCGCCGAAGCCGCAGGTCCAGCAGGCCCCGGCGACCGCCGCCCCGTCGCCGATCGCGCCGGCCGCGCCACCGGTCTCCGGCGAGAGCCCGTACGTCACGCCGCTGGTGCGCAAGCTCGCCGCCGAGCACGGCGTCGACCTGGACTCGCTGGGCGGCACCGGCGTCGGCGGCCGCATCCGCAAGCAGGACGTCCTGGAGGCCGCGCGCCTGCAGCGCGAGCAGGCCGCCCAGGCCCAGGCCGCGCAGCAGCAGGCCCAGGCCGCCCCGGCGCAGGCCCCGGCCCCGGTCGCACCGCAGGCCGCCGCCCCGGCCCCCGAGCCGGTCCAGGCCGACACGACGCTGCGCGGGCGCACCGAGAAGATGTCGCGCATGCGGCAGACCATCGCCAAGCGCACGATGGAGTCGCTGCAGACCTCCGCGCAGCTGACCTCGGTCGTCGAGGTCGACGTCACCAAGATCGCCCGGCTGCGCGATCGCGCCAAGGCCGACTTCCAGCGGCGGGAGGGCGTCAAGCTCAGCTTCACGCCGTTCTTCGCCCTGGCCACGGTCGAGGCGCTCAAGCAGCACCCCAAGCTCAACGCGGTGATCAACAGCGAGACCAACGAGGTCACCTACTTCGACCACGAGCACCTGGCCTTCGCCGTCGACGCCGAGCGCGGGCTCGCCTCCGCGGTCATCAAGGACGCCGGCGACCTCAACCTGGCCGGCCTCGCCCGTAAGATCGCGGACCTGGCCGAGCGCACCCGCACCAACAAGGTCAGCCCGGACGAGTTGTCGGGCGGCACGTTCACGCTGACCAACACCGGCAGCCGCGGCGCGCTGTTCGACACGCCGATCATCAACCAGCCGCAGGTCGCGATCCTCGGCACCGGCGCGGTCGTCAAGCGCCCGGTCGTCGTGGACACGCCCGAGGGCGAGGTCATCGCGGTCCGCTCGATGGTGTACCTCGCGCTGACCTACGACCACCGCCTGGTCGACGGCGCCGACGCCGCCCGCTTCCTGACGACGATCAAGCGCCGTCTGGAGGAGGGCCGCTTCGAGGCCCAGCTCGGCCTGGCCTGACGCGTCCGGCACGGCGCGCCGGTGATCCGCGTCCGCCGGGCGGTCGCCGCATAGGCTGATCGGCATGGCAGTCGTGATCACCGGCTCGTCCGGGCTCATAGGGAAGGCCCTCGTCCGCGCACTGAGCGACGAGGGCCTTTCCGTCGTCAGGCTCGTGCGCCGCCCGCCCGCGGCCCCCGGCGAGGCGTTCTGGAACCCCCGGGAAGGGGTGCTCGACCCCGCGGTGCTGGAGGCGGCGGACGCCGTCGTCCACCTGGCCGGGGCCGGGGTCGCCGACAAGCGGTGGACGCCCGCCTACCGGCGCGAACTGATCGCCAGCCGCGTCGACGGCACGCGCACGCTGGCCACCGCGATCGCGTCCCTGGACCGGCCGCCCGCGGTCCTGCTGTCCGGGTCGGCCATCGGCGTCTACGGGGACACAGGCGACCACCCCGTGGACGAGTCCGCCGAGCCCAGGTCCCGTCCCGGGACGCGCCCCGAGCCGCCGGGCGAGCCGGGCGACGGCCCTGCGGGGCAGTGGCTGGCCGGGCTGGTCCGGTCGTGGGAGGCCGAGACCGGGCCCGCCGAGGAGGCCGGCGTCCGGGTCGTCCACCTGCGCACCGGGCACGTCCTGGCGCGTGAGGGCGGGTTCCTCGGCAGGATCCTCCCGCTTTTCCGGGCGGGGCTGGGGGCGCCCCTCGGCTCCGGGCGGCAGTACACCTCGTGGATCTCCATGGCCGACTGGATCGGCGCGGCGAGGCATCTGATGGCCGAGCCCGCGGTGTCGGGGCCGGTGAACCTGACCGCTCCCACACCGGTCACCAACGCCGAGTTCACCAAGGCCCTCGGCCGCGCGCTGCGCCGTCCCACCATGCCGGTCGCCGTGCCCGCGTTCGCGCTGCGGGCCGCGCTCGGCGGCCTGGCGGACGAGGGGGTGCTCATCGGCCAGCGGGTGATGCCGCGACGCCTGCTGGAGATGGGCTACCGGTTCCGGCATCCTCGCCTCGACGAGGCGTTGGCCGCCATAACCTAGGGTGTCGTCCCGGTAAATGCGAAAGGAAGCCGTGACGCGGCCCCGAGGCCGTCCGCCTTGAGGCCGCCACCCCCCAACAGGCACAGGAGACGACATGAGCAGGCTCGGCCAGTCCCACATTCTCGCCATCGGCGGAGGCTCGTTCCGGGTGACGCCGCGCTACGGCTGCATCGAGGCCACCGGGCTGCTCCGCTACGCGCTGGACCTGACCGGGCAGGATCGCCCGAAGGTCGGCCTGGTCGCCACGGCCACCGGTGACGACGCCGACTGGCTGCTGAAGATGTACGGCGGGTTCCGGGCGTGGGACGTCGAGTTGAGCCATCTCACGCTGTTCCCGATGCCCAACGTCGAGAGCCCCAAGGACTGGATCCTCGAGCAGGACCTCGTCTACGTCTCCGGGGGGAGCGTGGCGAACCTGATGGCCCTGTGGCGGCTGCACGGCCTGGACGATGCGTTCGAGGAGGCCTGGCGGGCCGGCGTGGTGCTGTCGGGGCAGAGCGCCGGGGCCCTGTGCTGGCACGTGGGCGGGAACACCGACTCCTTCGGGCCCGTGCTGCGGCCGTGGGCCGAAGGGCTCGCCCTCCTGCCCTACTCGTGCGGCGTCCACTACAACTCCGACCCGCAGCGGCGGGCCCTGCTGCACGAGTCGATCGCCTCGGGCGAGCTGCCGACCGGTTACGCCGCCGACGAGGGCGTCGCGCTGCACTACGTCCAGGGCGAGTTCATCCAGGCCGTCACGATCGACCCGAAGGGGTACGCGTACAAGATCGAGCGCGGCGACGACGGCGATGTGAAGGAGTTCCGGATCGAACCCCGCCTTCTGACGACGTGACCTCGCGTTAGGCTGGCCCCGTGAGCGAGCGTGCCAACCAGCCCAACCAGCCGGGCGCGACGGTCAGCGGGGCCGGCAGGCTCGCGCTGGTCCGCCTCGGGGTCGACGTGCCCTACGAGCAGGCGTGGGAGCTCCAGCGTGCCGTGCATGCCCAGCGGGTCGCGGGGACTCTCCCCGACACCTGCCTCCTGCTGGAGCACGCCCCGGTCTACACCGCGGGCAAGCGCACCAGCGCGGAGGAACGTCCCGCCGACGGCACTCCGGTCATCGACGTCGACCGCGGCGGCAAGATCACCTGGCACGGTCCGGGTCAGCTCGTCGCCTACCCGATCGTCCGGCTCGCCGGGTCGCTCGACGTGATCGCCTACGTCCGCCTGCTGGAGGAGTCGCTGATCCAGGTCTGCGCCGACTTCGGCGTGGCCGCGGGGCGGGTCGAGGGCCGCAGCGGCGTGTGGGTCGCGCGCGATCCGGCGCGCGGCCTGCCCGACCGCAAGCTCGGCGCGATCGGCATCCGCGTGGCCCGGGGCGTCACCATGCACGGCTACGCGCTCAACTGCGCCAACGACCCCACCTGGTTCGATCGCATCGTCCCCTGCGGCATCCGCGATGCCGGGGTGACCTCGCTGTCGGCCGAGACGGGCCGGCGCGTCACGGTCGACGAGGTCCTGCCGTTCGCCGAGAAGCGGCTGGCCGAGGCGCTCGGCGCCGAGGGCCTCGACGTCCAGGAGGAGGACCTGCTGTCCGGGCGCTTCTGACCGGCCGCTTTCGAGGGGGCGGCCGGGCGCGGCGGGCGCGTTCACGGGGGCGGTCCCGGGGGCGGTCCAGCGGGAACGGAGACGTAAGCTTGAACGCGTGACCGTTGCTCCTGAAGGCCGAAAGCTCCTCCGCCTGGAGGTGCGCAACAGCCAGACCCCTATCGAGCGCAAGCCCCCGTGGATCAAGACCCGGCTCAGGAACGGGCCGAACTTCAACGAGATCAAGAACCTCGTGAAGGACCAGGGTCTTCACACGGTCTGCCAGGAGGCCGGCTGCCCGAACATCTCCGAGTGCTGGGAGGACCGCGAGGCCACCTTCCTCATCGGCGGCGACCAGTGCACGCGGCGCTGTGACTTCTGCCAGATCGACACCGGCAAGCCCAAAGAGTACGACAAGGACGAGCCGCGCCGCGTGGCCGAGTCCGTCGTGCAGATGGGCCTGCGGTACGCCACCGTCACCGGCGTCGCCCGTGACGACCTCCCCGACGGCGGCGCCTGGCTGTACGCCGAGACCGCGCGGCAGATCCACGCGCAGGTCCCCGGCTGCGGCGTCGAGCTGCTGGTGCCCGACTTCAACGGCCACCGCGACCAGCTCGACGAGGTGTTCTCCAGCCGTCCCGAGGTCTTCGCCCACAACATCGAGACCGTGCCGCGCATCTTCAAGCGCATCCGCCCGGCCTTCCGCTACGACCGCTCGCTCCAGGTCATCACGATGGCGCACGAGGCGGGGCTGGTCACCAAGTCCAACCTCATCCTCGGCATGGGCGAGGAGCGCGAAGAGATCGTCGAGGCGATGCGCGACCTGCGCGCCGCCGGATGCGACCTGCTGACGATCACCCAGTACCTGCGCCCGACGCCGCGCCACCACCCCGTGGACCGCTGGGTCAAGCCGCAGGAGTTCGCCGAGCTGCAGAAAGAGGCCGAGGCGATCGGCTTCGCCGGGGTCATGTCCGGCCCGCTGGTCCGCTCGTCCTACCGCGCCGGTCGCCTGTACCGGCAGGCCGTCGAGGCCCGGCAGACCGCCTGACGGCTCCCGCCGCCGCGGCGTCTTCCCTGGGCGTCGAGGAACCCGTCCGCGGGCCGGACCTCTAGGTCCGCCCGCCCACGGGCTCCGGAACGTGGCCGCCGATCACCGCCCCCCCCCGCCGGACGCGGCGTATCCAGTCGGGCACTCACCGCCACGCGGACGGTCACGGTCCGACCTGCGTCAGATCACGTTTTCCTTTCTTCAGCCCAGCATTTGTATCCTTTAACCATGGCCAACAAGCCCGCAGACCCAGACCGCCCGGGGCGCGTCAAGCAGCTCCGCATGGTCGCTCAGATCATCAAGAAGGCCAACCCCAAGGGGATGCCGATCGTCTACGCGTCGGCGCTCGCCACGCTGGCCGTATTCGTCGTCCTCGGGCTCGTGACGGGTCTGGTGTGGCAGCTCATCGTCCTCGGCGTCATGGTCGCCGTGACGGTCGGCATGGTGGTCTTCGGCCAGCTCGCCCAGCGCGCCCAGTACTCCATGCTCGACGGGCAGCCCGGCGCCGCCGCGGCGATCCTGCAGAGCATGCGCGGCAACTGGGAGGTCACCCCGGCCGTCGCCGTCACCCGCGACCAGGACGTCGTGCACCGCGCCGTCGGCTACCCCGGCATCGTGCTGGTGTCCGAGGGGCCCGGCGCCCGGGTGCAGAAGATGCTGGTCGCCGAGAAGAAGCGCGTCCAGCGCGTGGCGATCGACGTCCCGGTGTACGACATCCAGTGCGGCGAGGGCGAGGGCCAGGTGCCCCTCAACAAGCTCCAGCGCCACCTGATGAAGCTGCCGCGCAACCTGAAGAAGCAGGCGGTGTCGGAGGTCAACTACCGGCTCCGGGCGCTGCCGCAGACGCTTCCCGTGCCCAAGGGCCCCATGCCCAAGGGCGCGCGCATGCCGCGCGGCAAGATGCGCTGATGCCCGAGATCCTCTCGGCGGTGTCGCGCGGCCCGCTGGACCAGCCGTCCAGTGTGCTGGCCAGCCGCCGCTGGTGGGATTCGGCGGCGGACGAGTACCAGGCCGAGCACGGCGAGTTCCTGCGCGACGCGGGCTTCGTCTGGTGCCCCGAGGGGCTGGACGAGGCGGACGCCCGCCTGCTCGGCGACGTCCGGGGCAGTCGCGTCCTGGAGATCGGGTGCGGCGCGGGCCAGTGCGGCCGGTGGCTCGCCGGCCAGGGCGCCGAGGTCGCCGCGTTCGACGTGTCCCGCCGCCAGCTCCAGCACTCCCGCCGCATCGACGAGGAGTTCGGCGTGCGCCTGCCGGTCGTGCAGGCCGACGCGGGCCGGATCCCGTTCGCCGGCGCCTCCTTCGACCTCGCCTGCTCGGCGTACGGCGCGCTGCCGTTCGTGGCGGACGCCGGAGCGGTGCTGGCCGAGGTGCGCAGGGTGCTGCGTCCCGGCGGGCGGCTGGTCTTCTCGGTCTCCCACCCGATCCGCTGGGCGTTCCCGGACGATCCGGGGCCGCGCGGGCTGACCGCCGACCGCTCCTACTTCGACCGCGCGCCGTACGTCGAGCGCGACGCGCACGGCGATGCGTCCTACGTCGAGCACCACCGCACGCTGGGCGACTGGGTGTTGGCGATCACCGGCGCGGGGCTGGTGCTGACCTCGCTGGTGGAGCCGGAGTGGCCGCCGGGCCACGACCGCACGTGGGGTGGCTGGAGCCCGCTGCGCGGCCGTCACCTCCCCGGCACCGCGATCTTCACGTGTGTGAGGCCCGGCGCGGGCTGAGAGCGCGCCGGAGGCCCCCGGCAGGTCCCTGTACCCGCTTACGGCGGGCGGGGCGTCCGGGGTCCTTCCGGGCGGGGCGTCCGTCCCCCGGAGTCCGTCCTCAGATGCGGACGACGACGGTCCGGGAGGCGCGGTCGTGCAGCCCGCGCTGGTCGCGGTCCCAGATCAGGGCGGGGACGGCCAGGCAGAGCAGCAGCGTGCGCAGCAGGACGGCGCCGAAGGGCGGACGGCCGCCTCCGTCCAGGGTGGCGACGCGGATGCCGAACAGCCTCATGCCGAAGGTCATCCCCATGAACCCGACGAGCACGACGTACTCCAGGGCGAAAACGCCGAGTCCGACCCACCCGGCCGTGCGCGGGTCGGCGCGGAGCAGGCCCTGGGCGATGGCCCAGGTGCAGATCAGCCAGTCGACCAGGACCGCGCCGATGCGCCTGCCGAACCTGGCGACCGAGCCACTGCCCTCGGGAGGCAGGCCGAGCCGCTCGCCCGGATACCCGAGATCGACACCGGCCGCGCGGGTCCCGCCGATCCACGTCTGGGTCCACCTGGGCTGCTTGTCCATGCAGGTAAGATAACCGCGAACCGCCATGGTCCGTTCGGCGGTACACCCCCCTCCGCTTAACACCAGTGAAACAGACGAGACACGGGGTGGAAACGGCACAGGCCTACGTTCGAGTCTGTAAGCCCGTGCCCTTGGGAGGTTGGATGTTCAGCTCCGCTGACGATGTCCTGAAGTACATCAGGGATGAAGGGGTGCAGTTCGTCGATGTCAGGTTCACCGACCTGCCGGGCACGACGCATCACTTCACGTTCCCCGTGGAGAACTTCGGCGCAAGCGTCTTCACCGACGGCCTGATGTTCGACGGATCGTCGATCCGCGGTTTCCAGGCCATCCACGAGTCGGACATGCTGCTGCTGCCCGACCCGTCCACGGCCGTGCTGGACCCGTTCCGCCAGCACAAGACCCTCATCATCAACTTCTTCGTGCACGACCCGCTGACGGGCGAGGCCTACAGCCGCGACCCGCGCAACGTCGCGCGCAAGGCCGAGGAGTACCTCAAGGGCACCGGCATCGCCGACACGGTGTTCTTCGGCCCCGAAGCCGAGTTCTACATCTTCGACGACGTGCGCTTCGCCAGCAGCGCCAGCGAGTCGTACTACCACATCGACTCCATCGAGGGCGCCTGGAACACCGGCAAGGCCCAGGAGGGCGGCAACCTCGGCTACAAGCCGCGGTACAAGGGCGGGTACTTCCCCGTGCCGCCGATGGACCACTTCACCGACCTGCGCTCCGAGATGGTGCGCCGTCTGATCGACGCCGGCATCGAGACCGAGATGCAGCACCACGAGGTCGGCACCGCCGGCCAGGCCGAGATCGACTTCAGGTTCGGCACGCTGCTCAAGACCGCCGACAACCTGATGCTGTACAAGTACATCATCAAGAACACCGCGGTCGAGTACGGCCACACGGTCACCTTCATGCCCAAGCCGATCTTCGGTGACAACGGCTCCGGCATGCACTGCCACCAGTCGCTCTGGAAGGACGGCGAGCCGCTCTTCTACGACGAGGTCGGCTACGCGGGCCTGTCCGACACCGCCCGCTACTACATCGGCGGCCTGCTCAAGCACGCGCCCGCGCTGCTGGCGTTCACCAACCCGACGGTGAACTCCTACCACCGCCTGGTGCCGGGCTACGAGGCGCCGGTCAACCTGGTCTACTCCCAGCGCAACCGCTCGGCCTGCATCCGCATCCCGATCACCGGGTCCAACCCCAAGGCCAAGCGCATCGAGTTCCGGGTGCCCGACCCGTCCTGCAACCCGTACTTCGCGTTCGCCGCGCAGCTCATGGCGGGCCTGGACGGCATCCGCAACAAGATCGAGCCGCCGGCGCCGGTCGACAAGGACCTGTACGAGCTTCCGCCCGAGGAGGCCGGCCAGGTTCCGCAGGTCCCGGGCTCGCTCGCCGAGGTCCTCAACGCCCTCGAGGCCGACCACGAGTTCCTGCTCGAAGGCGGCGTCTTCACGCCCGACCTGATCGAGACGTGGATCAGCTACAAGCGCGAGAACGAGATCGACCCGATCCGCCTGCGCCCCCACCCGCACGAGTTCGAGCTGTACTACGACGTGTGACGGCGGGGTTTTCCGGCCTCGGCGATCTTCCTAGGAACAGCCGCTGAGCTGGAAAAATGTTCTCATTCTTGCTCGTTGTTTCCCGTCGTTTCTCGTCCTTAGGCGGAACAGAACCCGAACAGAACGGCCTGGCATCGCGATTCGATGCCAGGCCGTTTCTGCACGTGAGAGGACTCAGGAAGCCCCCTGCGGCCCCTCCGAAGGAGGCATCGGTGTTCCGCGCCGGCTGCGGGAGTCCTCGCGTAGGACCCGAGCACCCGGTTCATCCTCAGCCGTCGCCGCCGCGCCCCCCATCTCCGGGCCGGAAGAGATGCTCAGACGCCGGGGCCCACCGGGGCTCAGGCGCCCGGGCCGCATCGGTGGAGTACCCACTTCGGACCCGCCGCGCTGTGCCCCCCGCCGACGGCGCCGACTCGCCGGGAAGGGAAGAGCGGTCCGCCGTAGGCGGGCTCCGGGACGAGCGTGCACCTGGCACGGACCCAGGACGTGACCTGCGCGGTCGTCGACCCCGGCCGGTCGGCGGCGCCCCGGCCGACGCGCAACAACACGTAGCGGACCTGCCCGGACGCGACGAGCCCCGAGAACTGCGACAGCGTGGGGAAGGGGACCTGTCCGGTGTAGCCGCCCATCGGAAGGATCGATGCGGCGGCGTAAAGGATGTACGGCGATGCGTCATTCCAGCGTTCTACGGCGAACAGGTACTTCGCGCCGGCGCGGTGCGCCGTCACGTAGGCCAGCAGGCTGCGCTGCCTCGGCGTCAGCCCTTGGGGCCGTCCCTGGTGGCTGGTCGGGCCGACCCTGCCCATTCCACCGGTCTCACTGTAGCGCGCGTCGAGTGCCGAGACCGACCAGGCCGCGGGCCCGACCAGCACCGACGCCATACCGGTCGCCATGCCGATCGCCATGGCCGCCCCACGGGGTGCGGTCCGGCCCGGCCTGGGGACACACATGAGGACCACTCCAATGACGCACAACCCGAGGGTCATGGGGGCCAGCCATGGCAGGAACCTCGGGTAGCACAGTGCGAGCAGGGCACACCAGGCGGCGTTGACGGCGAGTGCGGCGGGCAGCACCCAGGCCCGCCTCCCGCCGGCCTTGTACGCCTTCCAGCAGATCATGAAGCCGGTGCCGATCAGGGCTGCCAGCGGCACGGCGACGACCCCCATGTAGTACGTGTGCCCGGTGACGCTGCCGACGCTGAAGACCATGAAGTACGTCGCCAGCCACACCCCCCACAAAAGCAGGTGGGCGAGGTGGCGGTCGGTCCGGGAGGCGCGCCTGCGAATGAGGGTGAGGAGGCTGAGCCCGATCGAGAGCAGGGCGAGCGGATAGAGCCACCCTGTCTGCGAGGCGATCCCCGGACTCACCATCTTCGCCACGCTGTCGCCCATGTGGGACGTCGAAGAGCCCGTCGTGGCATCCGCCGTCCGGCCGGGCGCCGGATCCACGCGTTGTTGGTCCGCGATGACGCTTCCGGTCGTGGACGCGTCGACCCCCATGGATCCGAAGCGGTTCAGGAAGTTGTAGCCGACGACCATGCTGAGGGCCGAATTGTTCGTCGTGCCGTCGATGTACGGCCGCTGGCTCGGCGGTATCAGCGCCGCGATCAGAATCCAGGAGGCGGACACCGCGACCGTGACCAGGCCGGCCAGCGCCACGTGCGCGGTCCTGCGGCGCAGCGAGATGGGAGCGGCGACCAGGTAGGTGAGTCCCAGTGCCGGCAGGACGGCCCAAGCCTCCAGCATCTTGGTCTGGAACGCCAGCCCGACGTAGGCAGCGGCCGGCAACAGGATCTGCAGCCGGGCCTGCTCCACCGAGCGCTGCACGGCCTCGGCGGCCAGCAAGAGCAACAGCGTGAACAGCGAGTCCTCGACGATGGATCGACCCAGACCCACGGTCACCGGGGTCAGCGTGAAGATGGCCGCCGCCAGGAGCGCCGGCACGTCGCCGGCCCAGCGACGCACCACCTTGTAGAGGACGAACACGCACAGGACACCCTCGATGGCCTGAGGCAGGACCAACGCCCACGGGTGAAAACCAAACACGAACGCCGATATCGCCTGCGGCCACAGGAACCCCGGCAGCTTGTCGAGCGTGATGGAGTTGCCCGGGTCGAACGAGCCGAACAGAAAGGCCAGCGGACTCTGGGTCATGCTGCGCACGGCGGTCGCGTAGAAGATGTGGTAATCGCTGCGGTCGAGGTCCCACGTGAACAGGACCGCGGCGACCGCTGCGATCAGCAGCAGCAGCGGGCGGGCGTACGCGGGCTCACCGGGGGTGGATCTCCACGGGCGCCACCGGCGGGGAGCCGGCGAGCCCGCGGCGAGCGCCATGCTAGGCGACATGTTCCCGTTCATGTGGACAAATATGCTTCTTCCTGAATAAAAGCCGCATAACACCCAGACGGCTGTGGGAACCTTCGGCGGATTTCCCGGACCCTCGCGCAGCGGCCCACGAAAGACCGCGAGCCAGGGCCACCCCGCGGCCCTGGCTCGCGTCCATCTCTCGCTGTTACTCCTTGCCAGTGGTGGTTAGTGCTTGCCGGTGGCCTGGTGGTTCACATCACCAGCCGGGTCGGTGTGCCCGCCGGGACCGTCGTTGGTCTCGGCGTCGGCCTTCCCGCCGGGGCCGTCGTTGGTCTCCGCGTCGGCCTTCCCGCCGGGCTCCTTGCCCGTGGAATCAACGGGGTCGTTGGGGCCGGCCTTGTCCTGCTTGTCCTGCCTGTCCTGACCCTGGCTGCTCGCAGTGGTGGCGTTGTCGTCCTGCTGCTCGCCATCGGCACCGGCATCCGACGTGGTCGGCTGCGACCAGTTGACAGCGACCGGCGCCTTGGGGGCTGGGTTGCTGGAGGCGAGCGCCGTGCCGGCTCCCACACCTGCCAGGGCGAGGGTCGTCAGGGTGATCGCGGCGATCTTGGGCGTGACCTTCACTGATTACCTCCTTGGAATCGGTTGTCGACTGACACCGATCAGCTTGCAGGCCGGCTCATGAGACGGTCGTGTACGCCAGATGTGAGCATTGACATCTTTCCCTACATGCCTGGACAGAGGCCGCGGAACCACAAAGCGGCACGTCAGAGGTGGCCACGCCCACGGGAATGCCCCCGAGGACGACGGAGAGGGAACTCGGCCCAGACACGTGCGCCCCCGCCCGGGCGGTTCTCGGCACGGGCCCGGTCGCCGTGAGCGTTGGCGATGGACGCCACGACCGCGAGGCCCAGGCCGACCCCGCCCTGCGTGCGGGCACGTCCGGCGTCGGCGCGGCGGAAGCGTTCGAAGGCGTATGGAAGGAACTCCAGCGGAAACCCGGGCCCACGGTCGCTGACCTCGATGACCACCACAGGCTCGCCGTCGCTGGTCGCGGTCCGCACGTTCAGTCCCACGGTGCTGCCCTCGGGGGCGTGGCGAAGTGCGTTGCCAAGCAGGTTGTCAACGACCTGGCGAAGCCGGTCCGGATCGCCCACGATCCGTATCGACGGGTCGGCGTCCAGTTCCATCGAGATCGTTCGCGTGGCGGCGGTGGCCGCTGAGCTTCGCACGGAGGCCGCCACGAGATCGGAGAGCGTGATCGGCTGCGCTTGCAGGAATTCGGCTCCTTCGTCGGCGCGGGCCAGCAACAGCAGGTCTTCGGCCAGCCGGATCAGCCGCTCGGTGTCGGCCGCTCGGATTCGGAGAACTCGCCTCGGTAGTCGCCCCGCTGGTCACCGCCAATCGGGCGTGCGGTCGCCTGGGTCGCGGCGAGCCGGGTCGTCACGGCCTCCCCCCGGGCGCGGAGCGTCTCGTCCAAGGCGGTGTTCAAGCCGGACTGGAGCTGGGCCAGGAACACCATCCCGGCGATGGCGATCGCAATCGCGATGCCCAGAGTGAACAGCAGCGAAAGCCGCAGCCGCAGCGACACCACGGCTCACCCGGCGCCGGGGGGAACCGGGACTCGGAGCCGGTAGCCGGCACCGCGGACGGTCTCCAGGTGCTTCACGCCGAACGGCCGGTCGATCTTGCGGCGAAGGTAGGCGATGTACTGGTCCACGACATTGGAGACGCCGTCATAGGCGAAGTCCCATACGTGCTCCAGGATGTGGGTGCGGGTGAGCACCTGTCCCGGGCCGAATACCTCGGGCACCAGGACCCCGGGTACACGCTGCGGACCTATACGCACCTGATCTCCGGCACCGAGGGCCGGGCCGGGAAGGTGATCGACATGGCCTTCCATCGTGAGGATCCGGGAACCGGAACAGATCCGGAACGAGCCCCTTAATGATCAAGGGATTGGCGGGTCGGGGCACCTTATGGATCACATCTACGACCTCTCATACACATGGGCGTCCGACCTGGGGCGCATGGCCATTGGCCTAGCGCCTGGGCCGTCATGGGGCCGTTCGCCGCCGCTCTGAGCGCGCGGTCGACGGCCCTAATGCCATTCGGATCTAAGGGCGGGAGCTTGGACTGAGGCGGCGTGGGGCGAAGGAAGGCGCCGGGGTCGAGCGGAATTGTCGGTGGCAGTGGGTATGGTTTCGGTCTGCCAGAACGGCAACTTCCATCCAAACCAGGAGGTCACGGTGACTTCTCGTCTCAACCCATACATCAGCTTCGCCAGCGAGGCGCGGCAGGCCCTGGAGTTCTACCAGAGCGTCTTCGGCGGCAGCCTGACGCTGAACACCTTCGGCGAGGCCGCCGGGGAGCACGGTGCGGACGCCAACGGCATCATGCACGGGCAACTGGAGACCGCAAGCGGGTACACGCTCATGGCCTCCGACACCCCGCCCGGGATGACGCGCAACCCTGGGGACAACATCTCGATCAGCCTCAGCGGGGACGACGCCGACGAGCTGCGCGGCTACTGGGAGAAACTCAGCGCGGGCGGCACCGTCCAGGTTCCCCTGGAGAAGCAGATGTGGGGCGACGAGTTCGGCATGTGCGTCGACAGGTTCGGCATCGGCTGGATGGTCAACATCACGCGGCCGCAGGCCTGATCCGCCCCGGCCAGGTCCTGGACCGAAGCCCGGAAACAGATCCGTGCGAAGGCGGGTCCGCGAGCCGCCTTCGACCACGTCGCCCTCACCCAGGCCCACATCCTCGGCCTTCACGACAGTTTCTCAAGTGGCGAGACCACCTACGGTTCCGTTCCCGGTCGGTGACCAGAGCCCAGCAGGAGTCGCCGTGCCCGGGCATCATGGCGTCCAGGTACACCAGGGAACCGACCTGTTCGGGGCCTGCTGGGCGGGGCGCGGCCTTGGTCGGGGGTGAGCCGGGGACGGCGGCTCCGACAGGCCGCGGGCACGCGCGGACCGGCGGGGTGCCTACCTGTGCGACCTCCGGGGGATCAGCCCGCGGACAGCGCGGACCCGCTCCGGCCGATCATGTCGAGCAGAAGCTTCGCGGCCTGCTCCGCCCCGTCGGTGCGGACCGTCTCGGCCACGACGGCCGCGCGGGCACCGGTCTCGGGGGCCATGGCGATCTTGAGTGCGGCTGACAGGGACTTGGCGGTCGGCGTCGGACCGTCGTGTCCCGTGCCGATGCCCAGCTCGGTTACCCGCCCCGCCCAGTACGGCTGGTCCGCGACTTGGGGCACGATCACCTGCGGCGCCCCGGCACGGGCCGCCGTCGTCGTGGTGCCCGCGCCGCCGTGGTGCACGACCGCGGCCACCCGGCGGAACAGCGCCTGCTGGTTGACCTCGCCGACGACGAAGCAGTCGTCCCGGTCGTCGATCAGGGCCAGGTCAGCCCAGCCGCTCCCGAGCAGGACGCGGCGACCCTGCGTCCGGACCGCTTCGATGACGGCCCGGGAGACCTCCTGCGCGTTCGCGCCCCGCATCGGCATGCTGCCGAAGCCCGCGTACACCGGCTTCGCACCGGCGGCCAGGAACGCCTCCAGGTCGGCCGGAAGCGGGCGCTCGTCCAGCCGGATCCACGCGCCGGTCTGCGTCACGTCGAGCTCCGGCGTCTCCTGCCACGGGCCCAGGACCGGGTCGGCCGCCAGGAACGGGTGGCCGGTGAAGACGTGGTCGCGGACGCCGCTCACCGGCGGCAGGCCGATCGAGGCCCGGTGGGTGTTGATCGTGTCGCCGAACATGGCTTCCATATGCTCGGCGTGCCGGTCCCACAGCTCCCGGTTGCCGGTCACCTCAGGGGGGATCACCTGGCCCGGCCGGCGGAGAGGCGGGTGATGCGACGACGGCAGGTAACACGGGGAGAAGGACGTGAACACATAGGGCACGCCCAGCTTCTCGGCCGCCGTCCGCGTACCGGCCAAGGCCGGGAACGAGCCGGTGGCCACCACCGCGGCGCAGCCCTCGGCCACCCCGGCGACCGCCTCGTAGGCCATGGCGGTCAGCTCGGCGGCGATGTCGGACAGGCCCGCCTTCGCCTTCCCGGGGATCGCCCCCGTCGCCAGCGCGCGGATCGGCCAGCCGACGGGACTCAGCGGCACGTCGACATCGTCCAGCAGCTCCGCGAAGTCCGGCGGTGCGCACACCCGCACCTCGGCGCCGAGCTCCCGTAGCCGCACCGCCAGCCCCGTCATCGGCTCGACGTCCCCGCGCGACCCGTAGGTCACCAACACAACGCGCATTCCGCAGCCCCCGATCTCCGTACGTTCCGGTGTCGAAGGGTGATTGTGGGGTACGCCCGGGGCCTTGTGGCAAGCCCCCCCATGCGCTATACGTTGGTAGTGGTAAGGAGCGGATGTCCCCCTTGCCCTTTTATTGCTTCGCCGCCCAGTAGGCAGCCCCATCCCGCCTGGGGAGGCCGTAGGCAGCGGCCTTGGCATCACTCAAGAACTCAAAGTGCGCCCCGAACACGCCGCGCTGGAGGCGCGGCCGTGAGCACGGTCGGCGAAGCCCACCAGGGCGTCAGCGCGGCCAGGGGGTCATTTGCGGTTCTTGATGTCGACGGCCGGGCCAGGGTTGATCGGAGTGCCGATGACCCCCTTGGAGACGGCCGAGGTGAGGCCGCTCACGGCGCGGATCAGGTCCACGAGGAGGCTCTCGGGCTTCTTCGACCCCGTGACGTGCTCGGCGTTCTCGGAACTGCTCGACATGATGGGTACTCCTTGTGAGCGGATCGGCTGCCAGTGGTACCAGGTCCACAAATCACGATATATCGCGTCAAGGGCCCCGTCCACCGAGATCACCCTTTCCGTACGCCACCCGCCCTACGAGAGGGCTCGCCGAACGACCTCTGGCATCGCCCTATACCCTTAGGGGGAATTCGAAGCCTCAGGACCCGAAGGACGGCGCGGTGTTCGGTCGCAAGCCCATCGAGGAACGGCTCGCCGAGCGGCGCGCCCAGCTCCCGCCGCTGCGCGAGGGACGGCATTTCGAGCACGGCCCGGCCAAGTTCGTGTTCATCTTCCTGATCGCCTTCGTCGTGCTGGCCCACTTCATCGGCCTGTTCATCCTCATGGCGCTCAACCTGCACTGACGCGCCCGGCGACGGCCCCGCCCGTCCCCCGCCGCACGACCATCACGATCTTCAACGCACCCGTCGCCGGGCCTGGGAGCATATTTTCCCTTTGACCAACCCCCTGGGGGTATATTACGGTTCCATGCATGTGAGATACCCCCCTGGGGTACTCCTCTGGCAGTGGACGACCCGTCCACGGAACCGCTTCTGAGGAGATCGAGATGAACACCGCCACCTACACCGTCGAGGGCATGACCTGCGGCCACTGCGTGAGCTCGGTGAAGGAGGAGGTCGGCGAGGTCGCCGGGGTCGGCGGCGTCGAGGTGGACCTGGCCACCGGACTGCTGACCGTCACCGGTGACGGCCCCGTGGACCGCGCCCGGGTCGCCGCCGCGGTCGAGACCGCCGGATACCGCCTGGCGGAGGGGTCGTGAACGCCGCCGCCAAGCTGGGCGCCTACGTGCTGGGGCTCGCCGTCGTCTTCGGCGGCGCCCTGGGCGCGGGCCGAGCCGCAGGGCCCGTCGCAGCCCCTCCGAACGACGCCCACACCACCCCGCCAGGCCACACCTCCCCCGCCCCAGGTCACGCCTCCCCGCAGGAGGCGGGTCACGGCTCGCCGCAGCGCCCGGCGCAGACGGAAGGCGCCGCACAGCCGGCGGGTGATACCCCCGGAGGGTTGCAGGTGTCCGCGAACGGCTACACGCTCACCCCGCTGACCACGGCCGTCGAGCCCGGCACGCCCACCGACTACCGGTTCACGGTGACGGGCCCCGGCGGCGGGCCGGTCACCGGCTACGAGGTCCGGCACGACAAGAAGCTGCACCTCATCGTCGTCTCGCGCGACCTCGGCCACTTCCAGCATGTCCACCCCGTCCTCACGGAAGGCGGCGTCTGGTCGGTCCGGCTCACCCTCCCGGCGGCGGGCGCCTACCGCGTCCTCGCCGACTTCGCCCCCGCCGGCGGCGACGCGCTGACCCTGGGGACCGACCTGCTCGTCCGGGGCCCCTACACCCCGGAGCCGCTCCCGCGGACCGGCCGTACGGCGACCGTCGGCGGGTACACCGTCGCCCTCGCCGGCGATCTGGTCCCCGGCCGGGCGAGCGGGCTCGCGCTCACCGTCGCCAAGGACGGGCGTCCGGTCACCGACCTGCAGCCGTACCTCGGCGCCTACGGTCACCTGGTCGCGCTGCGCGCCGGAGACCTGGCGTACCTGCACGTCCACCCCGAGGGCACGCCCGGCGACGGCTCCACCCGGCCCGGCCCCGAGATCGCCTTCCAGGCCGAGGTGCCGAGTGCCGGCGACTACCGCCTGTTTCTGGACTTCCGGCACGGCGGCGAGGTCCGCACCGCGGCCTTCACTTTGACCGCCACCCACGCCACCGGCCCCGAGGCCATGCCCGGCGGGCACGGCGACCACGCCCACTGAGCGAGAGAAAGGAGAAGGAAATGTCCCCCGCGTCCCCCGCGTCCCGGGCCCCCCGCGTCGCCGGCGACCGGCGCAACGCGGTCGAGCTCTCGATCGGCGGCATGACCTGCGCCTCCTGCGCCAACCGGATCGAACGTAGGCTCAACAAGATCGACGGCGTGAGCGCGGCCGTCAACTACGCGACCGAGAAGGCCAAGGTCACCTTCCCCGAAGGCGTGGACGCCGAGCGGCTCATCGCCGAGGTCGAGAAGGCCGGGTACACCGCCACGCTGCCCGAACCGCCCGCGGCCGAGGTTGGTGAGGGCGGGCCGGAGGCGCGCGACGAGCTCCGGCCGCTCCGCGACCGCCTGGTCACGGCCGTCGCGCTGGCCGTGCCGGTGATCGCGATGGCGATGGTCCCTTCGCTGCAGTTCACCAACTGGCAGTGGCTGTCGCTGGTGCTGGCCGCGCCGGTCGTGGTCTACGCCGGGTGGCCGTTCCACCGGGCGGCCTGGACGAACCTGCGTCACGGCGCCGCGACGATGGACACACTGATCTCGGTCGGCACCCTGGCCGCGTTCGGCTGGTCGGTGTGGGCGCTGTTCCTCGGCGACGCGGGCGTGCCGGGCATGACGCACCCGTTCGCGTTCACCATCGAGCGCACGGACGGCTCGGGCGACATCTACCTGGAGGTCGCGGCCGGGGTGACCGTGTTCATCCTGGCCGGGCGGTACTTCGAGGCCCGCTCCAAGCGCCGCGCCGGCGCCGCGCTGCGCACCCTGCTGGAGCTCGGGGCGAAGGACGTCGCGGTGCTGCGCGACGGCGTCGAGACGCGCGTCCCCAGCGACCGGCTGGCGGTGGGCGACCGGTTCGTGGTCCGGCCGGGCGAGAAGATCGCCACCGACGGCGTGGTCGAGGAGGGCGCGTCGGCCGTCGACGCGTCCATGCTGACCGGCGAGTCCGTGCCCGTGGAGGTGCGGCCCGGCGACGCCGTGACGGGCGCCACCGTGAACGCGGGCGGCAGGCTCGTCGTCCGCGCCACCCGGGTCGGCGCCGGCACGCGGCTCGCCCAGATGGCCCGCCTCGTGGAGGAGGCGCAGAACGGCAAGGCGCGGGTCCAGCGGCTGGCCGACCGCGTCTCGGGCGTGTTCGTACCGGTGGTCATCGCGCTCGCCGTGGGCACGCTGGGCTTCTGGCTCGGCACCGGCGGCGGACCGGCTGCGGCCTTCACCGCCGCCGTCGCGGTCCTCATCATCGCCTGCCCGTGCGCCCTTGGCCTGGCCACCCCGACGGCGCTGCTGGTCGGCACCGGCAGGGGCGCGCAGCTCGGCATCCTGATCAAGGGCCCCGAGGTGCTGGAGTCCACCCGAGGCGTCGACACGGTCGTCCTGGACAAGACCGGCACGGTCACCGAGGGCCGCATGACGCTGACCGCCGTCCACCTCGCCGACGGCCTGGACGAGACCGAGGTGCTTCGGCTCGCGGGCGCGCTGGAGGACGCCTCCGAGCACCCGATCGCCCAGGCCGTCGTCCGGGGGGCGCGTGAGCGGGCCAGGGAGCTCCCCGTGCCCGAGGACTTCGCCAACGTCGAGGGCCTCGGCGTGCGGGGCATCGTGGACGGGCACGCGGTGCTCGTCGGCCGCCCGCGCCTGCTGGCCGAGTCGGCGCACCACCTCCCCTCAGGCCTGGAGGAGGCGCTGCGGGACGCGCACGCCTACGGCCGTACGGCGGTGGTGGTCGGCTGGGACGGCGAGGCACGCGCGGTCCTGGTGGTCTCCGACACCGTCAAGCCCACCAGCGCGGAGGCCGTCCGGCGGCTGCGCGCCCTCGGCCTGACCCCGGTCCTGCTGACCGGCGACGCCCGCGCGGTGGCCGAGTCCGTCGCGGCCGAGGTCGGCATCACCGAGGTCGTCGCCGAGGTCCTGCCCGCCGGCAAGGTGGAGGTGGTCGAGCGGCTCCAGGCGGAGGGCAGGGTCGTGGCGATGGTGGGCGACGGGGTCAACGACGCCGCCGCGCTGGCCCGGGCCGACCTGGGCCTGGCGATGGGCACCGGCACCGACGCCGCCATCGAGGCCTCCGACCTCACGCTGGTCCGGGGGGACCTGCGGGTGGCGGCGGACGCGATTCGGCTGTCGCGCCGCACGCTGGCGACGATCAGGTCCAACCTGTTCTGGGCCTTCGCCTACAACGTGGCCGCCCTGCCTCTGGCCGCCCTCGGCCTGCTCAACCCGATGCTCGCCGGCGCCACGATGGCCCTCAGCAGCGCCTTCGTGGTCGCCAACAGCCTGCGCCTGCGCCGCTTCCGCTAGGCCCCCGCGACGGCGCCGCCCCTTCCGCCACGAGGCCGGCGGTCCGGGCGGCCCGCTCAGCAGGGCGAGGTGACCGTCACGTTCTGGTCGGAGACGTTACCGATACACGAAGTGGTGTCCGCGGTCCACCGACCGTCGCAAGGGCGAAGCGGGCACGCGCAGAGGGGCGCCGGGCGTGGCGCCGGGAGCGAGAGTGGTGGTCAGTACGGCAGCGTGTACTTGGTGAAGCGCTGGGCGACGTACGGCGCCTTGAACTTCGGGTACGCGACCGTGCGGATGTCGCCGTCGGAGGTGTAGCGGTCCTCCGGATGCGCGTTCAGCCAGTCCAGCCACGCCGTCGAGCAGAAGCGGGCGCAGTCGCCCACCTTGTCCATGGCGCGGATGCGCGGGATGCCGAGCGGGTCGAAGTCCTTGCTGAACGGCGAGGCGGCCGGGGTGTAGCCCGCGAGGAAGACGCCGGTGTACCGGTAGTGCACGTCGGCGGAGTCGCCGCGGATCGCCCAGTCCTTGGTGCTCGGCTGGTTGCCGTACGGCAGCGCGAGCGTCGCCGGGGCGTCCTTGATCAGCGAGGTGATCAGCTTGTGGCCCGCGGCGACCTGGCCGACGACCTGGTCCTGCGGCTTGCCGCGCAGGTTGAGGTGGTCGCGGGTGTGGTTGCCGACGTCGAAGTGGTTGTCGCGCAGCCAGCCGAGCGTCTGGGCCTGCGCCTCCGGCCCGAACGTGCCGAACATGTCCTTGATGACGTAGAACGTGGCGACGGGCCGGAAGCCCGGGTGCTTGCGCGCGACGTCCATGAGGATGCCGACGGCGGTGTCGGGCTTGGGCTGCCCCGAGCCGTCCAGGGTGAGTTGCGAGGGCGAGGAGTCGTCGAAGGTCAGCACGACGGGGTGGCGTCCGGCAGGGATGCCGATCTGGCCGGTGGTGTACTCGCGGGCCGTGATGGGGACGTAGCCGTCCTTGGCCAGGCGTTCGAGTTCGGTGCGGAACTGCTCGGGGGTGCGGTCGTCGGTGCCAGCGGGCTTGGCGACGATGCGGTGGTACATGAGCACCGGTATCTGGCCCAGTTCGTTGGCCTTGACCTTGGCGGCGTTCGCTGCGGCGGCCTTGCGCGCCTCCTGTGAGGCCACCGGCTTGGCGGCCTTGGCCGGCTGCGCCACCACCTTGGCCTCCTGGTCCGCGCATCCGGCGAGCGCGGCCAGGGTCAGCGGCACCAGCGCGGCGCCCGTCGTTCCGAGTATCCCCAAGCGCCCCATGGTCCCCCCAGCACCCGAGCAATGAGATACGTCTCTCCTACCCTGCGAGGCCGGGGATCGCACACGTGGCGAAGTCGCACGAACGCCAAGCGTGACACTTTATTCCGCATATATCGGCATTCACCGGTTGTCGCCGCATGTGACGGGTGAGTACGGGTCACTCGCTGGTCACTTGTCGGTCTCCCCCGCCCGCGCGCGGATGCCGGTCAGGCGCCGGAAGATGTCCCACCAGAACGGCCCGCCGAACAGCACGGCCACGAACGTGACGAGGAAGCCGGGCCAGTGGCCGGGACTGCCGAGGCGGCGCAGCCACTCCCCGCCGTTCCACGACCACCGCGGGCTCCCGCCGTCGGGGATGTTCACCGACACCGGGGCGTTCCCGACGATCTTCACGAACGCCGGCGCCGACAGCACCTCGGTGATGCAGGCGTAGGGATCGGTGGGGTGCTCGGGGCACTTCTCCCGCAGGCCCGCGAGCGCGCTCGTGCCGCCGTCCGCCATGGACGCGACCTGGGCGCGGACGGCGTTGTCGGTCAGGATCGCCCGGCCGTACTCCAGCGAGTCCATGCTGAACAGCAGCGTGATCGCCAGGCCGAGCGCGGCGATGACCCACTTGACGTAGCGGCGGTACAGCATGGTCAGGCGCCGCATCTCGCCGTCGAACCATTCCTCGACGCCCTTGCGGAACGCGTCGAGGTCGCCGTGCGCGGCGTCCCACACGCCCTTGAGCGGGCCGTACAGCGGGCTGCCGTCGGCCTTGAGCTTCTCCAGCAGGGAGGTCACCCCGCCCTCGCCGGTGACGATCTCCATGATGGCGACGCCGAACCGCGCGGGCGGGATCGAGGCGATGCTGGTCCTGCCGTCCTTGCGGTGGTCGATCTCACGCAGCCGCTCGTACAGCCGGCCCGACCAGGTGGTGGCCGTGCTCTCGACCGGCGCGGGTAGCGGGCTGAATACGGGCCGGGCGTCCTTGCTGAACGGGAGCCGGGCGAAGACCTCGGCCACCGTGCCGGGAAGCCACGAACCCTTTCCGCGGGGCCCGTCGAGGGTGTCGCGCAGGTAGGCCCACAGGAACTTGCCGCGGATGCCGAGCAGCCGCACCAGGCCCTCGTTGATGCCGCTGACCAGCAGCGAGAACAGCAGGAACGCGATCACCAGGCCGACGGCCAGGTCGATGTAGACAGAGTTCAAGGATTTCACCCGCGACTGTGGACACGTGGACATGCACTTCCGCGACGGTGGGCCGCACTCAACTGACGTCGCCGCCGGGCGATCGGTTGCCATGGAGGTCCGTCAAGACCGCTTCCGGTCACGCCGCGCTCCGGCCTCGCGCGAGACCGGGCCCTGCCCGCTCCGGACGGCGGCGTGGCGCGCGCCGGTCCCCTGGACGCGCGCCCGCCGTCCGACGGCCGCCCGCCGCCACCCCGCGAAACCGCGGAGACGGCGGCGGACCTCGACCCGCCTCCCCATGAGGAGGACCGTTCACCCGGAATCGGCGACGGCCTGCCACGTCGGCCGCCACCGCAGGTGCCGCACCCGTGATGCACCTGCCTCAAGGATCACGCAGGCGTCCCATCGACGTCGTTCTCGCCGATCGGCCGTCACGGACAACCCTAGAACCGGCCGATATACACGCGGGCATATGCGAGATACACGCGGAAATGCCCATCGACCAGCGAAAACGCCCCCAGAGCCCACCGGTGCCGATCACTTCGGCTCGCCCGGGAAGCGCGTGACGCGGTTCAGGCCGAACACCTCGGCGATGGCGTCGTAGTGGAGGAACAGCGAGGCGATCGCGGCGCCCGCCAGGCTCGCCAGCACCCCGCCGGCCAGGTCCGGATCGCCGGGCCGCGCCACGATGCCGCTCACCACGCCGACCGAGGCGATCGCCGCGAGCGCGAACTTGCGCAGCACGCGCCAGGTCGCCGCGCACGCCGGCCGGCCTGGCCACCGCGGGCGGGGGCGCCTCACGCGGGCCAGCGCCGCCGCGCCGCCGGCCACGAGAAGCGGCAGGGCCAGCAGCACCCACACCGCCGGAAGCCCGGGGACGTAGGGCGTCTTCCCCAAGAGCATCCGGGGCAGGACCAGCGGGGACGTCACCGACAGCGTCGCCTCGGCGGCCACGGTCGCGAGCGCGGTCCGGCGCGCCCAGCCGGGCGGCAGGACGGGCGCCCGGCGCACGGTCTCGAGAAACGAGGAGAACGCGGCCCCGTTGCGCACCTTGCCGATCAGGGCGACCCCGAACACGACACCGGCGAGGGACCCGAACCCCGCTGCCACATAAGCCATCATCGAAAGGCCCTCGACTCGGTCTTGGCGGAACGCATCGCAACGAAACGTAGATGAGGCCGCTACACGCCCGGTACACCAGGATGTGCGACCCCCGGGCGGCCTCCCCCACAAGGCCGTCTCCGTGAGACGGAGGAAATGTCACCTTTTGTCGCGCCGGCTCCACCGTCCCGAGTGCCGGGAGGCCCGGGAGCGGCGCCCGGTGTCAGGGCGAGTCCCGGGGCGCGAGGATGCGCAGCAGGCCGACCATCTCGTACCTGTCGGGCGACAGCCGCCGCAGCAGATGCTCGTCGGTGAGCCGGTCGAGGGCCCGCTGGGCGCACGGGCCCGGCGCGCACAGCAGCTCCGCCGCCCGCGAGACGCTCACCTCGGAGCCCGGCTGATGCGAGATCATCCACAGCAGGCGCGCTGCCTCGGGGTCGTTCTGGCGGTACAGCTCGTAGCTCGCCCACAACCGGTCGCGGATGCGCTGCTCGTCCCAGTGGTCCAGCAGCTCGCAGATGCCCCGGGGGAGCTGGCCCGCCATCCGCTCCAGCGACCAGTCGGGCCGGGCGGCCAGCAGCACCCCCGCCGCGCGCAGGGCCAGCGGGAGGTGCTCGCAGAGGCGGGCGATCCGCGCGGCGGCGTCCGGTTCGGCGTCCACACGGTCCCGGCCCGCGTGCCCGGCGAGCATGGCCACGGCGTCCTGGGTGCCGAGGACGTCGAGCGTGAGGTGCTCGGCGTGGTCGAGCGGCAGAACGCGCCGGCTGGTGACCAGCACCGCGCAGCCGGGCCCCGAGGGCAGCAGCGGGCGGACCTGCGCGGACCCGATGACGTTGTCGACGACGAACAGCACCCGCAGGCCCGAGGTCAGCGAGCGCAGCCGCGTGCTGGCCTCGCCGAGGCTCAGCTCGTCCCCGGAGGCACTGTCGCCGAGCGCGCGCAGGAACCACGACACCGCCTGCGGCGCGGTCACCGCGCGCTCCTGGTGGAAGGCGCCGGCCATGTCGACGTAGAGCTGGCCGTCGGGGAAGCGGCCGGCCATCGCATGCGCCACCCGCAGGGCGAGCGCCGACTTGCCCACGCCGACGGGCCCGCTGACGACGGCGACCGGCGGCACCGTTCCCCGTGAGGTGAGCGCGCCCTCCAGGAACTCGGCCTCCCGGTCGCGGCCGACGAGCAGGCCGGGGCGCGGGAGCTGCCGGGGCGCCGGGGAGGCGGCGGGGACGAGCCGGGCCTGGTGGCGTACCGCGGGCGCGAGCGCGGGGTCGCGGTGCAGGACGGCCCGGTGGACGCGCCGCAGCTCCTCCCCCGGTTCCAGGCCGAGCTGGACCGCCAGGTGGTCGCGCGCCTCGGCGTACGCGCCGAGCGCCCCGGCCGCGTCGCCCGAGCCGTAGAGGGCGCGCATGAGCAGCGCCCAGGCCCGCTCGCGCAGCGGCTGCTCGCCGACCAGCAGCCGCAGGTCGGCAACGACCTCGGAGTGCCGGCCGAGCACGAGCCGCGCCTCCGCGCGGTCCTCCAGGGCGGCGAGGCGCTGCTCCTGCAGGACGGCGAGGCGCGCGGCGAGCGGTTTGCCGTACGGGAGGCCGTCGCCGGCCGGGCCGCGCCACAGGGCCATCGCGTCGTCGAACCGCTGGACCGCGACGTCGTGCCGCCGCTCGGCCAGCGCCGTGCGCGCCTGGGTGGTGAACTTCTCGAAGCTCGTCAGGTCGAGCTTGCCCGGGGACGCGACGAGCTGGTACGCCCGGTCGGAGGCGACGATGCCGACGCCCTTCATCTCCGTGGTCAGGACGCGGCGCAGCCCGCCGGCGTAGGTCCTCAGGTTGGCGGTGGCGGACAGCGGGGGCTCGCCCTCCCACAGCGCCTCCGACAGCCAGTCGAGGGTGACCGGCCGGTTGATGTTGAGCAGCAGCGACAGCAGCAGCGTGCGGCGCATGCGTCCGCCCAGATTGACGGTTCTGCCCGAGGGCCCTGCCTCGACCGGCCCGAGGAGGCGGAAGACGTGTGACATCGCTGCCCTAACGCGGTCGTCTCGTACGCGATGGCCGTGGAAGCTCCTGAAGCACTGCGCGCGATCCCCCTTGGTTGCGTGGCGAGCAGGTGGCCCTCATTCGGAGAAACACGGGGGGCCCGCCACGGCCCGGATCTGCCGCCAGGACCCCGTGGCAGGCGGCGGACGCGACGAAAAGGCGGCGCCCCCGGATGCGCATCATCAGAAAGCCTTTCACGACGTCCGACTTGCCGTCAACAGAGGATGATGAGCAAGACCATTTGTAATCCTGAAGTGATACACCGTTGTGCGCGGATCGCCGATTGTACGGCCGGGGAAATCGGCGAGCGGAATATCGCCTCGACCGACGGCGGGAGGGGCGCTGTGGCAGCATGGCAGCGCACGGCACCGAGGGCATCGCCTCCGCCGCGGCGGCCGGCGTCGACACGATCGAGCACTGCACGTGGCTCACCGGCGACGTCTACGACCCCCGCGAGGACGTCGCCGCGCTGATCGCCGCCGAGGGCGTCCACGTCTGCCCGACGACCAGCCCAACTGGCGGGCCATGGCCCGGTGGATCGGCGAGGAGCGCGCCGCCCTGCTGCAGAGCCGCCTGCCGTGGATGCGCGACCGCGGCGTCCGCATGGTGATGGGCACCGACGCCGGGCTGCCCGGCTCGGTGTTCGACGACTTCCCGGGCAGCTTCGGCCTGTACGAGGAGCTGGGCTTCTCCCCCGCGCGCGTCATCGAGATGGCGACGTCCGACGCCGCCGAGGCCCTCGGCATCGGGGCCGAGACGGGCCGCGTCGCCGACGGCCTGCGCGCCGACCTGCTGGTCGTGGACGGCGACCCGCTGGCCGGCGTCGAGGCGCTGCGCCGCCCGCGGCTCGTCGTCAAGGGCGGCGTCGCCCACGTGCCGCCCGTGCGCGCCGAATGACACGACCAGGACCGCCGGATACACCGCCGGGAAAGCGGGAACAAGGCCGCCGGGCGATTTCATTTCGGCGCGCTTCACACCGCGCGTCATGGCGTTCGGGTTGAACTACCGCGTCGCAGTCTAAGGAATCTGTTTCCTTGAGTGAGAGGGTGCTGCGCAGACAGTGCCGTCGCCTGCTCAGAGAGCTGGACATCCGCCCGCCGCTCGACGTCGGAGAGCTGTTTCTCCGCGTCCATGGCGTCCGTGGCGTCCGTGGCCGCGCCTCCGGCAGGGCGGGTTCGCAGCGCCCTATAGGCGGGTGTTCATGGCCTCGCTCCGCTAGGCGGTTCAGGTGTCCTCGCCAGAGGACTTCTCGGAGGGCGCTCCGGCCCCCGGAGAGTCCGGGGGCAGGCCCTCGAGGGTGCGCAGGTGGGCGATCATGGCGGCGATGTTCTCGATGCTGGAGTGGGACAGCCCGGCGGCGCGCATGGCGATCCTGCGGACGCCGGCGTCGCGCATGGCGGGCAGCAGTTCGAGCCGCACGTTGACCTGCTCGGCGTAGGCGTCGTCGAAGAAGTAGGCCGGTTCGACGCCGAAGAAGCCGGCGATGGCCACCAGATGGCTCACCGACAGGTCGTCGGTCCTGCCGGTGCGCAGCTTCCACAGCGTGGTGTGGGAGACCGGAGTGCCGCGCCGCGTGATCTCTCGGGCCGCCTGTTCGTAGCTGTAGGTGGTGCCGTCGGGCTGGCGCACCGTGCGAAACAGGTGGTCGAGTTGCTCCGCCAGAGGACGTCTGTATCGTTTGTCGGCCATCGCTACTCCGAGAGGACCATATCAAGCAGCGGGCACACCGGCCATCGCCCGCCCGCGGGCGGGTCAGGCGACCGGGGTCCAGGTCTCGCGGGAGGCCCGCCACCAGGCGAAGCAGTCGGGCAGCACCACCGGCAGCCAGGACGGCGAGGCCAGTGTCGCGGCCTCCGGCTCGGTGACCCAGCGGATCTCGGAGATCTCGACGCCGTCGGGCACGGGGGTGCCGCCCTCGGCCGTGCAACCGTAGATCGTGATGACGTGCGACACCTGGTCGCCGTTGGGGTAGGTCGTGCGGAACCGGGGCCCTCCGTAGGCGCCGATGAGGCCGCGGACGGTGACGTCGAGGCCGACCTCCTCCCTGGTCTCGCGGACCGCCGCGTCCAGGGGCGCCTCGTCGGGTTCGACGGTGCCGCCGGGCGCGGACCACACGTCGTCCTGCTCGCTGTGCCGCGCGAGGAGCAGGCGACCCTGCTCGTCGAAGATGAAGGCGTTGACCGAGGGCAGGAGCAGCAGGGCGGTCCCCACCTGGCTGCGCAGACCCGCGAGGTACTCCGAAATGGGCACGAACCGTCTCCTGCCGCTTCGCCGACTCGACTCCACAAAGGTACCGAGTCGGTCAAGGCGCGGAGGTCAGGCGACGCCGTAGAAGACGCGCTCGGAGACGAGCCTGGCGCGGCGGGTGGTCCTGCGGTAGTCCTCGACGAAGTCCTCCGATCCGTCCGGCGGGTATCCGAGCGCCCGGGCGATGAGCATGCGCTCGCGCACGTCGGCGGGGATGCTGTCGCCGGCGCGGCCGCGCACGAGCATGATGGCGTCGCGGACCTGCGAGGCGAACCGCCACGCCTCGGCCAGGACCTCCTCGTCGGAGGCGGACAGCAGCCCGGCCCCGACGGCGGCGCGCAGGGCCTCCAGCGTGCGCGTGGTGCGCAGCCCGGGCACCGCGTAGGCGTGGCCGAGCTGGATGAGCTGCGCCGGCCACTCGACGTCGGCCAGCCCGCCCCTGCCGAGCTTGGTGTGCATCAGCGGGTCGGCGCCCCTCGGCAGCCGCTCGGCCTCCATGCGGGCCTTCAGCCGCCGGATCTCGCGCAGGGCGGCCTCGCCGATGCCGCCGGGCGGGTAGCGCAGCGGCGCGATGAGGTCCATGAAGGCGGCGCCCAGCTCGGCGTCCCCGGCGGAGTACCGGGCGCGCAGCAGGGCCTGCGACTCCCACGGCGAGGACCACCGCCGGTAGTACTCCGCGTAGGACGACAGGGAGCGCACCAGCGGGCCCTGTCGGCCCTCGGGGCGCAGGTCGGGGTCGATCAGCAGCGGCGGGTCGGGGGCTGGCCGTGCCAGCAGGCGGCGCAGCTCGTTGGCCACCGCGTACGCGGCGTCGGCGGCCTCCTTGTCCTCCGCGCCCTCGACCGGCGCGTGCACGAACATGACGTCGGCGTCGCTGCCGTAGGAGCACTCGTACCCGCCGAGGCGTCCCATGGCGATGACGGTGAAGCGGGTGGGCATCGGGCCGCCACGCTCCCCCGAGACCTTGTGGATCGCCGCGTCCAGGGCCGCCTGGATGGTGACGTCGTTGAGCTCCGACAGCGCCTGGCCGACCTCTTCGATGTCGATGGGGCCGACCAGCCCGGCGACGGCCGTGCGCAGCAGCTCGCGCCTGCGCAGCGCGCGGACGGCGTCGACGGCCTTCTCGGCGTCCTCGGCGTGGCGCTGCACGCACGCGCCCAGCTCACCGGCCAGCGCCTCCTTGGGACGCGCCGCCAGCTCGGCCTCCGAGCCGAGCATGGCCACCGCGTCCGGGGCGTGCAGCAAAAGCCCGGTGGCGTACCGGCTGGTGCCGAGCAGGCGGGCCATGCGCTCGGCGGCGGCGGTCTCGTCGCGCAGCAGCCGCAGGTACCAGGGGGTCCTGCCGAGCCTCTCGCTGACCTGGCGGAACCCGAGCAGGCCTGCGTCGGGGTCGGGGGCGTCGGCGAACCAGCCGAGCATGACGGGCAGCAGCGTGCGCTGGATCGCGGCCCTGCGCGAGACGCCGCTGGTGAGCGCGGCGATGTGCCGCAGCGCGCCGTCGGGGTCGGTGTACCCGAGGGCGGACAGGCGCGCGGACGCGGCGGCGGCCGACAGCCGCGCCTCGTCTCCGGGGAGCCGGGCGACGGCGTGCAGCAGGGGCCGGTAGAACAGCTTCTCGTGCAGCCGCCTGGCCTCCATGGCGTGCCGCTTCCAGCGGGTGGTGAACTCCCCGACCGGGTCGGCGGTCATGCCGAGGCCGCGCCCGATGCGCCGCAGGTCGGTCACGTTCTGGGGGACGACGTGCGTGCGGCGCAGGCGGTGCAGTTGCAGCAGGTGCTCGACCTGGCGCAGGAAGGTGTACGCCTCGGCGAGGGCCTTGGCGTCGTCCCTGCCGACGTAGCCGCCCCGGGAGAGGGCGTTCAGCGCGGGCAGCGTGGCGCGGCGGCGCAGCAGCCCGTCGGAGCGGCCGTGCACGAGCTGGAGGAGCTGGACGGCGAACTCGATGTCGCGCAGCCCGCCGGGGCCGAGCTTGATCTGCCGGTCGGCCTCGCTGGCGCGGACGTTGGCCTCGACCTTGCGGCGCATCGCCTGGACGTCCTCGACGAAGTGGTCGCGGGTGGCGGCCTGCCAGACCATCTCGTTGACCCCGGCGACGTACTCCTCGCCGAGGCCGAGATCGCCGGCGACGGGGCGGGCCTTGAGCAGGGCCTGGAACTCCCAGGTCTTGGCCCACCTGCGGTAGTAGGTCAGGTGGCTGGCCAGGGTGCGGACGAGGGGCCCGGCCTTGCCCTCGGGGCGCAGGGCGGCGTCGACCTCCCACAGCGAGCCCTCGGGGGTGCTGGTGGAGCAGGCGCGCATCATGCCCTGGGCGAGCCGCGTGGCCGCCTGGAGGGCCTTGGTCTCGTCCACGCCTTCGCGGGGCTCGGCGACGAAGACGACGTCGACGTCGCTGATGTAGTTGAGCTCGCGGGCGCCGCATTTGCCCATGCCGATCACCGCGAGCCGCGCGTCGGCGGACTCGGGGACGTCGGCCCTGGCGATGGCGAGCGCGGCCTCCAGGGCGGCGCCGGCGAGGTCGGACAGCTCGGCGGTGACCTGCGCCAGAGACACCGTGCCCGTGGCGTCGCGCGCGGCGAGCTGCAGCAGCCTGCCGCGGTAGGCGACGCGCAGCGCGGACATGGCGGGCACGGGGTCGGCGCCGACGGGGGCCACCGGCTCGGGCTCGCCGGGGTCGGCGCCGACGGCCTCCAGGAGCTCGGCGCGCATCTCGCGCGCGGGCATGCGCTGCACGGCCGACTCACCTTCGAGCAGCTTCCAGTGGCCGGGGTGGCGCACGACGTGCTCGCCGAGGGCCGCCGACAGGCCGAGGACGCCGACGAGCCGGGCCCGCAGGCCCGTGCCGGCCCGCATGGCGCCGAGCACGCTCGGGTCGCGCTCGGCCAGCCGGTTGAGCGAGGTGAGCGCGAGGTCGGGGTCCGCCGTGCCGACGAGGGCGGCGAGCAGGTCGAGGTCGCCGACGGCCTCCGGGCCGAGCCCGTCCAGCAGCCGCTCGGCCCGTGCGCCGTCCGCGAAGCCCAGGCGGGCCAGACGCCCGGCGGTCGTCTGTATGCGTGACTCGGCGTTCACACAGCCCAACGTAGCCGGTCGCTCACCGGCCCGTCGTTAGTGGTTCCGCAACGTAATCGCGTGGTCACGGAGAAAAGACAGGGGTGTGGCGCGGCGGGGGCTGGGGTGTGCGCGCCACGACGGCGGCGAACGCCTCGGCGAGCGGGCGCCAGGTGGCGCGCAGTTCGGCGTCCGCGGCGGCCACCTCGGCGTCCAGGCGCGCCCGGTCGTACCCGGCGCCGGCCAGTTCGGCGACGTTGGGGGCCGTCCACGAGTGGAAGATCGCGGGGGACGCCTCGGGGTGGAACTGCACGGCCCACGCGCGCTCGCCGAGGCGGTACGCCTGGTTGGGGTAGGGGTCGCCCGTGGCCAGGGGGACGGCGCCGGTGGGGAGCACGGTCATCGCGTCCTGGTGGTACTGGACGGCCCTCGGGGCGGTGGGCAGGCCGGCCAGGAGCGGGTCATCGGCGGCGGCGGGGAGGGGCGTGACCGGGCGCAGGCCGACCTCCAGGCCCGCGGCCCCGCGCTCGACGCGCCCGCCGCAGGCCAGGGTCATGAGCTGGGCGCCGAGGCAGATGCCCAGGGTGGGCAGGGAGGATGCGACCGCGTGCCTGATCAGGGCGCGGGTGGCGGGCAGCCAGGGATGGCCGTCGTCGTCCCATGCGGACGCGGCGCCGCCGAGCACCATCAGGCCGTGCGCGGACACCTCGGCGGGCACCTTCTCGCCGAGGTACGGCCGCACGACCTCGGGGCGCGTCCCGGCGGCGGCGAGCCATTCCCCGAAGAAGCCCGGACCGGCCTCGGCCTCGTGCTCGATGATCAATACCCGATATGTCATGACTCGATTATGGGTATCCCAATTGACTTGCGGCAGAGGACGGCGCGCGGAAGCTTGCCGGACGGCCCTTCCCCCGGCCGCCTGTCGTCGCACCGGAGGTCCGCCGGGGGCTACGGGCGAGGGACGGGCCAGAGGGGCGAAGGCGTGCTTTTGGCATTGCCGCGTGTTTCGCGAGCTATTCCCCGGTAAACGGGGAATTTGTGTTGCATGGGGCCGCCGAGATTCCGGATCTTCGCCGAAAGACCGGGTCCGGGGCGGCCGACAGCCGATATACGTACCGGCCCGGAGGACTCGGAAGGGCGTTCGACAGCGTGCCGACAACCACGACAAACGACTCATTGACGGACACGCGAATGCCTACCAGGGGGCGGCATTGATGGCTAGAGTAACTGCCGTCAGCAATTCCTGTATTTCCTCTGCAAGGAGTTAGATGGCGTCTCCCCCAGAGCCGCGCGTGCCGTCCAAGAAGGCGTCTTCTCCCACGTCAGGCGACGATCACCCCACCGGCCCCGGCCCCGCAGAGAAGGGCGGGGACGCGGAGGGCGCGGAGGGCAAGGAAGTGGCGCGGCAGATCGAGGAGCTCACCCGGCAGGTCGCCGCGCTCACCGAGACGGTGCGGCGCGAGCACGAGCGGGCGGCCCACAGGGAGCAGGTCATCGACCGGCTGCACGCCGAGAACCAGCAGCTCCGGCACGGCATCGTCCAGGAGGTGCTGACCCCGGTGAGGACCGCCCTCTACCGGCTGCACGACACGGTGACCCGCGTGGCGGCCCGGTGGCGCTCCGACGACCCGCCCTCCCCCGAGCTGGCCGGCCCGCTGCTCGCGGCGATGGCGGACGAGGTCGCCGAGGTGCTCGGCCGCACCGGCGCCGAGCGGGTGAGCGTCCGTCCCGGCGACCCCTACGACGCGGCCCTGCACCGCCCGTCGGGCACGAGCCCGGTGGACGCCGGCGCGGACGGCACGGTCGTGGATGTCCTTGCCGACGGCTTCGTGGCGGGCGACCGCGTGCTGCGCAAGGCGTCCGTGATCGTCGGCAGGGCCGCCGCCGAGGGCGAGACGGAGGCCGCGAAACCGGACGTTCAGGACAGCGCCGACGGTAAGGGCGACTCGGACGGCCCCGGTGATCGCGGAGGTCCGGAAAGCCGGGAGAATGGCGATCCGGACGGCACAGACGGGAAAGAGGAGACGGCGCGCGGCGAGGACCGCGACGGCGGCACGGACGACAGCACCGACAGCACCGACGACGGCACCGACGACACGAACGGCGAAGAGCGGCGCGGCACGGACCCCGGCGAGGAACCCACCGGACCCGGCACGAAACCGGACCCGCGAAGCGGTACGGAAAGGGAGAGCGAGTAGGCGATGGCTGTTTACGGGATCGACCTGGGCACGACGTACTCCTGCATCGCCTACGTCGACGACGTCGGACGTCCGACGGTGCTGCGCAACCTGGAGGGCACCGACACCACCCCGTCGGTCGTGTTCTTCGAGTCCCCCGACAACGTCGTGGTGGGCGCCACGGCCAAGGACAGCGCCGTCCTCGAACCCGACCTCGTGGTCAGCCGCATCAAGCGCGACATGGGCCAGGACGTCCCGCGTGTCCGGCACGACCGCCCGTACACACCCGAGGAGATCTCGGCGTTCATCCTGCGCAAGCTGGCCGACGACGCCAGGACCGCCACCGGCGAGACCGTCGAGGACGTCGTCATCACCGTTCCCGCCTACTTCGGCGCGGCCGAACGCGACGCGACCAGGAAGGCCGGGCACATCGCCGGGCTCAACGTCATCGACATCCTGTCCGAGCCCATCGCGGCGGCGATCACCTACGGCGTGCTCAACCCCGACGAGGACCACACGATCCTGGTGTACGACCTCGGCGGCGGCACGTTCGACACCACGGTGATCACCCTCAAGGGCGGCGACATCGAGGTCGTCTGCACCGACGGCGACCACGAGCTCGGCGGCGCCGACTGGGACGACCGGCTCGTCGAGCACCTGGCCGGGCGCTTCCAGGCCGAGCACCCCGACGCCGGGGACCCTCTGCTCGACAAGCAGTCCGAGCAGCAGCTGCGCCGGGACGCCGAGGACCTGAAGAAGACGCTGTCCACGCGCACCCAGCACGTCGTGCGGGTCGTCCACGACGGCAGGGTGGCCACCGTCGAGGTGACCCGCGAGGACCTGGTCGACCTCACCCGCGACCTGCTCGACCGCACCATCGAGATCACCCGCAGGACGATCGACACGGCCGCGGCCAAGGGCGTGCGCTCCTACGACCACCTGGTGCTGGTCGGCGGCTCCACCAAGATGCCGGCGGTCGCCGAGACGCTGCAGAAGGAGTTCCAGCTCGTCCCGCGCCTGCAGGACCCGGACCTCGCCGTCGCCAAGGGTGCGGCGCTGTACGCCTTCGAGGAGACCTACCGGCGGCTGCTGGTCGCCGGGCGGCGCGACCAGGCCGAGGACATGGCGGCGCGCGCGGGCCTGTCCGCCGACCAGCAGGAGCGGATCGCGGGCCGCACCATCAAGACGGTCGCTTCCCGCGCCTTCGGCATCATCGTCACCGACAAGGAGACCCGGCGCCGCGGCGTGGCCCATCTCGTGCACGCCAACGACCCGCTGCCCGCCGCCGTCACGCAGGACTTCTACACCATCGACGACGACCAGACCGGCGTGGACGTCGAGGTGATGGAGCAGGCCGGCGCGGTCGAGTCGGAGGAGCCGGAGGACAACGGCCTGATCGCCGAGGGTGTCCTGAGGATCCCGCCGGGGAAGCCCGCGGGCCTGCCGGTCCAGGTCACCTTCGCCCTGGACGCCTCCGGGCTGCTCCAGGTGACCGCCCGGGAGCGCGAGACCGGCGAGGAGCTGGAGCTGCGCATCCAGATCGGCGGCATGTCCGAGGAGGACGTCGCCGAGTCACGGGCCGCCCTTTCCCGCGTCCAGGTCAGCTAGCCGGGCGGCTATGGCCTTCGACGAGCGGCGGTACACCCGCGAGGTGCTGGAGCCCGCGCGCGAGGCGGGCGGGCTCCCGCCCGAGGACCTGCGGATCCGCTACCAGCTACAAGAGGCGATGACCTCGGCCGACGTGACGGCCACCGTCAAGCAGGTGCGCCAGTGCTGGCGGCGGGCGCGCGGCATGCTGAAGTACAAGCGGCTGGCCGACCGGCTGGAGGCCGACCACGCGCGGTTCGCGCCGATCTTCACCGCGGCCGCCGAGGGCGACCTGCGGCCGCTGCGCGACGCCCTCGGCGAGTCCGAGCGCAGGGCCGAGCGCAGGCTCGCCGACACCGGGTCCCGGCTGGACGACGCGGCGGGCCCGCTGCGCATGCTCACCCCCGAGCTGCTGGCCACCATCGCCCGCTCCAGCGGCGTCGGCCAGGAGGAGGCCGTGCGGCTGGCGGCGCGGCGCTCGATCGAGGTCCGTGAGCCGGACGCGCTGCCGGGGGCTCCCCCCTACTCCGGCTACGGCAGGGCCCGCGAGGCGCTGGACACGCTGGGGCTGAGCCATCTGGGCCGGTTCCTGTACGGCGACCGGTGCGCGGACATGCGGGTGCTGGACGGTTTCGCGGTCCCCGGCGCGCCGAGCCTGGAGGACGCGCTCGAGGAGGCCGAGCGGCACTGGGCCGCGCGCATCCGCGGGCCGTGGACGGTCGGCGCCGACACGGTGATCGCGGCGCTGCGCAACTCGCCGGACCCGGGGCTGCTGATCCGGTACGACATCGTGGCCCGCCTGCGGGAGCGCGTGCGCGAGCACCCGTACGACGACTCGCTGCTGCGGCACGCCACCACCGAGCTGGACCTGGCCGCCGGCGACGCGCGCAGGCTGATCTTCGCGGTGCGCGCCGAGGGCGGCGCCGGCGGCGCGGCGAGCGGGCCCGCGGCGCGGCTACGCGAGCTGGTCGACGCCGGGGAGATCCACGCGGCGGCCGACTTCGCCGAGGCCCTGGACGCGGGAGCGCTCACCGGCGAGGCCGCCGAGCTCGCCACCGAGGTCAGGGCCCGGCTGGCGAGCGCCGTCCGGCTCAGGGACCGCGCCCGCGCCGCGCTGGACCCCGACGACGCGTGGATCGCGCTGCGCGACGCCCTCCAGCGGGTGCCCGACCTGCCGGGCGCGAGCGAGCTGCTGGTGCGGCTGGCCCCCCACCCGGCGCGGGCCGTGCGCGCGAGCGTCCAGGGCGAGGGCGTCGGGCTGGTGTGGCAGCCCTCGCCGTCGCGCGCCGGGCGCGTCGTCTATGACGTCCTCAGGAACGGCACGCCGCTGACCACCACGGACCGTCCCTCGGTGCGTGACGAGCGGCCGCCGGTGAACGTGCCGATCGTCTACTCGGTCGTGGCCCGCCGTGAGGAGGCCGTGGCGATGCCCGCGGCGGCGGCGACGCTGATCGTGCGGCCAGAGCCGGGCGAGGTCAGGTTCAGCGGCGGCGACGGCGTGGTCTCGGGCACCTGGACGCTGCCCGCCGAGGCGGCGCGCGTGCGCGTCACCCGCGACGGACGGGTGGTCCCGGCCGGGGACACCGGCTTGCGCGACCGCGACGTCGTCAACGGCACGAGCTACACCTACGTGGTCTCCGCCGTCTACCCCGCGCCGGACGGCGAGGCGGTCACCCCGGGCGTGCGGCGCGCGGTCACCCCGCAGGGACGTCCCCGTCCGGTCACCGGCTTCACGCTGCGCGCCGACCCGGCGGCCCCCGGCACCTTCCTCGTGCGGTACGAGGAGCCGCCGGAGGGCGCGGTCGAGTTCGTCGCCCTGGACGTGCCTCCGCCGTGGCCCGTGGGCACCACCCTGTCCCTGGCCGAGCTGCGCGCGGCCGGACGGGCGATCCCGGCGTTCCCCACCCGCGACGGGCAGGCCATCCGGCCGGGAGCCGGGCGGGAGGTGCTGGTCGCGGTCACCGTGGCGGGCGAGCTGGTGACGATCGGCGGCCACGTCGACCACATCAACCTCGCCCCGCCGACCGGCCTCACCGCGCAGCGCCGCGGCGGCGCGGTCCTCGTCGGCTTCGAGTGGCCTCAGGACGTCACCGAGGTCGAGGTGCGCAGGAACGGGCACCCGGCGATCGTCACCTCGGCCGCCTACCGGGCACGCGGCGGGGTGCGGTACGAGGTCCCCGAGAGCGAGGCGGTCGCCATCGAGGTGGCGGCCACGTCCGTCGTGGACGGCAGGCGCGTGCGCGGGCCGGCAGCGCGGCTCACCCTGCCCGGCCACATCCCGGTCCGCTACGACCTGACGTACAAGGGGCCGAGCTGGAAGCGCTCGGTGGTGGTCGAGGTCACCGCGGACCGGCCGGTGACGCTGCGCCGCCTCGCGCTGGTGCTCAAGCCCGGCCACATCCAGCCGAGGACCGCCGACGACGGCCTCGTCCTTTCCCACTGGACCGACCTGGAGGTCCCGGCGCGCCTCACCGTCCCCGCGCCCCGGCAGGCCAAACCGTACTGGCTGCGCTGCTTCGCCGAGGGGGACGGCGGGACGGCCGCCGAGGACGCCTCCGAGGCGGCCGGCGGGCGCGGCGGCGTGGCCCTGATCGACCCGCCGGTGCGGCGGCTGAAGATGGAGTGACTGCGTGGTCATCACCTGCCCGTTCTGCTTCGCCCGGCTGGACCGCGACCGCATCGCGTTCCGGTGCGCGGGTAGAGCCGGGCGCGGCGGCGGCTGTGAGGCGCGGCTGGACGAGACGCTGGCCGAGTACCTCGGCTCCTCCGCCGCCGCCTACCTGCCTCCCGTGTTCTCGGTCCGCAGGCCCGGCCGCCGCGCCGACTGCCCGACCTGCCGCCGCTCCACCGGGTGGCGGGTGTGCCCGGAGTGCCACAGCCGGCTGCCCGCCGAGTACTGCGCGAACCCGGGCAGGATCGTCGCGCTGGTCGGCGCCAAGGGGTCGGGCAAGAGCACGTACATCGCCGTGCTGCTGCACGAGCTGACCAACCGGATCGGCGCCGAGCTGGACGCCTCGCTGGTCGCCTGCGACGACCGCACGATCGCCCGCTACAAGCAGGACTTCGCCCGTCCCCTGTACGGCGAGCAGCGCCTGCTCAGCACCACGCGCCCGGCCGCCACCGAGCCGCGCGACCCGCTGGTGTACCTGCTGACCCGCACGGTTCCCGGCCGGCTGCGGACCAAGACCATGTCGCTCACGCTGGTGTTCTTCGACACCGCGGGCGAGGACCTGCGCAGCCGCGAGTCCACCGAGACCCACCTGCGCTACCTGAACGCCGCCGACGCGATCATCTTCCTGGTCGACCCGCTGGAGCTGCCCGGGGCCAAGGCCTCACTGAGCGGCACGGCCCAGGCCAAGGGCGGCGTCAACGCCGGTGACCCTGACAGCGACCCGATCAACGTGATCAGCCGGGTGACCGAGCTGCTGCGCGACCGGGCCGGGTCCGGACGGCTGAAGGTGCCGGTGGCGGTCGCGCTCAGCAAGATCGACGCGCTGCAGGAGAGCATGGACGCGCAGTCCGCGCTGCACCGCGCCCGCACCCCGTCGGGCATGCTCGACCTCGACGACCGCGACGCCGTGCACGAGCAGGTGCGGGCGCTCATGGACGAGTGGCAGGCCGGGATGGTCGACCGCTACCTGCGTCAGCACTTCAACGACTTCGCGCTGTTCGGGCTCTCCGCCCTCGGCGGCGTCCCCGGCGACGACACGGTCGCCCCCGGCGGCGTCCGCCCGTACCGCGTCGAGGACCCTCTGCTCTGGCTGCTGTACCGCTTCGGCATGCTGACCGGAGTCCGCGGATGACCTCCCTGGTGCGGTGTCCGCCCGCGGTCGCCGGGTCACCTCCTCTCCCGCCCGCCGCGGTGCTTCGCGTCCGGCGCGTGGGGGCGAGATCCTGTTCCTCCGACGACGGGTGGGTGTGACGAGGTGGCCTGGCAGCTGCACTACACGTCGGCCGAGGCCGGGCCCGCCGGGCGCGCGGGTTTCCAGTTCGTCGCGGAGTCGCCGGGGCTCCCGCACGGCGTCACCGGCAAGGTGGCCCGCCATCTCGCCTACAAGCCCCCGCCGACCGCGCCGCTCGCCCCCTCCGCCGAGGAGATCGCGCGGATGCCCGTCGCGCTGTCCTACGGCCCCGTCCGCGAGAGCCCGTACGAGCCGCCGGGCGATCGCCACGTCGGCGACCGGGAACGCCCGCGCGATCTGAGCGTCGTCACCCGCTGCGTCTACCTCGGGCGCGACTACTCCGGCCGGTACGGCAACTTCCTCGGCCACGCGGTCGTCGCCACCGCCGAGGAGCTGACGGGCCTGCGGCCGGTGGAACTGTGGCGCTCGCCCCTGTGGCAGGACGTCCCCGCGTCCCCGGGCACGCCCCTGCCCGAGCTCGCCGACCTGCCCCCGGGCGAGGGCATCGACCCCGACACGCTCGGCGCCTGGCTGGCCTCCGGCGGCGACGCCGCGTACACCCGGCTCGCGGGCCTGCTGGAGAACGTCCGGCGCGCCCTCGCCGGCGGGCACGGCCGCGTCATCCTGGTCTGCGCCGACGTCGAGGAGATCGTCCGCTGGATCGCGGTCGTCTCGTACTCGCTGCCGTGGCCGGTCGCGGCGCGCCTGTCGTTCGTGACCTACAGCGCCGACCCCGCCGGCGCGCCGCACATCATCGTGGGCACGACCCCCGACGTCTGGATGCCCGCCGACGTCGAGGCCGCCGTCGTCCGCCTGGACGATCCCGCCGCCGCGTCCTCGGCCGGCGCCACGGCCCTCGCCGGGACGATGGGCGCCCCCGGCCGCTTCGCCCGTACGGTCACGGACTGCTGGCGCCGCATGGACCTGGACGGCATCGACGCGATCGGCGAACTGGGCACCCCGCCGGGCGCGGACCCGTTCGGCGAGCCGGGCGGGAACGGCGCTCCCGAGGGCCGTGACGGAGCCGCCGGCGGGGACGGCGCGGCGGGGTGGGGGACGTTCGAGCCGGACACGAGCGCGGCGCTGCTGGCGTTCTGCCGCGGCGACACGAGTGTGACCGCCGCCGAGCAGTCGGCCATCGCCCGCGCCCTGTCCAAGGACCTCCCCGACTGGCTGTGGGACGACCTCGCGCGCGCCGCCGACCGCATGGACTACGAGCTCGCCGCGGCCGTCCGCGCCCACGCCCCTGAGGAGACCGCCGAGCTGTGCGCGTTGCGCTGCGCCGTCCTGGCCCTGGCCGACCCCGGCCTGCCCGCCCCGTCACCCGCCTCGCGGCCGGGAACGCGCGCGGCGCTCGCCGACGACGCCGCCCGCGCGCTCGCCGGTGCCCGCGATCTGGACGAACTGGCCCACGCGGCGCGGACCGCGTACGCCGTGGGGGCGCCCGTCGACCCGGCCGGGCTCGAACGCGCGGCGGGCGCGCTGGCCCGTGACGGGCGGGGCGACCTGGCCCGCCTGCTGGAACGCCTTCCGGCCGACCTGCGCGAGACCATCTTGTCGGGCGCGGTGGCCGGGCTGGAGGCGTCACCCGACGAGGTCCGCCGGCGGATGCTCGCGGACTCCGTCTGCGACCGATTATGGCGCCGCGACCTGACACACGCGCCGCGCACGGGCACGGCGGTGATCCTTTCCCTGGTCCGCCGCGGCCTCCTGTCGCGCGTCGAGGCCACCGAGCGACTCCTCCGCCTCGCTCCCCACGCGACCGCTGCCCCCGCGAACCCGCCTTCTGCCGAAATAAGCGAAATGTCGGTCGCAGAAGAGAGGGGCGGCGGGGGTTCAGAGGAAGCGGATCTCCCAGACCTGGGGACGGCCGGGTGGGACGCCGGGGTGGCCGAGGTCTGGAAGGACGCGCCGGGGCCCGCGGAGTGTGCGGCGCTCGTCGAGCGGATCGGGGCGGCGCTGAGCGACTCGTCGGCGCTGAGCGACCTGCCCGCGCGTACGTTCCTCGCCGCGGGGCCGGACGACCCCGAGGTCGTGCGGCTGGCCGGCCAGGTGCGGCAGGCCGTCCCCGGGTACCCGGCCAAGGACGCCGAGATGGTGCTGCTGGCCGCCGGGGCGGCCGAGGCGGCGAGGCCCGCGGACGCGGCGGCCGTACTCCAGCGGCTGGAGGAACTCGCCCGCGAGACCCACGAGGACCTGCCCGCGGCGGCCCGGGCCGTGGCCGCGCGCGCCCTGGCCGAACGGGACCCGAGGTTCCGCACCGAGGTCCTCACCCTGCTCCCGGACGCGGCGCGGCGCGGGCTGGCGCGCACGTGGCTCGCGGCCCGCGGGTCGCGCGACGAGGAGTTCGCGCTGCTGGAGGTCGCCGTACGGCTCCACATGGCGGACGCGCCCGTCCCCGAGCTGGACTCCTGGGCGCGCACCCGCCTCGGCGGCTGGTCGATGTCGGGGTCGGCCGAGTCGCGCTTCAAGCGGGACCCGGACCTCGCGGCCGGCCTGAAGGATCTGAAGGATGCGACCCGAACCCGGCGCGGCCTCCCGTGGAAACGCGAGGACCGCTGATGCCACTTGTAGTGATCTTCCTCATCGCGTTGTGGCTCGCGTGCATGTACTTCGGGTTCCTCTACGTGTTCCCCGTCGTGTGCGCGATCACCGTCGCCGGCGCCACGCTCGTCGGCGCGGGCCACTACTACCTGCGCGCCGGCCGGGTGCTGCTCCCGGCGACGGCGGGCGGGATCTCCCCCGCGCTCCCCGCCACGGCCGGCGAGCGGCGCGACCCCGTTTTCCGCCACTACCTGTTCGGCCAGGCGGGCCTCGACTGGTGGCGGATCGCCGCCTTCGCCGTCCCGGCCCTCTGGGGCACCGTCAGGACGGTCATCGGCACGCTCACGCGGTGGCTCATGAGCAACGTGCAGGGCTTCTTCCTGCTGCCCGTGTGGCTCGCGGCCATCGTCGGCACCGGCGTCGCGCTGATCCCGCTGGCGGCGGCCGCCACGGCGGTGGTCGGCGCGTACGCCCTGGTCTGCGGGGCCGGGCTGCTGCTGTGGGCGGCGTCCGCGCTGCTCGTGCGAGGCGTCGAGGGCGTGGTCATGCTGGCCCGCCGCATCCTGCAGACCTGCCCGCACCCGCAGTGCTACGCCAGGTTCGCGCTGCCCGAGTACGCGTGCCCGACCTGCGGCGAGCGGCACCGGCATCTGGTCCCGAACCTCGACGGCGCGTTCCGGCACGTGTGCCGGTGCGGCACCCGGCTGCCGACGGCCATCGTGCTCGGCCGCTTCCGGCTCCAGTCGTACTGCCCCGAATGCGAGCGCGCGCTGCCGCACCGGATCGGCCGGGCGCGGATCGAGCCGCTGCCGTTCGTCGGCGGCCCCGACGCGGGCAAGACGACGTTCATGGTGCTGGCCGTCAACGCCCTCAACGGGGTGGTGAAGGAGGCGCGGGGACGGGCCGGGTTCGTGGTGCGGGGGGACGAGGTGGCCTTCTCGCGGCTCCGGCGGGAGCTGCGGCTCGGCAAGGTGTCCAAGACGACCACGCAGGCGCCGTCGGCGACCATGGTGGACATCACGCTGCCCGGCGCCAAGCCGCGCAGCGGCAACCGCATCCTGTACCTGTTCGACCCGTCCGGCGAGGGCTTCACCGGGGCAGCGCAGGTGGAGGCGATGAGCTACCTCACCCACGGCGAGGCGATGCTCATCGTGGTGGACCCGTTCGCCCTCCCCGAAGTGCAGCGGAGCCTGTCGGACGCGGAGCGCAAGACGCTCAAGGACGCCGGGGTCGTCCTGTCGCCCGAAGACCCGTCCGACACCTTCCAGCGGGTGCGCAACGAACTGGCCGCGCGGGCGGACGGCGGGCGGCAGAAGCGGGTCGCCGTCGTCGTGACCAAGGCCGACCTGCTGCGCCGCACCGCCGTCGGGCGCGACGCCGCCGAGCTGCCCGGGTGGTTCGACGGGGTCGGGCTCGGCAACATGGTCAGGGAGCTGGCGCGGACGGCGGCCGAGGTGCGCTACCTGGCGTCCGGTCTGCCCGCGGACACGGCCGCGATCGGCCGCCTGGTCGCCTGGCTGACCGGCCTGCCGGTCCCCGAGCGCCCCGCCACCGTCAACGGCGCCGCGCCACGGGCGGCGGACGCGGGCCTGCCGGGAACGGCGGACGCGGATCCGGCGGCGATGGAACCGGCGGACGCGGATCCGTCAGGCGAGGACGAGCTCACCATGACGGACCTGCGGCGGCCGTGGTCTCCCGGCAGGCGGGCGTCGGGGCTGGCGCCGCTGAGCTACCGGCTGTTCCGCTGGTCCCTCTTCGCCGCGTCGCTGTTCCTGTGCGCGGCCACACTGACGCTGCTCGTCATGCGCGTGTGGACCCTGCTCAGCCAGGTGACCATCTACTGACACCGCCAGGGCCCGGGCGGGCGCGGGCCGAGCGGGTCACGTCAGGGACGGGATGATCCAGGTGGCCTTGGCCGCGGCGACCAACGCGCCGTCCAGCTCGTAGACCGCGCTCTCGCCGAACAGCTTGCGGCCGTCGCGGCCGGTGGCGCGGGCCACGACGGAGTACGTCCCGTTCGGGTACACGCGGCGGAAGACCTGGGCGGTGATGCGGCCCAGCAGGCCGGGCCCGCCGTTGCCCGCGTGCGCCCACCCGGACGGGCAGTCCAGCGCGGCCCACACGACCGGGTCGGGGACGACCCCCTCGCCGTCGGTGACGGTCACGGGAACGCGCCACCCGGCCGCGACCACGTCCGAGCCCTCGACGGGGCCGGGGAAGATGCGCAGGCCGTCACCGGGGTCGCGCAGGCCGCACACGAAGCACCCAGGCACGGGGTGCGCCCCCGTGAAGCCGGCGAAGCCGGCCTCGGACCTGGCGGCGTCGGTGAAGGGGACGAACGGAGGAGGCGTGACGTCCTCGGCGACGGGGATCGCCTCGGCCAGCAGCCGGCCGTCATGGGACAACGACGCCGAGTTGGCGACGTGGGAGACGGCGAGCTCCGTCGCCAGGGGAATCGGCCGTCGCAGCGTCACCTCGACCGCGTGCGGGCCCTCCAGCGTGCCGACGAGGGTGCCCGCGAGCGTTCCCGCGATCCAGCCGCCGTTGGCGGTACCCTCGGGGCCTCGGAAGCGGGCCGATACGGTGAGCCCGGTCTCCAAACCGGCAGAAGTCGTCATGCTGGGCACCCCCTACTGCTCTCCAGAACCCGGAGCGCAATCCATATTGTCAATACCACCAATGCCCTCATGGGCGCATAAACCGCTAGTGCCGTAAATGGCCCGACAAGTCGTGGCCATTTTAATCCACCTCACCCGCGGCATCATCGAACCAGGAACCGATGACGGAACCGTTAGCCCGGGGTAACGGCGGCGTGACAGGCGGCGAATAACACCACCCGGCGCCGAGCCACCCCGCGCCGCCCACCCGGATGGCTCCCGGGAGACCGGCCGCGGACGCTACGACAGTGGCAACCGGCTCGCCCCCGGCCCCATTCCCTGCGCGAACATGACCGCAATCCACGACAACGCCCACCACCCGGCGGTCGATCCGGCCGGCCCCGCTCCCAGGACCCGCCCGCCGGTCGAGGCGGTTCGAGCCGGTTCGAGTCGGTTCGAGCCGGTCGAGGTGGGCCCGCACGGAAATGCCGGGCACCCCTTTCCATTCACCTACCGCCCGGGGGCCCAATTGGTTTAGGCCAATGGTTTATACCAATATTCACGCGCCTGGCCGAGCGAACCCCGACGAGCCCCCCGGACGGCCGGTCCATACGCACGCCGAAGGCCCGCCCCGGAAAAGGACGGGCCTTCGGTGGTGGTCGGGGTCAGAGCTGGATGAGTCCGGCGGTGTCGGTGGCGGCTTCGAGGGCCGGGGTACCGGCGAAGGTCGCGGTGTAGGACAGGTTGAGCAGGATCGTGGTCAGCGGGCACAGGCCGTAGCAGGAGGCGACGCCGCTGCTGTCGGTGGTGGCTGTGCAGACGGTGTGGGTGCCGACCTTGAAGGTGATGGTCTGGCCGGCGACGGGCCGGCCGGTGGTGGTGTCGGTGAGGGTCGCCGAGGGATGCAGGTTGATGTTGAGCGCGCCGCCGGTAAGGGAGAGCAGCAGCGGCTGGGCTTGGAGCTTGGTGGTGTCCTTGGTGTAGGTGAAGGTGCCGGCGCTGCTGGTGGCGCTGGTCCCGTCCGGGGTGGTGACCTTCACGTCGACCGCTCCGGCGGCGGTGGCGGCGGGGCTGGTCGCGGTGATGCTGGTGGCGGAGTTCACCGTGAACGAGGTCGCGGCGGTGCCGCCGAAGGCGACGGCGGTGGCGCCGGTCAGATTGGTGCCGGTGATGGTCACGCTCGTGCCGCCGCCGGCGGGGCCGGTGGCCGGGTTGACGGCGGTGATGGTGGGTGCGGGGTTGACGTAGGTGAACTTGTCATCGTTGGTGGTGGCGGTGGTTCCGCCGGGGGTGGTGACCTTCACGTCGACCGCGCCGGCGGTGGCGGCGGGGCTGGTCGCGGTGATGCTGGTGGCGGAGTTCACCGTGAACGAGGTCGCGGCGGTGGCGCCGAAGGTGACGGCGGTGGCGCCGGTCAGGTTGGTGCCCGTGATCGTCACCGTGGTGCCGCCTGCGGTGGACCCGCCGGCGGGGCTGATGCCGGTGACGGTGGGGGGCTTGATGTAGGTGAAGGTGCCGGCGCTGCTGGTCCCGCCGGGGGTGGTGACCTTCACATCGACCGCTCCGGCGGCGGTGGCCGCGGGGCTGGTCGCGGTGATCTCGGTGTCGGAGTCGACGGTGAACGAAGCCGCGGCGGTGCCGCCGAAGACGACAGCGGTGGCGCCGGTCAGGTCGGTGCCCGTGATCGTCACCGTGGTGCCGCCTGCGGTGGACCCGCCGGCGGGGCTGATACCGGTGACGGTGGGGGGCTTGATGTAGGTGAAGGTGCCGGCGCTGCTGGTCCCGCCGGGGGTGGTGACCTTCACATCGACCGCTCCGGCGGCGGCGGCGGCGGGGCTGGTCGCGGTGATGCTGGTGGCGGAGTCGACGGTGAACGAAGCCGCGGCAGTGCCACCGAAGACGACAGCGGTGGCGCCGGTCAGGTCGGTGCCGGTGATGGTCACGCTCGTGCCGCCGCCGACCGGCCCGCCGGCGGGGCTGATGCCGGTGACGGTGGGGGGCTTGATGTAGGTGAAGGTGCCGACGCTGCTGGTGGCGCTGGTCCCGTCCGGGGTGGTGACCTTCACATCGACCGCTCCGGCGGCGGTGGCCGCGGGGCTGGTCGCGGTGATCTCGGTGTCGGAGTCGACGGTGAACGAAGCCGCGGCGGTGCCGCCGAAGACGACAGCGGTGGCGCCGGTCAGGTCGGTGCCCGTGATCGTCACCGTGGTGCCGCCTGCGGTGGACCCGCTGGCGGGGCTGATACCGGTGATGGCGGGGACCGGGGTGTAGGTGATGGTGACGACGCCGTGGCCCGATTGGACGCCGGTGGAAAAGACGGTCCCGGCCGGGCCGTAGCTGCTGCCGCCGCCCCCGCCGCCCCCACCGGCGTAGCCGTAGCCGGGGACGAAGTGCCCGCAGCCGCCGCCCCCGCCGCCGCCGTACCAGCCGCCTCCACCGCCGCCTCCACCGGCGCCGTCCGCGCCGCCGCCCGCGCCGCCCTTACCGGCCGTGCCGTCAGCTCCGGCGGCGCCGCCGGCGCCGGCGCCGCCGCTCCCACCGGCCGAGGAGGTCGCTCCGCCGCCGGGGCTGGCCCCGCTGTAGATCCCGCTGCTGTCGGCGGCAGGGGTGCCGCCCGGGCCGCCGGAGGCACCGGCGGCCCCGCCTCCGTCGCCGCCTGGGCCGCCGTAACGTGGGGTGGCGGCGGCTCCGCCGCCGCCTCCGCCGCCGGCCACCAGCACCCGGTCATCCAGGCCGTAGCCGGGGCCGGTGCGCACGTCCGAGGCGCCGCCGCCCGAACCGCCGCCCCCCGGGATCGGGTTGAGGCCTCCGCCGCCGTAGCCTCCGCCGCCGGTCCCGCCGACGTTGACCTGGAGCTCCTGCCCGGGGGTGACGGCCAAGGTGGCCTTGGCCTCTCCGCCCCGGCCGCCTGCTCCGGTCCTCGGCGCGGCCTGGCCCTGGGCGCCGAACGCGTCCACCTCGATCGAGGTCACACCGGCCGGCACGGTGAACGTCTGCGCGCGCCCGGTATAGGAGAACGTCACCGTCTTGTCGGCGGCCTGGGCCGCCGGGGCGGTCGCGGCCAGGCCGCCGACGGCCAGGGCCACGGCCAGCGTGCCCCGCAGGGCCAGCCCGCGCAGACGGCCCCGCGGGCGCGGCCCGCGCGAGGAGGTACTTGTGGTCGAGGACATAGGAAGGATTCCCCTTCGGCTTCGCCGCCTCGGCCGCCCGGTCCCCGTCGGACCAGGCCGTACAGCCGGACGCCAGACGCGGCGGCGCGCACCCGCCCGGTGTCCCCGAATCCCGACTTTCATCACCGAGAGGAACCGTTCGCACGCCCCACGTCACAGCGAAAACTCTCATCGATCATGTGGGCGCGACAGCCACCCGGCGTGTATTAACCACTATCCTTACTGGCGAACCATCACTCACCCCCACACCTCTGGCGCTCCTGCCTTTCCTGCGATAAAGGCCGCCTATCAGGGCAAAGGTGAACGGGGAGGGTTGTCTTCGCAAGCCCGGAATTCGGGTCGGCAGCAACAGCCGCCAAGAGCGGGCCTGTCCCACCCGCAGCACGTCAACGAACGTCGCGGTGTGCACGCCCGGGTCGTACACGCACCTCATGCCGAGCAGCGAGGGACGCACCCGGCGAGCCGTAGACAGGGTGTATGAGGCCATGGATCACAGGTCTGACGGCCCACAGACGGCCCAGGACCGATGAAAGGGTGAGGGGCCAACGGTTGCGCACCGTCGGCCCTCACCCTTCGATCAACGAGAACCCGCCTCTGAGCTGGGATTACAGCACCGGCAGGTAGCGGCCGAGTTCGAACTCGGTGACCTGGCGGCGGTACTCGTGCCACTCGGCGCGCTTGTTGCGCAGGAAGAAGTCGAAGACGTGCTCGCCGAGGGTCTCGGCGACCAGTTCGCTGCGCTCCATCGCGGAGATCGCCTCGTCCAGGCTCTGCGGCAGCGGCTCGATGCCGAGCGCGCGCCGCTCGGAGGCGGTAAGCGCCCAGACGTCGTCCTCGGCGCCGGGCGGAATCTCGTACCCGCCCTCGATGCCCTTCAGGCCGGCGGCGAGCACCACCGCGAAGGCGAGGTAGGGGTTGCAGGCGGAGTCGAGCGACCGGAACTCCACCCGCGCGGAGTTGCCCTTGTGTGGCTTGTACATGGGGACGCGGACGAGCGCGGACCGGTTGTTGTGACCCCAGCTTATGTAGCTGGGCGCCTCGCCGCCGAGCCCGGCGATCGCCTCGGAGCCGCCCCACAGCCGCTTGTAGGAGTTCACCCACTGGTTGCACACAGCGGTGATCTCGGCGGCGTGGCGAAGCAGACCACCGATGAACGACCGGCCGATCTTGGAGAGCTGGTAGTCGGCGCCGGGCTCGTAAAAGGCGTTATGGTCGCCCTCGAACAGGGACATGTGAGTGTGCATGCCCGAGCCGGGGTACTCGGTGAAGGGCTTCGGCATGAAGGACGCCCAGATGCCCTGCTCCAGCGCGACCTCCTTCATCACCAGCCGGAAGGTCATGATGTTGTCGGCGGTGGTCAGCGCGTCGGCGTACCGCAGGTCGATCTCCTGCTGGCCGGGGGCGCCCTCGTGGTGGCTGAACTCCACCGAGATGCCCATGGCCTCCAGCATCATGATCGCGTTGCGGCGGAAGTCGTGGCCGGAGCTGTGCGGGGTGTGGTCGAAGTAGCCGCCGGAGTCGATCGGGACGGGCCCGCGGCCCTCCTCCGGCCGCTCCTTCAGCAGGAAGAACTCGACCTCGGGATGGGTGTAGAACGTGAACCCCATGTCCGCGGCCTTGGCGAGAGTGCGCTTGAGCACCCAGCGCGGGTCGGCGTGCGAAGGCGAACCGTCCGGCATGAGGATGTCGCAGAACATGCGGGCGGCGCCGGGCGTCTCACTGCGCCAGGGCAGGATCTGGAACGTCGAAGGGTCCGGCTTGGCGAGCATGTCGGACTCGTAGACGCGGGCGAAGCCCTCGATGGCCGAGCCGTCGAAGCCGATGCCCTCGGCGAACGCGCCTTCGAGCTCGGCGGGGGCTATCGCCACCGATTTGAGGAACCCCAGGACGTCGGTGAACCACAGCCGGATGAACCGGATGTCGCGTTCTTCGAGCGTGCGGAGCACGAACTCCTGCTGGCGGTCCAAGGCATCCCCTTCTGCCGGACGGTGATCGGACACCATCGTCGTCGCGCTGAACCAGTCTCTGAGTCGGCGGAAGACATGTCTGGTCATCTACCAGTCTGCCCGCTTGGTGTTTCGCACACGTTACGCGGGTCCGCTGTGAGGCCGCATCTCGCGGACCGGAACCCGGTTTCCGGTTTTCGACACGAACGGCGCGACCAGGAGGCGGACAGGCCATCGGCGGGTGTATCACGGACTCGTACTGTCGTCACGTAATGTGACAGCATGATCTCATCCCGTATTCGTCAAGGATGACCTCAGTGCGAGGAGTTCGCCATGAACGCGGATCGACGGCAGATCCGGCGCCCGTCCGCCCGGCGTACGCGCCCGGGCTCGCGGCCGGGCTTCCGGCTCGGCCGGCGGCCGGACGATGACGCCGGAGGGCCCCCGGCCGTGGTGCGGCGGCTGGCGTGGGCCGTGTCGGCGACGGCGGCGCTCGCCCTGGTCGCGCTCGGCGCCCAGACCGGCAGGAACGCGGCCTGCGCGGCCTCGCTCGCGGGCCCCGCGGGCGGGGGCGGCGCGGCGGCGTCCGGCAGGACGGGCGGCGGGGAGTGCTCGCTGCGGGGCGCGGTCCGCGACGACCTGGTCGTGGCGGTGTCGGCGGAGGAGTACGCGGGCGCGAGCGCGTGCGGGGCGTACCTCGACGTCACCGGGCCGCGCGGCATCGTGCGCGTCCAGGTGGTGGGCGAGTGCCTGGGGTGCGCCCCGGGCGAGGTGGACCTGAGCCGCCCGGCGTTCACGCGCATCGCCTACCCCGGCCGCCGCGTGGTGCCGGTCGGCTACCACACCGTGCGCAACCCCGCGATGACGCTGCCGGTGGCGTTCCGCGTCAGGCCCGGCTCCTCGGCCGGCAGGCTGGCGATCCAGGCCGTCGACCACGGCAACCCGCTGCTGCGCCTCGAAGTCCTGACGGACGGGCGTTGGCGGCGCCTGTCCCGCGATTCCGGCAACTACTGGGTGGCCGAGGACGGCGCCGGGCCGGGCCCGTTCGTCGTGCGGATCACGGACGTGTACGGGCAGCGGCTCACGGCGAGCGGCATCCGCCTGGACGAGCCCGGCCTCCAGCGCACGACGCGCCGCCTGTACGCCCCGGCGCAGGCGTCGCCCGCACCGCCCGCCCGCACGGCCACGGGCAGGGAGGTGCCCGGCCCCGCGCCGGTCCCCGATCCGGACGCGCCCGGGCCGTCCGGTCGGCCCGCCGGGTCCTCCGGGCCGACCGCCACGCCGCCCGCGCCATCCGCGCCATCCAGACCGTCCGGGCCGCACGTCGCGCCCGCCGGGCCGTCCGGGCGTCCGCCGTCGACCGTCACCCCCGGAGGCGTGAGGGACGGCGAGCCCGCGCGTCCGCCGTCACCCGCCGCCCGTCCGTCACCGCGGGCGGGTTCGGCGGGGACGGGTTCGGCGGGGATGAGTACGCCGGGGACGGGTTCGGCGAGGGCGCCGGAGGCCCGGGCGAGGACGAACGGCGGGCCGTCGCGCCCCCGCTCCCCGGACGAGCGCGGATCGGGCCGCTGGTCCGGGGATGGGAACGCGCGAGGCTGGGGGTACGGCGGCGCATGGCAGGAGAGCTCCGGCTCCGGCGACGTCCCCGGCGACCGGGCGGGGTCGCGCGGGGACACCCCCGGGCTCTCCGGCCCGGCGCCCCTCGCCGCCCTGCCATCCACCGCCCCGTTCTTCTGCTAACCCCACGACGACCCGACGGCCGCCCCCTCCGCCGCCCCAGAGCGGCCCCACCGCCGACCGCACCACCGACCGCACGGCGGCCGCGCCGGGCGCGGTCAGGAGCCGCTGACCAGCGCGTCCCCGGTGGAGGTGCGGCGGTAGAGCACCTCGCGGACCATGCGGCGGCGGGTGACCAGCCCGTTGCCGCTGAGCACCGACAGGTGCTGGGATACCGCGCCGGGCGTGAGCGACATGCGCCTGGCCAGGGCGGTCGTGGAGGCGGGCCGGCACAGCGAGAGCAGGATCTGTGCGCGGGTCCTGCCGATCAGCGCGGCGAGGGCCTCGGGCGCGGGCGGCGGCCCGGCCTCCCAGAGCGTGCCGACGCCGCGCGCCGGGTAGACGAGCATGGCCTGGTAGGGCTCGCTCATGGTGGCGATGTCCGGCCAGCGGAACACGCTCGGCACGAGCAGCAGCCCGTCCCCGCCGAGGTCGCCGGTGTGGCACCAGGCGCCAGCGCCGGTGCCGGTGGTAAGCCGGTCGCCGTGCCAGCGGACGGCGGGGTGCAGGTCGGCGAACAGCTCCCGCGCGCCTCCGGTGGCGAGCCGCCGGGACCGCCACATCAGGTCGGCCTCCAGCAGCCCGTACACCCGGGGCCAGAACTCCTCCAGGGCCAGCTCCCAGTACACGGCGAGCGTGCCGGCGACCCGGCGCACGCCCTCGGCGGGGTCTGCCTGGAAGCGCGCGATGGCCCGCCTGTCCGGGGTGTCCACCCAACCGGCCTCCTCGGCGGCCTTCTCGGGGGCGGCTTCCCGGACGCGGGCCAGCTCGGCGGCGAAGTCGGGCAGGGGCGTGTCGGGCGGCGGGGTGAGGAAGTCGGCCATGTACCCGTGGGCGGGGACGAGGGCGAGCAGCTCGGACAGGTCGAGCGCGGCGAGCCGGGGCCGCAGGGCCCGTATCCAGGGCAGGTGCACCGAGTGGCGCGCGGGGGCGTGCAGGACGCGCAGGCTCGCGACCAGTTCCCACATCGGCGAGAACGCGAAGCGCAGCCGTGCCAGGTCGTCGGCCCCGAACCGCCAGTCGACGCTCACCAGGCCTGCCCCCATTCACCTTTTAGTGGTGCCTAAAAGATTGGCACGGATGCGAACCCTTGTTCAACGCTTGTCCCGTGACCAGCACCGTCAGCCGTAAACCCTCCCTCCTCCAGTCCAGGATCGGCGGGTTCCCCCGCGCGTTCTGGGTCCTTTTCGGCGGCACGTTCGTCAACCGCCTCGGCACCATGGTCGAGCCGTTCATCGGCGTCTACCTCACCCAGTCGCGCGGGATGTCGCTGGCGGCGGCCGGGCTGGTCATGGCGGTGTTCGGCGTCGGGTCGCTGTTCTCCCAGCTCATCGCGGGGTGGCTGGCCGACCACGTGGGACGCAGGGCGACGCTCACCGGCGGCACGGTCGCGACGGGCGTGTGCATGGTCGCCCTCGGGTACAGCACGTCGCTGCCCGGCATCGTCGCGGCGATGGCCGTGCTGGGCCTGGTCCTGGACGCCTACCGCCCGGCCTCGCAGGCGCTGGTCGCCGACCTGATCCCCGCGCACGACCGGCCGCGCGCGTTCGGGCTGCTGTTCTGGGCGATCAACCTCGGGTTCGCGGTCGCCATGGTGGCGGGCGGCGCGCTGGCGCAGTCCGGTTTCCTGTGGCTGTTCTGGATCGACGCCGTGACCTCGATCGTCTTCGGCTTCCTGGTGTGGCGGGCGGTGCCGGAGACCCGTCCCGAGCGCGGGCACGACGCGCCCGGCTTCCGCGAGGTGCTGAAGGACCGCCTGATGGTCACGTACGTGGTGATCACGCTGATGTACGCGTTCGTCTACCTCCAGTCGTACGCGACGCTGCCGCTGGCGGTCACCGGCCAGGGCCTGTCCACGGCCGCCTACGGGCTGGCGATCTCGGTCAACGGCATCCTGATCGTCATCGTGCAGCCGCTGGTCGGGCCGTGGCTGAACCGGCACGACCCCGGAAGGACGCTCGCGGCCGGCATGGCGGTGGTGGGGGCGGGGTTCGCGCTGATGGCGTTCGTCTCCACGACGGCGGGGTACGCGGGGGCCGTCGCCGTCTGGACGCTCGGCGAGGTGGTCACCGCGGGCATGGGAGGCGCGGTCGTGGCGGCCCTGGCCCCGCCCCACCTGCGCGGGCGCTACAGCGGGATGTTCGGTTTCGCGTGGTCGGCGGGCGGGCTGCTCGCGCCGCTGGCCGGAACGCGCCTTCTGGCGCTCGGACACTCGGTACTGTGGATCACCGTGGGGGCGGTCGGTGTGCTCGCCGCCGTGGGTCAGTTCGTGATCTCCCCCGCGATCCGCCGGCGGTCCGCGTCCTGACCTCGCCTTCACGGGCGCCGGTCCTCTGATGGCCGCGACCCATTTCGGTAAAGTCAGTCAGTCGGCTCGAACGGTGCTTTTTCAGCATCAATCCGCCGTTGATCGGGCGTTATGTGACGTCCCATACTTTCCCGGATGCCTCCTGTTCCGGCGGGAGTGCGCACACCCTCCACCGTGGGGGACGTTGAGGGAAGGGGATCGGGATGGTCAGGATCACGACGACGCGCGCGGTGGCCGTCGTCACGGCGGTCGCCTCCCCGGTCATGGTGGTCACGTCCCTGCTCGTCTACGCGGCCCTCCCGCCCGGATGGCACATCGACGTCTTCGCGACCCCCGACACGGCGGCCGGGCTGATGTTCCCGCCCGTCGGCGCGTTCCTCGTGTACCACCGGCCGCGTCTGAACGTCGCGTGGCTGATGTGCGGCGGCGGGTTCGGCGCGGCGGCCGGCCAGATCAGCGGCGCGCTGATGTTCCGCGCCGCGGCCGACGGCGCGCTCGGCGCCGCCGGATACCTGCGCTATGTCTCCATCCTCGGCTGGCTGGTCTCGGGCCTCTCCCTGGCCGTCCTGGTGCCGCTGCTCTCCCCCGACGGCCGGCCGCCCTCCCGCCGCTGGTGGGCGGTCGCGGTCCTCGGCGCCCTCTCCATGTCCGCCGAGGCGCTACGGCTGATCGTCCGGCCCGCCCTCGACCCCAACCCGTGGCCGGCCGCGGTGCCGAACCCGCTCGCGGTCGAGGCGCTGCGGCCCTACACCCACCTGATCAGCACCATCACCTGGGCGGGCATCTACGCCGCGGTGGTGCTGTCGCTGGTCTCACTGGTCGCCCGCTTCCTGCCCTCGGACCCGCTGACGCGGCGGCAGATCGCCTGGCCGCTGCTGGCCTTCACCGGTTATGTGACGTTCCTGCTGATCGGCGAGCGGTTCTGGCTGATCGCGGTGATCTGGGCGGGGCTCGTGCCGATCGCCATGGCGTTCTCGGTGATGCGCTACCGCCTGTACGGCATCGACACGATCATCAGCCGCGCCTTCGTCGGCGGCGGCCTGCTCGCCGTCATCAGCGGCGTGTACTTCGGCGCCGGCGCGCTGGCCGGTCTCGTCGCCTCCCGCGAGAACCAGGTCGCCGGGCTGGCCGCCGCGCTGGTCGCGGGCGCGTTCTTCCAGCCGCTGCGGCGGCTCCTGCAGCGCCTGGTGGACCGCGCGCTGTACGGCCACGTCGGCGACCCGCGCCTGCTGGCCGAGCGGCTCACGCAGGAGGTGCGCAGGGCCGACCCCGCCAAGGCACTGTCGTCGGTCGTGACCGTCCTGCAGGACGGCCTCGCCATCGAGGGCGCGGCGGTCGAGGTCGTGGACGGCAGGCCGGGGTACGTCGAGAGCGGGCACGTGGGCAGCGAGCCCCGGCAGATCCCGCTGGTGTGGCACGGCGAGACCGTCGGCCGCCTGCTGCTCGGCCGCCCGGGACCGCGCCGCTTCGCCGCCGCGCACGACGAGCGGGTGATCAGCACCCTCGCGCCGTACGCCGCCGACGTCGCCCACGCCGTCCGCATGGCGGCCGACCTGCAACGCTCGCGCCACCAGATCCTGACCGCCCGCGAGGAGGAGCGCCGCAGGCTGCGCCGCGACCTGCACGACGGGCTCGGGCAGACGCTCTCCAGCATGGCGATGACGATCAACCTGGCCCGCAGCAGCCTCAAGAAGTCCCCCGACTCCGCCGACACGCTCCTGCGCGACCTGCGCACCGGCATGGACGCGGTGTCGGGCGACATCCGGCAGCTCGTGTACGGCCTGCGCCCGCCCGCGCTGGACGACCTGGGGCTGGCGGGCGCCGTCCGGGCCCTGGCCGTCGAGGGACCGCCGCCGGTGACCGTGGAGGTGAGCGGGGACCTCACGACGCTGCCCGCGGCGGTCGAGGTGGCCGCCTACCGCATCGTCCAGGAGGCCCTCACCAACGTGCGCAGGCACGCCCGCGCCACGAGCGCCTCCATCGCCCTGGACCGCGCGCCCGACGCGCTGCGGGTGCGCGTCTCCGACGACGGCGCCGGGCTGCCCGAACGCCCGCGCGCCGGGGTCGGCCTGCACTCGATGCGCGAGCGCGCGGCCGAGCTCGGCGGCACGTGCGTCACCGTGCCCGTCGCGACCGGCGGCACGACCGTCGAGGCGATCCTCCCCCTCTGACCGGCGGCAGGGTGGGGGCGTTCGGTTCCTTCTCGCTTGTGTTGCGAATTCGTCCGGATTTCGTGGCGAATCCCTGAGCAGGCCCCGGAAACCACGCCGAATGCCACGCCGAGGCTCACGACCGCGCATCGACCGGCCGTATCGGCGCCCGGATGGACCGTTGAGGCCCTACGCTGTGCGCTGCGATGTTGAAATTCCATGCTTTGGGTCCTTTTCAGGTAGTTGCTGGCGATTCCCCGCTGGACCTCGGCGGGCTCCGCCAGCAGGCCGTCCTCGCGCGGCTGCTCGTGGCGCGCGGCAGGGCCGTCCCGATGAGCGTGCTCATCGACGAGCTGTGGCCGGGCGATCCCCCCGCCCAGGCGCTGTCGACGATCCAGGGGTACGTCTCCCGGCTGCGCCGCGCGCTGGAGCCCGGGCGCGCTCCTCGCGAGGAGGCCGAGATCCTGGTCTCCGCCCCGCCCGGGTACGCGCTGCGCGCCGGCTCCGACACCGTCGACACCTGGCTGTTCGAGAGCCTCGTCCGCGCCGGCGAGACCGGGGACGCCGCCGCGGTGTGGGACCGCATGGAACGGGCGCTCGGGCTGTGGCGCGGCCCGGCGCTGGCCGAGTTCGCCGACCTCTCGTGGGCCGCCGCCGAGGCGATGCGGCTGGACGAGCTGCGGCTGATGGCGGTCGAGCAGCGCGCTGAGGCGGCGCTGCGGCTCGGCATGGCGTCGGCGACGATCCCGGACCTGGAGTCCCACGCCTCGGCCCATCCGCTGCGGGAGGAGGCGTGGCGGCTGCTCGCCCTGGCCCTGTACCGGGCGGGGCGGCAGGGCGACGCCCTCGGGGCGCTGCGCCGGGCGCGCACGCTGCTGCGCGAGGAGCTGGGCCTGGACCTCGGCCCGACGCTACAGCGGCTGGAACGTGACATCCTCGCCCACGCCGCGCACCTGGACGGCCCTGCCCCGGACGCCCCCGACGCGGCGCCCGCCGGGGTGGCCGCACGGGAGGCGTCGGCGCTGCGGGTGGTCGTCGCCGACGACCAGGCCCTCGTCCGCGCCGGGCTCCGGGTGATCATGGAGAACGAGCCGGGCGTGGAGCTGGTGGGCGAGGCCCAGGACGGCGAGCAGGCCATCGCGCTGATCCGGCGCACCCGGCCCGACCTGGTGCTGATGGACATCTCCATGCCGCGCCTGGACGGCCTGGCCGCGGCGCGCCGGGTCCTGGCCGACGCCGCCCCGCCGAAGGTCGTCATGATGACCACCTTCGGGACGGACGACAACCTGTACGCGGCCCTGCGCGCCGGGGTCAGCGGGTTCGTCCTCAAGACCTCCCCGCCCGAGCAGCTGCTGGCCGCGCTCCGCGCGGCGGCGGATGGCGACGCGCTGATCGACCCCGCCCTGACGACCCGGCTCATCGCGGCCTTCGCCGGCCGCGGCGACCCGGACGTGCCCCCCGCCCTGAAGGGCCTGACCGACGCCGACCTCGACGTGATCAAGCTGGTGGCCCGGGGACAGACCAACCAGGAGATCGCCACGACGCTGTCCGTCCCCGAGGACTCCGTCGGGGCGGCGATCGCCTCGCTCCTGGACCGCCTGGCCCTGCTCGACCGCGCCCAGCTCGTCGTCCTGGCCTACGAGTCCGGCCTGATCAGCCCGGGCACGGCCCGCTGACCGCGCCCGTGAACGGCGGCTCGCGGCGGATCCGTGATCGTGTCGAACCCTACCCACACCACCCCATTAGGGGATGGGTTTGATACATCCTGGGGCTCCAATGATGCGAGGCTGTCTTCGGTTGGCGGTCGGTTACAGTCGTGGTATCGCGCGCCCGCGCGGAGCCCGACCGACGGTCCAAGCGCGGCTGGTGGAGGCGCTGAAGTCGACGATGGAGGCCGACTCCGAGCCGTACGCCGCCTGCCACGTCCATATGCGCGCCGCCGCCGGCGCGCTGCTCGCCCGGGCCCAGGAGGCGGGGGTCGTGCGGGACGGCCTCACCGGCCTGGAGCTGCTGCGCATCGCCCACGCCGTCGCGGTGGCGACGGAGCGCTCGGAAGAGAGCGGCGAACCGCTGCTCACGATCATGATGGACGGCCTGCGCCCTCAGAGCTGAACCGCCCCGAGGGCCGGGCCGGCGCCACACGTAAGGTGGAGATCGTGCCTCAACTGCGTATAGCCCTCGCCCAGACCAACCCGGTGGTGGGCGACCTTTCCGCCAACGCCGACGCGCTCGTCGCGTGGACGCGCCGCGCCGCCGACCGCGGCGCGCACCTGGTGGTCTTCACCGAGATGTTCCTGACCGGCTATCCGGTCGAGGACCTGGTGCTCCGCACATCCTTCGTGGACGCCTCGATCGCGACACTGGAGGCCGTCGCCGCGCGACTGGCCGAGGAGGGGCTCGGCGAGGTGCCCGTGGTGGCCGGCTACGTCGACCGTTCCGGCCTCGCGCCCCGGGCCGGGCAGCCGAAGGGCGCGCCGCTGGACGCCGCCGCCCTGCTGCACCGCGGCCGCGTCGTCACCCGCACGGCCAAGCACCACCTGCCCAACTACGGCGTCTTCGACGAGTACCGCTACTTCGTGCGCGGCGACCGGCTGCCGATCTTCCGCCTGCACGGCGTGGACGTCGCGATCGCCGTCTGCGAGGACCTGTGGCAGGACGGCGGCCCGGTCGCGGCCGTCGCGCAGGCAGGTGCGGGACTGCTGGTCGTGCCGAACGCCTCGCCGTACGAGCGCGAGAAGGACGATGTGCGGCTGGAGCTGTGCGCGAACCGGGCGCGTGAGGCCGGGTGCGCGCTCGCCTACGCCAACCAGGTCGGCGGCCAGGACGAGCTGATCTTCGACGGCGACTCGATCGTGGTCGGCGCCGACGGCGAGCTCATCGCCCGCGCGGGCCAGTTCCGGGAGGAGCTGCTGGTCACCGACCTGGAACTGCCCGCGGCCGACCCCGCCGCGCGTCCCGGGACCTTCCCGGTCGACGCCCAGGACGGCACGACGATCACTGTCGAGCGGCTGGAGCTCTCCGCCGAGCCCCTCCCCGCCTACACCCCGGAGCCGCCCGTGGTGGCCCCACGCCTGGACGACCTGGAAGAGGTGTACTCGGCGCTCGTGCTCGGCACGCGCGACTACTTCACCAAGAACGGCTTCCGCTCGGTGATCCTCGGCCTGTCCGGCGGCATCGACTCGGCGCTGACCGCCACCATCGCCGCCGACGCCGTGGGCCCCGACCGCGTGCACGTCGTGCTCATGCCGTCCCGCCACTCCTCCGACCACTCGGTGGGCGACGCCCGCGACCTGGTCGAACGACAGGGCTCGCACGCGCGGCTGGTGCCCATCGAGGGCATCGTGGACGCGTTCGAGAAGGAGGTCGACCTGCACGGCCTGGCCGCTGAGAACCTTCAGGCGCGGGTGCGCGGCATGCTGCTGATGGGCCTGTCCAACGAGCACGGTCACCTGGTGCTGACCACGGGCAACAAGAGCGAGCTGGCCACCGGCTACTCCACGCTGTACGGCGACTCGGCGGGCGGGTTCGCGCCGATCAAGGATGTACTGAAGACGACGGTGTGGGACCTTTCCCGGTGGCGCAACGCCCAGGTGGGGCGCGAGGGCGACCTGCTGTACCCGTTCGCCGTCCCGCCCATCCCGGAGAACTCCATCACCAAGGAGCCGAGCGCCGAGCTGCGCCCCGGCCAGCGCGACACCGACTCGCTCCCGCCGTACGACGTCCTGGACCGGCTGCTGGCCGACTACGTCGAGCACGACATGGGCAAGAACGACCTGGTCGCGGCGGGACACGACCCGGAGCTGGTGGCCCGGGTGATCCGGCTGGTGGACCTCGCCGAGTACAAGCGGCGGCAGTACCCGCCGGGCCCGAAGATCACCCCGAAGAACTTCGGGCGCGACCGCAGACTGCCCATCACCAACCGCTGGCGCGAGACCCCCGCCACCTGACCGTTCAGAGCGCCTGAAGCCCGAACCGCCGCGCCGGAGGCGCGGCCATAGGCCGTTCGGGGCGCGGCGGTGTTCTGGAGTCCTCACGCGCGAGGGTGAGGAACGATCCCTCGCGTGTGAGGGCGGAAGAACGCCGCCAAAAGGGGCGTCCCGAACCGCCGTGCCGGAGGCGCGGCAATAGGCACAGCTCACGCTTGCAGGCCCGCCAGCACCTGGTCGGTGATGCGCTCGGCCAGGTCGGCGGGAAGCTCCTCCTTGGGGTCATGCCATTTGGTGAAGACCAGCATCGCGCCGCTGAGCGCGGCCATCGCCATCTCGACGTCGGTTTCGGCGCGGAACTCGCCCGTGTCGACGCCCCGCCGGATGATCGACCGCAGCGCCTCGCGCCGGGGCTTGATCGCGATCTCGCGGAAGCGCTGGGCCAGGTGCGGGTAGCGGTCGGACTCGCTCAGCGCGATGGTCATGATGCAGCGCAGGCGCCGATCGTGCGTCTCCTGCTGCATCGCGCCGAGGTGCCGGACGATGTCCTCGCGGGCGGATCTGCCGAGCGGCTCGGGCATGGGAGGCTTGAGCGTGGCCAGCGCGTCGACGACCAGGTCCTCCTTGTTGGACCAGCGCCGGTAGATGGTGGTCTTGCCCACACCCGCCCGCGTGGCGATGGCTTCGATGGAGAGCTCGGCCACGCTCGTACCCTCCGCCAGCATGTCGATCGTCGCGTCGACGATCGCGCGCTCCGCCTTCTCGCTGCGAGGGCGGCCCGGCGCGCGGGCCACCCCCATGCGCTCAGTCACCATGATCTGTTCACACTACTGCCGGTTCCGTGCTTTCCGGTGCCGCCACCGGCGGCACGACCGTTTCCTTCCCTGGGAGCCACCTCGCCACCACGGCCGCGCCGACCAGCGCGATCACGGCGGCGCAGAGGGCGGTCACGTGCATGCCGTCCACGAACGCCTGCTTGGCGTGGGCGACGATCGCGGCACCCTGGGCGCCGAGGGACTGGGCGACGCCCATGGTGGCCGTGATCGACTCGCCCGCGGCGTGCCGCAGGCCCTCCGGGAGGACCGTGAGCGCGCCGGCCACGTTGTCGCGGTAGGTCGCGGACAGGACCGAGCCGAGCAGCGCCACGCCGAGCGCGCCGCCGACCTGCCGGATGGTGTTGGTCATGGCCGAGCCGACGCCCGCCTTCTCGCGGGGCACCGAGGACATCACGGCCTCGGTGGCCGGCGGGCCGATGTTGGCGAGCGCCGCGCCCTGGACGAAGCCGATGATCTCGAACACCCAGATCGGCGTGTCCACCTGGAGGATCGTGTAGCTCGCGAGGGACGCCGCGACCAGCAGCATGCTGGCGGTGGCGAGCACCTTGCCGCCGAAGCGGCGGACCATCTGGGCACTGAGCGGCGAGAAGATGAGCTGGGCCGCCGCGAACGGCAGCACGAGCGCGCCCGCGGCGAGCGGCGAGTACCCCTTGACGATCTGCAGGTAGAACGCCATGAAGAACATCACGCCCATCATGGCGAAGAACACCAGGCCGACGCTGGCGACGGCCGTGGAGAACCGCGGGATGGCGAAGTAGCGTACGTCGAAGGCCGGGTGGGCCGCCCTGCGCTCGTGCAGGACGAACCCCGCGAGCACGGCCAGGCCGACGAGCGTGGGCACCAGGACCTGCGGGTCGGTGACCGTGCCGAGTTCGCCGATCTTGATGATGCCGTAGACGACGCCGACCAGTCCGACGATGGACAGCAGCACGCCGAAGGGGTCGAGCCGGGCCTTGTCGGGGTTGCGGGACTCGGGCACCAGCACCGCGATCAGCACGGAGCTGATGAGGACGATGGGCACGTTCACCAGGAAGACCGAGCCCCACCAGAAGTGCTCGAGCAGGATGCCGCCGGTGATGGGGCCGATGGCGACCGCGAGGCCCACCCCTCCGGACCAGATGCCGATGGCCTTGCCGCGCTCCTGCGGCGCGAAGACGTTGGAGATGATCGCGAGGGTGGCGGGCATGACGGCCGCGCCGCCGAGGCCCATGGCGGCCCGCGCGGCGATGAGCTGCCCGGGGTCCTGCGCGTAGGCGCTGGCCAGGGACGCCAGGCCGAACAGCACCATGCCGATCTGCAGCATGCGCTTGCGCCCGAACCGGTCGCCGAGCACGCCGAAGGTGAACAGCAGGCCGGCGAAGACGAGCGTGTAGGAGTTGATGGCCCATTCGAGCTGGCTCTGCGACGCCCCGAGCCCGGCCTCGGGATCGGAGATGACCTTCAGAGCCACGTTGAGAATCGTGTTGTCGAGAACGACGGCGAGCAGGCTGAACACCATCACACCTAGGACCTGCCATCGGCGTGGGTGACCTGTCGTCTTGTCCACGAACCCCCCAAGTACGAGTAAGAGCGAAATTTCGATACGAGTGCGTTTCGCACCGTTACCGTAGCGCGCGAGGATTCGATACGCAACCGTCCCGTTTCGTTATGATCTCCTGCCCGCGCGAGCCCATCGGGGCGAGATCTCCGGCGTCGCCGCACCTCAGGACGGTCGTGGCTACGTCCGCAGGACGGTCGTGGCGGCGTCCGCCAGGTAAAGCGCCGGCCGGGGTGCGTGGAGGGATGAGCAGAGGGCATCCGGGGTGTTGTCATAACGGTCAGCCGTGCGATGATCTGACCGTCCGGGGACGCCACAGGGGCGCCTCGAGACCTGGAGGTATCCATGATGTCCTCTACGTCGAGAAACACCAGCTCGCCGACCGCGCTCTACGGCGGCCAAGCTGGGCGAAGGGTGACCGTCCGCGACCTCGCCGCCGCCAAGGACCGCGGCGAGAAGTGGCCGATGGTCACCGCCTACGACGCGATGACCGCCAAGGTGTTCGACGAGGCCGGCATTCCGGTCATGCTGGTAGGCGACTCGGCAGCGATGGTCGTGTACGGCTACGACTCCACGCTGCCGGTCTCCGTCGACGACCTGATCCCGCTCACCGCCGCCGTCGTCCGCGGCTCCTCCCGCGCGCTGGTCGTGGCCGACCTGCCGTTCGGCTCCTACCAGGCCTCCCCGAAGGACGCGCTGACCTCGGCCGCGCGGTTCATGAAGGAGGCCGGCGCCCACGCGGTCAAGCTGGAGGGCGGGCGCCGCGTGCTCCCGCAGATCGACCTGCTGGTCTCGGCCGGCATCCCGGTCATGGGCCACCTCGGGCTGACCCCGCAGTCGGTGAACGCGTTCGGCGGCTACCGCGTGCAGGGCCGGGGCCAGTCGGGCGACGAGCTGATGGCCGACGCCAAGGCCCTTGAGCACGCCGGGGCGTTCGCCGTCGTGCTCGAGTGCGTGCCCGCCGACCTCGCCGCCCGGATCACGGCCGCGCTGTCCATCCCGACGATCGGCATCGGCGCGGGGCCGTCCTGCGACGCCCAGGTCCTGGTCTGGCAGGACCTCATGGGCCTCACCCAACGCCCCGCGAAGTTCGTGAAGAAGTACTTCGACCTGGCCGGCGAAATGGACCACGCGGTCCGCGCCTTCGCCGACGAGGTCGTCTCCGGCGCCTTCCCCGCCCCGGAGCACAGCTACCGCTGATGGCTGTGCTAATGGCCGCGCCTCCGGCACGGCGGGTCCGGGGCGCACTTTAGGCGGCGTTCTTCCACCGTCCCACGCAAGGGATCGTTCCTCACCCTCGCGCGTGCCGGCTCCAGAACACCACCGCGCCCCGAACCGTACCCATGGCCGCGCCTCCGGCGCGGCGGGTCCGGTGCGCCCTTTAGGCCTGAACCTCAGGTCAGGGTGGACGGGTCGGTGTTGGCGCCGCAGATGACGACCGCGAGTCGCTCGCCTGGCTCGGGGGTGTACGCCCCCGAGCGCAGGGCGGCCAGGGCCGTCGCGCCCGCGTGCTCGGTGGCGAGCCGGTAGTCGCGCCACAGCTCGCGGCGCGCTTCGATGATCGCCTCGTCCGTGACGAGCAGCGTGCGCACGCCCGCCGCCCGCGTCGTCTCGTACGCGATCCGCCCGGCCCGGCTCGCGCCCAGGGCGTCGGCGCCGACCCCGCCGACCTCGACCGGCACCGGGCCGCCGTTGGCGAGCGCGTCGTGCAGCGTCGGGATGCGCTCGGGCTCCACGGCGACGACCCGGGCCTCGCCCGCCACCGCCGCCGCCACGCCCGCGATCAGCCCGCCGCCGCCGACGGCGACCAGGATGGTGTCCACGCCGCCGAGCGCGCGGGCCTGGCCGAGGAGCTCCAGCCCGAGCGTGCCCTGCCCGGCCACGACCTCCGGCTGGTCGTAGGCGTGGATCTCCAGGGCGCCGGTCTCGGCGGCCCGCTTGGCCGAGGCCTCGTAGGCGTCGGCGAAGATCGCGCCGGTCTGGGTGACGTGCGCGCCGAGCGCCCGCAGCCCGGCGACCTTGACCGGCGCGCACACCTCGGGGACGAAGATCTCCGCCCGGACGCCGAGCACGCGGGCCGCGTAGGCGACGGCGACCCCGTGGTTGCCCCCGCTGGCCGCGATCACCCCGGCCTCCGGCGCCGGCCCGGCGGCGAGGATGCGGTTGAACGCTCCGCGGACCTTGAACGAGCCCGCGTGCTGGAGGCTCTCCAGCTTCAGGACGAGCCCCGGCTCCCCTTCCACGACCGGGGTGCGCCGGACGCGCCCGGCGATGCGGGCGCCCGCCTCCTCGACGTCCTGCCGCGTGATGATCACCTATGTCTCCTAGCGGTCGAGGGCCTGGGTGAAGTCGGACCATAGATCCTCGGCGTGCTCGATGCCGACCGCCACGCGCACGGTCCCTTCGCCGATCCCCGACGCGGCGAGCTCCTCGGCGGTCTGCGAGCGGTGGGAGGTCGTGGCCGGGTGCAGGATCAGCGTCTCGACCCCGCCCAGCGAGGGCGCGAGCAGCGCCAGCCGTACCGAGCTCATGAACCTCTCCCCCGCCGCGCGCCCACCGGTCAGGTCGAAGGAGAAGACGGCCCCGAAGTCCGGCAGGAGCTTGGCGGCGAGCCGGTGGGAAGGGTGCCCGGGCAGTCCCGGCCAATGGACCGCCGCGACGGCGGGGTGCTCGGCCAGGCGGGTGGCGAGCACGCGGGTGTTCTCGCAGTGGCGGGCCATGCGCAGGGGCAGGGTCTGGATGCCGCGCAGCGTCAGCCAGGCGGCGAACGGGTCGAGCGTGGCGCCGAGTTCGGTGGAGAACGTCCAGACCTTCCGGTGCAGCGCCTCGTCGGCGAAGACCGCGACCCCGCCGAGGACGTCACTGTGCCCGCTGAGGTACTTGGTCACCGAGTGGACGACGACGTCGGCGCCGTGCTCCAGCGGGCGGCACAGCACCGGCGAGGCGAAGGTGTTGTCCACCACGGAGATCAGGCCCGCCTCGCGCGCGGCGGCGCACATGCCGGGCAGGTCGGCGACCTGGGTCATCGGGTTGGCGATCGTCTCCAGGTACAGCAGCCGCGTCTCGGGGCGCACGGCCTCGCGCACCGCCGCGGGGTCGTCCTCCGGCACGTAGGTCACCGCGACCCCGAACCGGCGGGCGAGGTCCGCGATGATCGTGGCCGTCCCGCCGTACAGCGGCTTCTGGGCGATCAGGTGGTCGCCGGGAGAGAGCAGCCCGAACAGGACGCAGTTGATCGCGCCCATGCCCGACCCGGCGGCGACGGCGGCCACGCCGCCCTCCAGACCGGCGACCGCGTCCTCCAGCGCGCGGACGGTCGGGTTGGACAGCCGCCCGTAGACGAAGGCGCCGTCGGGGCGGCCCATCCCGTCGGCGAAGACGGCGGGGTCCTCGAAGGCGAATCCGGAGGTCTGGTAGAGGGGGGTCGCGATGGGGACGCTGCCGTTCAGCGGCGGCCGCGGCACGTGGACGGCACGGGTATCCGGGTGCAGATCGCTCATGACGTCAAGAATGGCGGGAAAATACCCGTTTTGTCAGATTCATCTCACCCGGGCGGGCGAACGGCCGCGCTCCCGGCCCCCGCGCAGGCGGCTCACACAGGCTCACACATCGGTGACGCGGATCCCGGCATGGGCCTTGTAACGGCGGTTGATCGAGATCAGGTTCGCGGTGAACGCCTCGATCTGGCGGGCGTTGCGCAGCCGCCCGCCGTAGATCCCGCGCACGCCCGGGATGCGGGCCGCCAGCGCCTGCACGGTGTCGGTGGCCTCGCGGTCGTCGCCGAGCACCAGCACGTCCAGGTCGATCTCGGCGACCTCGGGGTCGAGCAGCAGCACCGCGGAGACGTGGTGGAACGCCGCCACGACGCGGCTGTCCGGCAGAACGGCCGCCGCCTGCTGGGCCGCGCTGCCCTCCTCGACGTCCAGCGCGAACGCGCCCTGCTTGTCGAAGCCCAGGGGGTTCACGCAGTCGACGACGATCTTGCCTGCCAGCTCGGAGCGCAGCGACTCCAGCAGGGCCTTGTGTCCGTCCCAGGGCACCGCGACGATCACGACATCGGCCTCGGCGGCCACCGCGGCGTTCTCGTCCCCGCGCGCGGGGAGACCCTCGCCGAGGCTCGCGGCCGCCTCCTGCGCCCGGGAGGCGCTGCGCGACCCGATCAGAACCTGGTGGCCCGCCGCCGCGAACCGGTGCGCGAGGCCCTTGCCCTGGTCCCCCGTGCCGCCGAGAATGCCGATCGACAGCCCGCCCACGTCCCGCAGCTCATCGCTCATGATCCAGATCGTCCCCTCGACAGCGGTCGCAATTCTCCCGATCATGCCAGGTGTTTCTTACCGGGACGGCGCCGGGGGCCGTGATGCACCATGGAGGCCATGGACGCTGCGTCGGTGACCTTCCTGCGCGAGGTGCTCGCCACGACCGGCTGGGTGGAACGCACCCGCGAGTTCGCGCTCCCGCTGCGCGCCACGCGCTCGCCCGGCGGGCTGCTCGTCGTCGGCACCCCGGACGACGAGCCGTGGCACCTGGCGGCGCACCTCGACGACGAGGCGCGCGTCTCCGGGCTCGCCCAGCTCGCCCCCACGCTCGTCCGCTGGTCGCCGCCCCCGGGCGCCCCTCCCCACCTGGCCGTGGGCATCGAGCGCATCGAGGCGGCGAGACGCGGCGAGACGCTGTTCGTGGTCGCCGAGCGGAAGGCGCCCGTGCCGCTGCTCGAACGCGTGAACGACGCCCGGCGCACGGGCGCGACCATCCTCGCCCTCGACGGCGGCGACCCCGAGTTGGAAGGACTGGCCCACGACGCCCTGGCCGTGCCCGCACAGGACGGGCTGTTCACGTTCGACGCGGCCCAGCACATGGTGAGCATGGCGGCCGGCGAGACGCCCCGGCAGCGCGGCCGGCTCATGGACCGGCTCGCCAGGCTGGCCGAGCGCGTCACGGGCCCCCGCGTCCCCGACTAAGGGGAAATCGGAGGCAAATCCTTTCATCGCGATGGCAAGGCGTTCCGCTCGCGTCGGATCCCTGACCGCCCGCGTCGCATCCCTGCCCCGCCGGCCCCCCGCCGCCGGTCCCCGCGAGGCGTAGCCTTGGGAAACGAGCCGGTCACGGCGTCGCGGCACCACCGGTAAGGGCCGAAGACGCCCGGACGGCCTGTCGTCCCGCCGACCCGCCTGGAAAGCCCCGCGTCCCGCTTCCGCCGGCCACCGTACTTCCCGTCACCGCCCATGCCCCGCGCCGTCGCGGTGCCGCCCGTCCGACCCCTCGCGTGGACCCGCGTTCCGCATTGATCGCATTGATTGGGGTGAGTTCGTTGTACTCCAGAGTCCCGAACCGCGGTCGTGGCGGCGTCCATCGCGCGCCGCGGGCGGCCGCACGTCTCACCGGGGACTGACACGGTGTCCCTGCTGCCCATCCTCATCGACGGTTTCGGCATCCTCGGCGCCGCCTCGCTGCTGTACTCCTACGCCATGCTGTCCATGGCGAAGATGTCCGGCACCGGCCTGGCCTACCAGCTCATCAACCTCGGAGGCGCCGCCGCCCTCATGGTCAACTCCGCCTACCACTTCGCCTGGCCGTCGGCCGTGCTGAACCTGATCTGGTGCGGGGTCGGCGTCCTGGCCCTCACGCGGATCGCCGTGGCCCGGCCCTGGAAACGGCGGCAGACCTCCGGCGGCCCACCGGGCTGAGGGGAGAGCCGGAGGACGTGTCAGTTGTCGTCCCAGTCCTTGTCGCCCTCGTGCCAGTCCCGGTTGCGGGCGGCGGCCGTCTCCAGCGCCCCGGCCGCCTCCTCGCGGCCGGCGTACGGCCCCAGGCGGTGCTTGTCCGGGCAGCCCTTGTCCGGCTCGACCTGCATGTGCTTGAGACAGAACCACCACTGCTCACCGCTCATGTGCCCTCCTCACCCGCGGGTTCGGGCAGGGTCCCGGACGCCCGCGGCGCTCGCCGTCCAGTCAGATCCTGCCCTATCGGCACCGAACTAGACTTGCCCCATGACGACATTGCTCCGGCCCGGGCGGCTCTCGCCCACCCGCAAGGTTCCCGCCCACATCGAACGCCCGGAGTATGTCGGCCGCAAGGAGCCCCGCAGGGGCGAGACCGACGTCCAGACGCCCGAGACGATCGAGCGCATGCGAGTCGCCGGGCGCATCGCCGCCCAGGCCCTGGAGGAGGTCGGCCGGCACGTCGCCCCCGGCGTGACCACCGACGAGCTCGACCGCATCGGGCACGAGTTCCTCTGCGACCACGACGCCTACCCCTCCACGCTGGGCTACCGCGGGTACCCTAAGTCGCTGTGCACCTCGATCAACGAGGTCATCTGCCACGGCATCCCCGACGACACCGTCCTGCGGGACGGCGACATCGTCAACATCGACATCACCGCCTACATCGGCGGCGTGCACGGCGACACCGACGCCACCTACCTCGTCGGCGAGGTGGACGAGGAGTCGCGGCTGCTGGTCGAGCGCACCCGCGAGGCCATGATGCGCGCGATCAAGGCCGTGGCGCCCGGCCGCCGGCTCAACATCGTCGGCCGGGTCATCTCCGCCTACGCCAAGCGGTTCGGCTACGGCGTCGTGCGCGACTTCACCGGGCACGGCATCTCGACCTCGTTCCACTCCGGCCTGATCGTGCCGCACTACGACGACCCGTCCCTGTCGGTGACGCTGGTGCCGGGCATGACGTTCACGATCGAGCCGATGCTGACGCTCGGCGCGATCGAGTACGACGTGTGGCCCGACGGCTGGACGGCCGTCACCAAGGACCGCAGGCGGACCGCCCAGTTCGAGCACACCATCCTCGTGACCGACTCCGGCAGCGAGATCCTCACCCTGCCCTGACCCGCGCGCCGCCGGCGTGTCCCCGCCGGCGGGCCGGGGTGGGTCTTCGGGCGCTGCGCCGCCGGGCCGCCGGTCCCTGGGCGGGACTAGGCGCGTCCCGTGCGGACCGCGCGGGCGCATCTCCGGACGCGCTCGCCGTCCGCGGGCCGGTCCTGCCGCCGCGCCGCCCGGTCGAGCGCGCGGAAGACGCGCTCGCGCCGGCGGAGCAGCTTGGCCGGGTTCCTGGCCAGGGTCCCCCTCAGGTACACCGCGTTCGTCGCGGGCGCGCCGGGGCTCCCGAGCTCCGGGAGCCGGATCACCGCGAGGTGCTCCGCGTACGCGAGCACCCGCGTGCCGGCGAACTCCCCCAGCCCGCTGATCTCGAAGCTCATCACCCCCTCCCGGCAGGTGAACGCGAGTTTCACCCCCTTTCCTGTGCAGAGCACGGGCACGGCCGCCCCCAGCAGCCGTTCCCGTGGCGTGAGACCCGCCTCCATCGTGATCCTCATCGCCCGGTCCGGAGTCAGCGGGAACACGCCGGCGACGCTCTGGCGCGCCGCGATCCCCTGGCGGTTCAGCCAGGAGACGAGAACTCCGAAGATGAGCGTGATCAGGAGGATGGCGATGGTCAACCACTCCATGCCGGCTCCTTGCCCGTGTCCGGGCCGTCCGGCTCGCCGCACACCGCGTGACGGGGCGCCGAGAAAACCGCCAGGCTCGGACAAATCCTCCCATTAGACATAAAGACCATATCCCCACCGATCATCATCGATGTCACCGTCCGCGGCGGGTTTTCTCCGGGCGGCCCTCAGTACTTAGTACTGCCGATGCCCGCCGCGTGAACGGCCGTGAACGCCGAGTGAGGAAACCCGCGTACGGAACACCGGGCCGGGCGGCCCAGGGCCGCGTCCAGCTTTATCGGTGGAGCTCGTCCACGAAATGGCCGAGCTTCGCCGCGATGCCCGACCGCTGTTCGACGCCGAGCTTCCGCAATATGCGCGAGACATGCCCTTTGATCGTCGATTCCGTGACGAAAACCCGGGCGGCGATCTCCTTGTTCGTCATGCCGCCCCTGGCGATCAGGAACGCGACCTCGCGCTCCTTGGAAGACAGCGAGTTGAGGAGGTCCTCCGCGTGCAGCGAGGGCCGGGCGATGATGTCCATCGTCTCTGTCTGAGACTGCTCGCACTGCCGCCTGAGCCGCCTGACCTGCGGGAGCAGCGGAGAGTCCGCCATCGCCACCGCCTCCTCCAGCTCGCAGATGCCGGCGTGCAGGGCGGCGAGGATGGCCGAGACGTCCTGGACGACCTCCATGAGCGTGGGCGGATCGGTCTCCGAGCCCGACCCGGGGGCGGCGAGCTCCTCGCGGGCACGGGCGTCCTCCCGCTCGCGCGCCAGCACGGTCGCCACCGACCTGGCCGTCCACTCGAACGCGCGCACGTGCTCGGCGGTGTAGCTCTCGCGCCTGTACGACTGCACCGACGCCAGCCCGATGATCGTCTGCCCGGCGTCGCGCCGCTCGAAGATGGGCACCGTGATCGCGTCCGCCGAGGCCCGCCGCTCGTCGCCGAACGCGATGCCGTGGTGTAGCAGCCGGCCGTCGTCACTGGCGAAGGTGTACGCGCGCCGGTGCCGCAGGATCCACGCGGCCTGCCCGTTCGGCCCGTAGCCGTAGACCTCCGGCGGGACGTAGCGCTTGCGCTGCAGCGCGTCGTCGAAGGTGTACGGGTAGACGATCTTCCGGTCCTCGCGGTAGAAGCCGACGTAGAAGGCGTCCACGGCACAGATCGTGTTCATGGCGAAGCGCCAGTAGTCGAACAGGGCGTAGTGGTCGCCCATGCGCGCGCGGAGTCCGCGGTCCGCCTGGCTGAGGGCCGCGGCGACCTCCGGCGAGAACCCGGAACGCGAACGAGGCACGGACACTCGTCCTCCCATGACTGACCTCGGCGACGGCAAAGCCCGGCGCCCGGCGAAGATCCGGCGCCGGGATGAGCTTTCCTGACTGGCACCTGCCATGTCAGCATTTCACTGAATTTGGTTGCCATTAAGAGATCTAACAAGTTCGGCATGGCCGGACAGGCCGGCGCGCCTATGCCATAGCGAGCCTCCGACCTCGAAGGATGCGGTTCCGGCATCGATTAGAACGCACCATTTCGCTCCGGGCTCGAAACGCTACGCTCCGCACGCGCTTACTCGCGAAATCATAGGAGGAGTCAAGACCGCGCGCGTTTATGACTTCGGCGCCCGAAGGACGCCCCACGGCACGGGTGGCCTGGAGGTGAACGCTCCCCGCACGGGCGCGCGACCCCCGCACCGGGCGGCCGGCGGGCATCGGGCCCGCACGCGGACGGCTGTTCAGACGCCGCCGCGCCCGCCACAATGATCCGATGAGCATTCGCATGGCCACCGCGGACGAGCTTCCCCTCCTGCAGGACGTCGAACGCGCCGCCGGGCGACTCTTCCGCGAGATCGGCATGCCGTCGGTGGCCGACGACGAGCCGCTGTCCCTGGACGTGCTCGCCGGGTACCAGCGGGCCGGGCGGGCGTGGGTGACGGCCGACGACGCCGGCCGTCCGGTCGCCTACCTCATCGCGGAGCAGGTCGACGGCAACCTCCACCTGGCACAGGTCTCGGTGCACCCGGACGCGGCGCGCCGCGGCCTCGGGCGGGCGCTCATCGACCACGCCGGCGCCCACGCCAAGGACGCGGGCCTGCCCGCGCTCACGCTGATCACCTTCACCCGGGTCCCGTGGAACGCCCCCTACTACGAGCGCTGCGGCTTCTGGTCCCTGGACGACGCCGAGCTCACCCCGGGCCTGCGGGCGCTGCGCCGCGGTGAGGCCGCGCTGGGGCTCGACCGGTGGCCGCGGGTGTGCATGCGCCGGGACCTTTGACGGCGTACACACTTTTCAGCCACAACCCGTACTTTTGGTGATTTCAGGATTTGCGCTGATTTAACACGACGCACACCCGGGCCGGATAAGCCGCGACGCCTATCCGGCCACTCCCTTCTTCAGAGAAGTCCGATTCCCGGCCGCTTCGAACCCGGATGATCCGCCGATCGGCCACGCGCCGGACGCCCGCGCGACTTATGCTGGGAAGCGTAAGAAGCCGTTCACGGCCCATTTTCCGACACCCCGAGAATCCCGATCCTTTCAGGGGACCATCGAGGAGATCCGTGACCTCAGCCCCCCTCTCCGTCCCGGAAGGACCGCGCTCCCCCGTGACCGCCCGCCCCGCGCAGGCGGACCCCGCCCACACGTCCCAGTCACGGCGCGAGGGCCTCCAGGAACTCCTGCGCGTCTTCGACCGGATCCGCGTGCGTCCCACCCGGCGCAGCGGCGACATCCCCCTGCCCGTTCTCCGGGTGACCGGTCCGTGGGAGGCGACCTCGGCGATCGCCGACACCCTCGAAGAGCGGTGCGCCGGCACGCCCTGCGCCGTCCTCACCCCGCCCCAGGAACCCGCCGAGGGCCCGCCCGCGCCCGCGCCCCCGTACTCGGCGCTGGCGGCGGCGCTCTCCGAGGCCGCGAAGAACCTCGCCGAGCACGCCTCGCGCGGGGAGGCGCACCTGCGCTTCCCGTTGTTCGCGCAGGTCCAGTGGCTGCTCGGCCTGCACGTCACCGAAGAGGGCCACGAGCTGCGCGACGGCGTCAGGCGGGCGATGAACCAGCGGCGCCGGCAGATCGGCGCGGGCACCGAGCAGGAGCGCAGGGGTTTCTGGAAGAACGTCCGGGCCTACGCCGAGGGGCCGCTGCCCGCGTGGGCCGCCGCCACGGCGATCCTCAGCGCCGGGTGGGCCGACCAGCTCACCACCCTGTTCGGGCTGTGCGCGATCCTCGCCGGCCCGGTCATCGGCTCCTTCCACGTCCTGCTGCTGTCGCGCAACTGGGCCGGTCGCCGGCGGTACATGTGGTTCCTGCGGCAGCCGTACCTCATGCCCGACAACCGGCGCAACCAGCCGCGCGACCTGACCGGCTTCGCCGTGCGCCTGCTGTCCGCCCGCGACGACGCCGCGCCGGCCGATCCGCGCCGGCCGAGGGAGTCCGCGCAGGCGAACGACGAGATCGAGCGCCTGCTGGTCAACGCGTTCCTCGAGGACCTGCGCCAGGGCTACGAGCGGCGGCTGTGGAAGGTCTGGCGGCGGGTCGCCTGGGCGCGCACGTCCTACCCGGTGATGCTGGTGATCGGCGGCGACGGCCGCCTGGTGGCGCGCGTCGAGGAGGTCCGCGCGGCCACGCGCCTGGCGGACCCGCTGCTGGTCGTCGTCACCGGCCCCGGCGACGCGGCGGGCGCGCCCCCCTCGGTCCCCGCCCGCCGCGTGAGCGTCCTGGCCGGGCGGCCCGACCGCGCCGAGGAGCTGTGGGCGCAGTGGGAGGCCGAGCTGGCCCGCGACCGCGCCCTCGGATCGCACCGCGTCCTGCGGATCGACCTGGAGGCGGAGGACGAGCAGGCCGTGGCCAAGGCCAACTCGGTCCCGCCGGAGGGGCGGCCGAGGCCCCTGCTCGCGCATCCGGCGATCCCGTGGCTGGTGGTGGCGGCACTGGTCACCGTGTCGCTGGTGCGCGTCCTCGCGACCGCGACGGCCACCTGCGGCCCGGGCATCTGGCGCGCGTCCTCGGGCGAGTGCGTGGGGGTGGACGACGGCGGCTTCGTCTTCGCGCCCCACCTCGCGCCCGTGCTCGGGCTCATCGACCGGCAGAACCACGCGATCCTGGCCTCCGGCCACCCGTACGCCACCGTGGTCTACCTCGGCAAGCTCACCACCTCGGGGCAGTCGCAGGCCGGGGCCTACGACCCGCTGACCGACATCAACGGCGAGCTGGCCGGCATCGCGCTGGCGCAGGGGCGGCTGATCGAGAACAACGCCGACGGCAGCCTGCTGCAGATGCGGGTGCTGCCGGCGAACGCGGGCGCCGACTTCCGGTACGCCGAGGACGTCGCCCGGGAGATCCTGCGCCGCGTCCGCGACGACCCCACGGTCATCGGCGTGATCGGGCTCGGCGAGAGCAGGAAGCAGGTCCACGCGGCGATCCAGGAGCTGGGCAGGCAGGCGCTGCCCGTGATCAGCACCACCGCCACCTTCGACGATCTCGGCATGCGTCAGGCGGAGGGCAGGTACGTCCCGTCGTTCTTTCCGCTGGCGCCGCCCAACATTCGGCTGGCCTCCGTGGCCGCCGGGTGGGCCCGCGCGGGGGTGCCCGAGCGGAAGGCGCCCCCGGCGAGGACGGCGAAGGTCTTCATCGACGCGACGCCCAGCGACCTGCTCGGCAAGGACCTCGGCGACAAGTTCATCGCCGCGTTCGGGAAGGGCGCCACGCCGGTCCGGTACGCCAGGGCCGCCGACCTGGAGAAGGGGATCACCGAGGTGTGCCAGGGCGTGGCGCAGCCGGACCTCGTCTACTACGCGGGCCGGACGGCGCAGTTCGGGGCCTTCGTCGACGCCATCGCCAAGTCGCAGTGCCACCAGCTCACGATCCTGGCCAACGACGACGTCACGCAGTACGTCAACGACCACGCGCCCGAACTGGGCGGCAACGACCGCGTGCGGGTCATGTACGTCGCGCTGGCGCCGCCGAGCACGAAGAAGGACGAGCGGGCCGTCTTCCCTCCGAACTACGGGACGGATTTCTACAAGCGGCTCGACGGCCTGATCCAGGATCTCGGTATGCCGAAGCTGGACAGGACGCGGCTGCCCTCGCCCGAGTACGCCGTGCAGGCGCAGGACGCGGCGGTGGCGCTCATGCGGGCCGCCCAGGAGGCGTACTCCGGGCAGGGCGCCCCCTCCGCCGAGGACGGCGGGCCGGGGAGGGTCGACCGGGGCGGGGTGCTGCTCGCGCTGGAGAACCTCGAGGAGATCGACGGGGACAGCGGGCTGGTCAAGCTGCACGGCGCCCCCGACCGCCGGCACGCCAAGGACCGCCCGATCCTGCTGGTCGCCATCGACCCGGACGGCCGCCAGGTCGTGGTGCGCCAGTGCGGCAAGCTGTACGCGAAGCAGGTGTCCAACCCCGGCTGTCTGGAGCCGTGAACGGAGGCTCGCCCTGGGCGCGGCCCCGCGTCCGGGATCAGATCCGGCCGCTGACGGTCGTGCCCTCGCCGACGACGCTGTTGATCGTCAGCACGCCCCCCACCTGGCTGAAGCGCAGCTTCATCATGTCCATGCCGCGGCCCGTGCGCCCCGGGAGGAAGCCGATGCCGTTGTCGCTGACAGTGAGCCTGAGCCCGTTCCGGCCGATGGTCAGGGCGATGGAGACGGTGTGCGCGCCGCTGTGCCGCTCGACGTTGGTCAGGGCCTCGGTCACGACGGCGTAGACGGCGTCGGCCACCGGGCCCGTGACGCGGCCCTTGGGCATCGCCCAGACCTCGACGGTGATGCCGGTGCGTTCCGACCACTCCGTCAAGTAGTCCTCGATCGCCCGCGCGAGACTTCGCTTTCCGCGCATGCGCAACTCTTCGTACAATGCCCCACCCTTCTGGCGCACCGCTCCGGCGAACGTGATCACGGTCCCCACCGCGCTGCCCTGTCCGCCTGCGGCGGGCGACGCTACCGACGCGTACTTGAAGAGCGGATGTACCTGAGTGAGATCGAGACGGGACGTCCCCGGGCGAGGCGTCCGGCCGAAGCCCACCCACTGTCTCTATGCCCGAAACCCTCGCTGCCACGCTACCCGCAGGTAGGCCGTAACGCGCCGGGCAACCGCGGGGATGACCGCATTCACGGTGATACGGCCGGAAACGTAGCGCGGAGAGGCGTTAATCCCGGCTGCTCTCGTCCATCTTGCTGAGCCTGGCCAGGTAGTCGTTGTAGGCGTCCAGCGCGACGTCGCCGCTGCCGCCGACCTTCCGCGCGCGCGCGTCGGCGCGGCGGTCGGCGCGCCTGGCCGAGCGGTCGTCGGCGCGGTACCACTGGAAGGCGATCGCGATCAGCACGATCAGCGTGGGGATCTCGCCGAAGGCCCAGGCGATGCCGCCGCCCGTGCTCTGGTCGGACAGCCCGCTCGCCCCCCATGTGCGGCCGAGCTGGTCGTACCATTCGGCGGCGATCACCGTGCCCATGTTCATCAGCGCGATGCCGAAGAACGCGTGGAACGGCATGGTGACGAACAGCAGCAGCAGCCGCCCGATGTGCGGCAGCCGGGTCGGAGCCGGGTCCACCCCGATGATCACCCAGAAGAACAGGCACCCGCTGATCAGGAAGTGCAGGGTCATCGCGATGTGGCCGAGATGCTCCTCCATCGCGGAGGCGAACAGCGGCGTGAAGTACAGCGCGTAGGTCGAGACCACGAACAGCGCGGTGGCGACGGCCGGGTGCGTGACGACCTTCGTGACGCGGCTGTGCAGGATGACGGTGATCCACTCGCGCGGGCCGCGGTCGCCGCGCCGCGCGGCGGGCTTCAGCGCGCGCAGGGCCAGCGTGACCGGCGCGCCCAGCACCAGGAAGATCGGCACGAGCATCGACAGGACCATGTGCTCGCCCATGTGCACGCTGAACAGCACCGGCGCGTAGCGGGCGACGCCGCTCTGCGTGGCCAGCACCAGCAGCAGCACGCCCGCGCCCCAGCTGATCGTGCGTCCGACCGGCCAGCGGTCCCCGCGGCGGGCCAGCCGCACGACGCCCCCGGCGTACAGTCCGGCCAGGACGGCGGCGACCACCGCGAAGAACAGGTCGAACCACCACAGCGTCACGAGGTTGGCGAGCGAGACCGGCGGCGGGATCAGATAGCCGAGCAGCTCGAAGGCGCGGTCGACGGGCAGGTCCAGCGGCGGCGGGGCGGTGCGCGACAGGGCCACGGCGAGGCCGACCGCCACCAGCATGATCAGGCCCTCGACCCCGGCCATCCGGGTGAACGCGCCGGACCGGCCCGCCGTCAACTCGGGCAGCGTGCGGCGGCGGTGCCACCAGCCGATCACCCCGAGACCGGCGAAGGCGGCGGCCTTGGCCAGGATGATCAGGCCGTAGGAGGTGGTGAACAGCTCGCCGACGGAGGTCATGCGCGCCAGGGCGCTGAACACGCCCGACAGGCCGGTCCCGGCGAAGCACCACAGCGCCATGCGCGAGAAGCGCCGGGCGGCGAGGTCGAGGTGGGGCTGCCCGCGCACGGCGTGGACGCACAGCAGCAGGAGCCCGCCCACCCACAGCGACAGCACCACCAGGTGCAGCGCGACGCCGGTCGTGGCCAGGCTGTGGTTGGGCGCGGAGGAGGAGTGGCCGGTCAGCGCGGGGGGCGTCAGCGTGGCCAGCGCCAGGACCAGCAGCCCTCCCGACGCGCCCGCGGTGATCGCCCCGCGTGAGAACAGCGCGATGGCGGTGCCGAACAGCACCACCAGCGTGAGCGAGATGCCCTGCGGCACCTGGCTGGCGTAGCTGGTCAGCTCGTTGCCGCCGAGCACCTCGGTGACGGGGCTGCCGAGCGTCTCCGACAGGCTGAAGACCAGGGACGACGCGGCGGCCAGCGCCCAGCCCAGCGCCGTCCACGCCGCGGCCCTGACGTAGGCCTGGGCGGGTTTGCCGAGCAGGCCCTTGTCGTTCGGCAGGAAGACGGTCGCCATGAGCAGCAGGCCGACGGTCAGCACGCCGGCGACGTCCATGGTCAGCTTGGACAGGGGCAGCGCCCAGCGGGTGAGCGTCCCCTCGTCGGGGAGGCCGGGGATGATGCGGGGGGTGGCCGCGCCGCCCGCGACCATGGCGACGACCAGGCCGGCGAGCGCGGCGCCGGCTCCGGCCAGGGCGAGGCGGAGGCGCCCGCTCACGGCTTCTTCCGCAGGCTGATCATCGTGCCGATGCCGATGCCCGCGACGCCGAAGACGGCGATCCACACCCAGGCGGGGATGCCGCCCGAGCCCGTGTCCCCCTGTTCGGCCACCGGGGTCGGGGTGAACGGCGGCGGCGTGGGGTCCGGGGCGGCGGAGCTGTCGGAGGGGGACGGCGAGGTCGCCGACGGCGTGGGAGTGGGCGAGGGCGTGCTCGCGGCGGGCGCCTTGACGGTGAAGGGGATCTCGCCCTCGATCGGGTGACCGTCCTCGGAGACCACGCGCCAGGCGATCGTGTACTCGCCCGAGGGCGGCGTGCCTGTCACCTTCTGCGTGACCTTCGGGCCGTCGAGCTCCGGCTTGCCGTCCTGATAGGCGTGACCGGCCGCGTCGCGCACGAGCACGACGGGGAACTTCACGCTCTCGGTGAAGGTCAGCGTCACCTTGTCGAGGGTCTCGACGGTGGCGCCCTTCTTGGGGTCGCTGCTCTTCAGGGCCGTGTGGGCCAGCGCCGGGGACGCCACGGCGGTGCCCAGCACGACGGCGGCGACGAACGCGAGCAGGGCCGCGAGCGGAGAAGTCCTCATAATGCCCTCAAGGCTACTCAGGCACCGGCGCGGTCCCTACCGCAACTCACCCTTATCCAGGGCCGCGGTGCCTCGGGTCGCGGGCGGGCGACGGGATGCCGCCCGCCCGCGACGGGAAGATCAACGCCGGGCGAGGGTCAGAGGCCGGCGCCGGCCAGGGCCCGGTGGTAGGCGGTGACGCTGGCCTCGTCCTCGTGGAGGTCGCCCAGCACCCGGGCGACGGTGGCCCAGCCCGCCGCGGTCTTGCGCGAGGCGGGCACGCGCTGAAGCAGTTCCTCGGCCGCCGCGAGCTCGGCGGCGGCCTCGTCCTGCTTGGAGGCCAGGAGGAGGGCGTTGGCCAGCATGAGCCTGGTCTCGGCGCGCAGCGCGGCGGTGCGGTCGTCGAGCCGGTCCACGGCCCGGCGGGCGTACTCGACGGCCTTCTCCGGGTGGCCGAGCATGATCTCGGCCTTGGCCAGGTCGAGGTCACAGCGGGCGACGTCGACGGTGCTGGCGGAGGTCTCGGCCAGCTCGCGGTGCGCCCGCAGCAGCACGTCGCGACTCGCCTCGGCCTCACCGGGGCGGACCCGCAGCCGCAGGATCGCCGACTCGGTCCGCACGCGGGCGAGATTGCGGGGCTCGCCGTTCTCGGACTGGACCGCCAGGGCGCGCTCGATCAGTTGCAGCGCCTCCTCGCCGTGCCCGGTGTGCTCGGCCACGATGGCGGCGTTCCAGCAGGCTGCGACGGTGGCCCGGGGGCTGCCGAGCATCTCGGCCGCCGCGACCAGCTCGGCGGCGAACTGGCGGGCGCGCATCAGGTCGCCTCGGACGATGTAGGCCAGCAGCAGGGTCGCCCCGAGCTCCACCAGGCCGTCGTTCCACGCGGGCCGCCTCGGCCCGAGCAGGGCCTCCTCGCCGACACGCACGGCGTCCCCGAGCCTCCCGCGCTCGCGGTGGCACCGGGACAGGGCCAGCACGACGGCGACCGAGCGCTCGTCGGCGACCGCGTCGTCGCCGGAATCGCGCAGCCTCGACAGGACGTCGATCGCCTCGTCCAGGTCGCCGCACGCCTCCACGGCGAGGGCGTAACCGTACTCGGCCTGCTGCCGCATCGCCGGCAGCCCGGCGAGGCTACCGTCCTCCAGCAGCTCGGCGTACCGTCGGCGGGCCTCGGCGACCTCGCCGTTGACCAGGGCCATCTCGGCGTACCTCAGGCTGAGCTCGAGATCGTGCATCTGCTCCGCGGTGACACCGTTGACCAGGTAGGTCAGAGAACAGTCGAGTTTGGCCGCCAGGAGTTCCAGCACGGCGGACGTCGGCGTTCGCTTCCCGCTCTCGATCAGTGATACATAGCTGTCAGAGAGTTCGGGGTGTGCCAGTTGCGCCTGCGAAAGACCGCGTTGGCGGCGAACCGTCTTGATTCGCTGGCCTATGAGATCTTGACTGGTCACTGGCACTCCTTGAAGATGTAAGCCCCGACAACCGCCACGAACGGGAGTTCTTCATGCGTCGCCGCCGCCGCTTCGCCGTATCAGCCGCCACCGTATGTTTCTTAGCGATGCTTGGCCTTGCCGCTAATGCTACGACTTCAGAAGCTTCCACGTCAGCCTCCAGGGCGAGCGACATCGGTTGCTGCTGATTTGTAACTCAACGGGCACGTAGCGCGAGAAAAAGATCCACTCTGTCCGCCATCGATGACAGGTCCCGTCCCGTAAGTTCCTCGACCCGGTGGATGCGGTACCGCACCGTGTTGACATGCACGTGCAGTCGTGTGGCGCATCCGTTCCACGATCCCGCGCAGTCGAGGAACACACCCAAGGTACGGACCAACTCCGACTGGTGCCGCCGGTCGTACTCGAAGAGCGGTTCCAAGATCCGATCCGCGAACGATCGCCGCACATCGTCGGGGACGGTGGCCAGCAAGAGAGCGTGAGTGTAGATCTCATCGCTGGTCACCACCCCTCCACCCCGCGCCTCAGCAAGGCGTCTCGCGTGGCCCGCCTCTTCGGCGCCACCGCGGACGGCTCCGGGACCGTTCAGAACGGCGCTCACGCCGATCGAGACCCGCATCCGCGGGACGGCCTGGAGCGCCGCCACCCCGTTCCTCAGCAGGCCCAGAATCGCGTGCACACTACGGTGCACATGCGGTCGGCCTTGCACTTGCACGGTACTACGCACTCGCGCTTCTGTCCCGGGTCCGGGGCCCTCCTCTTTGGATCTTTTCTCCGCCTCCTCCGCTCTCCCGTATCGCCCCTCGCCGTCCGGCGCCGGGAACGCGCGCAGGGGGACGAGCGCGACCGCGCCGTCCGCGCCCACGGCGGCCACCACTCTGCGCTCCAGAAGCTCCTCGACCACCTGCCCGCCGAGCGCCGCCGGGTCGGGCCCGTCCGTGGCGCCGGGCCGGACCGCCGTCGCCGTGACCATGACGTACGGCTCCACGGCGTCGACTCCGCAGGTGCGCAGGCGCGCGGCCAGCTCCGCGGGGTCCGGGGCGGCCGACGAGGCGAGGCCGATGAGCTGCTCGGCGAGCCGCCGCTCCACCCGGCGGCCCTCCTCCGTCCGGCCGCGCGCGAGCGCCACGCACGCCGCCAGCTCGAACCCCATGTCCGCCTGGCCGGTCAGGTCGGACTCGAAGACCAGCGCCCAGCCGGCCGCCCGGTGCGCGCGGTCCACCGCGAACACCGTGAACGTCCCCTCCGGCGTGCGCGCGACGTGCGGCAGCCGGGGCGCGGTGAGGTACTCGCGGGCCAGGCGCGCCGCGAGACCGGCGCCGAGCCGGCCCGCGACGACCGCGCCCGCCGCCGAGACGACCGCGCCGCTGACGCCGAGCTCCTGCGCGGTCAGCGCGAACAGCTCGTCCAGGCCGGTGCCCTCGGCGACGGCGGCGACGATGCGCCGGTGACGACCGAGCGCGCCGCGCGGGTCGGCGGCCACACCGGCACCGGCCTGCGCCTTCTCGGCGAGCGTGTGGAACGACGTCTCCTCGGGGACGTCCAGCAGGGGAAGGTCGTGCTCGCGGCACGCCTCCACCAGATCGCCGGGCACCGTGCCGAGCAGCGCCCGCCCGGCGGCGAGCGCGGCGACGCCCGCGTCGGCGAGTGCCTTGACGAAACGGCGGGAGTCGGCCGGATCGCGCCGCCAGATGAGCCCGGTCAGCACCAGCTCCCCGCCGGACAGGTAGCGCCCGGGGTCGGGCAGGTCGGTGATGTGCACCCCGGCGAACCCCCGGTCCAGGTGCCCGGCATCCGACAGCAAGGTCAGGCGGAGCTCCTCCATCGCCACCAGCTCACGTATCAGCACAGTTCCAGGCTAACCGGGCCGATTTAGACGAACCTACAAGCGGCCCGGCCGGCCGGCCCGGGCGTTTCGCGCCGGTGTCCATAGGCCCACCACGAGGCGGCTGATGTACTGCTTTTGTGACCCACACCGCGAGCAGCCGCAGCCAGGAGCAGGGGGTGGGGGCGAGCACGCCCCGGCCCGACGGCACGCTGAAGGTGACCGGGGAATTCGCCTACTCGTCCGACCTGTACCTGGCGGACATGCTGTGGGGCGCCACGCTGCGCAGCCCGCACCCCTCGGCGTGGATCCGCGCCGTCGACATCGGCGCGGCGCTCGCGATGCCGGGCGTCCACGCCGTGCTCACCCACGAGGACGTGCCGGGCCGGAAGTTCTACGGCCTGGAGCACAAGGACACGCCCGTGCTGGCCATCGACCAGGTCCGCTACCAGGGCGAACCCGTGGCGATCGTCGCCGCCGACCATCCGGAGACGGCGCGGCGCGCGGCGGCGGCCATCCGGGTGGAGTACGAGACGCGCGAGGCGGTCACCGACGCGCGGCGCGCGCTGTTCGACCCGGCGAGCCCGAACGTGCAGCCCGGCGGCAACCTCGTGCGCCACCAGCCCGTCCGGGTGGGCCGGATCCCCGAGGCGGGGACGCCCGGGGCCGCCGAGGTCCTGGTGACCGGGGAGTACGAGGTCGGCATGCAGGACCAGGCGTTCCTCGGCCCGGAGTCCGGCCTCGCCGTGCCCGCCGAGGACGGCGGCGTCGACCTATATATAGCGACACAGTGGCTGCACGTGGACCAGGACCAGATCGCCCCGTGCCTGGACATCCCCAAGGACCGGGTGCGCCTGTACCTCGCCGGGGTCGGCGGCGCGTTCGGCGCCCGCGAGGACCTGTCGATGCAGGTCCACGCCGCGCTGCTGGCCCTGCGCACGGGCCGCCCGGTGAAGATGGTGTACGGCCGTGAGGAGTCGTTCTTCGGCCACGTCCACCGGCACCCCGCGCGGATGCGCTACGAGCACGGCGCCACCCGCGACGGCAGGCTGGTCCACGTCAGGGCCGAGATCATCCTGGACGGAGGGGCGTACTGCTCCTCCTCCCCCGCCGTCGTCGGCAACGCCGCCTCGCTGGGCGTCGGCCCGTACGAGGTCCCCAACATCGAGATCGACGCCTACGGCGCGTACACCAACAACCCGCCGTGCGGGGCGATGCGCGGGTTCGGCGCGGTGCAGGCCTGCTACGCGTACGAGTCGCAGATGGACCGGCTGGCCGAGGCGTGCGGGATCGACCCGGTGGAGATCCGCGTGCGCAACGCCGTCTCCCAGGGGTCTCGGCTGGCGACCGGCCAGGTCATCGACTCCCCCGCGCCGCTGGCGGACATGCTGCGCGAACTGGCCGCGATGCCGCTGCCCGCCGCGGAGCCCTCGTCCGACCTGCGGTCGCTGCCGGGCGGGGTGGCGCAGACGACGCACGGCGAGGGGGTGCGCCGGGGCGTCGGGTACGGGGTGGGCATCAAGAACATCTGCTTCTCCGAGGGCTTCGACGACTACTCGACGGCCCGGGTGAGGCTCGAACTGCTCGGCGGCGCGCTGCACGTGCAGGTGCACACCGCGGCCGCAGAAGTCGGTCAGGGGCTGGTCACGCTCCAGGCGCAGATCGCCCGCACGGAACTCGGGGTCGAGCGGGTGACCGTGGCCCCGGCCGACACCTCCGTCGGCTCGGCGGGCTCCTCCTCGGCGTCCCGGCAGTCGTACGTGACCGGCGGCGCGGTCAAGACCACCTGCGAGGCGGTGCGCGAGCGCCTGGACAAGCTGCGCGCCGAGCACGCCGGACGGACGCTCGAAGATCTGGTCGAGCGGTTCGGGCCCATCGAGGAGACCCGCGAGTACCGCCACCGGCCGACCTACCCCATGCACCCGGTCACCGGGCAGGGCGACTCCCACACCCAGCTCGCGCTGTGCGTGCACCGGGCCGTGGTGGACGTCGACGTCGAGCTCGGGCTGGTCAAGGTGGTCGAACTGGCCGCCGTCCAGGACGTCGGGAAGATCCTCAACCCGGTGGCGCTGGAGGGGCAGATCCACGGCGGCTCGGCCCAGGGGCTCGGGCTCGCGCTCATGGAGGAGATCCAGGTGCGCGACGGGCGGGTGCTCAACCCGTCGTTCACCGACTATCTGATCCCGACGATCCTCGACATGCCGCCCATGAGGCTGTCGATCCTGGAGAACCCCGACCCCGCCGCGCCGTACGGGCTGCGCGGTGCGGGCGAGCCGCCGACGCTGTCCTCGACCCCCGCGATCGTCGCCGCCGTGCGCGCCGCCACCGGCCTGCCCCTGGCCAGGATCCCGCTGCGCCCGCAGGACATCGCGCTCACGTGACCTCGCCGGCGCTCACGTGACATGCCCGGACTCACGTGACATGCCCGCGAGCGCGGGACGCGGTGCCTATGGCCGCGCCTTCGGCACGGCGGGTTCGGGGCGCCCCGAACAGGATCAGGTGATGTCGCCGCGCTCGCAGGCGTAGCCGTCGTGGTCGCCGTCGACGTACCAGTCGTACTCGACGTGGACGCCCTTGGTGTAGGGGCCGTACCCGGCGGCGTTGGCCTGCTTGCAGTCGGGGAAGCGCGGGTCGGGCGTGCGGTGGGCGGACACCCCGGTCGGGCGGGGGGCCGGTGTGGACGACGGCGAGCCCTGCGCGGAGGGGCCGCCCTGCGCGACCGGGGCGCCGGTGCTCCCCGGCGGGACGAGCGGGCCGTTGCCGGTGGACCCGTTGCCGGTGGCGGGCGGCGTGGCCGCGCCGGTGGCGGGCCCGGTGGGGGTGCCCGTCGTCGGCTGGCCGGTCGGCGCGCCCGGCGGCTGGCCGGTCGCGGGCAGGTCCGTCGTCGGCTGGCCCGTCTGGACGCCGGTGGCCGGGTGGCAGGTCGCGGTGCCGCCAGGCTCGGCAGTGGAGCCGGGCGGCGTGCCGGCGTCCCCGGTCAGCGGCCCCTGGCCGATGCCCCCCGGAGGCGGGGTCTGGCCCGTGCCGTCGGACGGGAGGGTGCCCGGCTGGCCGGTGCCCGTGCCGGGCGGGCAGGTCGAGGGCGCCCCGGACGGAGCGGCCGACGCGGGGGCGCCGAGCAGGCGGGCCACCATCGCGTCGGCGGCCTCCTTGGTGAGGCCGGAGATGCTGAAACTGTCGGCGGTGAGCGCCTGGGCGACCCTCGGCGCCGTCACGACGCGGTCGCCCACCACGACGGCGAGCAACTGGTTGAGCGAGTCCTCGGTGAGGGAGGCGAGCCTGCTGCGGCTCTCGGGCGAGGGGACGACGCGGACCGAATAGCCGCCGTCCGCGTCGGCGACCGCCTCGACCTTCGCCACGGAGGTGATCGTGACGCCGGGGGCGACCTGGTAGCAGGTCGTGCCCGTGTCGTCGAGCACGGCCTCGGCGCCCGGGCACGGCGCGGGGCGGGTGCCGGTCACCGGGGCGAAGTGGATCGTGGTGGCCAGGCGGCGGGGCGGCGGGGCGCCCAGGGGACGGTCGGGCGTGCGGGTCATGAGCACGGCGATCGTGCCCACGACCCCGGTGACGATGATCACCACGACCAGCCCGGCCAGCAGGGCGATGGTGGTCGACCGCGAGGCGCGCGGCGGACCCGGCGGACCGGCCGGAGGACCTCCCGCGGCCGCGGGATCGCCCGGCGCGGCGGGACCGCCCGGGCCCTCGGGCGGGACGTCCCCGCCCGGTGGCCCCTCGCCGGAACCGCCCGGGACCTCGCCGGAGGCCGGCGGAGGCTCGCCGAAGGGCATGCCGGAGGACTCCGGCGGCTCCCCCGGGCGACCATCGTGATCGTCCGCCGGATGGTTACGCATCCTCACCCCTGTGCCTGACATCGCAGGGCCGAGCCTATCGAGGCTCCCGAGTTCCGGCTAACCGCCCCACAGCGCTTTCACAGGCTGGTCCTAGGCTGAAGATAACCTGACAATTTGCCACGTACCTGGGCTGATTGGTTTCACCCTGCCCCATGGCCGGCGCCCAGCGCGGCACACAAAGTAAAAGAGGGCCGGCCCCCGGCACGGATCACAACCCCTCGGACGGATCACCACCGGAACCGGAACCCGTACCCGCGGGCGCTCCGCCACGGCCCCCGGCGAAGCCGGCGACGCGCACGAAGCCACGAGGAAGCACACCACCGGCGAGCAGGGTCAAGGAGGACTCATGAAAGTCGGCATTCCCCGAGAGGTCAAGGAGCAGGAGCACCGGGTGGCGATCACCCCCGCGGGGGTGAACGAGTTCGCCCGGCACGGCCACCGGGTGTTCGTCGAGCGTGGCGCGGGCGAGGGCTCGGCCATCCACGACGAGGACTACCGCACCGCCGGCGCGACGATCCTGGACACCGCCGAGGACGTCTGGCGCGAAGGCGATCTCATCCTGAAGGTGAAGGAGCCCATCGCCTCGGAGTACGGCCTGCTGCGCGAAGGGCAGGTGCTGTTCACCTACCTGCACCTCGCCGCGTCACGGAAGCTGACCCTCGCCCTGATGGAGTCCGGGGTGACCGGCATCGCGTACGAGACCGTGCAGCTCGGCAACGGCGCGCTGCCGCTGCTGGCCCCCATGTCCGAGGTCGCCGGGCGCCTCGCCCCGCAGGTGGGCGCCTACCACCTGATGCGGCAGGGCGGCGGCAGGGGGGTGCTCATGGGCGGGGTGCCGGGCGTCTACCCGGCCAAGGTGGTCGTGCTCGGCGCGGGCGTGACCGGGCTGAACGCCGCGACCATCGCGCTCGGCATGCAGGCCGAGGTTCTGCTGCTGGACAGGAACATCGAGCGGCTGCGCCAGGTGGACACGATCTACCGGGGGCACCTGCGGACCGTCGCGTCCAACGCCTACGAGATCGAGCGGGCCGTCCTGGACGCCGACCTCGTCATCGGGGCGGTGCTGGTCCCCGGCGCCCGTGCGCCGAAGCTCGTCACCAACGAGCTGGTCTCGCGGATGAAGGAAGGCGCCGTGCTGGTGGACATCTCGATCGACCAGGGCGGCTGCTTCGAGGACTCCCGTCCCACCACCCACGCCGATCCGACCTACCGGGTGCACAACACGGTCTTCTACTGCGTGGCGAACATGCCGGGCGCGGTCCCGGCGACCTCGACGTACGCGCTGACCAACGTCACCCTGCCCTACGCCCTGGCGATCGCCGACGAGGGCTGGCGGGACGCCCTGCGCGGAGACACGGCGCTCGGGCTCGGGCTGAACACGCACGCGGGCGTCCTGACCAGCCCACCCGTCGGCGAGGCCCACGGCTTGGAGGCCGTGGAGCCCGGCACGGTACTGCGCTGACCTCCGCCCGGCCCGGCCTTCAACGCGCCGGGCCGGGCGGGGTCTCAGGAGCTCGGCGACGCCTTGGGCATCTCGGTGGCGCTGGGCGCGCCGCTCGGAGCCGCGCTCGGCGAGGTGGCCGGGATCGGGCTCTGCGCGGCCGTCTGGTCGGTGCTGCCGTTGCCCGTGCAGGTCGCGCCGTACTCGGGCGTCTCGGTCGGGTTCTGCTTGTACTTGGCGATGTACCTCGCCAGGCGGGGGTCGTCGACGCCCGTGAGCTCGAGCTGGTGGTTCCAGGAACTGGCGACCACGGGCACCTTCAGGCCCGGGTACGGGCTGAGCAGGAGGTAGTCGGTGGTGACGAGGGCCTTGAGCTTGTCGACGTCGGCCTTGGGAAGGTCCGGCCGGTAGGTGATCCACACCGAGCCGTGCTCCATGGAGTGGACGCCGTTCTCGTTGTTGATCGGCTCGTCATAGACGCCACACTGCTGCCAGACGGGGTTGTGCTCCCCGCCGACCGGCGGCTTCTCCTTGTAGTCGACCTTGATCAGCGTGTGCTGGGAGCCCTTGTAGGCGAACGACTTCACCCCGTCCAGCGAACTGGCCGCGCGTTCCTGGATCACATAGAACCCGACGATGCCGACCAGCAGGATGATGACGAAGGCCCCCGCTCCCCACATGAGCATCGCCGTGCGCCGCTCTTTGCTCTTCTGCGCGGCACGCAGCTTGGCGAGTTGCTCCCGCCGCGCCTGCGTCTTCTCCTTGGTCATCAGTCCTCCAACTGCTGGTCAAGACCCTGACTGCTCAAGCCCCGATACTTATGTGGAGGATAGTGGGTAGGTAATAACGTTTGCGTCTAACGACCGGGACATTCACTCATCTGGCTGGAAATGGCAACCACACGAACGCGCTTGATCCTCGTCGCCCTGATCTCCTGCCTGGCCACGGCCGCGGTGACGCTTCTCGTCAACGGCAGGTCGGGACCGCCCGGGGACGCCTCCCCCGAGGCGGGCTTCTCCCGTGACATGGGCATCCACCACGCCCAGGCGGCCGAGATGAGCTTCGCCGTCCGCGACGCGAGCACCGACCCCGCCATCCGCGGCCTCTCGTACGACATCATCACCACGCAGACGGCGCAGCGAGGGGTCTTCATGGGCTGGCTCCAGCAGTGGGGCCTGAACCAGGCGACCACCCGGCCGTCGATGGCGTGGATGGCCGGGCACGGGCACGGCGCCTCCGCGGCGGCCGGAACCCCCGCCAAGGTACCCACCACGATGCCAGGCATAGCCTCGGACGAGGAGATGAAACGGCTCCAGGCCGCCAAGGGCAAGGACGCCGAGATCCTCTTCCTGCAGCTCATGATCCGCCACCACGAGGGCGGCGTGCAGATGGCGCGGGCCGTGCTGTCCCTGACGAACCGCCCCGAGGTGCGGACGATGGCCCAGCACATCGTCGACACCCAGGACAGCGAGATCGCCTACATGACCGAACTACTCCAAGCCCGCGACGCCAAGCCCTACCCCTCGATCCTCAAATGACCCGTCCACCCCGAACACTCCGTACCGGAGGCTCGGCCATATGCCTGTTCGGGGCGCGGCGGTGTCTTGGAGGAGGAGGGAGGAAGGGGTGAGGAACGAGCCCCTTCCGAGTGACGACGGAAGAACGCCGCCTAAAGTGCGCCCTGAACACGCCGTGCCGAAGGCGCGGCCATGTGCACAGCGAGAGCTGCGGCGAAGGCGTCGACGTCGTGCTCAGTGGTGTCGAAGGATGTCATCCAGCGGACCTCGCCCGTGGCGGGGTCCCAGGTGTAGAAGCGGAACCGCTTACGGACCCGGTCGGCGACCTCGGGCGGGATGACGGCGAAGACCGCGTTGGCCTGGACCGGCCGGGTCAGCGTGACGCCGGGGATCTCGCGCACGGCCGCCGCGAGGCGCGCCGCCATGGCGTTGGCGTTCCTGGCGTTGCGCAGCCACAGGTCGCCGGCCAGCAGCGCCTCGAACTGCACCGACACGAACCGCATCTTGGAGGCGAGCTGCATCGCGGTCTTGCGCAGGTACACCATGCCCCGGACGGCCGAGGGGTTGAGCACGACCACGACCTCGCCGAACATCAGGCCGCTCTTGGTGCCGCCGAAGGACAGCACGTCCACGCCGGCGTCGGTGGTGAGCGCGCGCAGCGGCACGTCGAGGGCGGCGGCGGCGTTGATCAGGCGGGAGCCGTCCATGTGCAGGAGCATGCCGAGCTCGCGGCAGTGCGCGGCGATCGCGGCGATCTCCTCCGGTGTGTACAGAGTGCCGAGCTCGGTGCTCTGCGAGATCGACACGACGCGGGGCTGGGCGCGGTGCTCGTCGCCGAAGCCCCACGCCTGCCGGTCGATCAGCGCGGGCGTCAGCTTGCCGTCGGGGGTGGGGACGCTCATCAGCTTGAGCCCGGCGGTGCGCTCGGGCGCCCCGCCCTCGTCGGTGTTGATGTGGGCGGTCTCGGCGCAGACGACCGCCTCCCACAGGTCGGTCATGGCGCGCAGGCCGACCACGTTGGCGCCGGTGCCGTTGAACACCGGCCACGCCTCGGCGCCGGGCCCGAAGTGCCGCTTGAACACGTCCTGCAGGGCCTTGGTGTAGTCGTCCTCGCCGTAGGCGACCTGGTGGCCGCCGTTGGCGAGGGCCAGCGCCTCGAGGACCTCCGGGTGGACGCCGGCGTAGTTGTCGCTGGCGAACCCCTTGACCTCGGGGTCGTGGTGACGTCGTGCCTGGGTCACGAAGTGAGGTCCGTCCGGGTGCCGTTGACGTCCTCGGCGGGCCGGTCCCACAGGCGGGCGACGGCCTCGGCGAGGTCCTTCACGTCGGTGAACCCCGGGAAGGCGCGCTCGGGGGCGGCGGCCCGCATCGCGTCGTTGACCAGGGCCTTGATGACCAGGATGGCGGCGGCGGCGTGCGTGCCGCGCAGCGCGTCGGCGAGAGCGAGCGTCCATGCCTCGGCCGCCGCCTTGGCCGTCGCGTAGGCCGCGTTGCCCTGCGTGGGCCGCTGGGCCGCCGTGGCGGAGATGATGGCGAACCGGGCGTCGTCGCTGACCCGCAGCAGCGGCTCGAAGGCGAGCGAGACGTTCTGCAGGGTGCGGATCAGCTGCGTGTGCAGGACGTCCCAGTCGGCGAGGTCGGTCTCGGCGAAGGTCTTGGAGCCCCGCCAGCCGCCGACGAGGTGGACGACACCATCCACCCGCCCGTGCTCGTCCTCGACGCGGCGCGCCAGGGCGCGCACGGCCTCGGCGTCGGCGAGGTCGACGGCGAGCACGCCCGTAGCCTCGTGCCTGTCGACGCCGATGACGGTGTCGCCGCGCGCGGTCAGGCGCGCGGTGACGGCCTGACCCGTGGGGCCGCCGGCGCCCGTGACGACGACTACCCTGCCTGCCTGCTCGGTGGTGGTGCTCACCCGCGGATTCCCTTCGTGGCCTCGATGACGCCGGAAAGCTTACGACGCAGCGCCTCGTAGAACATGCTCAGGGGGAACTCGTCGGGCAGGACCGCGTCGACCACGGCCTTCGGGAAGCCCTCGACGGGCAGCGCGTCCACGCCGCGGTTCCAGACCGAGGCCGGGTGCGGGGCGACGTAGGCGGCGACGAGCCGGTGCGCGGCGAGCCAGTGCGCCAGCTTGGAACGGTCGATACCGTCGCGGTAGAGCTTCTCGACCTCGCCGCGCAGGTCGGCGACGCCGTCCGCGACGCGCTCCCAGTCCACGCTGAGCCGGTTGTCGGTCCAGCGGACGATGTCGTTGCGGTGCAGGTAGGCGAACAGGAGCTGCCCGCCGAGGCCGTCGTAGTTGCGCACCCGCTCACCGGTGATCGGGAAGCGGAAGAGCCGGTCGAAGAGGATCGCGTACTGGACGTACCGGGCGTGCGGCACGCCTTCCTTCTCCAGCTTGACCGCCTCGCCGAAGGCCGTCAGGTCGCAGCGCAGCTCCTCCAGCGAGTACAGCCAGTACGGCATGCGCTGCTTGATCATGAACGGGTCGAACGGCAGGTCGCCGTGGCTGTGGGTGCGGTCGTGGACGAGGTCCCACAGGACGAAGGTGTCCTGGGCGAGCTCCTGGCTGTCCAGCAGCCGGGCCGCGTCCGGCGGGAGGGCCAGCTTGAGGGTGTCGGCGGCGGCGCGGCCGACGCTGCGGAACCGCGCGGCCTCGCGGTCGCAGAAGATGGCGCCCCAGGTGAACCTCGGCGGGACCTCGCGGACGGCGACGGTCTCGGGGAACAGCACGGCGGAGTTGGTGTCGTATCCGGCGGTGAAGTCGACGAACTCGATCGGGACGAACATCGGGTTGTCGTACCGCTCGCGCTCCAGCGCGGCCAGCCACTCCGGCCACACCGTGCGGATCCAGACCGCCTCCAGGTTGCGGTTCGGGTTGCCGTTCTGGGTGTACATCGGGAAGACGACCAGGTGCTCCAGGCCGTCGACCCGCTGGGCGTCGGGGTGGAAGGCGTTGAGCGAGTCGAGGAAGTCCGGCACGCCGAACCCGCCCGCCTGCCATTTGCGCAGGTCGGCGAGCACTGCGGTCAGGTAGGCCTCGTCGTGCGGGTACGCGGGCGCGAGCTTCTCGACGGCCTCGGCCACGCGGTCCACGATCGGGGAGACGGCGGTGGCGTCCTCGACGGACCCGTCCTTGGCGGTGAGGGGCCGCAGTTCCTCGACGGCGTCCTTGAGCGCCCGCCTGAGCGTCGCGGTCCCGGCGTCGTCCCCGCCGCGCGCGCCGGCGGCGGCCGGGACGCGGGCGGCCCAGGTGACGACGTTGCCCCACAGGCGGGCATGCCGCAGGTCGGCGATGGAGTCGTCGCCGAACAGGTCGGAGTCGGCGAACACGACCACCCGGCCGTCTCCGTGGCGCAGGGCGACGGCGAGCGCCCGCCCTGCCGGGTCGGCGGCCTGCGAGGTCTCGAACAGGACGGTCGCCCCGGCGGGCGGGGTCAGGACGCCCGCCCGGTAGAAGCAGGCCTCGCGGGCCCCTGCCGTGAGGTCGTCGCCGGAGCCCTGCCCCGCCACCGGCACGCCGCGCACCCAGGTGGCGACGCCGTTGTAGGAGTTGCCGGGATCCTGGACGGTGGTGTGCTCGATGCCCACGCCGAACCGGGCGAGCAGGTCGGCCAGGTTGTTGCCGTACTTCTCCTGCTCGCACTCGGCGAGGACGATCAGCCCGCCGCCGTCCGCGACGTACCGCTCGATGGCGTCGATCTCCTCGGCGGGCAGCGCGGGGCTGCCGAGGCCGACGGTGCGCTCCCAGCGCTCGCCCGAGGGGTGGGCGATGACGAACACGTCGTGCGCGGCCAGCACGGAGGGCGTGATGGCGCCCTCGGTGTGGGCGGTGACGGTGTGCCCGAGGCGGCGGAGGACCTCGGCGGCGCGGGCGTAGCTGTTGTCGTCGGGGTGGGCCGGGTTGATCGCCTCGGCGACCTCGCGGCGGATCGTCCACGACTCGTTGTGCGCCTCGTCGAACAGCACTCGCGGGAAAGCCCTCATACCGCTCCGTCCCTCCGTAGCGAAATTTCTCCAGTCACGGCCCGATATATACGGAAAATATACACACAGATAGCCGTCTTGCGGGAAACCCGGAACCTCCGGCGGCCGGCCGCGATCAGGACGGCCACCGGAAACCCCTGCCGCGCCGGGGTTCCCGCCCCGGGCGCCGTCCGGTTCAGCCGTGAGAGGGACGGCGGATCACCCGCCCGGCGGACGCCCCGCCCGGCCCCGGCCCCGTACCGTCCTGTCCGGCACGGTCAGACGCCGTGTCCCCCCGCCCCGGGGACGGCAGCCGGGCCGCCGTCCCCGCCGCCGCGGGACCGACCCGACCCCTGAGCCACCAGGGAACCCGAATGGAACCGTCATGATGAGACCCTCCGACTCCATCGGCTTCCGCCGGTACGCCACCGGCGCGGCGCTGATCCTCTCCGCCGTCTTCCAGCTCACCGCCACCCTCGTCGACCCCGGCACGTGGGGCGACGACCGCGAGGTCGTGAGCTACGGCGACAACCCGGCGATGGCGCAGTTGCAGTCCGCCCTCTACCACTGGAGCTACGTGCTGCTGGCGCTCGCCGCCATCGGCCTGCTGCACGTCCTGCGCACGCGCGCGGTCGTGCTCGGCCAGATCGCGGGCACGATGACCGTCCTCGGGTTCGTCAGCATCTCCGCCCTGCTCCTCGGCGACCCCGTGGAGTGGTACTTCGGGCAGCACTACCCGCCCGACCAGGCCGAGAAGATGTTCGAGGCGGTCTACGACCTGCCCGGCGTCCTCTTCGCGTTCCGGATTCCGTGGGTGTTCCTCGGCCCGATCGGGCTGATGCTGCTGCTGGTCGCGCTGTGGCGCGGCGGGTTCGCGCGCTGGTGGGCGCCCGTCGTGGGCCTCGTCGCCTGGGGCTCGATCTACGTCGTCGAGTACGGCCCTGCCAGCCTGCTGTGGAGCGGCGGCAACCTGGTCGTGCTCGGGTACCTCGGCGTGAAGGTGCTGAGGCTGGGCAACGAGGGCTGGGCCTCGTACTATCCCGCCGCCCCCGGCCGCACCACCCCGGACTCGTACGCGAACACCACCGCCTGAGCGCGGTCGCGCAGGCCGAGCTTCATGAGCACCCGGGCGACGTGGGTCTTGACCGTGGCCTCCCCGACGAACAGCTCCCCCGCGATCTCGGCGTTGGTGAGGCCGCGGGCCAGATGGCGCAGCACCTCCAGCTCCCGCCGGGTGAGCTCGTCCAGGCTGGACGGCCTGACCGGCTCGTACCTGCCCGCGAAGGAGGCGATGACGCGGGTGGTCACGGCCGGGTCGAGCAGGGCGTCCCCGGCGGCGACCACCCGGACGGCCTCCACGAGTTGCTCGGGCGGCGACACCTTGAGCAGGAACCCGCTCGCGCCCGCCCGCAGCGCGGCGTAGAGATTCTCGTCGGTGTCGAACGTGGTCAGAATGATGATCCGGGGCGGGTCCGGGTCGCCGAGGACGCGCCGCGCGGCGGTCAGGCCGTCCATTACGGGCATCGAGATGTCCATGAGGACGACGTCGGGACGCAGGCGGCGGGCCAGGGCGACGGCCTCGGCACCGTCCGCGGCCTCGCCGACGACCTCCATGCCTGGCTCGGACTCCACGACCATGCGCAGCCCGGCGCGCACCATGGCCTGGTCGTCGGCCACGACGACGCGAACGGTCATATGGGCGCTCCTTCGGGTCTCATGGCCGCTCGATGTGGCCATGACCTGGACCCTAACGCCCGATCCGCGCCACCACCATCGCCGCCAAGACGTCCCCAAGTGACCCACAAGCGCCCTTCAAGCGACCTCTGGACGGCCCCTCACTCGGGTCCGTGTCATCAGCCGCAAAGTAGCTCTGACTGTCCGAGGTCGCCTCCATGATCGAGGGCTTGCTCCGCCACCTGATCAGCGCAGAGATCGATCGCCAGTACACCGATACCCATGGCGCTTCGGTCGTTGGTTTTGCCTTCTCGCACTTGCTGGACTTCAAGCTGCTGCCTCGGCTGAAGAACATCGGCTCAGCCCGCCTGTACGGCCGGGCCTGAGTGAGGGCGAGGCCTGGCCGCAACTGGAGGGCGTCCTGTCGGGCAAGGCCATCGACTGGGAACTGATCGCCAACCAATACGACCAGCTCGGACCGGGCCCGAGTGCCGAGGTTCAACAGTCGGATGATCCGTTCTGAGTGAGGATGCAGCGTGGCGCGCGCACGCACACGCCCCCTCATGGCCGTCGACAAGATCGATCGATGAACGATTGCCAACAGTTCTTCGCGAATGAGTGTTTGCGAATGAGTGTTTGCGGTCTAGGCTTCGAGGCATGACCGAACCCCGCGAGAGCGTGGTCGTCCTCGATGCCAAAGGCCTGCGGGCACTGGCCCACCCGGTGCGGGTGCAACTCGTGGACCTGCTGCGCAGACACGGCCCGTCCACCGCCACCCGCCTGGCCGAGCGCCTGGGGGTGAATTCAGGCACGGCCAGCTACCATCTGCGCAGGCTCGGTGCCGCCGGATTCGTGGAGGAGGACACCGAGCGCGGCAACGCCCGCGAGCGCTGGTGGCGCTCGGTCCACCGCATCACCCGTCTCAGCGACGACGAACTGGCGGAGCGGGAGCCCGAGGCGGTGCTGGCCTACATGCAGTCCATCGCCGCCCTGTACAACCTGCGCACCCTGCGGACGCTGAACGAGCTGCAGATCATGCCAGGAGAGTGGCGGCGCGTGCTCGACCTCAGCTCCTTCGCGCTGCGCCTCACCCCGGAGGAGGGGCAGCGGCTGCGCGAGGAACTGGAAGAGGTCATCTCCCGCTACCGCCGCGACATGCCCGGCGAGGCGGCGCCCGAGAGGGCGGCGCGGGTCTCGCTGATCACGCAGCTCCTGCCTGAGCTGCCGGAGGGCGAGTGATGGGATCGCGCGGGTCCTTACGCCCGATGGCCGGCCTGCTCGCGGCCATGACGGTGTCGCTGACCGGCACGCGGGTGTCGGCCATCGCGCTGCCCTGGTTCGTACTGACGACGACCGGGAGCGCGGCGCAGACGGGGGTGGTGGCGTTCGCGGAGATGGCCCCGTACGTGCTGGTCAAGGCGCTGACCGGGCCGCTGGTCGATCGGATCGGGCCGCGCCGGATCTCGTGGGTCGGGGACGTGGTGAGCGCTGCGGCGGCCGGGTCCGTGGTCCTTCTGTACGCGCTGGATTCACTGCCGCTGGGCGCGCTGATCGCCCTGGTCTCGGTGGTCGGCGCGGCCCGCGGTCCAGGGGACCTGGCCAAGGAGATCATGGTTCCCGAGGCGGCCGAGCGAGGGCGGGTGCCGCTGGAGCGCGCCACTGGGCTGACGGGCGTGACCGAGCGGCTGGCCCAGACGGTGGGGCCCGCGGCGGGGGGTGCGGTGGTGGCGCTGCTCGGGCCGCTGGCCAGCCTGGGTATCAGCGTCACCTGCTTCGCGCTCGGCTCCGTGGTCGTGGCGTGGGCGTTGCCTCGGGGCATGGGGTACCGCGCCCCGGCGCAGGAGGTGAAGGAGGGGTACTGGCGGCGGTTCGGCCAGGGCTTCGCGTACCTGCGCGGCGAACCGCTGCTGCTCTCCGTGATGGTCATGGTCGGCATCACGAACCTGCTCGACGCGGCATTCAGCCAGGTGCTCGTGCTCGTGTGGGCCAAGGAGTCCGGCCACGGCCCCGCCATGGTCGGTCTGAACAGCAGCGTGATGGGGTTGACGGCCGTCGGCGGCAGCCTGGTCGCGGCCGCCGTGGCGCACCGGATGCGGCGCAGGCCGGTGTTCTTCGTGGCGTTCCTGCTCGCCGGGCCGTCGCGGTTTCTCATCCTGGCGGTGGACGCGCCGGTATGGGCCATGGTGGCGGTGTTCGCGGTGGGCGGGTTCGCCGGCGGGTTCCTGAACCCGATCCTTGGGGCGATCTCCTACGAGCGGGTGCCGCGGCGCCTGTTGGGCCGGGTCAACGCGCTGACGGACTCCCTCAGTTGGGCCGGGGTCCCGCTCGGTGGGCTGGTGGGCGGGGTGGCGGTGGCGGCCGCGGGGCTGGCGCCGGTGCTGCTCGCAGGCGGGGCGGCATACGCGCTCACCACGAGCCTGACGGGGCTGCGGCCCGAATGGCGGGAGATGGACCAACTACGCGGCCAGGGCCCACCCGCGGTACCGGCGCCACGGGAAAGTACTGACCTGTCGCGACGGCCTACTCAGACAGGATGAGCCTAGGGCCAGGCTGCCGGTCGATGCCGCACTCGACGGCATGACGCGGCCAGTGACCGACCGCTACCGGGTTAGTCCGTAGTGCTCCGGCCTTCACTTCAGGCCGGGGGTGAAGCGGACTGTCCCGCGTAGCGGGACAGTTAATGCCGATCCGCCGCCAAGGCGGATCGGCATTACCCGGCGGAGTCGAGATGGTTGTGCCGTTCGATCCGCCAGGCGTGGCGGACGAGGACGGTGCGCGGTTCGCAGTGGCGTTCGGCGATGGCCGGGTCATCACCGGTGAAGCAGGCGATATCGATGCGGCGGCCCGGGCGGTCGCGGATTTCTCGAACACTCATTCGCCCGGTCCGGTACCAGGCTACTCTTGGCGCCGTGCAGCTCAGGTACGCGGCGTGCCGGACGCCTCGGTGGTCAAGTCGTGACGCTGAGCGCCTCGCTGAGTGATGCTTCGGCGGTGGTCATCGCCAACGTGAACTGGTCCAAGATCTCGCTGGGTATGGTTCCTGCTCCCAGACCTGAGGAGTCGACGAGCCTGGTCAGAGCCCTGCTCGTCGACGCGGGGATGAAGGATGCGCATCCGGTGTGGGCAAGGATCTCACGGGCGGCATAGGCGTCCCGCGACTGCCGTACATCGGTCTCGATTGTGTGGGCCAGGAGTGGGGCGAACCGGTCGTCGGTGAGGTCGAGGACGGCCAGGCCCAGACGGGTGCGGAAGACCACCTGCGCAGGGGGGCCGCCGATCGCGAGATAGTTGTCCACCATGCGGGCGGTGTTGCCGTTGTCGTTGCCTGTCAGGGCCGCCAGGCAGGCTGCCACGGTTTGTTCCCACGGAGTGGGAGTGATGGTTTCCGTCAGGAGACGTGCGGAGGTCCGGTGATCTCCGGCTGCGTGGTGGGCGATGATCGCGATTTGGCGGCCGTCGAGGAGGCTCTGGCCGATGCCGTGGTGGTCTTGGACGTGCTGGAGAGCTTGGCTCCAGTTGCCCGCTTGGGTCAGGGCTCGGGTTCCGTCGGCAAGGAGCACGGTCCACAGCCATTGGACGATTTCACGGTGGTCGTCGGGGGTGCGGGTGAGGTTGCCGAGGTCGGCGATCGTGTCGTCGAGGGTGACGGTCGACTGGTGGCACACAGCGGTGAACAGCGTCTCGATCAGGCGATGAGCGGCGGTGCCGTTGCCGTCTCGTGCGAGGAGGCGGCCGAGGTTGACGAGGGGTTGCAGCGCGAGTTTCGCTGTCGTGGCGTCGAACGGCTGGGCGTCGCGGAAGACGTGGAACTGTCTCCAGCACAGGTCGCGGGCAAGGGAGGGCAGGCCGCAGTCGCTGGCGATCAGCGCGCCGAGGTTGTGGGCTTCGGCCGCGATCCTCGCGGCTTCTGCCGGGTCGTGGGGCGCGGCGTCCGCCAGGTCGGCGACCTGGCGGACGCGCACGTCCAGACGGTGGCAGGCAGGCCTGCCGCGGGGCACGAGGGGGAAGCGGCGTGCGAAGTCTTCGCGCGATGCCGGGGTCATCTGGTCACCAGGTGACGGTCAGGAGCGTGTGGGGCTTGTCGATGACCGTCGTGGCGGTGACCTGGGACGGTTTGAGGCGCGCCTCGATGCGGGGGGTGGTGTCGCGGTGCTTTGTATCCCAATGCCCGAGCTGCTCCAGGAGCGTGGTCGTGAGGTCGTGGCGGCGAGGTCCGTGGGCGCGGACACCGAGCTCGAAGACGGGGCCGTCGTCGGCGGGTTCGCTGGGCCGGATGGTGAGATAGGCGAAGGAGTCGGTTTCGTTGGTCACGGCCGCGCCGCCCCACCGGAATGCCGGTGTCGCCAGGTCGGCGCCGACGGCCTCCGGTTGCGCGACGATCCGGCAGAATCCACGGCTGGTGGTCGCCAGCCACAGGTCGAGGTCCTGGAAGGGCCGGCCTGACCGGATCGAGATCCCCGACCAGGTGCGGGTCGCGGCCTGGGTGAGTGCGTGGGCGAGGGCGTTGGGCGGTGCGGTGCTTCCATCGCCGAGGAGCAGTGTGACACCCTCAGTGAGGGTGACGGAGGGTTCTGGCCGGGCGCCTATGCCGCGCATGGCCAGGAACCCGCAGGTCACCATGGAGCGGCTCACCAGATGGTCGTCATGGCGGTCGAAGGCGATGGAGCGAGTCGTCGCACCGATGATCCGCAGTGGCACGACGAGCCGTCCGGCCGGGGCGAGCTGCTGCCACCACGCGGGTGGCAGGTCCCAGGCTCCGGCGGTGACGATGATCCGATCGTAGGAGCCGGCGGGCGCGTAGCCCTCAGCACCGTCACCGCACAGCACCTCGACGTGCCCGTACCCGGTGCGGGCGAGAGCCGTCCGGGCCCCGTCGACGATATCGGTGTCGATGTCGACGGTGACGACGTGCCCTTCCGGGCCCGTCAGCTCGGCGAGGAGGGCGGCGTTGTAGCCGGTCCCGGCGCCGATCTCCAGGACGCGGTCTCCGGGCTGGACGTCGAGTTGCTCCAGCATCGAGGCGACGACCCCGGGCGCGGACGCCGAACTGAGCGCCGCACCGGCGATGTCCCGTTGAGTGACGACGGCGTCATCGGGAGCGTAAGCCGTCTCCAGCGAGACGCCGGGTACGAAGGGATGCCGGGGGACCGATCGCAACGCCGCCTCGACTCGGGCGGACCTGATCGTTCCGCGTGCGAGCAGGAGGTCGATCAGGTCGGCGTGGAGCCGGCCAGCGGTTTGATGGACGTCGGTGTCGGTATTCATCGCGGGAATCTACCTTCGATCGTGGCGTCGGACGGGGATTGAAACGGCGTGGGCAGCAGGAGGGCGGCGGTCCATCCGATGGGTGCCTTGGGGGCGGCCAATCCGCTCTGATCAACCAGGGCGAGGGAGATTCCGGCCGCACCGACCAGAAGTCCCGGTTCGTCGCTGACCCGGCCGTGGTCGTGGTGCTGGAAGAAGAAAGGGAGCTGCGGGTCGTACTGCGCGGTCAGGGCGTCGGCGGCGATGTCCGCGGTGCGGTTGCTGCCTGTTGCATCGGCGCACAGCAGCACTCCGGCGCTTCCGTGGCAGACGGTAGGCCCTTCGGTGTCCCATTCGCCGGTGCGGGCGGCGAGGGCGTCGATCGCGGAGCGCGCCACCTCGACCAGGTCCGGGTCGGCCAGCGCACGACCGGCGGCGAGGAGGGCGGCCCCGATGCCCGGCGCTCCATAGCACCAGGCGTCGCGACGGCCTCGGGTACTGGGGCCGGCACTGGTTCCGGCGAGGTCGTCGGCGGTGACCTGAGGTGGCCAACTATCGCCGGCCCGCCACTGGAGCAGCCATTGGGCGGCGGTACGGATCGCATCGGCCTGCGCGGCGCAGCCCCATCCGGTGAGCCGGCACGCTGCCAGGAACGCCAGCGGTCCGGCGATCCCATGGGCGAGTCCGGTGTTCGCGGCGTCGCGGTTGTGGGGGTCGGCGAGCGCGGCAGGGTTGTGTGGGTCCGGTCTCCACCAGCCGGGCCTGCCTCTGACGGGTGTTTCGATCATCGCGGTGAGCGAGCTGCCGGCGGCGAGGAGTCCCGGTTCGGCGTCCACGTGCCCGGCGTGGACGGCGGCAAGGAGGATCCGGCCGATCCCCGACAGGCCGTTGATGAGGTCGTAGGTTTGCCAAGGCGTTCCTGCATGACCAGCGTCTCGCCGTTCCTGCTGCCAGGCCGCTATCGCGGTGGCGCGGGCGGTGAGCCAACCGACGGAGCGGCGGACCGACGCCTGGTACGGCCCAGGGTCGAGCAGGTAGGGGGTGCCCAGGATCAGGGAGGCTGCGAGCGCGCCGACGCCGTTGAACACTCCGCCGGTCCGTGGAGGTTCGGAGATGCTCATGCGGGCTGCGCGGGCCCAGTGGAGGTCCGCCGCCGCCGCGAATCGCGGATGATGCGCCGACAGGCGGGCGTGCAGGAGCGCGGTTCCCGCCAACCCTCGCGACAGGGAGGTCGCGGCAGAACCGGTCGCGGCGATGATCGGTTCGGGGTCCAGGAGCCGATCGGCGATGGCGACGGCCATCTCGGCGGAGTCGGTGGTGCGGGTTCCAGGTGAGGTGGTGGTCATCGAGATCTCTCGGTGATGTGGGTGTGGCGCGCGATCAGGTCGGTGGCCAGGGCCCGGACGAGCTGCTCGTGGGTGGGCGCCAGCCGGTTGCAGTGCAGGTGGATCAGGTCGGAGGCGATACGGGCGCCTTGCGCGGGGGCAAGGACGGCGGCGTAAGTGTCCAGCGCCGATTCCCACCCGGGCGGTAATGGGCGATCCTGAGCGGCTCGTGTCCGCTTTCTCAGGGTGTTCGCGCGGCGATGGGATTCCCGATCGAGCCGCCCGCCCGGGACGGCACCGCCGCCGATCCGGGCGGCGATCGTGGCCGCGGCGATCGCGGCGATGGTCAGCCGAGCGTCCTCCTCCCGGGTGGTGGACAGGACGTCGAGGGCGAGCCGGCTGTCGGCGTCGAAGAATCGCTCCGCGGCGATGATGGCGGCTGTACCGCCGTACCGTCCGATCTCCTGGTCGTAGGGTTCGACGCAGAATCCCGAGATCAGGCGCTGACGCATGAGATCGGCCGCCCACTGCGACAGGGACGGCAGGACGATGCCGTTCACGTCCGTGGGATCGGCGTGGAATCGGACGCGGAGTTGCTCTCCGTGCCGGCGGTCGTGGTAGCGCAGCCAGAACCATCGGTCCCAGCGCCGGGGAATCTCCTCCATCCTCTGGGCCAGCGATCGGAGGATTTGGTCGTGGCAGCCGGCCGGGGCCTGGATGGCCAGCGACAGCCAGGGCCCGCCGGGAAGGTACAGTCCGGCTCCGGGACGGCGAACCGTAGGCGCCGCCATCGTCGCCGCCACCACCGTGGACGTGGGCGCGGGGGCCGCGCGGTCCAGGGAGACGACCAGCTCCAGGAAATGGCCGCCGTCGGGGCCGGGGAGAACGGCGGCGATGGTCTGGTCGCCTCCGGGCGGGGCTGCGACGGCCGCCAGGCCCCGCCGGACATAGCGGCGCAGCAGCTCGCGGTCGTCGGCCCGCCGCAGGTCCAGCAAAAGCTGTCGGTCGATGTCATCGGTTACCACGACGTCGGGAGGCTGCGGGAAGGTTGTTGATCGCCATGAGGTGAGGGCGGCCTCCCACCCGTCCAACGTCGTGGCGGCCCAGGCCAGATGCTCTGGCAGGACCCACCGGGCGTGCGTGAGCCAGGTGTCCCGGTAGCGGACTGCGGGAGTGAACGGCGTGGTGATACCCGTCCATGACCAGCAGTGCCAGGGACGTTCCCCCGCATGGCCCGCCAATGCCAGGAACCGGGCGACCGGAGGGAGCAACGACAGCGCGATCCGCGAGTACAGGACGGGCAGGACACGCTGGTCGTGGACCTGTGACCACACAAGGAGACGCCGACCGTCGGAGAACACCGTCAGATCCGTGAGGTCCACATCGCCGGGCCGGGCCGGGACTCCCACCGGGATGCGATGGGGGGCGAGCCCGGTCTCCGCTGCGACGGATGCGACGGCGTCGATGCGGGGACGCACCACCAGTTCGGCGACCAACGTGCCATCTTCCCCATCGGGGAGTTCCGAGGGTCGACCGAGCATGGCGACGAACCGGCCGCTGGTCGACAACGCGTCCTGTGAACCCCCGCACACCGCCAACTGGAAGCCGCGGTCCGCCCGCGTTGTGGTGTCGGTGGCGAGGACCCGAACGTAGATCTCGGCGCTGCGGGGGGCGGCGGCTCCGCTGCGGTTCGTCAGCCGGTCCACGGTCGCCTCGTCCAGGACGATCTCGGTTTCGCCCTTGGAGATGGCGTCGGACAGCAGTCGCGCCAGCACCGCTTCACGGCTGGTGTCGGGAGCCCCGGCCCCGATGGGAGTGACGTCGTCGACCGGGCCGAGGCCCATAACGGGATCGAGGACGTCCAAGAGCGGCACGGCCCGCAAGGTTCCATAGCGGGTGAGGAACCGCTGATGGTAGCCGGTGAGCGGGTCGATGCCCAAGCCGATCCGCCACAGGACGCCAGCGGCTTCAGCGGCCTTCTCCGCCACCTGAACGGGCAGCGTCACGGTGGCGTCCGCCTTGGTGTCAACACGCAGGAGCCGGTCCGTCGGGAGGATCTCCTGGGCGATGGCGGATGCGTCGGTGAGGAGTGCCAGCCGCTTCGGGCTGCCCACCCGGTGCTCGTCGGCCTCGGTGAGAAGATCGCGAAGCCGTTCCAGGGGCCGACGATGAAGTGAGGTGGCCGGGAGCCGGTCCAGCAGATGCCCCAGAGGATCAGCTCGCGGATCGTCGGGGAGCAGGTCGTGCAGCAGGAAACCGCCATCGATCAACTCGCGCAGGAGTCTCGGCCCTCGATCTGGAGCCGCCTGCGGCCACCGTCTCGCCAGCTCGGCGACTGCATGTGCCGCCGGCAAGCCGTCTCGGCAGGCCCGCAGGACGAAGGCGGTCACCTCGGTGTTACGGACGCTGATCGTTACCGGCCGGGACGAGCAGCCGCCCATCGGACGCTCGATCTCACAACGGTCTCCTCGCACGACGGCGAGGTTGCTGGTCGTCAGCCTCACCTTCGACAGTCCCTCGGCTTCGCCGATGACCGAGCACGCCAACAGTCTCAGCCAATGCGGATCAGGGTTCGTGACGGTCCGATGGTCCGCGCCCAGGCGCAGGTGCGGCTCTCCCGAGAATCGGGCAGGGGCGACACCCGCGAACAGTCCCTGTGGGGTGGTGCGGGTCCGTGACCGCGTCGCATAGGCACGCCAGGTCAACGCTCCTGGACCGGAATCGTCGGACGCGTTCCGCGCCGATCCGCTGGCCACCATGACCGCCTCGTCCAGCAGAGGGTCCGTGCGGTCGGTGTCGTGGCCAGACCTACGCGCCGGGCGAAGGGGAATGCGCGCCAGCGCGCCGGTTCGGGCGGTGAAGATCGGACGGGCCACAGCACACTCTCCTTGGTGAGGGCCGTGGCCCGTCGAATGGTGGGGGTCAGCTTCGCGGGTCGGGGTAGCTGCAGGCGGGCAGCGTGCCGCAACCGTTGTCGGTGACCGCGTCGACGGCCAGCAGGTTGCCGTCTACCGCCCTGGCGTCAAGGTCGAACAGATCCATCGTCAGTCCGTCGATGATCTTGCTGCCGTTCTTCATGGGAGAACTCCGTTTCGCTAGCACGCACTGGCGTGGTTCGCGGCTCCCTGGCGCGCTGCCGGCCAGGAGCCGGACGCCTACGAGTCGGACTCGGGCGTGGGTCGAGCATGATGGGCGGTGCGATGACTTCGGGAGGTCGTCGCCAGCGACTTCTCGCGTCCTGTCACGACGCCGCTGTGACTTCTATGCGACACGGACGGGACATCTGCGACATGTCGGGCGGGCTGCTTTCACAGCCGAGTTCGGCGGCCTACGCTGCCAGCGACAGGACACGCCGGGAAGGGCTGGCTTGCCATGAAGCAGGTAGAGGAGACCTACCTCAAGCAGCTCGTCCGGGCACGGGATGTGCTGCCGTACAAGAGGTTCGTCCGCGTTTACGAGAAGACCGCCCGTGACCTTGAGCTACGGGGGCTCAGCGTGGAGCGGCGGCAGTATCTGCGCTGGCTGGCCGGCGAGGTGAAGGGGCTTCCGCTACCGGACGCCTGCGCGGTCCTTCAGGCGATGTTCGGTCAACCGGCCGACAAGTTGTTCACCAAGGTGCCCGTCCAGGTGAACTTTCCCGCATCTGAACCCAACCCTGAGGTGATCGACTTGTCACCGCGTCGCGGTGCCGTGTGGTCGACACCCCAGCCCTCAGCCGGGCCTGATCCCCGGGCCGTTCCCGCAACCCTGCACGAGTTGATGATGTCCGCTGCTGAGCAGTCCCGCGATTCCGCTGCCAACGCCGAAACGGCGCTGGGCCGATCCACCCTGGAACTACTTGAGGGCGACGTGATAACGCTCGCCCGAACCTACCTTTCCCAGTCGCCCGTCGTGATGTTTCCCAAGATCAGCGAATTACGGACCCGAGTGGAGGCCAAGACACGGCAGTCTCGGCAACCAGACCAGCTTCGCGATCTGTCCTTCATGAACGGCGTGCTCTGCGCACTGCTGGCCGAGGCGAGTAACGACCTGGGCATGCACCACATGGCCAACGACCATGCCCGTGCCGCGTGGGTCCACGCCAACAACATCGGGCACGTGCCGCTCGCGGTGTGGGCCCGCGGCATGCAGGCGACCTCGGCCTACTGGAACAACGCCCCGAATGACGCGCTGGTCGCGATCTCCCGTGCCGAAGAGCACCGTCCCACCGGGGTACCAGCAGCTCGGCTGAACAGCATCAGAGCGCGCACATGGTCGCACTTGGGAAACACCGAGCGGACGCTACAAGCCGTGCGGGACGCTCAAGAAGCTCGGGCCACCGCCCCAGACGATGAACACGACGACTTGGCCTACGTAGGTGGCGTCTTCGACTGGGATCGTGTTCGGGAAGAGCGGTGCGCCTCCACCGCGGTTCTCGAACTGATCCGGCGGCGACACGCCGAACTGGACCAGCGCGCGTTGCAGCGCCTCACGAACCTGATTCTCGATCATGCCGACCGGGCGCGGACCATGTCACAGGCCGAGCCCGCCGAAAAGCGCTCCCCCATCGTAGAGGCGACCATCCTGCTGGACATGGCCACGGCCCGGCTCCTGCTCGGCGACGTGTCCGGCGCCCATGACACGCTGCGCCCCATATTCAGCCTCCCGGGAGACATGAGGACCTTCCCGGTGCTTCACCGGTTGCGAGGCATCCGGGCCCCGCTCGCCCAGATTCAGACGACCCGCGCGGTCCAGGAGCTGGCCGAAGCGCTCAGGGACTTCAATGCCGGATCGACGGTGCGAGCGCTTCCCCCGGGGACGTCCTAGCCGGCGGCCTCTGTGCGGGTGTCCCATGTCGCGATGAGTTCCGCTTCCCGCTCGCGCGAGATGCCCAGCTCCGCGGCCCGTTCGGAGGAGACCGCAGTGCCGCCGCACAGCCATTGCCAGGTGTCGGCGACGGTCTCCTCCAGCGGCCGGCATCTCAAGCCTGCGGCGCGAGCCCGGGCGGCATCCACGTGCCAGGTGCCTTCGTAGTCGCGCCACAGGGGCAGACCGACCCATTCGGGAACACCATGCTCGCGTAGGAACGCGTCCTCCACCCAGACCAGCTCGGCGCCGGCACCGGTCACCTGGAGGCAGGTGTTCAGGAACCGCCCGAACGTGGAATGGCCGATCGGCGCGGTCACGTTGTAAGACCCTGCCAGATCCCGTTCGGCGACGTCGAGAGCGAACGTCGCAACGTCGCGCACGTCGACCGGCTGGATCGGCCAGTCCGGCCGACCTGGGGCGAGCACCCGGCCGCCGGCACGGATCCGGTTCAACCACCAGGGGATCCGGCCGACGTACTCGTGCGGGCCGAGTATGACGCCGGGGCGCAGCAACGTAGCCCGGTCCCCGAAACAGTCGGAGACCGCCTGTTCACATCCGGCCTTGAGACGGCCGTACTCCTCCGCGCCGCTCTCTCCGGCCGGGCCGACCGGGATGTACTCGCGGACCAGTGAATCATCCGTGAGCGGGAGGTCGGGCCACCCCTTGTACACATTGACCGTGGACACGAAAACGTACCGTGCGACAGAACCGGACAGGGCGCTGGCGGAGCGCTGGACGAGCGAGGCCGTCATGCCGCTGGTGTCGATGACGCCGTCCCAGTCACCCTGCGCGGCGAGTGCTTCCAAGTCCTCACCGCTGGTGCGGTCTCCGCGCACCGCTGTGACACCGGGCACGTCGGCACCGGACGCGCCACGGTTGAACGTCACCACCTCGTGGCCACGACACAGCGCCTCTTCCGCTACCGCGCGCCCGAGGAACTTCGTACCGCCGAGGATGAGAAGTCGCATGGGTCAGATCCTGGCGTACGCACGGGCAGGAAGGCCATTCTCCCGTACGTGCCTCCCTTCGCCTGTGCGGAGGGCAGTGCCGTCTCCTCGCCGTGTCGCCTCTTGACCTACCCGTCGCGCGCCTCTTGGTAGGTGGCGCGACTGCTGCCAGCCAGGAGAGAGCCTGGCGGCTCGTCGTCCTGCGGGGGCTCGCGGGGGTCGAGGGCGAACCAGACCGTGCAGCCGGCCGCCTCCTTGATGAAGCCCCAGCGCCTGGACAGGCTCCGGACCAGGCGGATGCCGCGTCCGCGCTCGGCCAGGTCGTCGGCCGGGACGCGGCACACGCACGGCACCGTCGTCGTACCCTGGTCGGTGACCTTGACCTGGACGGTGCCGTCCCATTCGACGAGGACGCCGACAGCGATCTCCGGCGAGGCCGCGTGCGTCACGGCGTTAGCAAAGAGTTCCGAGAGCAGCAGCGTGGCGTCGTCGCGGCGCGCGTGGTCGGCGAGGACCTTGCGCAACCACCGCCGGGCCTCCCCCACGGATGCCTCCGTACCGGGGAAAACGGCGCTTTCCTGGCGCCCGTCGTAGGAATAGATTCTCATTCGGCCTGGTGTCCTTCTGCGGGGGAATCTTGACACCCCCAGAAAACCGGCCACCCGCACCCCGCCGACGATGTTCGCCGTGACATACGGCCCGACTTTTCTCCGCCGACCGCCCTTCCTTTTCTTGACCGTTGCATTACCGTACGCATTGATACGATTACCGGAGGTGGTCATGGCGAAGCAGTGGACCCTGTTCGAGCGGGCGTGCGCCGATCGGGGCTGGGAGCGACCGGGGGCGTTCCTCGCGGCGTTCGCGCAGGCGGCGCACCTGATCGGCGAGCCGGTCACACTGACCGACCGCCAGTTCCACCGCTGGTGCAGCCCTGACCCACCCCGGCCGCGTCCGAAGGCCTGGCGGGTCCTGCACGCCATGTTCGGCATCAGCCCCGCCGACCTGGGTTTCCCGCCCGCGCCATACGGTGAAATAAACCCATGTACGTTTCTAATAACAGACCAAACAGAGGAAACGGACGTGAACCGGCGGACATTCGTTACAACCGCTGCCGGAGCTGCGGCCGGTGTCGCCATTGGCTCCCTTACGCCCCCAGAGGCCGTCGGCACACCCCACGTCCAGGAGTTGCGCGCGGGACTGCGCTCTCTCCAGACCCTGGGCGATGCTCATGGTGGTAGTGACGTGCGACCACTGGCCATCCGGCACCTGCAACGCATCCACCGCATCATCGAGACCAGTCGCTATCCCGACACGATCGGGCGCCAGCTTCGCCTGCTGGCGGGGGAAACCGCCAACCGCTGCGCTTACGTCCACTTCGACGCCTGTGATCACGAGACTGCTCGGCATTACTGGGGCGAGGCGCTGACCATCGGCACCACTATGCAGAACGATGAGCTCAAGGCCCAAGCTCTGGCGATGCTCGGTTTCCAGGCGAACTACGAGGGGAGGCCACGGCACGCACGCGATCTACTGGGAGCGGCAAAGAAGTACGCCGAAGCCATGAAGTCCTCTGTGCTGCTGTCGATCATCGCCAGCCGAGAGGCACATGCCCTTTCTCTCCTGGGGGATCACCTCGCCGCTCGTGCAGAGTTGGCCCGTGCGATGCGGTTGATGGAGCACCCCCAGCGAGGGCGTCCTGCCCCCACGTGGACGGCGTTCTATGACCGGGACGAACTTGAGCACGTTCAAGGACTGCTCTATACAGAGACTGGACAGCACCAGGCCGCAGTCTCGTACTTTCGCTCTTCTCTGGAACACACCGCTGCCTCATATGGCCGGAACCGCATCACCAGCCAAATCACTCTTGCACACAGTCTGGTACGGGCTGGGGATGTCGATGAAGGCTCGGCAATGGCCGTCGCCGGCCTCGGCCAACTCCACGAAGTCTCATCCGGTCGGGTAAGAGCCCTAGTGGTAGCTCTACGCAACCTGCTCAGCTCTATCGACACCGTCAGCGCCCGCGAATCCACCGAGGCACTGACGGAACACCTTCATTAATTAATCGGACGCGTTCTCCAACCGAGCGAAGTGCTCACGGACGATTTGCTAGCACCTCTCGTCCGGCCGCACCGGCCAGGCGCGGATCGACCGCCTGCTGGGCACCGCCGGCTTCACGTCGTAGCCCCGAGGGCGTCCCCGGGCTCGATGTCGTGGACGGCCGCCCAGTCGTGCGCGCCCTCCAGTACGGCGTGGTGGACGGCGCGCGCGACGCGGGCGCCCCAGGTCGAGCGGGGGCCGCCGAACGCCTCCTGCGGGCCGGTGGCGGGCACGGCCACGCAGACGGCGTCCGAGGCGGTGCCCGTGCAGGCGTACCCGGCCTCGATCAGGGCCTGGGTCTTGGCCTCCGTCACCGTCATCACGGTGTTGACCAGGGCGGCGTCGCTCATGGCCACGGGGACGGCCACGATGATGTTGATCGTCCCGGGGTGGACGGGCTCGCGCCGCGCGGGCCGCAGCTCCGGGTCGGGCGCCCCCTCCGGCGACGCGGCCCAGGTGGGGACCCGCAGCCCGACGGTCGCGACGGCCTCGGCTCCCCCGTCCTCGCGGCGGGTGTAGCGGGCGACCGAGGCCGCGGTCATCATGCCGACCCCGGGGCCCGGCGGGGCGAGCTCCCTCAGGTGTTCCGTCGGGTCCATGCGCGCGTACCCGGCCACCACCTGCGCGTTGAGCACCCACTCGCGCGGGCCGATGCCGCCGCCGAGGACGGCCGAGGAGATCATGCGCCAGCCGGGGCCGAACTCCCACAGAAGCGAGGCGAGGCGCGCGCCGTCCTCGTGCCGGTGGCTCAAAGACAGCACGGGCGCTCCTCACGGGCGGGTCTCATGGGCGGGCTCATGGTCGCACGAGGTTGACCAGCGGGCGTCCGCCCGGGCCGGCGCTGACGTGGACGCGCGCGCCGAAGTGGCGGGCGAGCAGCGGCTCGGTGAGCACGTCCCCGGCCGGGCCGGAGGCGACGTGCCGGCCGCCGGCGATGAGCAGCATCGTGTCGGCGTACTGCCCGGCGAGGCCGAGGTCGTGGATGGTGGTGACCACCGTGAGCCCGTCGGCGAGGCGCAGCCCGTCCACGAGCTCCAGCACCTGCTGCTGGTGGCCGAGGTCGAGGGCGCTGGTGGGCTCGTCCAGCAGCAGGACGGGCGCCTGCTGGGCGAGCGCGCGTGCGAGGACGACCCGCTGGCGCTCGCCGCCGGACAGGTGGCCGAGCGGGCGGCCGGCGAGCGGGGACAGGGCGAGGCGTTCGAGCACCGAGCCGGTGATCTCCCTGTCTCGGCGGGACTCGTGGCCGAGATAGGAGATGTACGGCGTGCGGCCCAGCATGGCGTACTCGAACACGGTCATCGCCGGGGGGAACAGCGGGTCCTGCGGGGCGTACGCCATCAGCCGGGCGCGCTGCCGGGGCCGGAGGCCGCGCGCGGGCACGCCGTCGACGAGCACCTCGCCCCGGGACTCCACCATGCCCATCATGGCGCGCAGCAGCGTGGACTTGCCCGCGCCGTTCGGGCCGATGACCGCCAGCCATTCGCCGCCGCGCACCGACAGCCCGACGCCGGACAGGACGGGTCGCCCGTCCAGCGAGACCTCCAGGTCCCGCACCTCGACCGGGGGCGCGCCGTCCCCGGTCACACGCTCACCGCCCGGGTGGCGCGCAGGACGCCGACGAAGAACGGCGCCCCGACGAAGGCCGTGACCACGCCGATCGGCAGCTCGGCCGGGGCGAGCATCGTTCGGGCGAGCAGGTCGGCGAGCACCATGAACGCGGCCCCGCCCACCAACGACAGGGGCAGCACGACCCGGTAGGAGCCGCCCGCCAGGCGCCGCACGACGTGCGGGACGACCACGCCGACGAACCCGATGAGCCCGCTGACCGCGACCGCCGACGCCGTGGCCAGGGAGGCGGCGCACAGGACGACGAGCCTGACCCGCCGGGCGTCGACGCCGAGGCCGACCGCCTCGTCGTCCCCCACCGACAGCACGTCCAGCAGCCGCCCGTGGGCCAGCAGGACCACCGACGACACCACGGCGTACGGCGCGACCAGCCACACCTGCGACCAGTCGCCGCCGATGCCGCCGAGGATCCAAGAGTAGATCTTCTGCAACTGCTCGACGCGGATCTGCTGCACGAACGCCTGGAGCGCGGCGAGGAACGACGACACCGCGACCCCGGCCAGGACCAACGTGGCCGTACCGCCGCCGCGTCCCGCCGTACTTCCGAGCGCGTACGCCAGCAGCACCCCGCCGATCGCCCCGCCGAACGCCGCGAGCGGCACCAGGCCGTCCACCTGGATCAGCACGATCATCAGGGTGGCGGTGAAGCCCGCGCCCGCGGCCGCGCCGAGCAGGTAGGGGTCGGCGAGCGGGTTGCGGAACACGCCCTGGTAGCCGGCGCCGGACATCGCCAGCAGGCCTCCGACGATCGCCGCCAGCACCACGCGGGGCAGGCGCAACTGGACGAGCAGCCCCTTCTCGACCGGCGACAGCCCGGAGTCGACCGTGACGAAGGGCAGCCGGTCGAGCAGTTCGAGCGCCACGCCCTTCAGTGGCATGCCGACCGCGCCGATCACCAGCCCGAGCAGCACGCAGACGGCCAGCACGGCGAGCGCGACCGTGAGGGCGGCCGTCCGCGACCGCGCCGAAGCCCCCGGGGCCGCGATGGGCGCCGGGGACTCGGGCGGGGGCTCGGTGGAAACCGTCGCGGGTTTCAGCCGGAGGCCTTCCCGACGGCCTCGCCCACCATTTCGACGAGGTCGACGACGCGCGGCCCCCAGCGGGAGGCGATGTCGTCGTCCAGGGGGATCACCCGGTCGTTCTTGATCGCCGAGAGCCCGGCCCAGCCCGGCCGCTTGGCGAGGGTCTCCTTGGACTGGCCGCAGCACTTGATGTCGGCCAGGAAGATCAGGTCGGGGTCGGCCTTGACCACGAACTCGCTGGACAGCTTGGGGTAGCCGCCGGCCGTGTCGGGCGCCTTGTCCGCGATGTTGGTCAGCCCGAACAGGCCGTAGATCTGGCCGAGGAACGTGCTGGAGGTCACGGAGTACGGCGTGCTGTCCAGCTCGTGGAGGTAGGTCAGGTTCTTGCCCTTGGGCGCGGCGGCGGCGAACGCGTCGATCCGTCGCTTCATGTCCGCGGCGACCTGGCCGGCCTTCTCCGCGTTGCCGGTGGCCGCCCCGAGGTCGGTGACCTCGTCGTAGGCCTCGTCCAGCTTGGTGGCTGCGGGCTCCAGCAGCACCGGGACGCCGACCTTGGTGAGCGCGGCGACGACGCCGTCGATGTCGTTGGACACAATGACCAGGTCGGGCTGCTTGGCGATGATCGCCTCGGCGTTGGGCTTGAACCCCGACAGGTCGGTCTTGGGCGCCTCCGGCGGGTAGTTCGACTGGTCGTCGACGGCGAGGACCTGAGGGCCCGCGCCGATCGCGAACAGGGTCTCCGTATGGCTGGCCGACAGAGAGATGATCTTCGTTGGCTTCTTGGCGATCGTCACCGGGCCGTTGCCGGCCTGGACGGTCACCGGGAAGCCCGCGGCCTGCGCGGTTTCGCCGGGGGATGTGGCGGGGGCGGGGGTGGTCTCTGCGGTGCCGGTCGGCTGGCCGCATCCGGCCAGCGTCAGCGCACCCAGCAACGCGCCCGCCAAGGCCGTGCGTACGGGCCTCACGTGGGTTCCTCCTGTTGCCGGGAAACGAGGGACCCGTGATGTGGGACGGATCACCCTTTTTCCACGAGGGTTGACGACGTCGGCGCGGCAGGAGGCGACCTGGCTCGATCCGGGGGGATCTCACAGTTGCGGGACAGCGCCGGACTCACACCGGCTTCGCTCCACGCCGCGCGTCACCGGAACCGTATCAACTGGGTTCATTGCCGCCTCCAGCGCGGCGGGTTCAGGGCGCTGTGCCCATGGCCTCGCTCCGCTCGGCGGTTCGGGGCGCTCCTTTAGGCGGCGTTCTTCCGTCGTCACTCGGAAGGGGTTCGTTCCTCACCCCTTCCTCCCTCCTCCTCCAGAACACCGCCGCGCCCCGAACCTGCCCATGGCCTCGCTCCGCTCGGCGGTTCAGGGCGGCCTTCAGGGACCGGCTCCGATCAGGCCCACCGACACCGGTTCCACGCTCGGGTCCCCGATGTGTGCCGACACTGGCGGCGGGACTAGCCCAGCCCAGGGCGTACCGGTCACGAGCCTCATGACGGCGGATATCCGGACAGTACAACCTGCCGTAGTCGGCCGGACCATTGACCGAAAATCTTGCTCCAGGTCAGAAGATCGTGATATCAACTCGATCATGTGTCACTTTGCCGTAAGAGTAGCCGCTTGGGAAGTTTGCGGCTTCTGCGGCACCCGGTGTTCGACGTAGAGCTCCCGGCGAGACGAGGAACCCCTCGTAGCGGTGCGCCTCTGGGTCGTTGAAAGGGTGGAGAACGTCGGAATGCCGGTCGAAATCAACGCTGCCCGTACCAGGAAACGGAACATGCTGGCACGGGTGGCGCCGGCCATCGTGCGCGACCCCGCGAACGGCCTGGCCGCGCTGGGCAGGCAGGCCGGCGGGCGGATCGTCCGGCTGAACCTCGGCGTGCTGCGGCCCTACCTGGTGACCCACCCCGACCACGTCCAGCACGTCATGCGCGACAACTGGACCAACTACAGCCGCCAGGGCATGTTCTGGCAGCCGCTCGGCCGCCTGCTCGGCGACAGCATCCTCGGGGACGGCCCCGGCTGGGAGGCCAGCAGGAGGATCCTCCAGCCGCTGTTCACGCCGAAGTACGTCGCCGCGCTCGCCGGGACGATCGCCGCCACCGTCGACGCGCGGATCGAGGAACTGGAAGCGCGCGCCCGCTCGAAGGACCCGATGGACGCCGCCCGCACGATGGGCGCCATCGTCAACCAGAGCGTCGTGCGCGTGCTGTTCGGCGACCGGATCTCCCTGCGGGACGGCGAACGCCTCACCTCCGCCTACCACACGGCCGACGCGGCGGTCTTCACCCGGCTGCTCCTGCCGTTCATGCCGTACCGGGTGCCGCTGCCCGGAGACCGGGCGTTCAAGACCGCGGTCTCGACCATCGACGAGATCATCTTCCCGTTGATCCGCGAGGTCAGGCGGGACGCGGCCGACGGCTCCGACGTCGTCTCGGCGCTGTGCCGCGCCCAGGAGGCGGACGGCACGCCGCGCGACGACCGGCGCGTCCGCGACGACCTCGTCAGCATCTACGCGGCGGCGTCGGTGACGACGGCGTCGACGCTCACCTGGACCTGGCCGCTCCTGGAGGCCCACCCCGAGGTGGCCGCGAAGGTGTACGCCGAGATCGACCGCGTGGTCGGCACCGGCCCCGCCCTGCCCGCGCACGTGCCCGAGCTGCGCTACACCAAGATGGTGCTGCAGGAGGTCATGCGCCTCTACCCCTCCGGCTGGCTGCTGCCCCGCACGGTCGTGCGGAGCGAGACCCTCGGCGGGACGCGCCTGAAGGCCGGCTCGATGGTGCTGATCAGCCCGTACGTCACCCACCGGCTCGACGAGGTGTGGGACCGGCCGCTGGAGTTCGACCCCGAGCGGTTCTCCCCCGACCGCGGCGAGCGGCGGCACCGGTACGCGTACTTCCCCTTCGGCGGCGGCGCGCACCAGTGCGTCGGCAAGCACCTGTTCTACATGGACGCCCCGCTGATCATGGCCGCCATCCTGAGCCGGTTCCGCCCGGCGGCGCTCGGCGGCCGTACCCCCGCGCCCGCGGCGACGGCGCTGCTGCGCCCGCGCGGCACGGTGGGACTCCGGCTGCTTCCCGTGAACTGCGCCGGGCAGGGCCCGCGATGACGGCTCCCGCCCGCGAGTGGCCGGGCGCCACGGAGTCCGGGCTGATCTGCGCGGTCGCCGGAAGCTCCCAGCGGCAGATGCGCGAATGGCTCGAGGCCTACCCGGGCCTGTTCTCGGCCAAGCCGTTCGACGACGCGCTGACCAGCACGTTGTCCCTGGCCATGGCGTTCAGCGGCCCGTGGTTCACCGCCGAACGGCTCTCGGTGGCCAACAAGGCCACCCTGTGGGCGTTCGGGCTCGACTGGCAGGTGGACTACGTCGCGGCCTCGGCGCCCGAGGTGGACGACATCGCCCGCCGGTGCCTGGCCGCCGCCGACGGCGCGGACCCGGCCCCCGGCGACGACCTGGCGCGGTTCCTGGCCGACCTCCGGCGGGACCTGTCCGCCGCCCCCGCCTTCCCCGCGCTCGGGCACGTCTGGCGCGAGGAACTGCGGGTCATGCTGGCGGCGATGCGCCTGGAGCGGGAGTGGCGCGACGCGGGCACGGTCCCCTCACTGGAGCAGTACCTCGGCAACGCCGACAACCTGGGCTTCACTTTCGTCTTCGTCTCCCATCTGATCCACACCGGCGCGCCGTCCGGCGCCATCGCGGCGGTGCGGGAGGCGGCTGCGGCCGTGCAACGGGTGATCCGCCTGCTGAACGACCTCGGGACCTACCGGCGGGACGTGGAGTGGGGCGACCTGAACGCCCTGCTGCTCGGCGCGCCCCGCGAGGAGGTGGACCGGCGCCTCGCCGCGCTGGCGGCCCGGGCCAGGGAGCTGATCGAGCCTCTGCGGGACGGCGACCCCCTGATCGCCGGCTACCTCGAACGTCAGATGGACTTCTGCGCGGGCTTCTACCGGCTCGCCGACTACTGGGGCGACTTATGAGCATTCACGGTGACGCGCTGACCGCCGACGTCGCCGCCGAGGCCCGAACCCTGGTGTCCGGGCTCATGACGCGCCCGTGGGGTGACGCCTCGCCCTCGGTGTACGAGACGGGGCGGCTGGCGGCCCTGGCCCCGTGGCTGACCGGGCACGCCGAGCGGATCGCGTTCCTCGTGGACACCCAGCGCCCGGACGGCCTGTGGGGTCCGCACGAGGACTACGCGCTCGTCCCCACGTTGAGCGCGGCGGACGCGCTGCTCGGCGAGCTCGTCCGGACCTCCCCCGCCTGCTCCCCTGCCGTGGCGGAGGCCGCCGGACGCGCCCTGCGCGCGCTCGGGCTCCGGGCGCGGCGGGGCTTCGGCGCGCCGCTGCCGGACATGCCCGCGATCGAGCTCGTCGTCCCCGCGCTGGTCACCTCGGTCAACCGGCTCGTCCGCGCCCTCGCCGGCTCCTCCGTGCCCGGGGCGTGGGAGTCCTGCCCGCTCTTGCCCTTCCCCGAGGACATGGACGACGCGCGGGTGCGGCTCGTCCGCGAGCGTCTGCGGCAGGGCGCTCCCCTGCCGGTGAAGCTGATGCACGCCCTGGAGGTCGCGGGCGAGGCCGCCGTGCGGGCCCCCGCCGTCGTGGTGACCCCCGAGGGGACGGTGGGCGCGTCCCCGGCCGCCACGGCCGCCTGGCTGGGCGAGCCCGGCGGCCCCGGACGGTCGGCGCCGCTGGCGCACGAGCACCTGGAGGCCGTCGTGCGGCTGTCGGGCGGCCCGGTGCCGTGCGCGGTCCCGATCACGGTGTTCGAGCGCGGGTGGGTGGTGAGCTGGCTGCTGCGCGCCGGCATCCCTGTGGACGTGCCGGACGAGCTTGTGGCGAGCCTCGGCGAGCGGATCGACCCAGACGGGGTGGCGGCGGGGCCGGGGCTGCCCGCCGACGCCGACACGACGTCGGTGGCGCTGTACGCGCTGGCGCTGCTCGGCGCCCCGCGCGAGCCCGGCAGCCTCTGGGCGTACCACACCGGCACGCACTTCAGCACGTGGCTCGGCGAGGACGGGCACTCGACGACGGTGAACGCCCACGTGCTGGACGCGTTCGGCCAGTTCACGGCGGCCCGCCCCGACGCGCGCCCGCGCTACGCGGAGGCCGTCCGGCGGCTGGCGGCCTGGCTGTGCGCGCGGCAGCGGGCGGACGGGAGCTGGACGGACCGCTGGCACGTCTCGCCGTACTACGCCACGGCGTGCTGCGCACTGGCGCTCGGCGAGTTCGGCGGGACGGCGTCGCGCCGGCCGGTGCGGCTGGCGGCGGACTGGGTGCTCTCGTCCCAGCGCCCGGACGGTTCCTGGGGGCTGTGGGACGGCACGCCCGAGGAGACGGCGTACGCGTTGTACCAGCTCCTGCTGGCCGGGGGCGGCACCGCGGGGAGCGCCAGGAGCCGGCGTCTGTCGGCCGCGATCGAGCGGGGGCAGGAGTACCTTCTGCGGTCCGCCGGGCGGGTCGAGGACCCGCCGATGTGGGTGGACAAGGACCTGTACCTGCCGGTGGCGATCGTCCGGGCCGTGGTCACGGGGGCGCTCCACCTGGCACGGAGCGTCACGACGTCGGAGCACTAGAGGGCACATCAGCCGACAAACGTGATACCGAATCGCATAACCCGACAGCCAACCCGACATGTTTACAAAAGTGACACAGAACAGTCGGAGAACCATTTGCCATCGTGCTAGGGTTCCCCAGTGCGATGCGGTGGAATACCTCATTGCCATGCGATGCGGCGCAATAGAGCACGATAGCGTGACCTGAGCTTTATGCGCCGCGAACCGTGATATGAGCTTCCTGACGCTCGCCAGGGATGGACTTATGCGCTTCCGTAATTCGCGTATTCGGACCAAGGTCACGGCGCTCCTGCTGTCGCTGGTCGCCCTGTGGGGGTTCGCAGCCTGGGTCACCCTGCGTGAGGGCTTCAACGTCCTGTGGGTCGCCACCCTGAACTCCGGCATCGCCGACCCCGGCGAACGGCTGAGGGTCGAACTGCAGCAGGAGCGCAGGCTCACGCTCGTCCTGCTGGGCGCCCCCGGCTCCAGCCAGCAGCGCATCGCCCTGAACGCGCAGCGGACCAGGACCGACGACGCGAGCGCCGACTTCCGCAGGCAGGTCACGAGCACGTCCGTCCAGGACGCGGCCAGTGAGACCCTCAGGCGGCGCATCGACGAGGCGACCCAGGAGCTGCGGGTCCTCGGCCCGATGCGCGAGCAGGTGGACGAGGGCCTGATCGACCGCGGGCGCGCCTCCGTCGCGATCACCGGCGTCGTAGACGCGCTCTTCCGCGTCTACGACTCGATGGCCACGCTGGACGACGCCGACTTCGCCAAGGACACGCGCACGTTCATCGAGCTCAGCCGCGCCGGCGAACTCCTCGCGCAGGAGGACGCCCTGATCGCCGGATCCCTGGCCGCGGGCGGCCCCGGCGAGAGCGAGCGGGCACAGTTCGCCCAGCTCGTCGGCACCCAGCGGTTCCTGTTCTCCAAGGTCGCCGCCGAGCTGCCCACGTCCGACCGCGCGGCCTTCGAGCAGATGACCAAGAGCGAGCCGTACAACCGCCTGCGCCGCCTCGAGAACCAGCTGATGCTCACGCCCCGGCCCCAGCTCGCCCCCGTGGACGGCGCGCGCTGGAAGTCGGCCACCGGCGCGGTCCAGGGGCAGGTCGAGAAAGTGCTCACCACCGGAGGCGCGAAGCTCGTCGAACGCGCCCGGCCGATCGCCACCGGCGTCGTCGTCCGGCTGGCGCTGGCCGGCGGGCTCGGGCTCATCGCCGTCATCGCCTCGATCATCCTGGCCATCACCACGGCCCGCGCCCTCGTACAGCGCCTGGAGGAGCTGCGCGCCGCCGCCCTGGAGCTGGCGGGCCGCAAGCTGCCCAACGTGGTCGAACGGCTCGGCCACGGAGAGGACGTCAACGTCGCCGAGGAGGCGCCGCCGCTCGCCACGGGCAACGACGCGATCGGCCAGGTGGGCCAGGCGTTCAACACCGTGCAGGAGACGGCGATCCGCGTCGCGGTCGAGCAGGCCGAGCTGCGGCGCAGCTACCGCGGCATCCTGCTCAGCCTGGCCCGGCGCACGCAGTCGCTGGTCCACCGGCAGCTCACCATCCTGGACGCCATGGAACGGCGCGAGACCGAGCCGGCCGAGCTGGCCGACCTGTTCCGCGTCGACCACCTGGCCACCCGCATGCGGCGCAACGCCGAGAACCTCATCGTCCTGTCCGGCGCCTCCCCCGGCCGCGCCTGGCGCCGCTCGGTCCCGATGGTCGACGTCGTGCGCGGCGCACTCGCCGAGGTCGAGGACTACACCCAGGTCACGCTGATGCCCATGGGCGAGGCCGAGCTGGCCGGCCGCGCGATCGGCGACGTCATCCACCTGCTGGCCGAGCTGATCGAGAACGCGGTCTCGTTCTCGCCGCCGTACGCGTCGGTCCAGGTCAGCGGCCAGGAGGTCGCCAAGGGGTATGTCGTCGAGATCGAGGACCGCGGCCTCGGCATGACCCCGGAGGACCTCGCCGACGCCAACGAGCGCATCACCGACCCGCCGGAGTTCAAGCTCTCCGGCACCCCGCGCCTCGGCCTGTACGTGGTCAGCCGCCTGGCGTCCCGGCACAACATCAAGGTCACGCTGAAGGCCTCTCCGTACGGCGGCACGACGGTGGTGGTCCTGATCCCCCGCGAGCTGATCGACGGCGACGCCGACTTCGAACCCGGCACGGAGCCCATGACCGACGAACACGACGCACCGCGCCCCGGTGCCGTCGTCCCCGCGCAGGGACGGCACCGCACCGGCGAGTTCCCCGCGATCACCACCGGTGACCCCCGCCCGGCCGCCCTCCCCTCCCCTCCCGCGGGCGGGCTTCCCCCGGCGCCGGAGGGCGCGGGCCTCCACCCCACGAACGGCCGCCACGCGAACGGCAACGGCCACCCGGTGAACGGGACACGCGACGGCGGTCCCACGCGGGCGTCGTCCTTCGACCCCGGCCCCACCGCGGCGACACCCGCGGAAGACCCCACCTTCACCCCATCCGGCCTGCCCCGCCGCGTCGCCCAGGCGCACCTCGCGCCCGAACTGCGCAACGAGCCGGCCACCCCCGCCGCCGAGGCCCGGGAGGACGAGGAGGACGGCTTCTCCCCCGAGGAGCTGCGGCGGCTGATGGGCTCCTTCCAGAGCGGCACCGAACGCGGGCGCTCGGAGGCGGCCGGGCTGCCGCGCCGCCGCGCCAAGCGTGAACAGGCAGAAGAGGACAGCGAGTGATGCAGAGGACCAGTTCCCCCGCCGATCTGACCTGGCTGCTGGACGACCTGGTCCAGCGGGTGAGGGAGGCCGAGCACGGGATCGTCCTGTCCACGGACGGGCTGCTCCTCGCGTCGTCGCGGGGGCTCGGCCAGGCCGACGCCGAGCACCTGTCCGCCGTGGCGGCAGGGATCCAGAGCCTCGCCCAGGGGGTCGGCGAGCGTTTCGAGGGCGGGGCAGTACGCCAGACCATCGTCGCCATGAAGTCGGCCTATCTGGTGGTCACCGTGGCAGGCCAGGGCGCCTGCCTCGCGGTCCTGTGCGCGCAGGACGCCGACGTCGGCCTCGTCGCCTACGAGATGGCCATGCTCGTGGCCCGCGTCGGGCAGTACCTCACCTCCCCCGCACGATCGGAGAACCCTTCCCCAAGGAATGAGGGCGCCACATGACGAGCCTCTCCGACGGCAGCGCGGACGAGCAGTGGCTCGACGACGAGGCCGGACGCATCGTCCGCCCGTACGTCATGACGCGCGGACGCACCCAGCCGAGCCGGGGCAAGATCGACCTGATCACCCTCGTCGTGACCATCAACCCCGTGATCACTGCGGAACCCGGTCTCGGCCCCGAGCATCACAAGATCGTCAAACTCTGCGACCGGCCGTTGTCCGTCGCCGAGATCGCCGCTCACCTCGACCTCCCGGCCGGAACCGTGCGCGTCCTCCTCGGCGACCTCGTCGACAGAGGATTCGTGGCCATCCAGGAACCCGTGCGTGAGACCGACGTTCTCGACCTGGAAACCTACAAGGCGGTGCTCAATGGACTACGGAGTCTCTAGGCGCGACGTCGGCCGGGCGAAGCTGCCCACCGCGATCAAGATCCTGATCGCGGGCGGTTTCGGGGTCGGGAAGACCACGATGGTGGGATCGGTGTCGGAGACCCGGCCCCTGCGCACCGAGGAGATTCTCACCGACCGCGGCGTCGGCGTCGACGACCTGTCGGGCATCGAGGCCAAGAAGACCACGACGGTCGCCATGGACTTCGGCCGCATCTCGATCGGCGAGGACCACGTCCTGTACCTGTTCGGCACGCCCGGCCAGGAGCGGTTCTGGTTCGTGTGGGACGAACTGGCCCTCGGCGCCATGGGCGCGGTCGTGATCGCCGACACGCGCCGCCTGGCCGACTGCTTCCCGTCCGTCGACTACTTCGAGCGGCGCGGCACGCCGTTCATCGTCGCGGTCAACTGCTTCGAGGGGGCCCGCCAGTACGACATCGAGGAGATCCGCATGGCCCTGGACCTCGGCCCGGACTTCCCCGTCGTACTCTGCGACGCGCGGCAGAAGGAGTCGAGCAAGAATGTGCTGGTCACCCTCGTCCAACACGCCATGCAAACCCGCACCACCCGCGAACCCGCGCCCCACTGACCTACGCGCATATTCCGGTACGCAGCGTGGCGGTCGGTGTGACGATCTTGAGGTCTCGGACCACCTCGGACAGCTTCGTCTCCAGGGTGTAGGCCTTGGAGGCGATGGTCGCCGTCTCGTCGTCGACCGCCATCCGGCCATGGGCGAACGGCACTGTGACGATCATGACGTCGGCCACGGAGACGGCGACGTTGGCGATGTCGCCCCTCGGGTCGAGTTGTTGCATGACCCATCCGATGGTGTCGGACATCACACCGCAGATGTAGACGACCTCTCCCAGTTCGGTGGCGGGGGCGGAGACGAGCCCCGCCGCTTGGGCGGGATCCGAAATGATCGCCCGGCCGAGAGCCTCACGGGTGGCCTGACGCGCGTCCGCGTGGCCGTCGACGGCCGTACGGATGACGACCTCTCCGTCTCCGATGTCGTAGTGCCGTTCGTGATGTTCCTGGACCGCGTAGGGCCCCGGCTCCTCGAAGTGGAATTCGAGCGCCTCCTGAAGCTCGGCGCGCAATTCCCCCAAAGAGGGACGTCCGTACAGGAAACCCGGCGCCTGAGGCGACGTGGCGTAGAAATCGCGGCCACCCCGATCTTCCCTGACGATCAGGTGAATGATCTCACCGGTCACCTCGCACCACCCTCAACGCCTCGTCCATGTCCAGCCCTACCTGCTTGACCAGTATGTCTCTGACGACCCCGGGGGCGATACTCCCGCCATGAAAAGAGAACGTCACCCTCTGCCTGCCCTCGCAGACGAGCTTCCGATGTGATCCTTTGCAGGCGACCTCCTCGTATCCGAGAGCGAGCAGGATACGCAGCAACTCCTGCGGCTTGAGAGAGGGGAATGGGTTCGGCACGTCGACCTTCCTGGTGAGCCCGCGCCACCCTACCCGTCACTCTGCGCAGGAGTACGTGACTATGGGCGATCAGGCCTGTCCACTGTCGGCCATGCCGCCCGTCCCGCCACCTCGCCGAATTGCTCGTCGCCGACGTGGGCCGGTGACGGCCTACTCGAACACGCCGATGCAGCGCGCCTGCTCGAACGAAGTCAGACGTCGATGACCGGGGAGGTCCGGGCGGACACCGAACTCAGCCGAGTGCGTCACCGGCAAGCCGGCGCCCGATCGTCTCCGCGGCGCCGATCGCCTCGCGGTGGAGTCGCACGCGGTGGGCTTCGACCTCCCGCGGAGGGCCGACCAGGCAGACCGCGGCGGCGACCTCGCCGGCGAGCCCGTGCACCGGTGAGGTCACCGAGGCCAGACCGTTCTCGCCGTACTCACTGATCATCACCGACCCGTCCCGGCGGACGTCGTGCACCACCGTGAGGAAGTCGCCGGCGGTCCGGGGAAACCTGCGGCCGGTCGGCCGTGCCGTCGTCGTGAACAGCTCGACGATGTCGGGATCCGACATCGCCGAGACCAGAGCCGGGGCACCGTCCGAACCGGTGAGAGGGAAGGGACGATTCAGCCAGGAGGCCGTGCGCAGCTCGCCGGGCGCGATCGCCTCGGCCACCGTGATGCTCTTGGCTCCCACCAGCGTGGTCAGGTACGCGCAGATTCCGTGCTCGTCGGCCAGGCGGCTCAGGACCTCACCGGCGGCGCCGGCCAGCCTGGCCGGCAGGCGCGCCGGGTACCAGCCGCCCAGACGCAGGGACGCGCGGTAGCCCGCGGACGGTGTGCCCTCGATCAGGCCGGCCGCGCCCGCCGAGGCGAGCAACCGCGCCACCCGCTCCGGGCTGCATCCCACGGCGAGGGCGAGTTCACGTGCCCGCGACCACGGCCGGCACGCCACCTGCTCGACCAGCCGCAACCCGATTTCGAGGCTCGGGGAATCGGCGGCGTCCTCGCTCCAGGCCGCGCCTGCTCCGGCCGGCGGGCCGCTCGCGTCCTCGACGTTCGCCAGGTGGTGGCCGAGCCGCGCTTGAGCCGCCCGCAGCGCATGCCCGGCACGGCCGTGGCCGGTGTCC